>JAPLOU010000050.1 GCA_026400535.1 Hyphomicrobiales bacterium
AGACACACGAAGGACTGATCTGCAATGCCGCTGCTATCTGACGGATTGTCTCGCCCGCATCGGCGCGCAGCAACGCCCGTTCACGGAGGTCTTCAGAGTAAGGTCGCGTCATCCATGCTGGCCTCGCTCTCCAGCACGGAGTTTGAATCAGAACCAAGCTGATTTGGGAACCCCGATTCCTTCAGAAAACAGCATGCTCTAGTCGCCTGATTTCAGCCGCAATAACCACGTAGGCCGAGCGTGGCTGCGGATCTGCGGGGTTAAAGTGAGGGAAACAGTTATGGTGAAGCCCTTGTTTCTGTTGCTGTTCACAGTCGTCGTTCTGGGGTTGGCCTCCTGTCAGTCGACATCCGGACCCAGCGGTTCGGCTTCAACTGTTGCACCGGCAGGGCCCTCGATGCGTGCGACGCGCACCCTTCAGACCTCGACGTCTGAGCCGGGGGGGTACTAGGCGACCGGACGGCGAAGAGTTCCGCTGTACCGACCTTATGGCGATTTCATCTGATGAAATTGGAGCGTTGCGTACCCCGATGGCGAGTTGCCGGGGCTGCAAGGCCCCGAAGTGCGGCATGTTTCTGCAGACGAGGCCTGCGGCGCTCCGACCTGTTACCCATTTCGGGGACGCGCGCTGCCCTGCGTTCAGCTGATCTGCGTGCGGACACTGCCCACGCCGGCAATGCGGCCTTCGAGCACATCACCCCTGACCACAGCAGCGACGCCTTCAGGCGTCCCCGTCATGATCAGGTCGCCAGAGCACAACCGCACCTGCCGCGAGAGATACGCGATGGTCTCGGGAACGGTCCAGATCATCTTCGCCAAGTCTGATGACTGGCGCACCTTGCCATTGACAGTAAGTTCGATCAGCCCCGACGACGGATGGCCGATTGTGGCTGCCGGGGTAATGTCGCCGACTGGAGCCGAGGCATCGAAGCCCTTCGACATGTCCCAGGGCCGGCCTGCCTTCTTGGCAGCCGCCTGGAGATCGCGACGCGTCATGTCCAGACCCGCAGCGTAGCCAAAGATGTGGTCGAGCGCATGGGCCTCATCGATCTGTGCACCGCCCGCGCCGATCGCCACGACCAGTTCCATCTCGTGATGCAGGTCCGACGTTGCAGGCGGGTAGGGAGTCGCAGCCCCCTCGATCACGACAGCGTCCGACGGCTTGGTAAAAAAGAAAGGGTCCTCGCGATCCGGATCTCCGCCCATCTCGCGCACATGTTCGGCATAGTTGCGTCCCACGCAGAAGATGCGGCGAACCGGAAACCGCCCGCCCCCTGCGACGGGAATGGCGCTGACCGCCGGTGGTGTGAAGACGAAATGATCCATGCGGTCACCCTTTCGATGCGTCGTAACGGGCCTTTGTGGCGGCGTTCATGGGATAGAGCCCCGGCAGCGCCGCGCCTCTTCCGATCTCGTCCATGATCCAGGCTTCCATGCGTTCCTGTTCGGGGGCCAGCTTCATTACATCGCCGACGAGGGCCTGTGGGATCAGCACCGCGCCGTCATCGTCCACAACGACAATGTCGTTCGGATACACCGCGACACCGCCGCATCCGATCGGCTCCTGCCAGTTCACGAAGGTCAGGCCCGCGACCGAAGCTGGCGCCGCAGCGCCCTGGCACCAGACCGGCAGGCCGGTTCCGAGCACGCCCGCAAGATCGCGGACAACGCCGTCTGTCACTAGGCCGCCAACGCCTTTCCTCGCCATGCGTGCGCACAGGATATCGCCGAAGATGCCGGAATCAACGATCCCCATTGCGCCGGCGACGGCCACGCAGCCTTCGGGCATCGCCTCGATCGCTGCGCGCGTCGAAATCGGCGATGACCACGATTCCGGGGTTGCGAGATCCTCCCGCATCGGCACGAACCGCAAGGTAAAGGCTGGGCCGACCAGCCGCTTCTGGCCAGTCCGGATCGGTTTTGATCCGCGTATCCAGACATTCCTGAGACCCTTCTTGAGAAGGATTGTTGTGATCGTGGCGGTCGTGACCGCGCCGAGCGTGGCGACGACCTGGGGGTCAAGGGGGCGCGGGGCAACTGTCATGGGATGTCCGAAGGAACTGATGGCGGTTTTTGCGGCGGAACTGGCGCGCAACGGACTTGTTGTTGTCGTTTTGCGCCGAAAACGCAAATCGGTTTATGTGTATCGTGTCGTGCGTGCATCGCTGCTCTGACCTGGCGGCTTGGTCGCTTGCCGGCAAGCGGCGCCTGCGAAGTCGGTTCGTTGCAGCGGCAGTTGCCGATTCCAGCGATGGTTTGGGTCATCAGTGCGCTGATGGTCGTGGGTTCAGCAGGCACGGCTGGTGCGACCTTGCGGGAGTATCCCGACCGCGTTTCTCTGACGCCCTTGCGCGGGCTCGAAATCACCTCGGGCCCGTGCATGGGGCTGATAGGCGCTCCTGAGAGCCTCAAGCGCCAACGCGGATGCGTGATCGAGCAAGCCCTGAGGACCACAATGAGTGGCAATCCGCTGTTCGCCGATTCCAGACAGGGCGCAGTACATCTCGCCTGTCTGAAATGGTCGCCGCGGGCCGACTGAGCGCCGATGTGGCGCATCAGCCAAGCATCAGCCGGCGCGGATCAGCCTGACGGCGGCATCGCGCTCGAACAGATAGAGCAGGATGCGCAGCGCCTGCCCGCGCTGCATCATCAACTCCGGGTCCTTTTCGACAATCAACCTCGCCTCGTCCCGGGCAGCGGCGAGCAGGTCCGCGTCGAGGTCGGGTCGGGCGATCCTGAAGCCGGGCATGCCTGACTGCCGTGTACCGAGCACTTCGCCTTCCCCGCGCAGCTTAAGGTCTTCTTCGGCGATGCGGAAGCCATCCTCGGTTTCCCGCATGATCGCGATGCGCGCTTCCGCCACCGGGCCAAGCGGACCCCTATAGAGGAGGATGCAGGTCGAAGCCGCCGAGCCCCTCCCGATCCGGCCGCGCAATTGATGCAGTTGCGCCAGCCCGAAGCGCTCGGCATGCTCAATCACCATGACCGATGCGTTCGGGACATCCACGCCAACCTCAATCACGGTGGTGGACACGAGCACGGCGGTCTGCCCCTCTTCAAAGCGGGACATCGCGGCATCCTTGTCGCGGCCCGGCATCTGACCATGCAGCAGGCCGGCTCTGGAGCCGAAGCGTGCCGCCAAGGCCTCGAAACGGTCTGCGGCAGCGGACACATCAAGCGCTTCGCTCTCCTCGACCAGCGGACAGACCCAGTAAACCTGCGCTCCCGAATCGATGGCACGTCCGACCGCTTCAACGACGTCATCATAACGGTCGAGGGATACCGCCCGCGTCGTGATCGGCTTTCGGCCAGCCGGCTTTTCGCTCAGGACCGAGACCTCCATATCTCCGAACCAGGTCAACGCAAGGGTACGCGGGATGGGCGTTGCGGTCATGACCAGCACGTCCACTGCCTCGCCCTTCGCACCGATCGACAGGCGCTGGTGGACCCCGAAGCGATGCTGTTCATCGACTACAGCCAGCCCGAGATCGTGGAAGATCACCTGATCCTGAAACAGGGCGTGTGTGCCGATGACAAGATTGATCGAGCCATCGGCCAGGCCTGCCAGCACACGCGCGCGCGCTGCCCCTTTTTCGCGCCCGGTCAGCAGCGCCAGGGTCAGGCCGACCGCTTCGGCCTGACCCTTGAGTCGCTCGGCATGCTGCCGGGCAAGGATCTCGGTTGGCGCCATCAGGGCACACTGCCGTCCAGCCTCCGCTGCGCTCGCCATGGCCATCATCGCCACGGCCGTTTTACCCGAGCCGACATCGCCCTGCAGCAGGCGCAGCATGCGCTGCGGCTTGGCCATGTCGGCGCGGATCTGGGCCACCGCCTCTGTCTGGCTGCGGGTCAACCCATAGGGCAGGGCGCGCGCGAGCGCTGCGATCAGATGCCCGTCGCCGACATTGCGCCGGCCGGGACTGCGCCGGCGCATGGAGCGGACCAGCGCCAAGGCGAGTTGGCTTGCGAGCAGTTCATCATAGGCGAGCCGGCGGCGGGCGACCGTGTCCGGTGACAGCGCCTCGACGTCAGGCGGTTTGTGCAGGGCGGCCAGGGCATCGGCGAAGTGCGGCAGGCCGTTCTGGTCGAGCCATGCCCTGTCCTGCCATTCGGGCAATTTCGGCAGACGGGCGAGAGCCGCCTCGGCAGTCCGGGCCAGCATTCGCGAGGACAACCCCTCTGTCATGCCGTAAACGGGTTCGACGCTCGGCATGCGCTGAAAGGAAGCCAGATCAAGGACCCTGTCGGGATGCACTATCTGGCGCCGCCCGTCCCACATCTCGATCTTCCCAGAAACAAAACGGATCTCGCCAACAGGCAGCATCTGGCGGATGCGTCCGGGATCTGCCTTGAAGAAGACCAGGCTGACATCACTGGTCTCGTCCTCGACCAGCACCCGGTAGGGCGTGCGGCCCTTGCCGGGTGGCGCCGGGCGGTGCTCGACAACGCGGGCCGCAAAGGTGGCGGTCTCGCCCGTGGGTGCCTCGATGATCGCGCCTGAAGTCCTTCGGTCAATGCCGGACTGGGGCAGGTGAAAGACCAAGTCGAGCACGCGCGCTGGCCGATCCGCCTCGCCCAGCAGCCGGTCATAGAGGGGCGCCAGCTTCGGCCCTATGCCAGGCAGGGAGGTGATAGGCGCGAACAGTGGATCCAGCAGCGAGGGACGCATGGACGGGTGATAGCAAGATTCTGCGGCCATGGGGATGAGCGGCCAGCACCCGGCACAACTTTGCCGCAGCCGGCTGTTTGGCGCTGACAAGCTCTGGGTGCGTCGCTATACCGACGGTCGGACCGAGGGGCGAAACGCGCTCCGCGGCATTTGCTTTTTGCTGTGGAGGGTTTGATGACAGGCACGAGTGTCAGCAGTTCCGAGCTGGAGCCCCGCCGCCGTCGCATCCTGTTCCGCGCCTGGCATCGCGGAACACGCGAGATGGATCTGCTGATGGGCTCGTTCACGGATGCGGAAATCCGGATCATGAGCGAGGCCGATCTGGCTGTGTTCGAATTGCTGATCGAGGCGCCTGACCGCGACATCTACGCCTGGATTACCGGCAAGGCCGAGACGCCGTCGAACTATGACACGCCGCTGTTTCGGCGGCTGAAGGTGTTTCACACCCACTCCGCACCAATCCATGTCTGAGATTTGTTCTGTTTTTTGATTTGTTCTGTTGTCGCCGGGTTGATCCGGCGTAACGCTGCACTGGTGTGGATATCGTGACCCAAGCCGTGAGGACCTCGACTTCGCTTGACCGCGCCGCATCGGCGCTGATCCGGAAGGATCATGCGCTGCTCTGTGGCGTGCCTGAGGGGCATGACTCCATGGTGGTGGCCGGGCTTGCGCAGCGGCTGGCGGGAAAGGTCGATGCGCCGGCGCTTGCTGTGTTCGTGGCCCGTGACGGTCAGCGCATGCAGCGGCTTGAGGCGGCGCTGGGCTTCGTCGCCCCGGACATCGAGGTCTTGTCGCTCCCGGCCTGGGATTGCCAGCCCTATGACCGTGCGTCGCCAAACGGGGCGATCGTCGCGCGACGGATGACGACGCTCGCCCGTCTGGCCCGGTCGCGCTCCGGAGAGACCAGGCCGCGCGTGCTGCTGACGACCATCAACGCGATGCTCCAGCGTGTCCCTGCGCGGGCACTGGTGGCGGCTCAGAGCTTCGCCGCGGCGCCGGGCAACCTGGTCGACACCAAGGATCTGGCGGCCTGGCTCGACATGGGCGGCTACATGCGGGCCTCCACGGTCCGCGAGACCGGCGAGTACGCCGTGCGCGGCGGCATTGTCGATCTGTTCCCACCAGGTCTGCCCAATCCGATCAGACTTGATTTTTTCGGCGACGCGCTCGAGACCATCCGCACATTTGATCCGGAGACGCAACGCTCGCTGGCGACCTTGCGGGCACTCGACCTGGTTCCAGTGAGCGAGGCCCAACTTACCACCGACAGCATCCGCCGCTTCCGGCAGGGGTACCTCGCGGAATTCGGCACCCCCAGCCGCAGTGACATTCTTTACGAGACCGTCAGCGAGGGGCGCCGCTTCGCCGGCATGGAGCATTGGCTGCCGCTGTTCCATGAGCGCATGGACACGGTCTTCGACTATTGCGCCGCAGCGTCCTACATTCTTGAGCCCCGGATCGTGGAAGCCGAGGGCGAGCGGCTGGCCCAGATCAGCGAGTACTACACGGCGCGGAAAGAGGCGCTCGCGCAGAACGCTTCGGGGACGCCCTATAACCCGCTGCCTCCGTCACGCCTGTATCTGACCGACGAGGAATGGCGCGAACGGCTCAATGCCGTTGGCCACGCCAACCTGTCGCCCTTCGTGCTGCCGGAGAACGAGGGCCGGTTGATCATTGATTGCGGCGCGCGCGCTGGCCGCAGCTTTGCGGCCGAGCGCCTGCAGGACAGCGGCAATGTGTTCGACGCCGTCGTGGCGCATGTTGTGGCCCTTCAGGCTGCTGGCAAGCGTGTGCTGATCGCAGGCTGGTCGGACGGTTCACGCGAGCGGCTGGCTCATGTGCTCGCTGATCACGCGCTCAAGGGCGCCGAGCCTGTCGGCACGCTGCGTGCGGCGCTGCAACTGAAGCCCGCCGCCGTCGGATTGGCTGTCTGGGGCTTCGAGCAGGGCTTCGAGACACCCGATGTGGCCGTTATCGGGGAGCAGGACATCCTTGGAGACCGCCTGATCCGCGAGAGGCGCTCGACCAAGAAGCCCAGCGACTATGTTATGGAGGCAGCCTCCCTGAGCCCGGGCGATCTCGTGGTCCATGTCGATCATGGCATCGGCCGCTTCGTCGGCCTCAAGAGCATCATGGCGGCAGGCGCGCCGCATGACTGCCTCGAAATCCATTACAGTGCCGGCGACAGGCTCTATCTGCCGGTGGAGAACATTGAGCTTCTGTCGCGCTATGGCTCGGAGGAGACCGAAGTCCAGCTCGACAGGCTCGGCGGGCCGGCCTGGCAGGCGCGCAAGGCGCGGATGAAGCAGCGCATTCGCGAGATCGCCGGCAAGCTGATCCAGATCGCGGCCGCGCGACTGCTCAAGGATGCGCCGAAATTCGTTCTGCCCGAGGGACTCTATGATGAGTTCGCGGCGCGCTTCCCCTATGAGGAGACCGAAGACCAGCTCAACGCGATCGACGCGGTGGTCGATGATCTCGGCCTCGGCCGCCCGATGGATCGGCTGATCTGCGGCGATGTCGGCTTCGGCAAGACGGAGGTCGCCCTGCGCGCGGCCTTTGCCGTCGCGATGGCTGGCAAGCAGGTGGCTGTGGTCGTGCCGACGACCTTGTTGGCGCGACAGCACACACGGACCTTTGCAGAGCGGTTCAAGGGGCTGCCTGTCAAAGTCGGCCAGGCGTCGCGCTTCGTCGGTGCAGTGGAGTTGAAAGCCGTCAAGGACGGCATCGCGGACGGGACCATGGACATCGTGGTCGGAACGCACGCGCTGCTGGGCAAGAGCATCGCGTTCAAGGACCTCGGCCTCGTGATCGTCGATGAGGAGCAGCATTTTGGCGTCAATCACAAGGAACGCCTGAAGGAGCTGCGCGCCGAAGTCCATGTGCTGACCCTGTCGGCGACGCCGATTCCGCGCACGTTGCAGCTCGCGATGACCGGGGTGCGTGATCTGTCGATCATTGCCACACCGCCTGTCGACCGCCTGGCCGTCAGAACTTTTGTTGCTCCCTTCGACGCGTTGATGGTGCGCGAGGCCCTGGTGCGCGAGCGCTACCGGGGCGGGCAGTCCTTCTATGTCGTGCCGCGCATCGACGATCTGGCGGAGGTAAAGGACTTCCTCGAAAGGCAGGTGCCGGAGTGCAAGGTCGCCGTCGCCCATGGACAGATGGCGGCCGGCCAGCTCGAGGACGTGATGACCGCGTTCTATGAAGGCAAGTTTGATATTCTGCTCTCGACCACGATCGTGGAGTCCGGCCTCGACATCCCGACCGCCAATACCCTGATCGTGCATCGCGCCGACATGTTCGGCCTGTCGCAGCTCTACCAGTTACGGGGACGTGTTGGCCGCTCCAAGACCCGCGCCTATGCCCTGTTCACGCTGCACGGGAAGAACAAGATCACCCCTCAGGCCGAGCGCCGGCTGAAGGTGCTCCAGTCGCTCGACACGCTGGGAGCCGGCTTCCAGCTGGCGAGCCATGACCTCGACATTCGCGGGGCGGGCAACCTCCTGGGGGACGAGCAGTCGGGGCACATCAAGGAGGTTGGCTACGAGCTCTACCAGCAGATGCTGGAGGAGGCTGTCGCAGCGCTCAAGGCCGGCATGACCGATACGGTCGAAGACCAGTGGTCCCCGACGATCACGATTGGTACGCCGGTGATGATTCCGGAAAGCTATGTCGAGGATCTCGTCCTTCGGCTTGGACTCTACAAGCGTCTGTCGACGCTCGAAACCGATGATGACATCGCCAGCTTCGGCGCGGAGTTGTCCGATCGCTTCGGGCCGTTGCCCGGCGAGGTCCGGCAGCTCCTCGATATTGTGGCGATCAAGGTGCTGTGCCGCCGGGCCAATGTCGAGAAGGTCGAGGCCGGCCCCAAGGGCGTCATTGTCGCCTTCCGGGATAACGCATATGCGAATCCCGATGGGCTCGTCGCCTATGTCACAGAGCAGGGCGCCGCATCGGCCAAGCTGCGCCCGGACATGAAGCTCGTCTTTGTCCGCGATCTCGACAAACCGGAGCAACGGCTGAAGACAACAACACGGCTGATGCGCGATCTCGTCCGGATCGCCGAGCGCAAGAAGGCAGCCTGAGATCAGCCCCTGCGGCGCGGATTCAGGATGAAGTTTTGTTGCGCGTCCGACTGGATGTCGAACATCCGGGTCGTGTGGTCCTGCGCGGGGACAAGATCGAGGGGCGCGGTGCAGTGAATCAAGACCAGGTTGCGCACGCTCTCATGGCCGATGATCCCGGCCTTGTGCAACGCGCCTTCAATGGAAGCCGGTGCGACCAGTGTCACGGGCTTCTCATCGGCGATTCCGCTCCATAACGCACTGAGCGAGAACAGGCCGACGGGCAGGTATTCTGCGCCCGACAGGAGCGAGAGGTATGGCCCCGATGCCAGCGCGCAGAGGCTCGGGCTCATCATTAACGACAGGACGCGGCCAGCGGAGGTCAGGCCGGTTGCCTCGGCAAGCGCGACCGCGGCGCCGAAGATGTCGGCCTCGCGCATCGTCTGGCGCTCACCATGGCTGGTTTCGAGCCGGATCGAAAGCACATCCGGGCCGGATTTCGGCACCGGTGCAGCCTGCAGCGCGCCTGGGTGGCCAATGACTGCATCGATCGGGACCGCACCATCGGGGACATCCGCTCCAAAGGCGCAGATCAGCCGCGCATTGAAGGAGCGCGATGCTGCCTCCCGCAGAAGGCGGGCCGGTTCGAGATCGCCGCATCGGGTCACGGTGATACACAGGCATGGTCCTGCCGCATCCAGCCAATGCTGCAGCGTGCCCGGGCTGGCGGAGAGCGGCAGCAGCACGGGGCTCAGGCCGAGCCGCAAGGCCGCCAGCATGGCGATCACGGCTTCGGCCCCGAGCGGGGCGAGGATGAGTGCCTGTGATCGTTCGGGCAGACGCGACAGTGCAAGCAGCGCCGCCAGCCTGCCGGCGCGCCCGTCGAGATCGGCATAGGTGAGATTGGCCGGCGGCAGACCGGTCCATGCCTCCTTGCGGGCCGGTTCGCGCAGGAACAGATCCGCCCCGCGCGTGCGCAATGCAACCGAGATCAGTGCATCAAGGCCGATGCCCGAGAAGTCCTGCGTGATCTTTCGTGCTGCCGGCATCTCAATCCTGTCAGTTGAGCGCACGACCGGCCGCGCCGGCTTCGGTCTCGCGCCAGAGGGCTTCGATCGGAGTTGCAAAGCGTGCCGTCCGAGCTGGGAAGGCCACGCCCCTCGCATGGGCAATCCAGACTTCGGGCAGGTAGAACAAGGGCACAACCAGATTCTGGCTCATGACCAGCCGGTCAAGCACGCGGGCCGCCGCGGCGAAGTCCTCGCGTGCCCGCGAAGCCAGCATGGCCTGAATGGCGCCATCGATCGCGGGCAGCTTCACGCCGGAATAGTTGAGCGAGCCCATGCGGTCGGCCGCAGCCGAACCCCAGCGGTTGGCCTGCTCGGTTCCGGGGCTGGCCGAGACCGGCCAGACCCATTGAACCATGTCGACATCGTAGGCGGCCAGCCTGCGCCAGTACTGTACATCGTCGATCAGGCGAACCCGCGCCATCACGCCAATGCGCTGCAGGGATTTGGCATAGTTCAGGGCCAGCCGTTCCTGGGGACGCGAGGTGACCGTGATCTCGAAGCCCAGCGCGTCGCCACCGTCGCGCCTGCGCATCACGCCGTCATCGAGCGCGTAGCCCGCTTCGGCCAGACGATCGACTGCCCGGCGGGCAAGATCCCGGTCGCGGCCCGAGCCGTCGGATTGCGAGGGAGTCCACGTTCCATCAAGCAGCCTTGCAGGAAGGGTGACGCCGAGCTTCCGCAGCAGGTCGCTCTCCCGCTCCGTGACCGGTTTGCCGCTGGCCGAGAGGTCGGAGTCGGCGAACAGGCTGTCGGAGCGCTTGTAGACGCCAAAAAACAGATTGCGGTTGGCCCAGTCGAAATCGAACATCATGGCAAGCGCCTCGCGAACCCGCGCATCCGCGAAGACCGGTTTGCGGGTGTTGAAGACGAAGGCGGAGAGCCCCTTCGGCGATTCAAGTCGGATGGTGCGCTTGACGACGCGGCCATCCCGCACTGCAGGAATGTCGTAACCGGTGGTCCAGCGCGCCGGATCTGTCTCGACTCGGACGTCGGAGAGGCCGGCCTTGAAGGCTTCGAACAGCGAATTGGCATCGCGAAAGTAGTCGTAGCGAATGATATCGGCATTGTGCTGGCCGCGCATCAGCGGATGGTCAGCCGCCCAGAAATCCTTGCGGCGTGTCATCGTTAGGCTTTCGCCGGGCTTCAGGTCGGTGATCAGGTAGGGCCCGGAGCCAACGGGCGGGGTGAAGGTGGTTTCGGGAAACGTCTCGGGATTGGTCGCGTGCTTCGCGAAGATCGGGATCGAGCCGATGATCAGCGGGCTCTCCCGATCCGCTGTCGGCCCGAAGACGAAGCGGATGGTCAGCGGGTCCGGTGTCTCGACGCGGAGCACGCGGCCGAGACTGGAGCGGTGAAACGGCTTGCCATGGGTGCGCAGCATGTCGAAGGAAAACTGCACATCCGCCGCCGTCACCGGCATGCCATCGGAGAAGCGCGCGCGTGGGTCAAGGTGAAACACGATGAAGCTGCGGTCCTCCGGCATTTCGACCTCGCGCGCAAGCAGGCCATAAGCGCTGAAGGGCTCGTCGGGCGACCGATAGAGCAGGCTCTGCAGGACAAAGCGTTGTGCCGCATCCGGCGCGACGCCCCTGACCACGAGGGCGTTGAGGCTGTCAAACGTGCCCTGCTGGCCGAAGACGATCCGCCCACCTTTCGGAGCCTCGGGATTGACGAACGGCAGATGGCTGAAGCCTGGGGGCAGGGCGGGTTCGCCATGCATGGAAATGCCATGGCGGCGCAGCTGTGCCTGCGCTGGCCCGGACAGGAACATGACGAGCGCCAGCGCGGCACACACAAGCGCGGTGCCGACATGCCATCCCGGTCGGAGCAAAGGCCGAATCCACATCACATTCTCTTAGCATGATCATGAAGTTCAGTCTGAGACTGGAATTCTGCGATTCAAGTCGCTAAAGCCTACAGGTGTGTCATCCTGTTGCCGCAATCTGAAACCACCTGCAGGTCGCTGCAGGGCGCAGTTCCGGCGTGGCAGATGATGTGAGATTTGAATTGGCCGCCGCAAAGGCCTGCCGTCACAAGGGGATTTTGATGTTCGCGACCCTTCATCCTGCCCGCAGGGCCGGTGCTCTGGCTTCACAATCGCTGGCCGTGCTCGCCAGCGCGTCCCTGGTGCTGAGCAGCCTTCCGGCCCTCGCGCAACAGCCGGCGCCCGCCCAGCCTCGTCCGGCGCAACCGCGCCCCGCTCAGCCTGCGGCGCCCGCTCCAGCCGCGCCTGCGGCTCAGCAGCAGGCTCCGTCAGGCCCGACCATCGTGCAGGTCAAGCCAGAGCCGAGCCAGACCGAGTGGACGAAGGTTTGCGGCAAGGACCCAGGCAACCAGCGCGAAATCTGCTACACGACCCGCGACTTCGTCTCGGATCAGGGCCAGCCGGTCATGGCGGTCGCTGTTTACGACGTGAAGGGCGACCCGAACCGGATCGTGCGCTTCCTGTTGCCGATCGGCCTTTTGCTGCAGCCTGGCATGCGCTTCGGCGTCGATCAGGCGCAACCGATCGTGGGCCGTTTCCAGATCTGCTTCCCGAACGGCTGCTTTGCCGAGACCACCGTCAACGAAGCGCAGCTCAACGCCTTCAAGCGCGGCACCACGGTCAATGTCAGCGTGCAGAATCAGGCCGCGCGCGAGGTCACTTTCCAAGTGCCGCTCGCCGGCTTCGCCAAGGGCTTTGATGGCCCGCCCGTCGACCCGGCAGAACTCGAGAAGCAGCAGCGCGAGCTTCAGGACCAGATCCAGAAGCGCGAAGAGGAGCTTCGTCGGCGTCTGCAGGGTGGTGATCCGCCAGCTGCCCCGTCCGCTCCGCGGCCGTGACAAGCGCCGGGATGTCTTGAATATCAAAGTCCCGGCGGTGACCCGGGGCTTTTTCCTGGGCTTGTCGGATTTGGACCGGTTCAGTTCAGGCGGCCGGATGAGACCTTGTACTCGCCATCCACTGCACCGCTGAAATAGTCATCGATCTGCGGGTGCCTCACCGGTTCGCCGCTCATGTCAAGCACGAGGTTCTGCTCCGAAACATAAGCGATGTATTCTGTTTCAGCATTCTCGGCGAGAAGGTGGTAAAACGGCTGGTCCCGTGTCGGGCGGACATGCTCGGGAATCGAGTTCCACCACTCTTCCGTGTTCGAGAACTCCGGATCGACATCGAAGATCACGCCACGGAACGGATAGACCCGGTGGCGGACAACCTGTCCGATCCTGAATTTCGCATCCCGTGCCTTCACGGCGGTCTCCTCGGGGGTCACATGCATCTGTTGCTATGGCTAAGAGGCGGCTTGTTTTGCGTCAACATCAAAGTCAGGGGCCAACTTCGATTCGCTGGCGGCGTGACCACGCGCCGCTCATCCGCGTTCGCATGCGCCGGGTGCATGGTGTCTCGGTTGCAACTGGATCGCTGAGCTCTTACCGCTGCCTGCAACCTCCTGGAGGGTTTGCCATGGCCAGCATTCTGTCCCTTCTCGATCTGGTGCTGCCCTTCTTCGGCGTGATCGGGCTTGGCTATTTCTGCGGCAAGCGGATCAAGCTGCCGATCACCGGCCTCGCCTGGATGCAGTTCTTCCTGATCTACGTGTCCTTGCCGACCTTGTTCTACCGGCTGATTGCCGACAAGCCGCTCAGCGACCTGACGAACTGGGCCTATGTGATCGGGACGACGCTGTCGACCTATTGCGTCTTTGCGCTTTCTTTCGCGATCGGGCTGTACTTCACGCGGGCAAATCTGCCGCAAGCGGTGATGCAAGGTGTGGCCGGAGCCTATTCCAACATTGGCTACATGGGGCCGCCGCTCATTCTGGCTGCGCTCGGACCGGCTGCGAGCGCACCCGTTGTCCTGATTTTCGTTTTCGACAACCTTCTGCTGTTCTCGCTGATCCCGTTTCTGATGGCGCTGGCCGGGGTGGAGAAGAAAAGTCTGCTGCAGACCGCCCGGGAGGTCGTCTGGAAGGTGATCACCCATCCGTTCAACATTGCGACGATGCTGGGTGTGGTGGCGGCCTTCTGGCAGTTGAAGCTGCCCAGCGCGCTCGACAAGATGACGATCTGGCTGTCCGGCGCAGCCGCTCCCTGCGCGCTGTTCCTTCTGGGCGTCACGGTCGCGATCCGGCCGATGGAGAGGATGCCGCCGGAAGTGCCGGCGCTGATGTTCATCAAGCTGATCGTGCACCCTTTGCTCATTCTCGTGCTTCTGTCGGCCATCGGCGATTTCCCGCCACAATGGGTGTTTGCCGGGATGATCATGGCCGCGCTACCGCCGGCCTTGAACATCTTCGTGATCTCCACGCAATATGGCGTCGGCATCGAACGGGCTTCCGCCAGCATCCTCGTCGGAACGATCGCCTCGATGGTGACCCTTACGACGTTCCTCTGGCTGATCCGGGAAGGCTACATGCCGCATGACATGTTTCCCACGCGCTGAGCCAGACCGATGACGCAGCCGCTGCTTGGCATCTCGGTTCTCGATTTCTCGACCTTGCTGCCAGGGCCGATGGCGAGCCTGATGCTGGCGGAGGCTGGTGCCACGGTGACCAAGATCGAACGGTCCGGCGGCGAGGACATGCGCCACTTCGCGCCCGCCCATGGGCTGAGCAGCGCTGCGTTCATGGCACTCAATGGCGGCAAGATGACAATTGTGCTGGACCTGAAGCAGGACGCGGACTTGACGCGGGCGCGTGATCTGGCCGGAAAAGCCGATGTGCTGATCGAGCAGTTCCGGCCCGGCGTGATGGCGCGGCTCGGTCTTGGCTACGAGGCGCTCAGTGCGCACAATCCAGGGTTGATCTACTGTTCAATCACCGGCTTTGGCCAAAGCGGCCCGCGCGCGCTGCAGGCGGGTCATGACCTGAATTATCAGGCCCTGTCGGGTGTGCTGGCGCAAGGTTTGGTGCGGGGCGCGTCCGCTCCGCTGCCGCCTGCCCTGATTGCCGACATTGGCGGCGGCGCCTATCCGGCCGTGATCAACATCCTGCTTGCACTGCGCCAGCGCGACGTCACCGGGCAGGGCTGCCATCTCGATGTTTCGATGACGGCTGGAGCTGCCACCTTCGGCTGGTTCGGCGATGCCATCGCGGACGCGTCGGGGGTTGCGCCCGAAGGCGGCCAAACGCTGCTGACGGGCGGTTCTCCCCGCTACCGGATCTACGCGACTGCCGACGGCTGGTTTCTCGCGGTGGGCGCGCTGGAGGACAAGTTCTGGCATGTCTTTGCCGCGGCGATCGGACTTCCCGATGTGTTGAGAAGTCCCGATCAGCCGGCGGATGTTGTCATTCAGGCCGTTGCCTCCCTGATCTTTGCCTGTCCTGCAGACCACTGGCGCGCGCTCCTCGAACCGCTCGATTGCTGCTGCACGGTCGTCCGGACACTTGAGGAGTGCCGGTCGGAAGGACGGTCCGAAAACCCGAGAGCGAGCGATGCCAGCGGGGCGGGCCTTGCCCTCGCGGCCTTGCCGGTGGATGCCGGTTTCAGGCCTTCAGCGACGGTCTCACGTCGCGTGCCCGATCTGCTGCCTTCGACGGATTGAGGCCCTGGCGCATCACAAAGCGCCTGAGTGGCCCGATCCGCTCCAACGCAAGAAGGCCAAGTCCGCGTGCGAAATCAACCGGCAGCATGTCGGAGAGCAAGGACCGGTTGAGCGCGTCCACTGCGCCGGTCCGGGTGCGAACATCCGACGACCTGTTCCTGTTATAGGCGCCAAGGCCGGTCTCCGCTCCAGGATCGGCGGGGTTGATGCACTCGCGCAAGGCCATCACGTCGCGCATGCCGAGGTTGAGGCCCTGGGCGCCGATGGGTGGAAAGACGTGCGCCGCTTCGCCGATGAGCGCCACCCGCTCCGCGCAGAAGCGATCGACGGACAGGCCGCCCATCGGCGTCAGACCGCGCGGCCCGTCAAGGCTCATCTGGCCGAGGATCGAGTGGGTCCGCGACTCAATGGCCAGCGCGAGCGCCGCGTCGTCCTGCGCGAGCAGACGTTCCGCAGAATCGGGCGCCATCATCCAGACGATGCTGGAGCGCCGGCCCGGCAGAGGCACCGTCGTGCATGGGCCATGACGGGTGTGGAACTCGGTGGAGACGTTGCGGTGAGCCCTGCTGTGTCGTACAACGGTGGTGAGGGCTGTCTGGGGATAGCTCCAGTCGCGAGCGTCAATTCCGGCCTTGCTGCGGACAATTGATTGTCGGCCGTCGGCGCCAACGACCAGTCTTGCGGCCAGCCTCGACCCATCCACAAGGCGGATCAGGCGCGCGCCATCGGATGCCTCGATGCCGTCAACAGCCTGCGGGACCCGGATGATGCGGCTGTCGGCCTCTGTGGCGGCGAGCAGCGCCTTCGCCAAGGTCGCGGTCTCGACGTTGAAGCCAAACTGGTCGAGACCGATCTCCGTCGCGCGGAAATCGGTCGGTGGGCGACGGAACAGGCTGCCAGTGTCATCGACAATGCGCATGACGTTCAGCGCGGCGGCCTCGGATTCGAGCGCCGAGGCCACGCCAAGCTGCTCCAGAAGCTGCCAGGAACGGTCCATGACCGCAACGGTCCGGCCGTCATGGCGCGGGTTTGCCGGGCCGATCAGGGCGACATTGAAGCCGTCAAGCGTCAAGGCCAGCGCTGCGGCAGCTCCGACCGGGCCCGGTCCCACGATGGCGATGTCGACGCTGACGAGAACTGAATCCATGACACTCTCTAGCTCCCGTCCGTGACACCTGCCAGCGGGCGTGATGTCACGCCGCACGCCTGCTGCTGAGGAGGTGCAGGCCGACGCCGAGCGCGCAGCCCACCCCGATTCCGACCATCAGATCGACAAGGACGGTGAGCAGGAAGGTCGCCAGCAGGATGACTGTCTGCCCGTTGCGCTCGCCGAAAATCAGCGCGAAGGCCTTTGTGTCCGCCATATTCCAGGCCACGACGGCGAGGACGCCTGCAAGGGCGGCCAGCGGGATGTAGCTCGCCATCGGCGCAGCCAGCATCATGAAACCCAACAAAAAGACGCTGTGCAGCATGCCGGAAACCGGGCTTGCGGCGCCGGCGCGGATGTTCGTGGCGGTGCGGGCGATCGTGCCGCTGACGCACAGTCCACCGAAGATGGCGGAGGCCATGTTGGCAACGCCCTGGGCCACCAGTTCGGCATTGGCGCGGTGCCTGCGCCCACTCATGCCGTCGGCCACCACGGCCGAGAGCAGGGACTCGATGCCGGCCAGGAAAGCAATCGCCAGCGCATCCGGCAACAGGGCGAGCATCCTTGGCGTCGTGATGTCGGGGATGGACGGCGAGGGCAGACCGCCTGGAATGCCGCCAAAGCGCGTGCCGATGGTTTCTATCGGCAGAGCGAGCAAGGAGGCGGCGATGGCTGCAAGGACGACCGCGATCAGCAGGCCGGGCGCCTTCGGGTTGAGGCGACGCAGGCCAAGGATGATGGCGATCACGCTCAAGGAGGTGATGACCGCCATGATGTTGAGCGAGGGACGTGCGTCCCACAAGACAGCCAGTTTTGGCAGGAAGGCGGCAGGCTCCTTCGCAGCCAGTGTCAGGCCGAACAAGTCCCTGATCTGGCTTGCGACAATGATGAGCGCGATGGCGGCAGTGAAGCCGACAAGGACCGGGTGAGGCACCAGCCGGATCAGGCCGCCCAGCCGCAACAGGCCGGCCAGGCTCAGCATGGCGCCCCCCATCAGCGTCGCCAGCAGAAAACCTTCAAACCCGTGCCGGTCGATGATCGAGGCCACCAGCACGATGAAGGCGCCGGCGGGTCCGCCAATCTGGAACCGGCTGCCGCCAAGGGCGGAGACCAGAAAACCGCCCACAATGGCCGCATAGAGTCCCGAAGCCGGTGTAGCGCCCGAGGCGATCGCGATCGCCATTGACAACGGCAAGGCGACGATCGCCACGGTGAGCCCGGCAACGACATCGCGCTGGAAATGCCCGAAACCATAGCCATCGGCAAAGGTCGAGACGAGTTTGGGCATGAACCGCTCGCTCTGGCTGAGTGCTGCCGGATCAACCGGAACTCGCTTGTCGTAGGGGGACGGACTGGCCATGGAGGGGCTTTGTGAGGAGGGATACGCGTGAAGGAGATCATCGCGCGCGGAACGTGCCAATGTACAGCCGTTTCCTGTAACATTGGCAGCCGCTGCCCAATCCTTGCCTCGACCCAGCCATCTCGCTGCGCTAGTGTTTCAAGCATGACGAAGGAAATCATCGGCAAGGCCAAGGCCAACCAGGCGATTGCCGACACAAAAAAGGCCCTCGATGACATCGAGCGCGATCTTGCCAGCGGAACCCGCGCCTATGTGCTTGGGCCGTACCTGTCGCCCCGCGCGCAATTGAAATCCGGCCAAGATGCCGACAGGAGTCCGGCGGCCACGCGGGCCATGGAGGCGCGGCTTGCGGAAGCGGTCGGCCTGGCGGCTGCAATCGATCTGACTGTCGCAGGCACGGGCATCGCGCAATTGCAAGCCCTGCGGCCGTCGACCTATCTCGGCAAGGGCAAAGTCGAGGAGATCGAAGCACTCATCGCGGAAGGCGAGATCAAGCTGGTCATTGTCGACGCTCCCCTATCCCCGATCCAGCAGCGCAATCTGGAAAAGGCCTGGAAGTGCAAGGTCATCGACCGCACAGGGCTGATCCTCGAGATCTTCGGGCGTCGCGCGCGCACCAAGGAAGGGGCCTTGCAGGTCGAACTGGCCCACCTGAACTATCAGAAGAGCCGTCTGGTCCGCTCCTGGACACACCTCGAACGCCAGCGCGGTGGTTTCGGCTTTCTCGGCGGCCCTGGCGAAACCCAGATCGAGGCGGACAGACGGCAGATTCAGGAACGTGTCGCCAAGATCGAGCGCGACCTCGAAACCGTGGTGCGCACGCGCGGATTGCATCGCAAGAGCCGTACCAAGGTGCCGTATCCGGTGGTCGCGCTGGTGGGCTACACCAACGCCGGCAAGTCGACGCTGTTCAACCGGCTGGCGGGCGCCGACGTTTTTGCCAAGGACCTTCTGTTCGCAACGCTTGACCCGACCGCCCGCGCCATCAGACTGCCGCATGGCCACAAGGTGATCCTGACCGACACGGTCGGTTTCATTTCCGATCTGCCGACGATGCTGGTGGCTGCATTTCGCGCCACGCTGGAAGACGTGGTGGAGGCCGATGTGATCCTGCACGTGCGTGATGTGGCGCATGAGGACACGGAAGCGCAAAGCGCAGATGTTGAGGCGATCCTGCGCGATCTTGGGGTCACGGGCGCCAAGGCCGATCCGGAGACGGGCGCAGCGGCGGCGTTGCCGACGCCCCTGATCGAGGTCTGGAACAAGGCCGATCTCCTGTCGAGCCATGTTCACCACCAGCTTGCCGCCGTCGCCGCCAACCGTCCGGCGGATGAGCGTCCGGCACTCGTGTCTGCCCTGACGGGGGAAGGGATTCCCAAGCTGCTGGCACGCGTCGAGGACAGGCTCGCCAGGGACGCGAGCAATTACCTGATCACCCTTGATCCGACTGATGGCGCAGGTCTCGCCTGGCTCTACACACAAGGCGAGGTGCTGGAACGGCGCGAAGACGCCAAAGGCCGGATCCTGGCGATGATCAGGGTGCCACCGCAGCGCAAGGACAAGGTCCTGCAGCGATTCCCGGCTGCGAAGGCGCGGTAAGGCAGCCCTGCAATGCAGGCGCTGCAAAACAGGTCGTCAGCGCCAAACAACGCTCCTCATCCTGAGCCTGTCGCACGATGGACTCCAGGGCCGCATCCGCTGAAGTGCGTGCTTCGACAGGCTCAGGGTGAGGCTGGGTGTGTGGGAAACCGGATCGGCCGTCATGTGGTCAACGGCCTGCTCGTCACCGCTTCTCAGTCCCCTTCGCCTCGTTCCAAAGCGCATCCATCGCGTCGAGCGAGCTCTCCGAGAGCGTCAGGCCCTGCGCGGTAAGCGCCTGTTCGATGAAGGCGAAGCGGCGCATGAATTTGGCGTTGGTTCCCGACAGCGCCGTGTCCGGGTCAATGTCAAGATGCCGGGCAAGGTTGGCAATGGCAAAGAGCATGTCGCCGATTTCGTCCTGAATCGCGGACTTCTCGCCGCCGTCGAGCGCAGCGTCGATTTCGTCGATTTCCTCGCGCAGCTTCCGGAGCACCGTCTTGGGGTCGTTCCAGTCAAACCCAACAGTGCCGGCCTTTGCCTGCAGCTTGACCGCACGTGCCATGGGCGGCATGGCCGGTGAAATGTCGCCCAGAAGTCCGTTGTGCTTGGGCGCGTTGCCAGCTGCGCGCCGTTCAGCCGCGCGTTCCGCCTTTTCCTCTGCCTTGATCCGATTCCACGATGCCTTGACCGCGGCGGGCGTCCAGTCCTTGCGTGCGCCGAAGACGTGGGGGTGGCGGCGGATCATCTTGCGGTTGATGGCTTCCACCACATCGGCGAAGGCGAAATGCCCCGCCTCTTCGGCGATGCGGGCGTGGAAGACGACCTGCAGCAAGAGGTCGCCCAACTCGTCTCGCAGGTCTATCAGATCGCCGCGCTGGATAGCGTCAGCCACCTCATAGGCCTCTTCGATCGTGTAGGGCGCAATGGTCTCGGAGCTTTGCTCCAGATCCCAGTTGCAGCCGGT
This sequence comes from Hyphomicrobiales bacterium, assembly GCA_026400535.1. Taxonomy (GTDB): domain Bacteria; phylum Pseudomonadota; class Alphaproteobacteria; order Rhizobiales; family Beijerinckiaceae; genus Allobosea. The sequence goes on from JAPLOU010000050.1 coordinate 20,383, forward strand.
GACCGGCGTGCGAAGCGCCGCCATGATGGCCAGCAGGCTTTCGATGTCGCGACCGGGTTTCATGCCTCCTCCATATCGGGTTCAGCGCAAGCAGTCAGCGCGTGCGGCGCAGGCGGCCGATCATTGCTGTGGAGAGATCGGGTCGTGCCGACCTTGCTTTCGGGGTTGGCCGAGGCCACATATGCAGCGCTGGTGCCTGCTTTTCCAGCGTAATGGTGATGACGGATGCTGCGCCTAAGCTATCGTGCGAAATCGCGCCAGAAGACCGTGACCTTGCCGAGCTGGGCCTTTGGCCTCGTGGCGGCCGGCAGCGCCGCGCTGGGCATTGCGCTGTTCTTGGTTGTGAGCACGCTTGCCGTCCTGCTGTTGCCGCTGGTGCTGATCGCGGGAGCGGTCACCGCCTTCATCATGCGCAAACGGATCGACAAGCTTCTGAAGACGGCCGGAATCGGGCAGCCTTCGGCCTCGCAACCTCGTCGTCGCGCGGCACAAGCCGGGGCTCGCGATCAGATCGAGGATGTGGAGTATCGCATTGTCGAGGAGCCTGTGAGGAAGCCTTCTCCCGAAAGCCCGCGCCGCAGTCCTGGCTCAACTTGACGGTACGGCCTTTGGCGCCTGCCGCCAGGCCGCCAGCATGAGACCAAAGACGATCATCGCGATGCCGAGCAGTTGGAACAGGCTTGGCCACTCGCCGAGGATCGGCATGCCGAGCAAGGTGCCGATCACCGGAATCATCGGCGGGAAGCGTCCGGTCACGCCGATGCCGAGGACTTTCGACGCCCAGGCCCAGAGCAGCAGGCCGACAACGACGTTCAGTATGCCCTGATTGATGCCGTGAAAGGCGATGACATACCAGGGCGCCACGTCGAAGCCGCGAAAGAAGAAAACTGCGTAGAACGGCAAGTAGGCCATCGACAGGACCGACACGATAGCCGTTGCCTTCAGGCCGTCGAGCCTCCACAGCGCGAGCAACAGCGGATAGAAACCCCAGAGAAGTCCGACAGCCAGGAAACACAGATCGCCCCAGATCAGGTTCGGCGAATTGGTGGCTTTCGTGCCAGCGAAGGCGAGCGCGGCAAGGCCGGCGATGACAATGATGACACCCGCCAGCAATGGGCGCGTCAGCCTTGCGCCGAAGAGCAGGACGGTGCCGATGATGCCGATGAGCGTGACTGTGCCCGGGCCGATCGACGCGCCATGCGCCGCGGGGGCCATCGTCAGCCCGGTGAGCATCAGGTAGCTCATCGGAAAGCCGCTCATGACCGTCAGGAGGAGCCCGCGCCCCCAGCCGACGCCGGCGCAATCGCGCCAACCGCGCCAGCCAAACACAGGAATCAGCAGAAGACCCGCTGTGGCAAAGCGCAGCGCGAGCAGATCATGTGACGTCAGGCCGTTGAGCACGGCATGGCGGGTGACGACGAAATTCGCGCCATAGATGACCATCGCCGCAGACATGCCGGCGAAGGCCAGATGCCGCTTGGACACGTCGAAAAGGAAGGCCATGAGGCTCCGCTACATGCTTGGGGCATCAGGCAGCATCGCGGCGAAAAAGAAAAGACCACCCGGTGCATGGACGGGGTGCAACTTTGCCGCCGAACCGCGCCGCTCCCTGCAAGGGCCGGGGGCCTTCCGACGCATCAGCTGAGCGCCCTCAGCGCCGCCTTGCCGGCGTAGCGCGCCTGCGAGCCGAGTTCCTGCTCGATCCGGATCAATTGGTTATACTTTGCCGTGCGATCCGAGCGGGAGAGCGATCCGGTCTTGATCTGCCCGCAATTGGTCGCGACCGCGAGATCGGCGATGGTGGCGTCCTCGGTCTCGCCCGAGCGATGCGACATCACGGCGCGGTAAGATCCGCGCTGGGCCACATCGACTGCATTCAGCGCCTCGGTGAGCGAACCGATCTGGTTGACCTTGATCAGGATCGCGTTCCCGTAACCGCCCTTCATGCCTTTGGTCAGACGCTCGACATTGGTGCAGAACAGGTCGTCGCCGACGAGCTGGACCTTGCCACCGATCAGGTCGGTCAGGGCCTTCCACCCAGCCCAGTCATCTTCGGACATGCCGTCCTCAATGGAGACGATCGGGTAGGTCTTCGCGAGCTTCGCAAGGTAAGCGACCTGTTCGTCGATCGAGCGCTTCTTGCCCTCGCCGTGATAGGTGTAAGCGCCGTCCTTGAAGAACTCGGTGGCAGCGCAATCGAGGGCGAGATGCACATCCTTGCCGGCCTTGAAGCCGGCGCTGTCAATCGCCGCCATCACGAAGTCGAGCGCGGCCTCGGCCGAGGCCAGGTTCGGCGCGAAGCCGCCCTCATCGCCAACAGCGGTGTTGTGGCCCGCTTTCTTGAGCGCGGCCTTCAGCGTCATGAAGATCTCGGAGCCCCAGCGCACGCCTTCGGCGAGCGTGGCGGCGCCCGTCGGCATCACCATGAACTCCTGGAAGTCGATCGGGTTGTCGGCATGGGCGCCGCCATTGATGATGTTCATCATGGGCACCGGCAGCATACGAGCCTGCGTGCCGCCGATATAGCGGTACAACGGCAGGGCGGACGCGTCTGCCGCGGCCTTGGCGACGGCCAGCGACACGCCGAGAATGGCGTTCGCGCCGAGCTTCTTCTTGTTCCTCGTGCCATCGAGCGCGATCATCGTCTCGTCGATGAGGACCTGCTCCTCGGCCTCCATCCCGACCAGCGCTTCTGCGATGGTGCTGTTGACGGCTTCCACCGCTTTCAGCACGCCCTTGCCGCCATAGCGCTTCTTGTCGCCGTCCCTGAGCTCGACCACTTCGTGCGCGCCCGTCGAGGCTCCCGACGGCACAGCAGCGCGGCCCATCGAGCCGTCTTCGAGTATCACGTCGACCTCGACCGTCGGATTGCCGCGCGAGTCGAGAATTTCGCGGGCTGTGATGTCGATGATGGCGGTCATGGAAACGTCCTTTGCAAAGCTTCGTACGGTTGAGCCGCTTCTAGACAAGGGGCGAGGGCCTGTCATCCGGGATTCAGGGGTTTCCATCATCTCAGACACCTGCCAAAAGCGTCGCCACGCGAAAGGAGCTCTCCATGGCAGGTCCATCCACCCTTCATCTCGGCGAGGCATCGCGCATCCCGGCGTCGCCAGAGGCAGCGGTGCTCGACCGTGTGCCGAACCCGCATCCCGGCACGGACTATATGGCCCGGTTCACCGTGCCGGAGTTCACCTCGATCTGCCCGGTCACTGGCCAGCCGGATTTCGGCATTCTCGTGATCGATTATCTCCCAGGTGACTGGCTGGTCGAATCAAAGTCGCTGAAACTGTATCTGACAAGCTTCCGCAATCACGGCGCTTTTCACGAGGACTGCACGGTCGGTATCGGCAAGCGCCTTGTCGACTTGCTCGCGCCGAAGTGGTTCCGGATCGGTGGTTACTGGTACCCGCGCGGCGGCATCCCGATCGATGTGTTCTGGCAGACCGGCGAAGTGCCGACGAACCTTTGGGTGCCCGATCAGGGCGTGATGCCCTATCGTGGGCGCTGACCCCCGTCGGGCGCTTCGCGATCATAGGCGCAGCAGCCGGGGGGCGATGAAGCCCAGCGCAATCAGGCCTGCCGCCATGATCAGCAGGGCGGGCGAGGGGCCGAAACCGGTTTTCAGAATTCCCATCATCACCGGCCCGATGGCATGGCCGCAGAACAGAGCGCAGGCGAACAGGGCAACCGCTGAACCGCGTGCTTCCGGAGCCAGCTCTGTCGCCTGGGCCTGATAAGTGCCATGCATCAGGAAAAACCCGAAGCCCTGCAGGATGAAGCAGCCGATGGCGGTCCACCAGGGGAGGAAGGGCAGCGCGAACAGCATGATCGCCCCACCCATCATCAGGCCGCCCGCAGTCACCATCAGGCGCGGGCCGAGGCGCGCGACCAGAGAGCGCACGCCGAAACCATAGATCAGGCCGCCGAGCCCCGCGCCGCCGACGGCCAAGCCCGCTTCGGTCGCACCAACGCCGGAGCGATCAGCCAGAATGCCGGCAACATAGGGCATGATGCCAAAGATCAGGGCACCTTCGGTGATGACCAGAGCATAGAGGATCGGCGTTTTCGGGTTGGAGAAGACCTGCCGGTAACGCGCGATTGCGCCTGAAAGGCTGAGGGCCTCCCGCTTTGCTTCGGGCCTGGGCTTCAGCACAAGGGCGACCATCAGGCCGGCGCCCCCTGCCAGAACTGATGCCGCGATCATCACGGCGCGCCAGCCGAAATGATCCGCGATCAGGCCAGAAAAGGTTGCGCCGGCGGTCTGGCCGACAATCATGATGGTCAGAAAGCGGCCCAGCACGACCTGCCGCTCGGCCATTGCCGCGCGGTCGCCAATGGCCGCCATGGCAATCGGAATGACCCCGCCGGCGAACACCCCCATCAGCATGCGGATGATGAACAGCCCTTCGAACGTGCTGGCGAATGCGGAAGCGAGCAGCATCAGCGTCAATGCCGCAAGGCTGGCCAGAATCGTGCGGGCCTTGCCGACCGCATCGGCGATGGGTCCGAGGAATGGCTGTCCAATGGCGTAACTGATCGAAAAGCCGGTCGCGATCATGGCGGTCTGCGGGATGGTGCGGCTGAATTCGGCCGAGAGCGTGGGCACCAGCGGATCGAAAAGGCGCATGGTGAAGGTGCTGGCGAAGCCGCAAGCGCCCAGAACCAAAATCAGCTTCTTCAGATTGGCCGCATCCTTTGCTGCGTCCATGCCGTCAGGCTGCTTTCGTGATGTGGTCATAGGCCTGCAGGCGGGCCAGCAAAGCCGGCATATCCTTCAGGCGGACCATGTTGGGCCCGTCCGAGGGCGCGTTGTCGGGATCTTCATGGGTTTCGATGAACAGCCCGGCCACGCCGACCGCAACCGCTGCGCGGGCGAGGACCGCCACGAATTCGCGCTGGCCACCGCTTGCCGCGCCTTTGCCGCCGGGCTGCTGCACCGAATGGGTTGCGTCGAAGATCACCGGCGCGCCGGTTTCCGCCATGATCGGCAAGGAGCGCATGTCCGAGACAAGTGTGTTGTAGCCAAAGGACGCGCCCCGTTCGGTCAGCATCACATTCGGGTTGCCGACGCCGGTGATCTTGGCCGCCACGTTCTTCATGTCCCAGGGGGCGAGGAACTGGCCCTTCTTCACGTTGATGACCCGGCCGGTTCTTGCGGCAGCCTTGAGCAGGTCGGTCTGGCGGCACAGGAAGGCCGGTATCTGGAGGATGTCGACGGCCTCGGCGATGACCGGGCAATGCTCGCGCTCGTGAACGTCGGTCAGGACCGGAAGGCCGAGCGTCTCCCTGATCTCGGCAAAGACGGGGAGCGCAGCGGCAAGTCCGACCCCGCGCGCGGCGCTGCCGCTGGTCCGGTTGGCCTTGTCATAGGAGGTCTTGAAGACAAGACCGATGCCAAGCCCGACACAGATCTCCTTGAGGGCTGCCGCCATCTCCAGCGCATGGGCACGGCTTTCCATCTGGCAGGGGCCGGCGATCAGCGCGAAGGGCAGATGGTTGGCGAAGCTGACGCCGCCAACCGAGACTGTATGCTGGATCACGCGTTATCTCCGATCCGCGGTGCGTTGCTACGCCGATCGATCGGCTCCTGTTTCGGTAGCGCATCGCCAGTTGTACTGACACAAAAACCTGCCGGAGCCGGCGCGAAGCCCTGCGCCGCTGAACTCAGCACACCGTGGCCATGATTGGCCTGGCAGCGCTGAAGATCGGCAAACCCCGTGGCGGAGGCCTGCGTGATCCCATCAGCATCGCGCCAGAGTGTGCGGCAGGCGGCACGGCTAACAGAGCCTGATGCCGAGCACTGGTCCTCCGACATCATGATGACTCCCCCCGGGCACTCCCCGCGCAGCGCAAACAAGCCCATCAGGCCCTCCACGCCGATGACAAGAGCAGCCCAATCAGCGTCATCCCGGTCCCTGCGGATTCCGCGCACAGGCCGACGCGCGGGGAATGCCAGTCTGTCCGGATCCTCCGGCGGGTTCGGGCGCTCAGCCCGCCGATCAGCCTGAGGACATCGCCACGGGCGGACCGAACCAGGCGGCATGGTGAGTTCGGTGGGATTCGAACCCACGACCCCATGATTAAAAGTCACGTGCTCTACCGGCTGAGCTACGAACTCGCACCATGCGTGGCGTGCTGATAGGCGAGAGGTGTTGACGGGTCAACCGGCCTTGCTGCACATGCTCACTGAGCCTTTCGTCCGCCCTGTGCCGGAGAAGTCATGCATCTGCCGTCCCTTGCCGACCTCGAGGCCGCCGCCGCGGTGGTTCACGCCCACATGCCGCCGACGCCGCAAATCGCCTGGCCACTGCTGAAAGCGCGCCTCGGCGTCGAGGTTGTGGTCAAGCACGAGAACCACACGCCTACCGGCGCCTTCAAGATCCGTGGCGGGTTCGTTTATCTTAAGAGATATGCCGAGGCGGAGAAGGCGCGGGTGCCTCGACAGAACGCGCCGCGCGGTGTGATCAGCGCCACGCGCGGCAACCACGGCCAGAGCATCGCACTTGCCGGCGCCAAGTTCGGCGTGCCGGTGACCATCGTGGTACCGAGGGGAAATTCGCGCGAGAAGAACGCGGCCATGCGCGCTTTCGGCGCCGAGCTGATCGAGGCCGGCGAGGATTTCGACGCCGCTCGTCATGTCGCCATGCAGACCGCGGAGATGCGCGGCTTGGCGATGGTGCCGTCGTTCCACATGGATCTGGTCAAGGGCGTTGCCTCCTATGGGCTGGAACTGTTCGCCGCCTTTCCGACGCTCGATGCCGTTTACGTGCCGATCGGGCTTGGCTCGGGCATCTGTGGGGTGATTGCGGCGCGTGACGCACTCGGGCTCAAAGCGGAGGTGATCGCCGTCACATCCGACATCGCCGACGCGTCCGCACGCTCGATCGAAGCGGGACACATCATCGAAGGCAAATCCGCGCGGACTTTTGCGGACGGCATGGCGACGCGGATCCCGAACCCGGAGGCTTTCGCGATCTACTCCAAGGCCGTGGCGCGCGTCATCCGGGTCAGCGACGGCGAAATCGCCGATGCGATCCGGGTCTATCACGAAGACACGCATAACATGGCGGAGGGAGCCGGAGCTGCTCCCTTGGCGGCGTTGATCAAGGAAAAGGACCGGATGCAGGGCAAGCAATGCGCCGTCATCCTGTGCGGCGGCAACATCGACCGGGACTGGGCGGCCACGATCCTGTCGGGCGGCACGCCGGAGCCGCGCTGATGTCCGTTCAACAGCAGACCATGATCGATCCGAGGCTGCCGCTTCTCTCCGAGATCGAGCGGCGCGTGCTGTGGCTGGCGACCTGGACCATCCACAACGCCAACCATCTGCGCGAGCCGGGCGAGGTCAAGGTCGGTGGCCATCAGGCGTCGTCGGCCTCGATGGCGACGATCCTGACCGCGCTCTATTTCGGTGTCCTGCGCCCACAGGACCGGGTCGCGGTTAAGCCGCATGCCTCGCCCATCTTTCACGCCATCCAGTACCTGGCGGGAAACCAGACCCGGGAGAAGCTTGAAGCCTTCCGCAGCTATAAGGGCGCGCAAAGCTATCCCTCTCGCACCAAGGACATCGACGACGTTGATTTCTCGACCGGATCGGTCGGCCTTGGCGTGGCGCAGACGCTGTTCTCGTCACTGGTTCAGGACTACGTGACAGCCCATGGCTGGATGAAGGACAGGGCGGAAGGCCGGATGGTATCGCTGATCGGCGACGCCGAGATGGACGAGGGCAATATCTACGAGGCGCTGATCGAAGGCTGGAAACACGGTCTGCGCAACACCTGGTGGATCGTCGACTACAACAGGCAGTCGCTCGATGCGGTGATCCGCGAGGGCCTTTGGTCGAAGTTTGAGACCATGTTCGCCAATTTCGGCTGGGACGTGGTCATTGTGAAGCACGGCAAGCTGCAGCAGGCCGCCTTCGCTGAGGCCGGCGGGGAGCGCCTGCGCGACTGGATCGATCATTGCCCGAACCAGCTTTATTCGGCGCTCACCTTCCAGGGCGGCGCGGCCTGGCGCAAGCGCCTGCTCGACGAGATCGGCGATCAGGGGCCTGTGACGCGGCTGATCGAGAGCCGGTCCGATCAGGAACTTGCTGCGCTGATGGGCAATCTCGGCGGTCATGACCTGCCCTCCCTGCTGGAGGCGTTCGAGGGGGCTGGCAAACATGATCGCCCCGTCTGCTTCATCTGCTACACGATCAAGGGCTTTGGGCTCCCGCTGGCGGGGCATAAGGACAACCATGCCGGGCTCTTGACCCCGGCTCAGCTTGCCGGCTATCAGGCCGCCCTCGGTGTGCGCGCGGGCCACGAATGGGACAAATGGGAATCGTCCGGCCTGCCCGCCGCGACGCTGCAGCGCTTCGTTGACGAGACGCCGTTCTTTGCGAAGGGAACGCGACGGCTGAGCGCGCCCAAGGTCCCCGTCCCCGCGGCGCTCGCCTGTCCGGCACCCGGCCGCAAGCCGATCTCGACGCAGATGGGATTTGGCCAGATCCTGAACGAGATCGCGCGCGACAACGGCGAATTCGCCAGCCGCATCGTCACCACGGCGCCGGATGTGACAGTTTCGACCAATCTCGGCCCTTGGGTCAACCGGCGTGGCCTTTTCGCGCGGCAGAGCATGACGGACACGTTCAAGGCCGAGCGCATTCCCTCGACCTATGCGTGGGAGTTCTCGCCAAAGGGACAGCACCTCGAACTGGGCATTGCCGAATCGAATCTGTTTCTCGCCCTGTCGGCCTTCGGGCTCTCGCACAGCATCAACGGCGAACGCCTTCTGCCGATCGGCACCGTCTATGACCCTTTCATCTACCGCGCCGCCGACCAGATGAACTACGCCTGCTACCAGGACGCCCGCTTCATGCTGGTGGCGACCCCGTCGGGCGTGACGCTGGCACCTGAGGGTGGCGCGCACCAGTCCATCGGCACGCCGCTGGTGGGCATGGCGCAGGACGGGCTGTGCTATTTCGAGCCGGCCTTCAACGACGAACTCGCGGTCATCATGCGCTTCGGCTTCGATTACATGCAGCGTGATGGTGATGCGGAGCCCGACGCGCGCTCCTGGCTGCGGGACCAGACCGGCGGCTCGGTATATCTGAGGCTGTCAACGCGGCCGCTGGAGCAGCCGGTGCGGGCCATGACACCTGAACTGGAGGGGCAGATCGTCGATGGGGCCTACTGGATGCGGCGGCCCGGCCCCACGGCGCAGGTCGTGGTCGCGTATACCGGAGCGGTGGCGCCCGAGGCAATCAGGGCGATTGGCCTGATGGGCGAGGACCGGCGCGATGTCGGGCTTCTGGCCGTGACGTCCGCCGACCGGCTTAATGCCGGCTGGACTGCAGCCCAGCGCGCCCGCGAACAGGGACTTCCGCATGCGCTGAGCCATATCGAACGTCTGCTGGAGGGGGTGCCCCCACATTGCGCCCTGATCACCGTGGTCGATGGCCACCCAGCCACGCTGGCCTGGCTGGGCGGTGTCAACGGCCACCGCACGCGGGCGCTGGGCGTCGAGCATTTTGGCCAGACTGGCACGATCCAGGACCTGTACCGGCATTTTGGCATCGACGCGCAGGGCATCCTGCAGGCCGCCGAATTGCTCGCGCCGGGGAGGCCGATCCGGCATCTGTAAGCTGCCTGCGCGCGTCGCTTAACCTTGCCTCAACCATCGCTGGCTAGTCTTGGGCCATGAGCATGGTCATCCGAAGAGGTCCCCGCCGTCTGATCGGCCCATTCGCCTTCTTTGTGATGGCGGCAGCCTGCGTCGCCTACTTCCTCTACCATGCCCAGAACGGCCCGCGGGGGATGGAAAGCAAGCAGGAACTGAAGGTCCAGATCGCCGAGCTTGCGGCCGAGCTCAACGGCCTCAAAGCTGAGCGTGCCGAATGGGACGCACGCGTCACCCTGATGCGCCGCGAAGAGGTGGATCGTGACCTGCTGGACGAGCGCGTGCGGTCGACCCTGGGCCGCGTGCACAAGAACGACGTTGTGATCATGGGCCGGTGACATTGTTGCGGTGCATGTTGTGCGCCGCACAACAGTTGCAAGTGATCTGATTAACTGAATTTCAGTTAAATCTTATTTATCTCAATATTTCATACACTTGATCCATGGAAACGCTGTTCAATTCCCTCTCGCCAAAGGCTGGGGTTGGATTTATTGTGCTTTGAAGAAGAATTTCGGGAGGTTGACCATGGCCACAGCCGTACGCAAGACGACGAGCGCCGCCGCTAGGTCGGGTTTGTCAAGGCCTGGACCGAAAAGCGCGTCGAAAACGATTCCCAACACGCCGCCGATCACGCGCGATGAGGATCTGCATGCCTACCGCGAAATGCTGCTGATCCGGCGTTTCGAGGAAAAGTCGGGACAGATGTACGGCATGGGTCTGATCGGTGGATTCTGCCACCTCTACATCGGGCAGGAAGCCGTTGTTGTTGGCATGCACATGGCCTCCAAGCCTGGCGACCAGGTGATCACGGGCTATCGCGACCACGGCCACATGCTGGTCACCGGCATGGAGGCACGCGGGGTGCTGGCCGAACTGACCGGGCGGCGCGGCGGCTATTCGCGTGGCAAGGGCGGCTCGATGCACATGTTCAGCCGCGAGAAGAAGTTCTTCGGCGGCCATGGCATCGTCGGGGCGCAGGTTTCGCTCGGCACGGGGCTCGGCTTCGCCAACTGGTACCGCGACCACAAATCCGTCAGCCTTGTCTACTTCGGCGACGGGGCCGCCAACCAGGGCCAAGTCTATGAAAGCTTCAACATGGCGGCGTTGTGGAAGCTGCCGGTCGTCTACATTATC
>JAPLOU010000005.1 GCA_026400535.1 Hyphomicrobiales bacterium
CTTGATCTTGCCCTGGCTCTCCGCCTCGACCTTCCTTGCCCAGGGCGCCAGAAGCTTCGCATGCGCATTCGACACGGGCGGAAGAAAATGGTGCAGGCGCAGCGTCGTCACAGCCTGCGCCCGGGCGCCAGGAATGACGAATGGCATCGCAAGCGCGGCACCGAATCCCTGAAGTGCGAGTCGCCGATTGAATTGCATTGTGACCTCCCTGAGTGAGCCGCCTGCGTCCTATGATTCTAGCGCAAATTCCGGACATCTGGCACATTTCTTCTGGCGCTTGCGCGATGTCCGGCGTTTGCGCCATGACAGTGAGCGGATTGACCCGGATCAAACGCTGGAGCCATCCGCGCAAAATCCGGATCTTTTCCGGCTTTCCGTCACCGCGACAGGCTTAAGCCGCCGATGGGTCTTCGTCCAGTCCACCGGGTTCTGGTCTTTCGCCTTTAAGGCAGCGCCCCGGAACCGACAGGGGCAGGTGAGGCGCACAGCGCGACCGTCGTGGCTGGCGCCGAGCGCAATCGCTGGCAGATTCAAGCACGCCGGGATGGTGCGCTTGGCTGGTGCCCCGTCATCTTGGAACGCGGTGGCCTTCTCGATCTGGAACTCCAGCAATCGATCTTCGTTGCACCGCGGTTCGTATCGATGGCTTCAGCCGTCGTTCATGGATCCCGCCTTGATCCAGCCACAATCGGGCATGTCCGCACACTCTCCGACGATGTCGACGCGGCTGCCTTGCGCCAATCTCCCGATTGAGAAGCACTTTTGGAAAACCATTTGTCTCTCCCTTCATGCGCGCCTCGCGCAGCCCAATGCGATCGCGATCCGTATACCTGGGGCGATCATCGTCATCGAGACCGACGTGCTGTTGCCGCGCAGGGCAAGCGGAACCGTGATCTCAGCAACGCTGCTGCTGATCATGGGTGAAGTGTTGCGGGTCCGCATGCTGCTCAAGCTTGATGATGGCCTGGGCGAAGCCAGGGCCTCGGCGGTTCGGCAGCTCCAGGCCATTGCAGCGGATCTGCGCATCACACCGGATCACCTTCACGACGTGACCAGCCAGGCTGCCAGGACATCGCCACTGGTCATCATCGACGACCGGAGCATTTTCGAAGGCCAGCGGGCATTGTCCCCTACCGACAAGCGCATCGCGCAGGTCGGCTTCGATTGCGGTTTTGCGGATGCGGCGCATTTCAGCCGGTTCTTCGGTGCTCGCGCACGGGTATCGCCCCGTGCTGTCCGGCACCTGGCCCGAGCATCAAAGTCGGTATGTCGGGTGCAACGACGGGCCTGCCGGTCCCATGGATCTCAGGAGCCGTGTCCTGCTCCCCTGTGAAGCCTCAGATTGGCGAGGGGGACATCGCCGTGCTGATCTGGTCTCACCTGCCGTTGTTTGCGACAATCCTGTCCGTCCATCTGGACATGGACCTGGGCAAGGACAGCATCGGGCAAACGAGCTCCGCCATTTGCCAATCGCCATCCGGATCGGATGGCGCCATTGATCGTGCGCGCAATGGCCCGCTCGCTTGCTCCGAGCGTGGCTTCACAGGGAGTCAAGATAGACGCGGAAAGATCCGTGCGGGTTGTTGGTGGGCGAGGACGTCGGGCTTGCGGCCGGGGCGGATGCGCTGGCTGACGCCGGTACCAGAACCGTAGCGTGCTGCCCGACGGTGTCGAGGATGGCAGGTTGGATGCTACGCGGTGTAGGGATGCCTGCGGCAAGCCTGTCCAGCAAGGCGGCAAGCTGCTCGCGCTTGCGGTCTGTCGCGCGGAGGCGCAGCGCGAACTCGCGCGCCTTCAGGCGTACGACCGTGCCCTCGAGGCGGCCGAGCTCTGCCAGATAGACCACCACCGTCTGGCCGGGATAGGGACGGGCCGTGCCCAGAAGCAACAAGCCAGTGGGGGAAACATCGACGGATTGGCAGGTGGCCTCGGTGCGGTCGACGAGCATGTAGCGTCCCGGCAGGCTGAGACTGTGCCGCCGGGCGCTGCGCTTGTCTGTTTTCGAAGCTGTCAAAGACGGAACCATGGAGGAAGGATAAGGGAGGAACTGTTGCGGAAATCTAAAATTTGCCCGCGAATTTCCGCAATATCTGCCATGGTCTGGCGTCAACTGCGCCATCGACGCAATCTTACGCGACAGAACCCTGTTCGCTGAATCAAGATAAACCGATCATTATGGAATCGTGATCTATCAGGGATTGAGACGAACATTCCAAGGCCAAGAGGCCCGCATGGACAAGATTGGCACCATCAATAAGCATGAGCTGACGCTCGTGTACCAGCCGCAGGTTGTTGCGCGAACCGGCGCGCTGGCGTCCGTCGAGGCGCTGCTGCGCCATGATCATCCCAAGTGGGGCCGGCTCGGGGCCGGCGAAACGCTCTCGCACTTCAACACGCCTGAATTGCTGGAGCAGCTGGACTGGTGGGTTCTGGAAAAGGCTTTCCGCGATGCGTTGAACTGGAAGACCTTGCCGGTCAGTATCAACATCGCAGCAACACAGCTTCGCAAGCCCGACTTCGCCACCCGAGTGCTGGAACTGGTGGCGCAGGTCGGCATCGCGCCGGTCAGGGTGGAGCTTGAGATCATCGAAGGGGCGTTCATTGACGACTTCGACGCCGCAACGGCCAATATCAACACGTTGCGCGAGGCCGGGATCCGGATCGCGCTCGATGATTTCGGCACCGGC
>JAPLOU010000083.1 GCA_026400535.1 Hyphomicrobiales bacterium
CCACAGCCAGTGCTTCCTACCGGCGATCATTATCACGACCTCGTCGAGATGCCAGATATCGTCCGAACGGCCGGCTTTCGCCGAAAGCGCTTCGCATCGTCAGGGCCGAACGTCCTCGCCCAGCGCCGGATCGTTTCGCAGGAGACGACGATACCCCGCTCGAGCAGCATCTGATCGACCAACCGCAGGCTCAACGGGAAGCGGAAATACAGCCATACCGCACGGGCGATGATCTCGGGCGGGAAGCGGTGGCGCTTGTCGCTGACGGACTTGGCAATCAAGCCGCCCCGTAACCCGAACCGGTTTCAGGTCGCGTTAATGTGACAACACCGTCAATTATGCGTCCAAGATCGAGGCGGTCAGGCAATCGCCTCCAGGCCTTTCTTCTGCACGATCGACAAGAGCCGCAGCGCCGGGCCGCCCGGGCGCTTCAAGCCGCGCTCCCAGTCCGATACCAGGTTCTTCGAGACGTTGAGATAGCGCGCGAACACCGGCTGCGAGACGGCCTCGCGCTCGCGCGGTGCCCGGATTTCCTCGGGGCTGAGCCTGGGCGCCGGCACGAGGCAGCTCTCGTCGAACGCGCGCATGGTCTTCTTGTCGACCAAGCGGACGCTCGCGATGCCTTCCACCATCTGATGCATGGCGGCGGCGATCTCGCTGCGATACACTTTCTCAGTCATGGCAATCCACCTCTTCCAGCTTGCCTGCTTGCACCAATGCATCGATCTCGGCGTCAGAAAGCCCCCCGTCTTCGCACGGCCGGCCGTCAGCAAGTTGACAGTACCGTTGGTTCGTCGCATGCCGACCAACCAATACTATCACCAGGGCATCTGGCGGATGCGGGATCCCAATCCGCGCCTCAACCCCGTGCTTTAACAAACTCGCGACGGATAACAATCCGCCCGATAACCGCTGTTCTGCGCCAGGTGCGGAAATGCCTGTTTCAGGCGGGGAAACGCAGCTAAAGACATTGAGTGGAGCCATCACAAGCTTCGTAGGGCCAGCTGTCGCATAAATCTGATGACGCAAACTTTACGGCGTCTTTCTGCGCAAGCTCAGCAATTTCGCACGTCATCGCTCGTCAATGCTTGTCCTCCACGAGCACCCAGAAGCCCTGTTTGCGGCCATGTTGGCGGATGAGTGAGGCGCGCCAGGTTGCGTGGTCCGCGATCTGGACGACATGCGCTCCGGCCTCTGCGGCTGCAGTACCATCGTGCATGGGTATCTCGGACGCGAGGCGATCAAGCGTCTTGAGGTAGCGCGCACCGTGACCATAAGCCGATGACCGCCCCTGATTGAGAATGTCGGTCAGCAAGGAGCGGAGGAGGATCGTTGCTGCCAGCGGATGATCGGCTTCCAGCGCATCGGCAGCACGGCTGAGCAGGCCGTAGTGCCGTCCTTCCCACGCACTGGCATGAGCCAGGACGTGAGATGCAGCAAGATCAAGTTTCGGCCAGGTGATCAGAAAAGCCAAGGCAGCATGGTGGTCAGCCATGGCACGCACATGGGCAAAGGCACGGTCGAGCGCATCAAACTCGTCGAAGTCAGGCAAGTGGGCCAGATAGTCGCGCAGCATCTTCACGTCGAGTCTGCGGGCAAAAGACGCCCAGCGCAGAGCCTGTGCCTCGTCGGACCTGCCCAGCGCATCGAGGATCTCAGCCTCAAGCCGCGTGGCACCCGCTTCGCCGACATTGTCGAGATCGAAACCATCAATGTCGCTGTCGAGCAGTTCGGTGAAGCGCTGGGGGGCCGAATCTTTGGAAGAGGCACCTTTGGCCGAGCGCACCGCTTGCAAGGCCTCGTCAAGACGCGCCGCTCCCAGCAGTCGGCGGGCAGTGCCGATGCTGTCGCGCATATAGGCTGGCAATTGCGTGTTGAGTGCGATGAACCCATCAACGTCGCCTCGCGCGTCGGCAATTGCCTGGCGGATGATGATGAAGCTCTCAGCTCCCGTTCGCTCCTGCCGCATCGGTGACGCCTTTGTCGTGCGCGGTGCGCTCAACTGGCGCTTGCTGACCTCGGCTGACAGCACCGTATCCCATGTGTTGAGTGCAGCGGCATCAAGATGCGGCACCAGGCCCAGCGCCATCCGGCGCAGACAGGCCCACTCATCCACGCCAAGATGCCCGGTGATGCGCAGGACAAGTGCCGGACGATCCGCAGGCGGCATGCGGGCAGCCAAATCGCCGAGGCCCTCGACCGCTGTGTGATACACGCCCTGGATCGCACCAGATGAGTCATCGCAGCGCTCGAAGACATCGCTGTGCGTCAGCACGAAGCTAACCAGCCGGTCGGCGGCGAGCGTTGGCGACGCCTCGGTCAATTCGCCCATGATGATCGCGAGCATTGCACTCAGATCGTCGCGAAAGGCGCGCGCCTTGTGCCAATCGATGAAGCTGCGCGCCTTGGCGAGTGCGCCAAGTCGCCGGTCGACGATGGCGGCAACCGCCTGCGGCCCTTTAAGTCCTGCAAGCGCTGCCTTGAGTAGTTTGCGGAAACCTGTGTCACGCGCAGCTGCCTCCAGAACCAGCCGGGACAAGCGTTCAAGTCCGAGCTTTTCGATTGTCTCCTGCGATAATTCTGGTTTGCGTGCCATCAGTTGATTCGGATCCGTGGAAGTGAACTGCGATGTCCTCTGCATCCGCGACTGCTTCGCGCAGTTGAGCAGTTATACGGCCAGCGATGCTCAGGCACCGCCGGTTGATCGCCGCCAGATCACGCTCTGCCGATTGCGGGCATCGAGTGATTCTGGGAAACGCGCAAGGGCCTCGGCGTCCGCGATGGCTGTGCTGAGTTGCGCGTCCGTGAGATGCAGGATTGCTGGACGCTTGACGAGCCTGTGCCACGGAGCACCCAACGCGGTATCAAGACAAACCCGCACGAAGCAATGATCCTGCGAGATTGGCCAGCCACAGCGCTCTGCTATCCCAGGGAGCGTCTTACGGACAAGACTGGTCCATTTTGAAACCAGCATCTCGCGTTCGTCTGGGGTGTGGGTGATGAAGGAAAAACCGCTTTGCGGGCTGGTTAAGTCACTGATCTCCAAGCTGCTGCTCTCAAGACGTGGCTGGAACCCCTGATTGAAGCAACCGATGCAGCCGAGATCATCTTCTGCTCATAGGCCTTTGACATCGAACATGACTTCGTTGCGCCTGAGCGGTCCGGGCGTGAACGGATCGTTGTAGTAGGCATAGGTTGGCAGCCCCAGCATGGTGATGTTGCGCGAAGCCAGCCATGCTCGCAGCGTCGCTTCATTCGCCGCGATCACGGCATCTGTGGCAACACCTGAGAACCGGATGGCGGCGCGGCGTTGGGGCGGAACCTGCAACAGCCTCACATCATCGCCTGCAGCTTTAGGGAGTGTCTCAAGCGTATACTTGGCAGGCATGACAAAGCGGATAGCCCAGGATGCATCCGTCGCAGATTGGCCATCACCGCTCGGCGTCTGCGTCACCGGTGCGGTCATGGCAATCGCCTGGCGCTCCTGCAGCACAGGCGCTGTCATGCTGACACTGTCGCCACCCCGGTTCTTGGCGAAGATGTAGCCTGCGAGCGGACTAAAACCTGCACGCACGGCAGCGTTGCGATCACCCCGGCGCGTGACTTCAGCCACCACCAGCGCAGGGTAGTCCCGCAACTCGATGGCGCCATCCTGCGTTACCAGCGCGTACTTGGGCTGTTCGACATTGCTCACGACATAAAACCAGACACCAATGCCCAGGATGGCGGCCCCGCCAAGGATACCAAGACCGATCATCATGACTTTTCCGATTTTTTTCATGTCAGGAATATAGGCTCTGTTCCGCGTATTTCCGAGACGTGTGTTGAACCCAGTTGTGGCTGTCGAAACTTCCCAGTGTCGCAGGGCCGGGCAAGTCATTGTGCCGACACACACCGATGCTCATATCGAGAACACGGAGACAGCACTGGGAAACGCCTCTTGCGTCCCCACCCTTGTCTTCGCAACCGTCAATTCAGCTTCCAGGCAGGCCACCATTTAGGTGGCTTTCTGCGGCATTGGTGCACGGATGCCGTCGGTGATACGGGCGTAGACATCGTTACGGACCCCGGGGCTGGACTGCCGCGCTTCGGCGCGATGCTTGCACGGATGAGATGGATGGTCTTGAAGCTGGTAGCTGCGAGCGTGATGTCCCATGGCGGGTCTCCGCGACGGGCCGGGCAAGCCGCTCTCGCCCTGTGGCACCCGTCGCGGTTTCTCCTGCCGCCCTCTTGCTCTGATGCCCTGCGCCTCTCGCAGGCGCCGCACTTGTTAAGTCCGGCGGTCTGGCTGGCCGACGCAAACATGTGAGGCGCAGCCGGCGTGATGCAGCCGGCCTGGCAAGCTGAACCTGGCAAGCTGAACCTTGCAAGTTCGGCAAGACGCCGCTATATCTCTGGCAGATTGCCGCTCCGTTCCTGCTCCTTCCGTGCAGGCCCCGTTTCGAACCTTTGAGGAGATCGTCTTATGTCGATGGTCCTGGCTGAGATGGCCCGCAAGCTGGGCGGGCCCGAGGTTCTGGGCGGTCTTGTCCAGTCGCAGGGCGATCTGGCGCTCGCCGTGCGGCGCCGTTTGCCGCTGGCAGCTCTGGCGGGTCTGCGCCAGGCGGGGCTCTCGGACCAGGAGATCGAGCGCTTCGTCATCCCGCAGCGCACCCGCCGGCACCGGCAGGAGAAGAACCAGCCCCTCACCATCGACGAGTCCGACCGTGCGGTTCGCCTCGTCCGCATCCAGACCGTCGCCGAGGAGGCCTTCGGCGATGCCGGCAAGGCGGCTGCGTGGCTGCGCCGGCCTTTGGCGGCTTTCTCGGGCGAGGCGCCGCTGGAGATCGCCCAGACCGAGAGCGGCGCACGCGTCGTGGAGACTGTGCTCGGCAAGATCGCCTGGGGCGCGGCGGCCTGACACGCAACTAACAAGGACCACTTAGGCATGATCCTGTGGCGACTGTCAGGCGTGGAGCACGCCCGCGCCTTCGACGGCGGCTACGGGCTGCTGTTCGATGGACGGTGGAACACGATGGGTCGACCCGTCACCTACGCCGCAACGTCGCCCTCGCTCTGCGTGCTGGAGAAGCTTGTCCACATCGAGGATCCGGCGCTGATGCCGGCGCTGGTCATGGTCTGCTATGAAGCCCCCGACGATCTGGCCATCGCTCGCATAGCGCTTACCGATCTGCCTGATGACTGGACGCGCACGGAGAGCGTGACGCAAGCGGCAGGCAATGCGTGGCACGCCGCGCTTGAGACGCCGCTGCTGCAGGTTCCTTCGGCCATCGTCCCGGTCGCGGGCTCGCCCGACCTGAACCTCGTGATCAATCACCGCCACCCTGACGCCGCGCGCATCAGGATCGCCGCGGCCGAGCCGTTCACCCTGGACGTGCGCCTGTTCTGACACGCGGCAGACCGAGGCAGCCGTCGCCCCCTGGCAGCGCGGTGTCGACGTGCGTTGCGCAGCCGCTCGCGAGCATCACCTGCCGAAGCGCCAGACAGGGATGCCGAGCAGCCTAGCCTTGTCGGCGAGGTTGTCCTGGATGCGGGTGCCGGGCAGAACGATCACCCCGATGGGCATGGCTTCCCAGCTTTGCGGAATCGCCTATGGCGATGGGCGTTGGTGCACGGATAGCCGATCGCGGGTATGAGCTGCAACTTTGCAGCTGTTCCGAGTTCCCGCATGCCGTTCAAGTTCCATGAGGCGCATCGCCATCGCATTCCGAAAGTGCGTTTTCGCGTCGAGAACTGGCCTGAGTACGATCGCGGGTTGGTCCGGCGTGGCGATATCAGGGTGTGGCTGTCGGAAGATGCGATCGCTGGCTGGCCCGCTGCGTGCCGGAGGACACCGGGCGGTCAGCGGCGGTTCTCCAACCTGGCCATCGAGACGACCCTGATGCTCGGTGCGGTGCTGCATTTGCCACTCCGGCAGAGCGAGGGCTTCGTACGCTCGCTGATGGAGATGATGAAACTCGATCTCGCCGTGCCTGATCACACGACGCTGGCGCGACGGCGGCGCACCGTGGATGTCCACAACAATCGCTGGTCACGCAAAGGCCCCATCGACATTGTCATCGACAGCACCGGCCTCAAGTTCTTCGGCGCCGGCGAGTGGGTAAGGGCCAGGCATGGTGAGACGAGAAGGTCCTGGCGAAAGCTGCATCTCTCGGTCAATCCTGATGACAACGAGATCATCGCTCACGAACTGACCGATGACGACACCTCCGACGCCGCGATGATTGGCGAGCTGGTGGCGAGCTCTGGCGGCAACATCCGCGCTGTCATCGCCGACGGAGCCTATGACGGCGCCCCGGTCTATCAGGCGATCCGCACGGCGAGACCCAGTCGATCCCCACCGAGGATCATCATTCCACCGGGCAAAGCCTCTATACCCGCCAAAGGTGAGCCCCATGGCGGCAGCGAGCGCGAGCGGCACTGCGCCGAGATCGCGGCCCGTGGGCGAATGGCCAGGCAGAAGCGCCATCGATACGGCAAGCGCTCACTGGTCGAACCGCCATCTCCCGCATCAAAAGCCTCAACGGCGGACGTCTGACATCCAGAACATTCGGGGCTCAGCAGAAAGAAGTCGCCATTCATATCAAGATCGCCAACCGGAACATGACGCTTGCAAGGCCGGTGTCGGTCCGTGTCCGATGATGACGCTTACAAAGCCAGAGTTCCGCACATCGGCATCCGTGCACCAAAGCCGCTCGTGACAACCAACAGTGTCGAGACAAGGCCGTTGACGGCAGGACGATCGGTCTTCGCCTCCGTCGACCAGGGCCTTGACTGGGCAATCATATCTGCTGCCTCGCTCATGAGCTCCGGCCCGTTGCTGATCGCCTTCCTGCTTTTCCAGCGTCAATTTATGCAGTCTTTCATGCGCGCTGTTATCCGCTGATCTTTGTAGAATGTCGCCCGGCGGCCATAAGGAACTGCATTTGTGCATCGCTTTCGATGGTGCCTGGTCTTGCAGACCGGACCAGTCGTATGGCGTCCATGGGCTTCATGCCGAATCCCTCGATAAGGGTCAGCGCTGCCATCAACCCGGTCCGTCCCAATCCGGCGGCACAATGGAACAGAACGAAGTCGCCGCTTCGCAAGACGCTCGCCACCTCATCAATCAGGTCGCGCAGTTTCTCTGAATCAACATCAGGCACGGACATGTCTTGAATCGGAAAATGACGCCATTCAAAGGGGCGGGACAAGACAGCCCGTGGCAGGTCGGCAAGCCCGAGCCTCGCGAACTCTCCGGCTTCGACGAGACTGATCATCAGCCTTGTGCCCCGCTTGTCGATTGCATCGAGATCGGTATCAAGGCTTCGCTGCCAGGGTCGTCCGGACCCATCGATACCGGTGCGGCCTGGCGCATGGCACATCCCGATCGTGCCCCCCGGCGGCGTCCGGATCGTGTCAATCACGAGTGGAGTTGCCGAGCACCCTGTTTCCGTCGCGTCGCGGTTCATCAAGGCGGTCCTTTCAAGCAAGTAGATCGCGGATTTCCTCGGCAAGGTCCGCTTCGCCCGCAGCGATGATGCCGTTCGAGCAAAGTGGCGGCGCGCCATCAAGGCCAATCACACGACCCCCCGCGCCGCTGATCAGGGGTATGTGCGCTGCGATGTCATAGATTTCGAGGCCTTTGTCGACCACTGCGTCGATGAGCCCGGAAGCAACCATGGCGTAAGCATAGCAATCGCTGCCATAGCGCAGCAAACGGACGCGCGAACGCAGCCGCTCCACACGCGCCTGCTCTGCGGGGGTTGCCGTGAACGTTGAACTGACCCAGATCACGGCGTCCTTGAGCGCAACCCCGTGGCGCGAACGGATGAGATTCCATGGGTGCGATCGATTCTGGAGGCAGCCATGGAACCGTCAGCGGTTGTAAACCAGCACGCCATTTGACCCCCGATCGGCTCTGAAGGCTGACCCTATCCAAATGCCGGTAAGCACTTGATGCTATGCAACAAATTGCGGGAGCACCAGGGTCACTCTTGGACGCCTACAGAGATCAAGCTCCGAAGCCGATTCACATCACACGTTCTCGGAAACAAAGTTCGTCGAGTTTGATGGTCATATGCGTCGGTCCGCGTTCGTGCTGAGAGGAAACGTCCACGGATTGCGAGATAAAAGCACCGACGGCGCTTGGTCGTATGCCATTGAGAGCAAGAGCCTTTTGCGCCATCTCCGCACAGGCCAAGGCGGCGCTTTTCGGAGAAACCCCAACAAGATGAATAGAGAAAGCGCCATCCGCCATCGAGACGCATCTTCCCCAGAATGTCGACGTCGTTTCTGTGCCGAACGGTAGCTTCGAGGCGCGCTGAGGGCACGGCCGGGAAGAGGGGCGGAGTAAGGGGGGCCAACTGTCAGTCCCGAGTGTCCTGTTCAGGGTGGTCTGTCGTCGCCCCTCAGGGCTGGAAAGAGAAGCGGCCAAGGGGGAGCAACAGCGGGGTTGATATATACGGCAATTTGCCGTATTGATGATGACCAAAGGAGGCCCCCATGCCCAAGCCCCAAGTCGAGACCGAGACTGCGCGTCTGGAAGCCCGTGTCCCGGTGCAGGTCTACGACCATATGCAGCGTGCCGCACGCCTGCGCGGCATGACCTTGACCGGTTATCTGATCGCGACTGCCGGGGAGGATGCCCGACGCGTCGTCGAGGACGCCGACATCATGCGCCTGGCGCGCGAGGATCAGATCCGGTTTGCCCAAGCACTGATCGATCCGCCCAAGCCGAACGAGCGGCTGTCCCGCGCTGCCAAGCGCCATGCCGAACTGATCGACCGCCGGTGAGCGCACGCTTCGCCATCGAGCCGCTGGCGAAGGCGCACAGCCGAGTGAATTTCATCTGCGGCAATGACCGGATTGATAGCTACTTCCGCGAAACGGTCTCACAGGACGTGAAGCGGAAGTACGCCACCTGTTTCGTCGCGCGCGAGATCGCGACGGATCGGGTGGCGGGGTTCTATACCCTGTCGTCCAGCAACGTGCCGTTGACGGAGGTTCCCGAGCCGCTGGCAAACAAGTTGCCGCGCTATCCGACTGTGCCGGCCGTGCTAATCGGCTGGCTCGGGCGGCATATCGATTACGCCGGGCTGGGACTTGGCGAAGCCCTGCTGTTTGACGCCATCAAGACCGTGGCGACTGCTCCGATTGGAGCGCACGCCATCTTCGCGGACGCCATCGACGACCAGGCGGCCGCATTCTACGCGGCCTTTGGCTTCATGCCTCTGATCCAGCGGCCGCGCTCGCTTTATCTGCCGGTAGCCACGGCGCTGAGCCTGATATCGCCATGAGGTCCGCCTCCACCGGTACGCGAGGTCCGACCGACGCCGCCGCGCGGGCTTCCAGCGCAGGAATCGGCTGTTCTTTGAAGCGCGACCTTCGGCTATCATGGCGTCATGGCCAGACCTCGCAAGGAACGCCCGCCCACCGCATCCGAGCACCTTGAATCATTGCTCGGCCACCCTTGGCCGTTTCCAGCAGGCAAAGCTCCTGGATCAGCTATACGACTATGCGTATATATTACAGTTATACGCGAACGCGTATATATAAATTTCATACGCAAACCCGTATATTGACACTTTATACGCACTCACGTATATTGAGCGTGGAGGCACTTATGACCGACCAGATCGCCCGTAACGAAAAGCAGCTCGGCGCAATCCTGCGCCGCGCCCGCAAACATGCCGGCCTGACGCAAGGCACCCTCGGCGACCATATCCATCTGCGCCAGGGCACCGTCTCGCGCCTTGAGGCCGGTGAACCCGCTGTCCAGTTGCGCACGCTGATGGCCGCGCTCTCCGCTCTCGACCTCGAACTTGTCGTCCGCCCCCGCAGCAAGGCAAGCGCCGCTGACATCGAGGACCTGTTCTGATGACGCGCCGCCGGGCTCACGCGCCCCTCAACGTCTTCCTGAACAGCCGACACGTCGGCGTGCTGCGCCGCGAATCCACCGGCGCCATCGACTTTCAATACGCCAAGGACTGGCTCGCCTGGGAGAACAATTTCCCGGTCTCGCTCTCCCTGCCTTTGCGGGAAGACCGCTATATCGGCGCACCCGTCATCAATGTCTTCGACAATTTGCTTCCTGACAGCGACGCCATCCGCAAGCGCGTCGCCGAGCGCGTCGGCGCGCTGCAATTCCTCCCCGACGGCGTCGATCCCGGCAAAGCCGGCGCCACCGATGGCAAGCCCGTCACCGACTACGACATCGCCGCCCTCATCAACAACCTCGCCGCCGCCCCGCTCGGCATGGGCGAGGATGAGGACTTCCGCATCTCGATCGCCGGCGCGCAGGAAAAGACCGCTCTCCTGCGCAAGAACGGACAGTGGCTCAAACCTGCCGGCACCAGCGCCACCACCCATATCCTCAAGCCGCAGATCGGCCAGCTACCGAACGGCATCGATCTCTCAAGCAGCGTTGAGAACGAATATCTCTGCCTTAAAATTCTTGCCGCCTGCGGCCTTTCCACGCCAGAAGTCGAGATTGCCGACTTTGGCGGACGCCGCACCCTCATTGTCGAGCGATTTGATCGCCGATGGACCAGAGATGATCGTCTTCTGCGCCTGCCGCAGGAAGATATGTGCCAGGCCCTGTCCGTCCCCCCGACGACGAAATACCAGACCGAGGGTGGCCCGGACATGAATGGGGTTATCCAGCTGCTCAAGGGCAGCGATACGCCGGAGGCCGATATCGCCACCTTCATGCGTGCCTGCATCCTCTTCTGGATGCTCGGCGCCACCGACGGTCACGCCAAGAACTTCAGTATCTTCATCACTCCTGGTGGCCGCTACAGACTCACGCCGCTCTATGACGTCCTCACAGTCCAGCCCAGCCTTGATTCAGGCCAGCTCCAGCGCAAGCAGTTCAAGATGGCGATGTCCGCCGGCAAGAACCGGCACTATCTCGTCAATGAAATCCTGCCCCGCCACTTTCAGCAGACCGCGGACACCGCGGGCGTGGGGCGAAAGATCATGGCATCCGTCTTCGCAGACCTCGGCGCAAACGCCGTGCGACAGGCCGAGTCAGTCCTAGCGGCATTGCCTTACACGTTTCCAGACGCTCTTGTGACCGCGACACTGAACGGGTTCAAACAGCGCGCCAAGTTGATTACCGAACAAGGAAAGAGCCTCGATGACCCGTAACAACCCGAAGATCGCGATCCTCGGATGGGGCTCGCTGCTGTGGGACATACGCCCGGAATTCGACGAGTATCACGAGCTGTGGCAATTCGACGGCCCCGACTTGCCGTTGGAGTTCAGCCGTGTTTCATCCTCGCGCAAAGGCGCTCTGACCCTCGTCATCGACGAAGCGAACGGCGCAACTTGCCGCTCTGCGTACGCTCTCAGCACGCGCCGCGAACCTGACGATGCGATTGCCGATCTGCGATGCCGCGAAGGCACCTTGATGCGGCATAGAGGCGTTCATGGAAGACCAAGGAAGACAAGCCCGACACGGAGCACATCATCGTGCCGGTCGACCCGATCATCGAACCAGCAATGTTCGACGCGGCCCAGGCCCGCCTGAAATCCCGTAACCCGAAACAGACGCCCCCGCGCGTCGTGACCGCCCCCGATCCTTTTGACCGGCCTTGCAACATGCGCGACCTGCGGCGGCGGCATGTGAATCAGCGTGCAATTTTGACCCCTTGAGCCGGGGGATCGGCGTCCAAAATTGACCCCCATCTGGTGAGGCTAGACTGCCCGTTTTTGTATGATGGGCGGGTTGGGGATGAAGGGCGTGGATACGATTGCGCGGGTTC
>JAPLOU010000048.1 GCA_026400535.1 Hyphomicrobiales bacterium
CGGCTGTGCGCGGCATGATCGAACGCGTGAAGCACCTCGTTCGCGTCGTCGACGCAAGCTGAGGAGGGAGCAGATGAAACTCACAGATCTTCGTGACAATCCCGGGGCCACCAAGGAGCGCATGCGTGTTGGCCGCGGCATCGGCTCGGGCAAGGGCAAGACCGCAGGGCGCGGCGTTAAGGGTCAGAAGGCCCGCACCGGCGTCGCCGTGAAGGGCTTCGAAGGTGGCCAGATGCCGCTGCATCGGCGCCTGCCCAAGCGCGGCTTCTCCAATGTCGTGTTCGCCCGCGACCTCAACGAGGTCAACATCGGGCGCGTGCAGCAAGCGGTCGACGCCGGTAAACTGGTGGCCGGCGCGGCCGTGACGATCGAGGCGCTGGTGGCGGCGGGCGTTTGCTCGAAGCCGCGCGACGGCGTCAAGATCCTTGGCATTGGCGAGATCAAGTCCAAGCTGACCTTTGAAGTTTTCGGCGCCTCGAAGTCGGCTGTCGAAGCGATCGAGAAGGCCGGCGGCTCGGTCAAAATCCTGGCTGCGTCTTCACAGGCGTGACGCGCATATCGAGATGAGACGAATGGGACGGCGGCCGTGGGTTGGTACAACCCGCAAGGCCGCCGTTTTCCTGTCAAACGGACCTTAGGGGATTTGCATGGCATCGGCTGCTGAACAGCTTGCTTCGAGCCTGAACTTCGGGGCGCTCGCCAAGGCGACCGAACTGAAGAAGCGCATCTGGTTCACGCTGGCCGCTGTTCCGTCTTGGAACCTACATCCCGCTGCCAGGCATCAATCCGGACGCCGTGGCCGATCTGTTCAAGCAGGCGCAGTCAGGCATTCTTGGCCTGTTCAACATGTTCTCGGGTGGGGCGGTCGGACGTCTGGCGATCTTTGCGCTCAACATCATGCCATATATCTCGGCCTCGATCATCATCCAGTTGCTGACCTCCGTCCTGCCGTCGCTGGAAGCGCTGAAGAAGGAGGGTGAGTCGGGCCGCAAGGTTCTGAACCAGTACACGCGCTACCTTACGCTGGTGCTGGCGCTGTTCCAGGCCTGGGGCATTGCGATCGGTCTGCAGAGTTCGGGCAATCTGGTGCAAGATCCAGGTCCATTCTTCATCATCTCGACAGTGATCACGCTGGTTGGCGGCACCATGTTCCTGCTCTGGCTCGGTGAGCAGATCACCAGCCGCGGCATCGGCAATGGTCCCTCGATGATCATATTTGGGGGCATCATCGCTGAGTTTCCGGGTCAGTTGATGCAGACCCTCGAGCTGGGCCGGCAAGGGGCGCTGTCAACACCATTGCTGCTGGCTGTGCTCGTGATGGCGATCTGCGTCATCGCACTGTGTGTGTTCATGGAGCGTGCCCAGCGCCGCCTCCTGATCCAGTATCCAAAGCGACAGGAAGGCAACAAGGTTTATCAGGGCCAGACATCTTTCCTGCCGCTGAAGCTCAATACCGCGGGCGTGATCCCGCCCATCTTTGCCTCTTCGCTGCTGCTGTTGCCGGCGACGATTGCCAGCTTCCAGCAGGCCTCGGGAGAAACGGGCTGGCTGTCGACCGTGGCGACGTATCTCGGCCATGGCAGGCCGCTGTTCATGCTGCTCTATGCAGCTCTGATCATCTTCTTTTGCTTTTTCTACACGGCCATTGTGTTCAATCCAACCGAGACGGCTGACAACCTCAAGAAGCAGGGCGGCTTCATTCCGGGCATCCGCCCCGGCGAGCGCACGGCCGAGCACATCGACTACACCCTGACCCGGATCACCTGCATCGGCGCGGCGTATCTGACTATAGTTTGCTTGATCCCTGAATTCATGATCTCTTATGCGCAGATACCGATCATTCTGCTGGGCGGCACGTCGCTTCTGATAGTGGTCACGACCACGATGGATACGGTCGCCCAGGTGCATGGTCACCTGCTGGCCCATCAGTATGAGGGGCTGGTCAAGAAAGCAAAACTCAAGGGTGCGAGGCGCTGATGAGACTGATCCTGCTGGGTCCGCCGGGGGCGGGTAAGGGCACGCAGGCTGCTCGACTGGTCGAGAAACATGGCATCCCGCAGCTCTCCACCGGAGACATGCTGCGCGCTGCCGTGGCCGCCGGAACACCGGTTGGCATCAAGGCCAAGGCCGTGATGGACGCAGGCGGGCTGGTGTCCGATGAGATCGTGATCGGGATCATCGCGGACCGCATCAATGAGCCGGATGCCAGGAAGGGTTTCATCCTCGACGGCTTCCCGCGCACGGTGGCGCAGGCCGAGGCGCTCGACAGCATGCTGGCCGAGAAGCAGATGAAGCTGCGGGCCGTGGTCGAGTTGCGTGTTGACCAGACCAAACTTGTTGATCGGATCATCAAGCGCGCGGACGAGGCGAGGGCGGCAGGCCAGCCGGTCCGCAAGGACGATGATCCGGAGGTCTTCAAGACCCGTCTCGAAGCCTACAACCGCGATACGGCTGTGGTTGCGCCCTATTACGAGAAGCGCGGGCAGCTCACGGTTGTCGATGGCATGAAGCCGGTCGATGATGTCACGGCGGCGATCGTGAAGGCGCTGGGATAGCGTCGGCGTTTGGGCTTGACATGATGGTTCGCGCCGGTTAACGCCCACTCAACCTCAAATCACGTGCCCAGATTGCCGTTTGCGGCGTCGGGTGCTTTTTTTTGAAGTTACTCCGCAAGGGCCGGCCTCCACCGGACGCGGGGACATGAAACCGGCGGCTTCGGCCAGCCCCATGATGGAGAGAGCGATGGCTCGTATTGCGGGTGTCAACATCCCGACCAACAAACGCGTGATTATCGCGCTTCAGTATATCCACGGCATTGGTCCGAAGTTCGCTTCGGAAATCTGCGAGAAGGTTTCGATCCCAGCCGAGCGCCGCGTCGCCCAGCTCTCCGACGCTGAGATCCTCCAGATTCGCGAGGCCATCGACCGCGACTATCAGGTCGAGGGTGACCTGCGCCGCGAAGTATCGATGAACATCAAGCGTCTGATGGACCTTGGTTCCTATCGTGGCCTGCGCCACCGCAAGGGCCTGCCGGTCCGCGGCCAGCGCACGCACACCAATGCGCGCACCCGCAAGGGCAAGCCGAAGGCCATCGCTGGCAAGAAGAAGTAATGCATTGGGCATGCCGCAGTCGGTGAATCTCCGATGGCCTACTGCCGATTGCCTTGACCACCTCCACTCCCCAGCGCCTGGCATGACGGGCGCGCCTGAAGGACACGAAGAATGGCTAAAGAAGCAACACGCGTGAAGCGCCGCGAACGAAAGAACATTGCCTCCGGGATCGTTCACGTCAACGCCTCGTTCAACAACACCATGATCACCATCTCGGATGCGCAGGGCAACACGATCTCTTGGTCGTCGGCCGGCGTGATGGGCTTCAAGGGTTCGCGCAAGTCCACCCCTTATGCTGCACAGGTTGCGGCCGAAGATGCGGCACGCAAGGCTGCCGAACATGGCATGCGCACGGTCGAGGTCGAGGTTCTGGGCCCGGGTTCTGGTCGCGAGTCCGCCTTGCGCGCCTTGCAGGCCGCCGGCTTCACCGTGACGTCGATCCGCGACGTGACGCCGATCCCGCACAATGGTTGTCGCCCGCGCAAGCGCCGGCGCGTCTGAAATCGTTTCACACCGCCGTGGAGCCTGCGCGAGGCTCCGCGACGTTTTCGGGCGCTGGTTCGCGGCCATCGCCATTTGACCCCTATCAGGAAAGGTGCGGTCGTGATTAGCAAAAATTGGCAGGATCTGTCGAAACCCAACAAGCTTGAAGTGAAGCCCGGCGAGGACGCCAAGCGCGTCGCGACCGTAGTGGCGCGTCCGCTGGAGCGCGGCTTTGGCCAGACGCTTGGCAATTCGCTGCGCCGCGTGCTGCTGTCGTCGCTTCAGGGCGCGGCCGTGACAGCCATCCAGATCGATGGCGTGCTGCACGAGTTCTCCTCGATCCCAGGCGTTCGTGAAGATGTGACCGACATCGTGCTGAACGTGAAGGCCATCGCCATCAAGATGCAGGGCGAAACCGCCAAGCGCATGACGCTGCGCAAGCAGGGGCCAGGCACGGTGACCGCTGGCGACATCAATACGGTGGGCGACGTCTCGATCCTCAATCCCGACCACGTGATTTGCACGCTCGACGAAGGCGCTGAAATCCGGATGGAATTCACGGTTGCGACTGGCAAGGGCTATGTCCCTGCCGAGCACAACCGTCCGGAAGACGCGCCGATCGGCCTCATCCCGGTTGACGCACTCTATTCCCCGGTCCGGAAAGTCTCGTACCGCGTCGAGAACACCCGCGAGGGCCAGAACCTCGACCGCGACATGCTGACCATGACGGTGGAAACCGATGGCTCTATCTCGCCGGAAGACGCGCTGGCCTACTCTGCGCGCATCCTGCAGGACCAGCTTGCCGTGTTCATCACCTTCGAGGAGCCGCGCAAGGAAGAGGCGGTCTCGAATGCGCCCCAGCTTCCGTTCAACCCGGCCCTGCTCAAGAAGGTCGACGAACTGGAACTGTCCGTCCGTTCGGCCAACTGCCTGAAGAACGACAACATCGTCTATATCGGCGACCTGATCCAGAAGACGGAAGCCGAGATGCTGCGGACCCCGAACTTCGGCCGCAAGTCGCTCAACGAAATCAAGGAAGTCCTGGCCGGCATGGGCCTGCATCTTGGCATGGAAGTGTCGGGCTGGCCGCCGGAAGACATCGAGTCGCTGGCGAAGCGGTTCGAAGAGCATTATTGAGCGGCAGCGTCCGGCCGGGCTCGCCCGGCGTTCGCTGACCATAAAGAGCACCCGTACCTTGGCACGGCGGGTGCATAACGAAGGAGAGCCAGGATGCGTCACGGATTTCGCGGTCGTCGTTTCAACCGCACCACTGAACACCGTAAGGCCATGTTCTCGAACATGTGCAATGCCCTGATCAAGCACGAGCAGATCGTCACGACTTTGCCGAAGGCAAAGGATCTTCGCCCGGTGGTGGAAAAGCTGATCACGCTCGGCAAGCGCGGCGACCTGCATGCGCGTCGCCAATTGATCGCGCAGCTCAAGGACGCCGACATGGCGAAGAAGCTGATCGATGTGATCGGCCCGCGCTACAAGGACCGTAATGGCGGGTACACCCGCATCGTCAAGGCCGGCTTCCGCTATGGCGACAATGCGCCGCTCGCCGTCATCGAGATGGTGGACCGCGACGTTGAGGCGCGCGGCAAGGATTCCGGTCCGACCATGAAGGAAGAGGGTGCGGAAGCGGCCTGATCCGGCCAGCGCGCGGCGGATGCGAACAGGGGCGGCCTTCGGGCCGCCTTTTTTCGTTCTGATGCTCCTGACCCACTCTTGTCGACGGCCCGCATGTTGCGTTGAACCCTTTCGAGGCCTATCTCGACAGTCAAATTCCATTCCTGTCCGGAGATGTCCATGCCGCGCGCTGTCAGCCCTGTTGCCGGATTGCTGTTCCTTCTTGTTGCGAGCCTCGCTGCTGCGGCGCCCGCCTCCGCGCAGCTGTTCCGGCAGACGCCCGAGAGCCGGCAACAGGTCACGCTGTCCTTCGCGCCGGTGGTGCAGAAGACCACACCTGCTGTAGTCAATGTCTATGGCATCCGGCAGGAACGGCGAACCGCCAACCCGTTCATGGACGATCCGTTCTTTCGCCGCTTCTTCGGGGATGGCGGATTCGGCGTGCCGCGGGAACGGGCCCAGCAGTCGCTGGGTTCGGGCGTTGTCTTGGACGCGAGGGCCGGGCTGGTGGTGACCAACCACCATGTCATTGAGGGTATGACCGAGGTGAAGGTGGCGCTGGCAGACAAGCGCGAGGTGGAGGCCGACATCATCCTGCGCGATCCGCGCACTGACCTGGCCGTTCTCAGGCTGAAGACCACAACCGGGCTCTCCTCGGCGCTGGAGATCGGCAATTCGGACGATCTGCAGGTTGGTGATATCGTTCTTGCCATCGGCAATCCCTTCGGCGTCGGCCAGACCGTGACCCAGGGCATTGTCTCCGCCCTGGCGCGCACGCAGGTCGGGATCGCAGACTTCCAGTCCTTCATCCAAACCGACGCCGCAATCAATCCCGGCAACTCCGGTGGCGCCCTTGTCGACATGCAGGGCAGGCTGATCGGCATCAACACGGCGATCTTCTCCAAGACCGGGGCCAGCCATGGCATCGGCTTTGCCATTCCGGCGACGATGGTGCGCATCGTGGTCGACTCGGCCCGCGCCGGCAGTGCGTCCGTGCGCCGGCCGTGGTTTGGCGCCCGGCTGCAGGGTGTGACGCCTGATATCGCGGAGGGGCTCGGGCTTGACCGGCCGGCCGGGGTGATGGTCGCTGCCGTGTTCGACAAGAGCCCGGCCGAGGAGGCCGGTCTAAAACGTGGCGACGTGATCCTCCAGCTTGACGGGCAGGTGGTCGAGGACCCGGACAGCTTCGGCTATCGTCTGGCGACGCGGCCGCTCGGCGGGACTGCTTCCGTGCATGTGATGCGTGGACGCAATCGGCTCACCCTTCCGGTCAAGATGATGATCGCGCCCGAAACCCGTCCGCGCGATCCGGTCAAAATCACCGGGCGCGGACCGTTCTCGGGGCTCACGCTGGTCAATCTGTCGCCGGCTGTCGCCGAGGAACTCACCATCGAGGTCGGTTCGGAAGGGGTGGCGGTGATGGAGGTCGACCCGGACAGCCCTTCCGGGCAAGTCGGCTTCCAGAAGGGCGACATCCTGCTCGCGATCAACCGCGACAAGATCGCGGTTTCGCGCGATGTCGAGCGGCTGACGAGAGACCGGGCGCGTGGCTGGGAGATAACCGTCAACCGCAAGGGACAGGTTTTCACCACGGTCGTGCGCGGGTGAGCGATCTGTTCGCTGCCTCCGGGCTCGACAAGGCGGGCCCGCGCCCGCTGGCGGACCGGATGCGCCCGACCTCGCTCGGTGAAGTGGCGGGACAGGATCATCTGGTGGGCGCCGATGGCGCGCTGACCCGGCTCCTGGCGTCCGGGTCCATCGGCAGCGCAATCTTCTGGGGTCCCCCTGGCACAGGCAAGACCACGGTGGCGCGGCTTCTGGCGGGCCAGACCGATATGGTCTTCGAGCAGATCAGCGCGATTTTCTCGGGCGTGGCCGACCTCAAGAAGGTTTTTGACGGCGCATGGGCGCGCCGCCTTCAGGGCAGGTGCACGCTTTTGTTCGTGGATGAAATCCATCGCTTCAACAAGACCCAGCAAGATGCCTTCCTGCCCGTGATGGAGGATGGCACCATCACGCTGATCGGGGCCACCACGGAAAATCCGTCCTTCGCGCTCAATGCCGCGCTCCTGTCGCGCGCACGCGTGCTGGTGTTCAAGCCGCTCGATGAGGCCGCTATCGCCGCGCTGCTGGCCCGGGCCGAGGCGCTTGAAGGCAAGCCCTTGCCGCTGACGGCTGCGGCGCGCGAGGCCTTCATCCGCTTTGCCGATGGCGACGGTCGTGCGGCGCTCACGCTCAGCGAGGAGTTGTGGCGCGCGGCCCGGCCTGGCGAAATGCTTGACGAGGCGGCGCTCGGCGAGGCTTTGCAACGCCGCGCGCCGATCTACGACAAGGCCGAGGACGGCCACTACAACCTGATCTCGGCGCTGCACAAGACGGTCCGCGGCTCCGATCCGGATGCGGCGCTCTACTACTTCGCGCGCATGCTCGACGCGGGTGAGGACCCGCGCTTCCTGGCGCGGCGGCTGGTGCGCATGGCAGTCGAGGATATCGGGCTTGCCGATCCGCAGGCGCTCATTCATGCGCGTGCTGCCGCCGAGACGTTCGAACAGCTCGGCTCTCCGGAAGGCGAACTCGCCCTGGCCAACTGCGTGATTTATCTCGCCACCGCGCCGAAATCGAACGCCGCTTATGTGGCCTACAAGGCCGCCATGCGCGTCGCCAGGGAGGCAGGCTCGCTGACGCCGCCGAAGACGATCCTCAACGCGCCGACCAAGCTGATGAAGAGCGAGGGCTATGGCTCGGGGTATGCCTATGACCACGATGCGCCGGACGCATTCTCGGGCCAGGATTATTGGCCGGAGAAGCTCGGCCGCCAGCATTTCTATGATCCGCCCGATCGGGGTTTCGAGCGCGAAATCCGCAAGCGGCTGGACTGGTGGAGCAAGCTTCGCATGCAAAGGTCTTGAGCCTCTCCTTTTGATCAGCAGAGTGCCGAAGTCTAAGGTCACTTCGTGGTTGGCTGAGGCCGATCACCAGGAGCTGAAAGTCCGTGTTCCGCGCGGAGTGCTCGACACACCAATGCGTGACAGCCGCGCGTTCCGCCTCTAAAGACAGCTGATGAAGGCAGTTATTCTCGTATTTGCCGGCGCCGGCCTTGGCGGCGTGTTGCGCCATCTGACCAATCTGGCGTGCCTGCGCTGGTTCGGGGCCGGATTTCCCTGGGGGACTCTGGCGGTGAATGTGGGCGGCTCGCTGGTGATGGGGCTGCTTGCCGCGTGGCTGGCGTCCCGGTCGGGGGCGCCGTGGTCTCAGGACATGCGGCTCTTGCTCATGGCCGGGGTGCTCGGAGGATTTACGACCTTTTCGGCCTTCTCGTTCGATGCCTGGGCGCTCTGGGAGCGCGGCGCATTCCTGCATGCCGGAGGCTATGTGCTGGCCTCGGTGGTTCTGTCGATTGCCGCGCTGGGCGCTGGCCTTGGTCTGGGTAGGGCGCTGACGTGAGAAAAGGTGGCAAGCCGCCGGCAAAGGGCAACGCACGAGGCGCTCCGCCGAATTCAGGCGGCCGCGACCGCCGCGGCCGCGGCGAGGATCGCGAGGCGCGCAAGGAAGCAGGCCGCAAGACGGCAGCTGGCCGTGCAGCGGTGGCGCGCTCCAGCCGTCCCGACCAGCGTGACGAGCCGCGACGCATCGCCAAGCCGACCGGCTATCGCCCACGTGAGGATAGGCCCCCGGGACGGTCGGCGCGCGTTGTGGAAGGCGCATACGATCCGCAATACCTGCGCGGTTCGCACGAAGCGCCGGTCCGCACCAAACGCGAGGCCAAGGCTGAGGCGTCCGAAACCATCGCGACCGGCGTGCAGACGCTCGTGGTGACCGATGACGAAGCGAATATGCGGGTTGACCGCTTCCTGATCGCGCGCTTCCCACAGCTGCCGTTCAGCCATATCCAGCGCATCGCCCGCAAGGGGGAGTTGCGTGTCGATATGAAACGCGTCGATACGAATGACAGGATCCAGGCGGGCCAGAAGGTCCGGGTGCCGCCGCTGAAGCTCAGCGCCGATGGGCACAGGCCACGCGGGCAGCAGCACAAGGAGGGCGATGTGCGCGCCTTCCTGAAGTCTGTCACGCTGTACGAAGACGCCGACGTTCTGGTAATCGACAAGCCGGCTGGCCTCGCCGTGCAGGGTGGGTCGGGCACGACGCGCCATGTCGATGGCATGTTGATGGCGTTGACCGAAGATGAGGTCACGCGGCCCCGGCTTGTGCACCGGCTCGACAAGGACACAGCGGGTTGTCTCGTCATCGCCAAGACGCGCTTTGCCGCCTCGACGCTGGCCAAGACCTTCCGCTCGCGGTCAGCCCGCAAGATCTACTGGGCGCTCGTCTATCTGGTGCCGCGCGTCAAGCAGGGCCGGATCTCGACCTACCTGGCGCGCGAGGCGCAGGTCGACGGCGACAGCCGGATGAAGGTGGCCGCCCATGGCGACGAGGGCGCGCAGCACGCCGTCACCTACTACGCCACGGTGGACACCGCAGCGCAGAAGCTGGCCTGGCTGTCGCTCAAGCCCGTGACCGGCCGCACGCACCAGCTGCGTGCGCACGCAGCCCATATCGGCCATCCGATCATCGGCGACCCGAAGTATTTTGACCGTCACAATGCCGAGATTCCCGGCGGCATCCAGAACCGTCTGCACCTGCTGGCGCGCCGCATCGTGCTGCCGCATCCGCGCGGGCAGGGCGTGATCGATGTGACGGCGCCGTTGCCCGACCATATGAAGCAGAGCTGGAACCTGCTGGGATTCGACACCTCACCTTATGATCCGATCGTCGAGGCGCCCGATGAATGAGCTGGTCCGGTCATGAGCCATGACCTTGTACTGTTTGATCTCGACGGCACGCTGCTGAATTCAGCCGAGATCATCATCAGAGCACAGGAGCTGACCGCTGCCGAGCATGGGCTCGGGTTTCCGGGGCGGGAGAAGGGCTTCTCGATCATTGGTCTGTCGCTCGACACCGCGCTGGCCGAGTTGTTCGGCGATAAGGTACCAGCGGCTGACCTGAGCGCCACCTACAAACGGATTTTCGGGCAGTTGCGCGGCACTCCGGGCATGGAGGAGCCGCTGTTCGACGGCATTTCCGCCACGCTCGAGGATGTCGCAGGCTGGGACCGGACCAGCCTAGGCATCGCCACGGGCAAGACCCGCAGGGGCGTCGACTATGTCGTCGACCTGTACGGCTGGCATGGCCTGTTCGCGACTATCCAGACGGCGGACAGTGCGCCGTCGAAGCCGCATCCGGGCATGATCCGGCAGGCGATGGCCGCCACCGGCGCGGACCCGTCACAGACTGTGATGATCGGCGACAGCGTGCATGACATGCGCATGGCCAAGGCAGCGGGCGTGACCGCCATCGCTGTGTCGTGGGGGTTCCAGCCGCCCGCCATGCTTATCGCGGCGGGGGCTGATCTCGTGGCGGCGCAGGCGCATGATTTGCCGGCGCTGATCAGGCAGGTGCTCAGGCCACCTGCGCGGGGCGCTGGCTGAGCCATTCGCGTGCGGCGCGGGCATCATTCAGCCCGATGTCGTGGCCGGCGCCGGTGATCTGCTCGGTGATGTCGGCCCCGGCTGCGCGCATCTTGGCGACCATCACGGCGCGGCTTTGGGCCGGACCCAGCGGGTCCTGCGCGCCGTTCAGGAACAGGATCGGCTTGCCGTCGAGCGACAGGCCCGGCGCAGGCGCGATCGTATCCATGGCGCGCATCAGGATCGCTGCCTGCAGCATCTCGGGTTTCCGCATCAGAAGGGCTGACGACATGTTCGCGCCGTTGGAATAGCCGACAGCGATTGGCATTGCCGCAAGGCGAAGCTTGACAATGGCGATCTCGACGAAGGCCGCCAGTTCGTCGGCACGGCGTGCGGCATCATCAAGGTCGAGCCGGCCTTCGCCGTAGCGACGGAACCAGCGGGTAATCGAGCCTTCCATGACCGTGCCGCGGACGCCGAGCAAGGGCGCGTCCGGGGCGATGATGCGGCCAAGGGGCATCAGACTGCTTTCGTCGCCGCCGGTGCCGTGCAGCAGAAGCAAGGGCGCAGCCAAAGGATCACGGCCCGGGTCGAACTGAATCTGGTAGCCGTTGATGACGTCGTTCATGGTTCTGGTCCTGACACTGTTGGCGGTTCGTGTCGATATCGTCAGGCTGTGACAGGTCGGAATACCCATCTTGTGTTTGAAGCATGATGGTGTGTATCGGCCGACCGGCTGCCGGGACAAGCTCGCAGCTTTCAGCGGCTCGAGCGCCGGCAGACGGCGCTCGATGTCCTGGCGCACCGCCTCAAGCCAGGGCGGAAACCGCAGCGTGCTGCCCAGGATCTCGAGCGTCTCGTCCATGGCAAAGCCCGGTGCGTCCGTGGTGATCTCGAAAACCATGCCGTACGGCTCGCGGACATAGACCTTACGGAGATAGCAGCGGTCCTTCTGTTCGGTGGTCTCGATCCCGAGGTCCTGCCGCAGCCGATCAGCCATGGCGGCCTCATCGGAATCGCTCGCCGCGTGGAACGCGATGTGATGCACCAACCCCGCACCCATGCGGCCGGGCATGAGATCGCCCACCACGCGCTGATCCTCCCGCCCCGCCCATCGAGGCCGGGTATGGGTTGGCGGCAGCCAGCGCCACCAGCGCCAGTCGCATCCGGTCCCGATCCTGAAACGGCAGCACGGTTTCGTCGAGACGATTCTCCGGCGTGGTGACGTCCACGCCATGGGCGATGAAGCGTTCGGTCGAGGAGCCGATCGAGGCTTCGGGCACGGCGAACATCGTTTCATCGACCTGTCCGACGCCGAAGCCACCAGGGGGCGCATGGGGATGCGGGAAAAAGATCAGAATCGCGCCAGGGCTGCCGCTCCCGTTGCTGAAGCAGAGATGATGGGAGCCAGGGTCGTCGAAACTCACGGTCTGTTTGACGAGCCGCAGGCCGAGGATATCGCGATAGAAGGCAAGGTTTACCGCCGCGTTGCTGGCGATGGCGGTGACGTGGTCAAGTCCGGTCATGGTTGGGTCTGCGGTTTCTGAGCAGGGGCCCTGCTCGGTCCCGTCCGAGCTGGGGAGCGTCAGCGATCTCAAAAAAGGATGTCAAACAGGCTCTTGGATTTGCGCAAGGTTAAGTCTTGTTCAAAGTCATGTTTGTGTAACCATGCAGACTGACTGAAGATTAAGGTGAATGAAATTTCCGAATTGCACATTAACTACTTAACCATTGTGTTCAGGGATAGTCATCGCCACGACAGGAGCGAGAGATATAAACAATGATCGCGAGAGGTCAAAAAAATGATTAGCAATGAACTTCGTGAATTCGTCGATCATGTTCTTGATATTCGCCAGATCGGCGATGAGCAGGTGCGCTCACTGAGCAGGACTATTCTACCAGACGGCGCCATTTCGTATGAAGTGATCGACGTGCTGGTTTCGCTTGACCGCGCCATCAGGACGCCGAACGCAAGCTGGGCCGAGTTTCTCGTGGCCACGACGGTTGAGTACGTGGTCTGGACCAGCCGTCCGACCGGCCTTGTGGGCCGCGACATGGCGCATTGGCTGATCACGACGCTGTCTATTGGCGACGGCCCGACCGAGAACGCCATGCGGATCGCCTTTGAGGTGGTGCGCGAGGCTGAGCGATGCGATGAGAGCCTGATCAGCTTTGCCATGGGACACGGCAGCCTGAAGGCCCGTCAGGACCTGTCACGCAGCGAGATATCGCTTTTGGCCTCCTGATCCCGCGTCACTCGTCCACCCGTTTGCGCCGCCCGTGCAAGGATGCGCAGGCGGCGTTAGCCATTCCACGACCATTGGCGAGGTGGACGACATGCGAGCGCTGGCTTAAACCGCCCATAGTCAGCAAACCAACAAGACCGGGTCAGGCGAAAGCGCATGTTCACAAGAATCCTGATCGCCAATCGCGGCGAGATCGCCTGCCGTGTGATCAAGACGGCGCGGCGGATGGGAATCAAGACCGTTGCCGTCTTTTCCGATGCCGACCGCGATGCGCTGCATGTCGAAATGGCTGATGAGGCGGTTCATATCGGGCCGCCGGCTGCCGCGGAAAGCTACCTTGTCATCGACAGGATCATCGCCGCCTGCAAGGCCACGGGCGCGCAGGCCGTGCATCCGGGGTACGGGTTTTTGTCCGAGCGTGAGGCTTTCGCCCAGGCTCTGAAGGACAATGGCATCACCTTCATCGGACCCAATCCGCACGCGATCGCGGCGATGGGAGACAAGATCGAGAGCAAAAAGGCGGCTGCCGCCGCTGGCGTGTCGACCGTGCCGGGCTATCTCGGGGTGATTCACGATGCGCAGCACGCGATGAAGATTGCCGAGGAGATCGGCTATCCAGTGATGCTGAAGGCCTCGGCTGGTGGTGGCGGCAAAGGCATGCGGATTGCCTGGAGTGCGTCGGAGGTGCAGGAAGGCTTCGACCGCTCGAAATCCGAGGCCAAGTCGTCCTTCGGCGATGACCGGATGTTCGTCGAGAAGTTCATCGTCAATCCCCGCCACATTGAGATCCAGGTGCTTGGCGACAAGCATGGCAACGTCATCTCATTTGGCGAGCGCGAGTGCTCTGTGCAGCGGCGCAACCAGAAGGTCATCGAGGAGGCGCCGTCACCGCTTCTTGACGAGGCGACCCGTCGCCTGATGGGCGAACAGGCTGTCGCGCTGGCCAAGGCCGTGCACTACGATTCGGCCGGCACGGTGGAGTTCGTGGCGGGGCAGGACCGTTCCTTCTTCTTCCTTGAGATGAACACGCGGCTTCAGGTCGAGCATCCGGTCACCGAGATGATCACGGGGGTCGACCTTGTCGAGGAGATGATCCGCGTCGCCTATGGTGAGAAACTGCGGCTGTCGCAGGCCGATGTGACGCTCAACGGCTGGGCTGTCGAAAGCCGCATCTATGCGGAGGACCCGACACGGAATTTCCTGCCGTCGACAGGGCGGCTGGTGACCTATCGCCCGCCCGTCGAAGGGCCGGACGGCGCGGCGATCGTGCGCAACGACACCGGTGTGTTCGAAGGCGGCGAGATCTCGATCTACTACGATCCGATGATCGCCAAGCTGGTGACCTGGGCACCGACCCGGCTTGAAGCCATTGAAGCGCAGGCGAGGGCGCTTGACGCGTTCGCGATTGACGGAATCCGTCACAACATTCCGTTCCTGGCCACCATGATGGGGCAGAAACGCTGGCGGTCCGGCCAACTTTCGACCGGCTACATTGCAGAGGAATTCCCGAACGGGTTCGCGCTGGTCGCGCCTGTGGGCCCCGCCGCGCAGCGGATGGCGGCAGTGGCATTCGCCATCGATCATGTCCAGAACCTGCGCAAGCGGGCGATTTCGGACCAGATGGAAGGCTGGCGTGCCGTGTCGTTCGAGGCTGACCGGGTCGTGACGCTTGGCGCGAGGCGCTTTGAAGGACATGTGAGCGGGGCTTCGGATACGATCACCATCACCTTTGGGGATGGCATGGTCATGCAGGTGTCGTCCGGCTGGCGGCCTGGCCGGCCGGTCTGGCACGGGCTCGTCGACGCCGTGCCGGTGGCTATGCAGGTGAGGGTGGTCCGGAACGGCGTGACACTGGCGCATGCCGGCACACACGCCGAAGCCCGCGTCTATACGCGGCGCGAGGCCGAGCTTGCGGCGATGATGCCGGAAAAGGCTGTTGCTGACACCTCAAAAGCGTTGCTCTGCCCGATGCCCGGGTTGGTGAAGGCTATCGTCGTCACGGTCGGGCAGGAGGTCAAGGCCGGCGAAATGCTCTGCATCGTCGAAGCCATGAAGATGGAGAACGTGCTGCGGGCCGAACGCGACGTCACCGTCAGCGAGCTCAACGCGAAGGAGGGCGACAGCCTTGCCGTCGACGCAGTGATCATGGAATTTGCCTGACTGGCGCACGACCCCAACGGAACATCATGACAGCGATTGCCCTGACCATAGCAGGCTCGGACTCGGGCGGCGGAGCCGGCATTCAGGCCGATCTCAAGACCTTCTCGGCGCTTGGCGTCTATGGCGCGAGCGTCATCACCGCCATCACGGCCCAGAACACGCTTGGCGTGACCGCGATCCATGACATCCCCACAGATGTCATCGCGGCGCAGATCGATGCGGTCATGAGCGATATTGCGGTCGAAGCCATCAAGATCGGCATGTTGTCACGTCTGGACACGATTCATGCCGTTGGAGCCGGACTCCAGCGCCATTCCAAGGTGCCGGTCGTGCTCGATCCGGTCATGGTCGCCGCGACCGGGGCAAGACTGCTCCAACCCGACGCACAGGCCGCCATCGTCAAGACGCTGTTCCCGCTTGCAGATGTCGTGACGCCCAACCTGCATGAGGCGGCTGCCCTGCTGGACAGCGCCCTGGCGCACGACGAAACGAGTATGACCGCGCAGGGGTATGCTCTTCTGGCCAGAGGTGCGCGTGCGGTTCTCATGAAGGGCGGTCATGGCGAGGGACGGGATGCCGTCGACCTGTTGGTGACGCCCGAAGGCGTCAGCCGGTTCTCCGCGCCGCGTCATGCAACCGTGAACACGCATGGCACCGGCTGCACGCTCTCATCGGCGATCGCTGCCGGTCTGGCGAATGGCCTCTCTCTGGCCGATGCAACGGCGCAGGCCAAGGCCTTCATCGCCAGCGCAATCGCCGCTGCCGACGGCCTTGCGATTGGCAAAGGGCACGGGCCCGTCCATCATTTCCATGCACTGTGGTGACGCCGCAGGCCAAACGAGCACACGAGATGCCCCTCTACTTCGCTTATGGCGCCAACATGGACATGGCCGCGATGGCAGGACGCTGTCCGGGGTCGAAGCCGCTGGGGCTTGGGCGACTGCCGCGCCACCGCTTCATTATCACGCGCGATGGCTATGCCTCGGTGATCCGCGATCCGCGCGTCAGCGTGCATGGCGTCCTGTGGGATCTGGCGCTGTCGGATGTGCGTGTTCTCGACAAGTTCGAGGAGGTCGACCGCGGCCTTTATGCGAAGATCACGCAGCCGGTGATCGCTGCAGGCGGGCCGCGCCGCGCCCTGGTCTATATCGGGGCCAGCGCCGAGATCGGCGCCCCTCGACCCGGCTATCTTGAAAGCATCCTGGACAGCGCAACGAATTGGGGGCTTCCGGAGGCGTATAGGGCGGAGATGAAGCGGTTTATGCGCGGCGTCTCGACGCCGAGGGACCCGCCGCCCGCAGGGCCTGTGCCCGGCGTCCAGACACGGGCTTATGCGCCGCGCACCACTGTCGGCGCTGCCCGCGCATCAGATGCCTGGACCTGGAAGCCGTAGGATTCAGCCGCTCACGAGCCGGACGGCGAGCCTAATGGTCGCCACGATGGCGAAGGCAGCGATGACGAGGCTGAGGAAGTGATGGCGCGCCTGCCTGTCCGGCACAAACGGGGCCATCTGCCGGATGATCCAGTTGCGGAACAGCCAGAGCGTGAGGGCACAAACCGTAAGGAACCAGGTCAAGGTTACGGCTTGGGCGTGGCTGCTTCGGTCGGCGCGCCGGCCGCCCTCCAGGCACCGAATCCGCCGGCGATATGAGCGACGGGTTTCAGGCCCATGTCCTGCGCGGTCTTGGCAGCCAGTGCCGAGCGCCAGCCGCCGGCACAGAAGAAGACGAACTGCCTGTCCTGCTGGAAGACCTCCTTGGCATAGGGGCTTTCCGGGTCGATCCAGAACTCCAGCATGCCGCGCGGGCAGTGAAACGCGCCCGGCAGCTTGCCGTCACGTTCGAGTTCGCGGGGGTCACGCAGGTCGACGAACACGGTCTCAGGGTTGCCCACGAGCGCGGCAGCCTCCGGCACCGTCATGGTCCTGATCTCGGCTTCCGCTTCCGCGAGAAGGGCCTTGTAGCCCTTGGTGATGGTTTGCGGCATGGCGCTGCGTTTCCTTGCTGGGACGCGACAGTGCCGCGCCATCCGCTCAAGGTCAATCCGGCCCCCCGCGTGCGCGGCGGTTGCGTGCTCGCCCCGCCCGGAGCCATCGTGTTGTCAGGGAGGGCGTCCGGCGGGATGCTTCGGATCACTCGACGCGGTCGCGCTGTTGTTCTTCGTTGGCGCCTGGCGCGCCTGTCCTATCGCCGTCGCATGCGGGCCTCATGGCGGGTGCAGCCTGAACAGCGCAATGAATCTGCGCCGTCGGAGCTGGTGCGAGCAGGCGCTCACCCGCGAGAACCGGAGCATCGACACGCAGGTCATGAGCGGCCTGCAGAATGGCACGGCTTTCGTCGGCCCGACCTCGCTGCTTGCGGTGGGCGGCTGCGTGACGCTGCTGCGCGTCACCGGCCAGATGATGCAGCTCACGGGTGATCTGCCCTTTGTCGGCGTCACCACACAGGCCATGAGGAAGGTCAAGGTGATCGGGCTGGTGCTGATCTTCGCCGATGTCTTCTTCCGTTTCGCGCGGAGCCATCGCCTGTTCAACTGCAGCGCGATCGTGCTGGGCACCTTGCCACCCGCCATGACGCGGGGCTCGCCTGCAGCGCAAAAGCCGCTCGACGCATGCGTGTCGATGAAGGTCGTCGCCGGCCGATCTTTCAATCAAGGCCAGCGCGCCTT
Source organism: Hyphomicrobiales bacterium (assembly GCA_026400535.1). GTDB lineage: Bacteria > Pseudomonadota > Alphaproteobacteria > Rhizobiales > Beijerinckiaceae > Allobosea. The sequence goes on from JAPLOU010000048.1 coordinate 17,762, forward strand.
CTTTTTTGCACAGGCCTATCTGGGCTGGATCCTCGGACCGCTGGCGCTGGCGTTGTTCACGGCCGCTGTGCTTCTGTTTATGTGGAACCGTCAGTTTGACCCAGATTCGCTGGCTCCGCTCGGGCCTCAGGGGGATGCATCGTGAGCCTGGTGACGACCGACTCTCAGGCGATCGAAGACGCCATTCTCCGGCTTCTGGCTGAGCGCGGCGAGGGCAAGACCATCTGCCCCTCCGAGGCGGCTCGGGCTTTGGGCGGGCCGCATCCCGATGGCTGGGGACCGTTGATGCAGCCGGTGCGAAAGGCGGCGATCCGCCTGAAGCAGCAAGGCAGGCTGTCGATCCTGCGCAAGGGCAAAACCGTCGAGGGTGACGACTTCAAAGGCGTCTACCGCCTGAGCCTGCCGCGCGCCGAAGAGGTCTGATCAGCGCGGGCCTGGCAGCAGGCTGTCGGTGTAGCCGACCAGCCGATAGACGAAGAGCCCGATCCACTCCTTCACGGCAAGGTCTGTCAACATCAGCCCATGCGAGAAGCCGCGGTTGATCTGGCGGTAATCGCGCGCCGTACCGCGTGTGGTGAAATCGACCGGATACGGCACGATCTCGATTCCGGCGCGGCGGAAGATGCCGACCGAGCGCGGCATGTGCCAGGCCGACGTGATCAGAAGCCAGCGCTCGCCCGGCTTTGCTTGCAGCAACGGCTTCAAGAAGATCGCATTCTCCCATGTATTGCGCGACCGGTCCTCAAGGATGATCTGACCAGGCGGAATTCCGAGCGACAGGTAAAAGCGCCGGGCTGCCTCGGCCTCGGTCCGCGCCTCGCTGTCATCGCGTTCCTCGAGCAGCGATCCGTCGCCGCCGGTGAAGGCGAGCGTCGCCCTTGGGTTGCGCAGGGCCAGAACCGCCGAATCCGTCATCCTTGATCCCTTATCGTTAAGGCTTGTAACGCCGCGTGTCGTGCCGATGGCGCCGCCCAGCACGATGATGCCGGCGATGTCGCCGGCAGCCTCGATCTTCGGGAAGCGGTCTTCCAGCGGGCGCATCAGCCAGAAGGGCAACGGGCTCATCCCCGCAGCCAGCAGACCGCAGGCGGCGAAAAGCGCCAGCCAGCGAGCGCCGCGAACAAACCGTGTGAACAGCAAGATGGCGGCAAGCAAGCCGAGCAGGACGAATGCATTCGTCGGAGCCGCCATGAACCAGAAGATCTTGGAGGGATAGAACAACATGTGGCATGTCTCGCACAGGCGCGGCGCTGAGCGCAGTCAACACCAAAGGGGTGAAGCAATGCTGACAATCTGGGGCCGGATGAACTCGATCAATGTCCAGAAGGCCGTCTGGACGGCGGAAGATCTCGGGCTGAGCTATGCGCGGCATGATGCCGGCATGGCCTTCGGGCTTGTCAACACACCCGAGTATCGCGCCATGAATCCCAACGGCCTTGTGCCGGTCATCAACGACAATGGTTTTGTGTTGTGGGAGTCCAATGCGATCGTGCGTTACTTGGCCGCCCGCTACGGGGCAGGCTCGGCATGGCCGCTCGATCCGATCTTGCGGGCTGCAAGCGACAAGTGGATGGATTGGCAGACGACCACGTTCTACCCGGCCTATCATGCTGCCTTTCACGGCTTGGTCAGAGCGCCTGCAGAGCAGCGCGACCCGGCAGCGATCGACGCGTCGCGCGCGAAGACCGAGACACTCCTCGCGATGCTCGACAGCCATCTTTCCGCAAACGCCTATCTCGGCGGCGACACTTTCGGAATCGGCGACCTGGCGCTCGGGCCATCGATGCACCGCTGGCTCCACATGCCGATCAAGCGCGAGCCCCGGCCATCTGTGGAGGCATGGCACAAACGGATCATCGCGCGGCCGAGCGCGGCCTGCTTCCGGGATCTGCCGATTACGTAGGCGTCACGGTTTGCGGGCCTTGCGCGCCATCAGTCCGCCCAGGATGCGCGCCGCCGGGCCGCTGGCAATGTTGGCCGCGCGGCCGAGAGGGTGCCTGTTGATGACATAGGGCACCGCCTTGCCGGCAGCCTTGAATGCAACACCGGCGGTTGCCGCGCGCGCCTCGCGCGAGGTCAGCAGCTTCTTCACGAACCAGAGCGCAGCTGCTCCCGTGATCCAGAGCAGACCAACGCCCCACTGGATAATGTCACCCGTGAGGTCGACCAGTCCGGAGGCGGACCCGCCTGCTGCACTGGCTCCAATCTCGAGGACAGCCTCGGCCAATGCGATCACGCCATAGAGAAGGAGGCAGAGCAGGCTCCAGATCGCGATCAGAACGAACAGCTTCAGTTTGACGAGAAAGCGCATGGAGACTCCGCAGGCCGACCCTATAAGTGGCAGCCGATGGATTGTTTTCAAGACGGCCTTGTGGATCGCCTCAGGCGATTGTGGAGGCCCTGATGCGCTCGTCCGCCGCATCCGCCATGGCCTTCCATGCCGCGGCAGGCGTCATCTCGATCACGCATGTCTGAAGCCCGGCGGCACGGGCGCCAAGAGCCGTCCAGCCGAGGCAGGTGGAAGCTGCGCTGGATGATCATGGGTCAAGGGCCTTGGCTCCTGACAAAGCCGGTGACTGCTTTTGTGCCAAGGCTCTAGCCCCTGCCGACGAAGGGCATCGCGCTGGCCATCACGGTCATGAACAGCACGTTCGCTGAGAGTGGCAGGCTGGCCATGTGCAGGACGGCGTCGGCAACGTGCTGCACGTCCATCACCGGTTCGACGCGGGTCGAGCCGTCAGGCTGGGGTACGCCGGTCGTCATCTTGCGGGCCATGTCCGTCAGGGCATTGCCAATGTCGATCTGGCCGCAGGCGATGTTGTACTTCCGGCCATCAAGCGAGGTGGCCTTGGTGAGGCCCGTGATCGCGTGCTTGGTCGCGGTGTAGGGCGCGGAGTTGGGGCGCGGTGCATGGGCGGAGACCGAGCCGTTGTTGATGATGCGACCGCCCTGCGGCGTCTGCGATTTCATTAGCCTGAACGCCTCCTGCGTGCACAGGAAGGGCCCGGTCAGATTTGTATCGACCACCGCCTTCCATTGCTCAACGCTCAGGTCTTCGAGCAGCACCCCGCCGGGTGCATTCACGCCGGCATTGTTGAAGATGACATCGAGGCGTCCGAACCGCGCCTTGCAGGCCGCGAACAGCGCTTTCACAGAGGCTGGGTCGGTGATGTCGCACGGGTGGGCGAGGGCGCTCGCGGCATCAGCGCCTGACAGCCGGATGGTTTCGTCGAGCGCATCGGCACGGCGGCCGGTCAGCACAAGCTTGTAGCCGGCCTTGAGAAAAGTCACCGAAACAGCGCGTCCGATTCCCGCGCTTGCGCCAGTCACCAGAGCTACCTTGATGTCGTTTGTCATGTCATTCCCTCCCGTGATGGCGAAACACCTATCAGCGCGAGGCACTTTCGCGAAGGACGCTGCCGCAGTCGCGACGGTGTCGAACGCAAGCAGACGCCTGCCGCGCGCTCAGGTCTAAGCTGTCTTCCATCAACCTTGGTCAACGTTTCGTCCAGTCCGATCATTCGTCTGATGGTTAATCAACACAAACTGTAACCACGATCAGTATCGTGAAAGTCAATATTATACCGTAGATTTTTGTATAATTTAAATCACATTCAATTTACGTATTTTTACGTGAAAAAAAGTCTTTCCATATCTTGACGGATTGCCGACATGCGCGATTTACATGACGCTCATAACCGCCCCTCATGGCGGCCAACCATTAAGAGGAACCGCTCTCATGAAGCGTCGTCAATTTCTGAAGGGTGCCGCAATCGCCGGCGCTGCCACCACCGTGGCCATGCCGGCCATCGCCCAATCCATGCCAACCTTCAAGTGGCGTCTGACCTCGGGTTTTCCGAAGTCGCTCGACACAATCTATGGTGCGTCGGAAACGATCGCGAAGTACGTCAAGGAAATGACCGATGGGCGCTTCGAGATCCAGCCCTTTGGCGCAGGCGAAATCGTTGGCGGCCTCCAGTCGATCGATGCCGTTTCGGCAGGCACGGTCGAAATGTCGAACACCGCAGTCTACTACAATTTCGGCAAGGATCCGGCTTTCGGCATCGCAACGGCCGTGCCGTTCCTGATGTCGAAGCGTGCGCAGGACGCATGGATGATCGACGGCGGCGGCGAGAAGCTGCTCAACGAATTCCTCGGCAAGCACAATATCGTCGCCTTCGAAGGCGGCAACACCGGCACCCAGATGGGCGGCTGGTGGCGCAAGGAAATCCGTTCGCTCGAGGATCTCAAGGGCGTCAAGATGCGCATCGGCGGCTCCGGCGGCGCGGTGATCGCACGTCTGGGCGTTGTCGCCCAGCAGATTGCCGGTGGCGACATCTATCCGGCGCTTGAGCGTGGCACGATCGATGCCGCCGAGTGGGTTGGCGCCTATGATGACGAAAAGCTTGGCTTCAACAAGGTCGCGCGCTTCTTCTACTACCCGGGCTGGTGGGAGGGCGGCGCGGTGCTGCACACCCTCGTCAACACCGCCAAGTGGAACGAACTTCCAAAGCATTACCAGGCGATCCTGCGCGGTGCCTCGGCCTATGCCAACACCGAAATGTCGGCCAAGTATGACGCCCGCAATCCGGCGGCGCTGAAGCGGCTGATTGCCGCCGGCACGCAACTGCGGGCCTTCCCGCAGGACGTTATGGACGGCGCTTTCAAGGCGTCGCAGGAGCTTTATGCCGAAATCAGCGGCCGCAACGCCGATTTCAAGAAGCTTTATGACGCGGCTGTCGCTTTCCGCAACGACTTCTACCTCTACAACCAGATTGCGGACTTCTCCTTCGACAGCTACATGATCCGCGCGCGCAGCCGCGCCTGATCCGCCGTCAGGAACTGACACAAGCGGGGACCGCTGCGCGCTCCTGCGCGGCGGTCCTTCTTCCTTGAGGGGCGGGTCGGAGCCTCAGGCGCTCGCGGGCGCAGGACTGTGCCAGGTGCCGATCACGCACAACCGGGCCTGCATGTGACAGGCCCAACCGGAACAGGGACTGACCAGACCATGGATGGATTGCTTTCGTTCTCGCGCATTGTAGACACCATCAACGAGCGGCTTGGCAAGGCGACGGCCTGGCTCGTGCTGGCTGCCGTTGTTGTCTCCGCCGGCAACGCCACCGTACGCAAGGCGTTCAACTGGTCGTCCAACGGCCTGCTCGAAGCGCAATGGTATCTGTTCGGGGTCGTGTTCATGATCGGCGCCGCCTGGACCATGAAAGCCAATGAGCATGTCCGTGTCGATGTCGTGTCCTCGCGTCTGTCGAAGGTCGTCCGTGACCGGATCGAGTTGTTCGGGCTGATCGTGTTCTTTTTCCCGTTCGCACTCGTGCACCTGTACTATTCCTACCCATTCTTCATGACCTCCTTCCGTACCCAGGAGTGGTCAACCAATGCGGGCGGCCTGATCATCTGGCCTGCGAAGTTCATGGTGCTGTTCGGCTTTTTCCTGCTCACCCTGCAGGGCGTCTCCGAATTGATCAAACGCGTCGCGGTCATGCGGGGCATTATCCGCGAGAAGGACGAGATGAAGGCGCATGTCGCCGACAATCCCGAACTGGCAAGGATTGTTGATCCGGCGGGCGTGCAAGCGCCCGGAACCAAGCACTGAGCCCTCGGCTCCCATTCCAGACCAGACGCCCGGGGGGCCGACTTCCATGACACAACTGATCATCTACTATCTCGCGCCGATCATGTTCGGCTCGCTGATCTTCTTCCTGCTGCTGGGCTTCCCTGTGGCGTTCACGCTGTCGGCGTGTGGCTTGATCTTTGGCTTTATCGGCATCGAGCTTGGGCTGTTCACACCCAACTTCCTTCAAGCATTGCCCGAACGTGTCTTCGGCATCATGTCGAACGAAACGCTGCTCGCGATCCCGTTCTTTACCTTCATGGGGTTGATCCTCGAGCGCTCGCGCATGGCCGAGGATCTGCTCGACACCATCGGACAGCTGTTTGGCACCGTGCGCGGCGGGCTGGCCTATGCGGTGATTTTTGTTGGCGCGCTGATGGCGGCCACCACCGGCGTCGTTGCCGCAGCCGTGATCTCGATGGGCCTGATCTCGTTGCCGATCATGCTGCGCTATGGCTATGATCGGCAACTGGCGACCGGCGTCATCATGGCGTCCGGCACGCTGGCGCAGATCATTCCGCCATCGCTGGTGCTGATCGTTCTGGCGGACGTGCTCGGCAAGTCGGTTGGCGATTTCTATCAGGGCGCGATCATTCCGGGTCTCATGCTGACGGCCTGCTACGCGATCTATGTGTTCGTGCTGACGCTCATCAACCCGAAGGCCGGCCCGCCACTGCCCCCAGAGGCGCGCACTCTTGGCGCAGGCGTGACCTCGCTGTTCGTCATGATCGGCGTGTCGGTGCTCGTCGGCATCGTCGCGACCATGCTTTTCAAGCCCATTGTCGAGCAGGCACCTGAGGTGTACGGCGCTTCGGCGGGCGTGATCTTTGCGCTGGCCGTCGCGATTGCCAACAAGCGGTTCAAACTCAAGGTCCTGTCCTATCTGGCTGAAAAGGTCATCATGGTCCTGGTGCCGCCGCTGGCGCTGATTTTCCTCGTGCTGGGAACGATCTTCATCGGTCTCGCCACGCCGACCGAAGGCGGCGCGATGGGCGCGGTCGGAGCGCTGGCGCTGGCGGCGATGAATGGCCGCCTCAGTCTCGTGCTCATCAGGCAGGCCTGCGAATCGACGCTGAAGCTCTCGGCTTTCGTCATCTTCATCCTGATCGGCGCGCGTGTGTTCGCACTGACCTTCTACGGCATCAACGGGCATGTCTGGGTGAAGGAACTGATGCTGTCTCTGCCGGGCGGAGCCGTCGGCTTCATCGTGTTCACCAACATCGTGGTGTTCATCCTCGGCTGCTTCATCGACTTCTTCGAAATCGCCTTCATCCTGATGCCGCTGCTGGTGGCGCCGGCGGAGGCTCTGAAGATCGACATCGTCTGGTTCGGCGTTCTGATGGCGATGAACATGCAGACAAGCTTCCTGACACCGCCCTTCGGCTTTGCGCTGTTCTATCTCCGGAGCGTTGCGCCGAGGCTGGCCTACGCCGACAAGGTTACCGGCAAGACCATCGAGGGCGTCGAGACGACCACGCTGTACAAGGGCGTGATTCCGTTCATCCTGCTCCAGATCCTGATGGTGCTTGTGGTCTATTTCTGGCCCGATCTGGTGCTGCACTACAGGGATGCGCTCGTGCAGATTGATCCTGCGGAGGTGCAGAAGCAACTCGACAGTATCCAGATCCCTGGTCTCGGCGGCCCGGCAGACATGCCGCCACCACGGTTCTGATCCAATTTGCCTTGCGCCGCAAGCGTACACGGCGGCTCCTTGGAGCCGCCTTCTTTGTGTTGCCGCGGGGCATCGGGCAAGCCTGATGGGGCAGGTTGGGAGGATGGGCCAAAAGGAAAGCCGCCATGGCGGCTTTCATGATCAGGCCTGAGCCCGTGCTTCAGCTTGGCAGCGCCACGTCGATGCCGCGGTAGAAATAGTTCATGGCGCGGATCTGGTCGTCGGTTGCGCGACCGCCGGCGGGAACCGCGACAGTTCCGTCAGCGCGGGTGATCGGACCATCGAAGGGGTGGAGGCGGCCGGTGGCAATCGCATCGCGGATACGCTCGGCTTCGGAAACGTCCTCCGGCGACATGTTGGTGAAGGGCGCGAGGCGGAACATGCCCGAATTGAGCCCGCCCCAGACATCGCCCGGCTGCCATGTGCCGGCGATGACCGCTTTTGCGCGTTCGACGTAGTAGTCGCCCCAGTTGTTGACGCTGGACGTGAGGTGGGCTCTCGGTGCGAAGCGCGTCATGTCGGACGCTTGGCCGAAGCCGAAGACGCCGCGTTCGTTGGCGAGTTGAAGCGGCGCCGGGCTATCAGTGTGGGCGCAGATCACGTCGCAACCCTGGTCGATCAGGGCGCGGGCGGCGTCGGCCTCGCGGCCGGGGTTGAACCAGGCGTTGGCCCAGACCACGCGTATCTTCATCGAGGGATCGACCGACCACGCTCCGCGCATGACGGTGTTGATGGCATGCACCACTTCGGGAACCGGGAAGGCGGCGATGTAGCCGATGGTCTTGGTCTTCGACTTGCGCGCTGCGATCACCCCCTGCACGTAGCGGCCTTCATAGAAGCGCGCATTGTACAGCGAGACGTTCGGGGCAGTCTGTGTGCCGGTCGCGCTCTCGAAGAAGACATTCGGCAGCGTCGGCGCGACACGCATCGTGGGCTGGAAGAAGGAGAACGAGGTGGTGAAGATCAGTCGGTGGCCCTGACGCGCCAACTGGGTGGCGACCCGCTCCATGTCGTTGGTCGCGACCGCCTCGACGGCGGTTGTCTTGACGGCGGCGCCCATGACCTCCTCAAGGCGCTTGCGACCGACATCATGCATGGTGGACCAGCCGAAGTCGCCGACCGGGCCGACGTAGATGAAGCCAACCTGCAACGGGTTGGCCTGGGCGAAGGCTGGCTGGCCGAGCGTGGCGGCACCAGCAAGGGCGGTTGCACCCTGAAGGATTTGGCGGCGGTTGATCTGCATAATTCCACTCCGGTTTTACGTAATAGTACGGATCAATCAGGCAAGAACTATGCCTGCGAAGACAAAGGTCAACTAGCGATCAGGAACAAAAGGCGTGCCGAGCGATGCCGGCGCTGTCTTCTGGCCGCCCCGACGGCGCATGATGATGACGAGCGCAAGGATCGTCACCAGATAAGGCAGGGCCGCCATGAACTGCGACGGGACTTTTACGCCAGCGCCCTGGGCGTGAAGCTGCAGGATTGTGATGCCGCCGAAAAGATACGCGCCAGCCAGGACCCGCCACGGACGCCACGAGGCGAAGACAACGATGGCAAGCGCGATCCAGCCGCGGCCTGCGGTCATGCCCGGTGACCAGAAGGGCGTGTAGACAAGGCTGAGATAGGCCCCAGCCAGCCCGGCGCAGCCCCCCCCGAACAGGATCGCCAGAAGCCGGATCTTCAGAACGGGATAACCCAGCGCGTGGGCCGAGGCGTGGTTTTCGCCGCAGGCGCGCAGGACAAGCCCGGGCTTGCTGCGGGCCAGAAACCACCATACGCCGATCACGAGCGCGAAGGAGGCATAGACGAACGGGTCCTGCCCGAACAGCGCCTTGCCGATGACGGGGATGTCGGTCAGCCCTGGCAGATAAAGCTTCGCCATCTGATCGCGCTTGGCGCCGACGAAGGGCGCGCCGATGACGCCGGAGAGACCCAGGCCGAAAATACTGAGCGCGAGCCCCGACGCAACCTGATTGGCCGCGAGACCAAGCGTCAGGACCGCGAAGATCAGCGACATGGCCATGCCGGCGAGGATGGCGGCCAGCACGCCGACATAGGAGTTGCCGCTGAGGATCGCAGCGGCGAAGCCGCAGGCGGCCCCCATGATCATCATGCCTTCCATGCCGAGGTTGAGAACGCCGGAGCGCTCGCAGACGAGCTGTCCGATGGCCCCGATCAGGAGCGGGGTCGAGGCCGTGATGATGGTAAGCAGGATCGCTTCGAACATCGTCATGCGGCGGCTCCGCCGGTGCGGACGCGCTCAAACCGGTAATTGAGGACTGCATCGCATGCGAGCACATAGAACAACAGCATGCCCTGAAACACCCGCGTGACGTCGAGCGGCAGGCGCAGCGATATCTGGGCGTTCTCGCCGCCGATGAAGGTGATGGCCAGCACGACGGCGGCGATGAGGCAGCCGATCGGGTTGAGCCGGCCCAAAAAGGCCACGATGATGGCCGTAAAGCCGTAACCGGGCGAGACCGAGGGCTGCAAATGACCCATGGTTCCGGAAACCTCGATGATGCCGGCGAGGCCGGCCAGTGCGCCCGATATGGCGAAGACAGTCCAGGTCAGGCGCTTTTCATCGAAACCCGCAAAGCATGCCGCGCGCGGGGCTGCGCCGACCAGCCGGATTTCGAAGCCCTTCAGCGTCCGCGCCATCATGATCGCAGCAATCACGACGACGATGATGGCGATTGGCGTGCCGAGGTTGATCCGGCCGTCCGCCATCAGACGCATGACCTGCGCGTCCTTGTCAAACATCACCGATTGCGGGAAGTTGAAGCCCTTGGGGTCCCGCCATGGCCCGCGCACGAGCCAGTCGAGCAGCAGTTCCGCCACATAGACCAGCATCAGGCTGGTCAGGATCTCGTTGACGGCGAGACGCGTCTTGAGGATCGCGGGGATCATGCCAAGGGCTGCGCCGCCGAGCATGCCCGCCAGCATCATGGCCGGAAACACCCAGGGGTCATTGGCGGCGCCATGGGTGGCGATCGCGACCCAGCCACCGAAGATCGCGCCCATCACGAACTGGCCTTCGGCTCCGATGTTCCAGTTGTTCGAGAGATAGCACAGCGACAGGCCGACCGAGATCAGGATCAAGGGCGTTGCCTTGACCGCCAGTTCCTGCAGGGCCCAGCCATCTGAAATCGGTGAGATGAAGTAGACGCCCAGCGCCTTGAGCGGATCAAGCCCGAGCAGCGCAAACATGACGGCGCCGGACAGCAGCGTCAGCGCAACCGCGACAAGCGGTGAGACAAGCACCATCCAGGCGGGGGCATCATCGCGACGGGTCAGCACAAGCCGCATCATGCTGCTTGATCCACAATGTTGGCTGAAAAGCCACCCCCGCCCATCAGCAGGCCGACCGCCTCGCGTCTGAGCCCCTCGGTATCCAGTGGCGCCGAAATCCGGCCATGGAAAATCACGGCCATCCGGTCCGCGATCTCGAACAGCTCATCGAGGTCCTGGCTGATGACAAGCACGGCGGCCCCGGACCGCGACAGGTCGATCAGTGCCTGCCGGATCAGGGACGCGGCGCCAGCATCCACGCCCCATGTCGGCTGCGAGACGATCAGAAGCCGCGGGTTGCGCAGGATCTCACGCCCGACGATGAACTTCTGCAGATTGCCACCGGACAGTGCCTTCGCTTCGGGATCGCGCGGCCCCTTGCGCACATCGAAGGCCTTGACGATACGGTCGACCCAGGCGCGTGTGGCGGCCCTGTCGATCATACCGCGCCGGACAAAGCCGTTGGTGGCATGGCCCGAAGCCAGGGCGTTGTCCGACAGGCGGAATGACGGGGCGGTGGCATGGCCGAGCCGCTCCTCCGGCACGAAGGCTCCGCCCATGAGACGGCGTGCATTGATCCCGAGCTGGCCTGTGGCTACGCCGTCGATGCGGATTGTCCCGGCCGTTTCCGCCAGCATCTCGCCGGAGAGGGCTGCGAACAACTCGTCCTGCCCATTGCCGGCCACGCCGGCAATGCCGAAGACCTCCCCGGCCCTGACCTCGAAGCCTATGTCGCGCAGGCTCGTGCCATGCGGATCCGGCGATCGCAGCGAGAGGCCGCCAACGGCAAGGCGGACCTCGCCAGCCATGACGAGCCTGTCATGGCGTGCCGGCGCGACCTTGCTGCCAACCATCATTTCGGCAAGCGAGGCCGCGCTTTCCTGCCGCGGATCGCAGCTGCCGACAACCTTGCCATGGCGCAAGATGGTGGCGCGCTCGCAGATGTGCCGCACCTCTTCGAGCTTGTGGGAGATATAGAGCACGGAGCACCCTTCGGCCTTCACGCGCTCCAGCGTGGCAAACAGCCCTTCGCACTCCTGTGGCGTCAGGACCGAGGTCGGCTCGTCAAGGATCAGCAGCCTTGGGTCTTGCATCAGGCAGCGCACGATCTCGATGCGCTGTCGCTCGCCGACCGACAGGCGCCAGACCTCGCGGCCGGGCTCGAGCGGCAGGCCATAGGCGCGTGACACCTCTGCCAGCCGGGCGGCGACCCTGGTCACCGGTTCATCGCCATTGAGCGCGAGCGCCACGTTCTCGGCAACGGTCAGCGCATCGAACAGCGAAAAGTGCTGGAAGACCATGCCGATGCCGCGCTGGCGGGCCTCTGCCGGGTTGTGCAGGCTGAACGGAGCGCCCTGCCAGAGCAGGGTTCCCTCGGTTGGCTGCAGAAGGCCGTAGAGAATCTTGACCAGCGTCGACTTGCCGGCCCCGTTTTCGCCGAGCAACGCGTGAACTTCACACTCGGCGACCGAGAGGTCGACATGATCATTCGCCAGCAACGCGCCGAAGCGTTTGACGATGGCTCTGGCCTCTATCAGCGGCGGCGCGGAAAGCATGGGCGGAGAGGGCCTTGATGACGTGCAAACGGTGTTCGCCTCCACTTCTGCATGAAGTGTGCCCATGTGAAAGGTCCCGGTCGCCAGCATCAACACCTTGCTGCAGCCAAAGCAGTTTGACAGGGGGGCGGGTTCCGCTCTAACGCCGCTCGAGATTGCCTGAAGGACCGGTCCCATCATGCCGAACCATCTGTTCGATGCCATCCGTGCCCGCATGCCGGCGCCGCACCGGCCGTTCATCATCCACCCGGATGGCCGCATTCTCAGCTATGGCGGGCTTGACGCCTTGTCGGCCCAGATGGCCGGCGCCCTGGTCGCGGCGGGCGTCCGTCCTGGTGACCGCGTCGCCGCGCAGGTCGAAAAGAGCGCCAGCGCGCTGATGCTCTACCTCGGCTGCGTGCGGGCCGGGGCGGTCTTCCTGCCGCTCAACAGCGCCTACACGCTGGCCGAACTCGACTATTTCATCGGCGACGCCGAGCCGGCGCTGATCGTCTGCGATCCGGGCAAGCGCGAGGGGCTTGCCGCCATTGCGCGCGGCGCTGCTGTCGAGACGCTCGATGCGGCGGGCGAGGGCAGCTTGCTGCAGAAGGCGAGCGCTTCTGCCTCGGCCTTTGCGGATATCGACCGCGGCTCGGACGATCTCGCCGCCATCCTCTACACTTCCGGCACGACCGGACGCTCGAAGGGGGCCATGCTCAGCCATGACAACCTTGCCTCGAACGCCCGAACGCTGGTGGACTGCTGGCGCTTCATGCCGTCGGACGTGCTGCTGCACGCGCTGCCGATCTTCCATACGCATGGCCTGTTCGTCGCCACAAACGTGACGCTCATGGCCGGATCGTCGATGATCTTTCTGCCAAGGTTTGATCCGAACCAGATCATGGCGTTGATGCCGCGCGCAACCTGCATGATGGGCGTGCCGACGTTCTATGTGCGCCTGCTCGATCATCCCGGCCTGACCAAGGCTGCGACCGCCCACATGCGCCTGTTCGTATCAGGTTCGGCGCCATTGCTGGCCGATACGCACCGCGCCTGGTCCGACCGGACCGGCCACGCGATCCTTGAACGCTACGGGATGACCGAGACCAACATGAACACCTCGAACCCGTATGACGGCGACCGCGTCGCCGGCACGGTGGGCTTCCCGCTGCCCGGCGTCGCGGCACGGGTGACCGATCCGGAGACGGGCAAGCCGTTGCCGGCCGACGTGATCGGTATGATCGAGGTCAAGGGCCCGAATGTCTTCAAGGGTTACTGGCGCAATCCCGAGAAGACGGCCGCCGAGTTCCGCCCCGACGGCTTCTTCATCACCGGCGATCTCGGCAAGATCGACGCCAGGGGCTATGTCCACATTGTCGGACGCGGCAAGGACCTGATCATCAGCGGCGGCTACAATGTCTATCCGAAGGAGGTTGAAAGCGAGATCGACGCCATGCCGGGTGTGGTCGAAAGCGCCGTGATCGGCCTGCCTCACAAGGATTTCGGTGAGGGTGTCACGGCTGTAGTGGTCGTGGCCAAAGGCGCGGCGCTGGACGAGGCGGCCATCATCGCGGCCCTGGAGGCGCGGCTCGCCAGGTTCAAGCAGCCCAAGCGGATCTTCATCGTCGACGATCTGCCGCGCAACACCATGGGCAAGGTGCAGAAGAACGTGCTGCGCGAGATGTATCGAGAGACGTTCGGGTAGGGCGTTCCGGAGCACATCCCTCGACGGGCTGAGGATGAGGATCGTGGACAGGGGGGGCTGCCAACACAGTCACTTTTGCCGCTCAATCTTCTCCAATCCTTCCGTCGGGGGACAAACTCCTGGTCCATCCCCTCGCCACGCGCCGCAATTCGTGGTCCACTGACATCACCCATGACTGAGCCTGGACGTCCATGACCGATCTCGCCGCGCGCGTTTACAACCACACCTGGAAGATCGATCCGATCGTGCGCTCGCTGCTCGATACGGATTTCTACAAGATCCTGATGGCGCAGACGATTTTCCGGCGCCAACGCAACACCACGGCCCGGTTTGCCCTGATCAACCGGACGACCCGCATAAGGCTGGCCGAGATCATCGACGTGGGTGAATTGCGCGAGCAACTCGACCATGTCCGCACCCTCAGGCTGTCGCGCGGCGAAAGTACCTGGCTGCGCGGCAACATGTTCTATGGGCGGCGGCAGATGTTCTCGCCCGACTTCATGGAATGGTTCGAGGCGCTGAAGCTGCCGGACTATCACGTGGAGCAGAATGACGGTCAATATGAGCTGACCTTCGACGGGCCTTGGGTCGAGACGACGATGTGGGAAATCCCGGCCCTGGCGATTATCAATGAACTGCGCTCGCGCGCGGTACTCCGCGGCATGGGCCGCTTCGAATTGCAGGTCCTGTACGCGCGGGCGATGACGCGGGTCTGGGAGAAGATCACCCGGCTGCAGAAGCTGAAGGACCTGCGCATCGCCGACTTCGGTACACGGCGCCGTCACGGCTTCCTCTGGCAGGACTGGTGCGTGCAGGCGATGATCGAGGGTCTCGGATCGAACTTTCTGGGGACCTCGAACTGCCTGATCGCGATGCGCCGCGAGGTGGAGGCGATCGGCACCAACGCCCATGAACTGCCGATGGTCTACTCGGCCCTTGCCGCCAGTGACACGGAACTGGCGCAGGCGCCGTATCAGGTGCTGGCTGACTGGCAGCAGGACTACGAGGGCAATCTGCGCATCATCCTGCCTGACACATACGGGACGAGCGGGTTTCTCGCCCGCGCGCCGCAATGGATGGATGGCTGGACCGGTATCCGCATTGATTCCAAGGATCCGATCGCGGGCGGCGATGAGGCGATCGCCTGGTGGAAAGGCCGGGGCGTCGACCCGATGACCAAGCAGGTCATCTTCTCCGACGGACTTGACGTCGACAGCATCGAGCAGATCCACGCGCATTTCCACGGCAAGGTGCGCTTCGGCTTCGGCTGGGGCACACTGCTGACGAACGATTTCCGCGGGTTCGCGCCCGACCGCAGCCTCGATCCGATTTCCGTCGTCTGCAAGGTGGTGTCCGCAAATGGCCGCCCGGCGGTGAAGATTTCGGACAATCCGACAAAGGCCACCGGCCCCAACGCGGAGATCTCGCGTTATAGGCGGGTGTTCGGGGGCGAAGCGCAGCCGTCGCGGGAAGTGGTGGTGTGACACCCTGCGAAGGTCATGCTTGCTGACCCTTCGCTCCTCCACTAATGAGCGGGCTTTGCTGGAGTTTTTGAATGGCTGCCTTCTACGAAGCCACCGTGACCGACATCCATCACTGGACCGACCGGCTGTTTTCGTTCCGCACGACGCGTGATCCGGCCTTCCGTTTCGAGGACGGTCAGTTCGCGATGATCGGGCTTGAGGTCGAGGGGAGAGCGCTGCTGCGCGCCTATTCGATGGCGAGCCCGAACCATGATGACGGGCTCGAGTTCTTTTCGATCAAGGTGCCGAACGGGCCGCTGACCTCGCGGCTGCAGCATATCAGGATCGGGGACACCGTGCTGATCGGCAAGAAGCCGACCGGCACGCTGGTGCAGGACAGCCTGCTGCCGGGGCGCAATCTCTATCTGGTCTCGACTGGAACCGGCTTTGCGCCCTTTGCCAGCATCGTGCGCGATTTCGCGGTCTATGAGCGTTATGAGAGGATCGTGGCCATCCACGGCTGCCGTGAGGTCGCTGAACTCGGATACAGCAAGCACATCATTGACGCCGTCCTGGCCGACGAGTACCTCGGCGAAGCGGCTGCCGGGAAGCTGATCTATTTTCCAACCGTGACGCGTGAGGCCTTCACCAACACCGGACGGGTGACGACCGCGCTCGAGGACGGCACGATCTCCGCCAAGGCCGGTCTGGCGCCGCTCGATCCGGCGCATGACCGTGTGATGATTTGCGGGTCGGAAGCGATGCTGAAGGATCTGGTCGTGCTGATGAAGTTCCGTGGCTTTCGCGAGGGCTCGTCATCCGAGGCCGGCCACTACGTCATCGAGAAGGCTTTCGTGGAGAAGTGAGTGTCAGGCTGCCTGCACGGCCTTGCGGGATGCCGCGATCATCTGGAGCGCCACATCAGCAGCCATCGGCCTGGCGATCAGGTCGCGTTGCGCTCCTTCGCACCCCATGGATGTGACGAGGTCGAGCTGTGCGGCATGCTCGATGCCCTCTGCGGTGCAGGTCATGCTGATGCTGTTGGACATCATGACGATGCCGCTCACGATGGTGGCGGCGCGGCTGTCGCTGCATGTGTTGTCGATGTAGCTCTTGTCGATCGTCAGCTTGTCGATCGCCAGGTCGCGCAGGTGGCCAAAGCGTGAATACCCGGTGCCGAAGTCGTCGAGGGCGATCCGCACACCGGCCTCGCGCAGGTTGTTGAGGGTTTCCCGTGCGTTGTTGATGTCACGCATGATGGCGGTTTCCGCCACCTCAGCCTCGAAGCGCGCCGGGGGCAATCGGACTTCGGCGAGGATCGTCAGGATTCGCAGACCGGCTGACGGCTTGATCAACTGGTCAGCCGACAGGCAAAAAGAGAGATAGAGGTCCTGCTGCCATTCTACGGCCTCCGCCGTAGCCTTGCGCAGGAGAACCTCCGTGAGCGCCTCCATGAGGCCCAGTTGCTCTGCAATCTCAATGAAAATTCCCGGAGGCACGACGCCGAGGGTCGGGTGCGTCCAGTGTGCGAGGGCCTCGAAACCGGTGATCTTGCCCCTGACTGTGTCAACGATCGGATGGTAATGCATGTCGAAGGCGTGTTGGCCGATGCCATCCCGCAGGCCCTGCTCAACCTCGACCCTATACGTCGCCTTTCTTTCCAGATCGCTGGTGAAGAAGGCGGTGGTGCCGCGCGAAATGGTCTTGGCGTGGTAGAGTGCGGTGTCGGCATGCTCGATCAGCCGGGGCGGGTCGCCATGGCCATCATAGGCGGCCATGCCGATCGAGACGTCCAGCAGGGCGCTGATGCTGTCATGCGCAAAGTGTGCATCGAACGCGTCGCGCAGTTCCTCAGCCAGGGCAAGAGCCTCGGTGTCGCTGAATTTTCCGTCCGCGAGCACAGCGAACTCGGCTCCCCCATGCGGGCCACGATGCCCCGGTCGCCCACCGAGGCGGCCAACCGGCTTGCGACCTGCCTGAGCATGGCATCGCCAACGTGATGTCTATGTGCGTCGTTGATCGGCTTGAAGCTATCAAGGTCCAGCATCATCATCAGGAATGGTTCCGGCCTGCTGTCATTCCGCTTGCCGTAGCGGACGATGCAGGTGTCGAAAACGCGCTGGTTGGGCAGTCCGGTCAGAGGATCTGTGTTCGCCAGCATTGTGGCCGCATCGCGCGCCCTGTCCGCTTCGGCCCTGCTGAAGTCGAGGTCCGAGCGCGATTTGACTATACCGGTGACTGTCTTGTGCATTTCCCGCAGCAGGAAGACTACCAGACCCGAAACGACGGCGAAAACTGGGGCCAGATGCTGAATGATCCCGTGCCCGGTCAACAGCAGGCCGAGGATTGTCGGCACTGCAGAAGCTGCAACCACCAGGATGGAGGTCCGAGGCAGGACATAAAGGCACAAGCCGATCGCCGCAGCGAGAAATCAGATCGAGATAATGGCCAAAGCCTGCTGGGCGAGATCGCCATATTGCAGCAGCATGAGGCCGATGACTGAGAACGACAGCGACAGGAAAGGGCCGATAACGCCGACCAGCTTCATCTGCTGTTCCAACTCGGCCTGTGGGATCGCCTCGTTCCGGGACCGTGCCTGCACCCAGTAGACCAGACGCGTTGCAACAACGGATAGAAGGATCAGCGTACAGATCACGGCAAGCGCATTGGGGGCAGATTTGTGAAAGGCAGAAACCAGAATCAGGGTCACAACGATCACCACCCCGTACAAGACCGGGATCAGGCGCGTGAGCGCCTTAAACTGCTCCCTTGCCATCGACGGGTCTTGAGGCCTCGACCGTTCCGCTTCGGGGGCTGCGTGGTGAAACATTCCTACAATTCCAAATCACTGGAAATGTCCATTGGACGTCGCAAGGTAGCCATTGCGGCCCGCAAAGCCATCTTGTCGAGACAACACGTGTCGAGAGACGTCGGAAGTTTTTTATTCGAAACGTGCACTTCCTGAAGAGAAATACTGTTGAAGGTCAATTTTTGGTCAACCAGCGTGACTTGAGACCATGGCTTGTGCGCAAAGCTGGCTACTTGTTTTCGGCTTTGGTCCGGCACGCCTTCCTGTCCGCCGTTTCCGGCCACCGCCCCAACACAAGCGCGCTTGCGTCCATTCAGTTGCAAGCTATCATCCATGTTGGGTCCTTTGTTCGGGGAGAGTTGGATATGCCGCAAGTTTTCACGCGCCGCGCAGTTGTTGCGGGCCTTGGCGTCGCAGGCCTTGCAGGCCCGGCGAGCGCCCAGACGGCCGCCTTGGGTGCGCCCATCCGGATCGGCGAGCTCAATTCCTACAGCCGCATGGCGGCGTTCGCACAGCCCTATCGCAATGCAATCCAGATGGCACAGGACGAGATCAACGCCCGCGGCGGAGCGCTGGGCAGGCCGCTCGAGTTTGTTTTCCGCGATGATGGCTCGACACCGGGCGACGCGGTTCGCGTGGCGGAGGAACTCGTCACCCGCGAGAACGTCTCGTTCATCGCCGGCACATTCCTGTCGAATGTCGGGCTGGCCGTGTCGGATTTCGCCAACCAGCGCAAGATCATGTTCCTGGCGACAGAGCCCTTGACCGACGCGCTGACGATGGCGCAGGGCAACCGATACACCTATCGCCTGCGTCCTTCGACCTTCATGCAGACAAAGATGCTGGTCGACGCTGTCAAGGCGCGCAATATCCGCCGTTGGGCGCTGGTGGCCCCAAATTACGAGTACGGCCAGTCGGCCGTGGCCAACTTCAAGCGTCTGATCAGCGAGGCGACGCCAGGAGCCGAGTTCGTGGCCGAGCAGTTCCCGGCACTCGGGAGGATCGACGCCGGCGCGACCGTGGGGGCCCTCGCGCAATCACGACCGGACGGCATCTTCAATGTCACCTTCGGCGCGGACCTGACGCAATTCGTCCGCGAGGGCAACACGCGCGGCCTGTTCGAGCGCCGCACCGTGGTGAGCCTGCTGACCGGCGAGCCTGAGTATATGATCCCGCTGGGCGAGGAGACGCCCGAGGGCTGGATCGTGACGGGCTATCCGTGGGAGCAGATCAAGGATGCGCCGCACGCCGCCTTTGTCGCCGCTTACCGGGCCAAGTTCAACGACACGCCACGCCTCGGTTCCTTTCTTGGCTATGTTTTTGCCTACATGTGCCGTGACCTGATCGCCAAGGCAGGGTCGGTCGAGACCGAGGCGCTTCTGAGAACCTTCGACGACATGAAGTTCGACACGATCTCCGGGCCGGTGACCATGCGCGGCCTCGACAAGCAGGCCACCATGGGAGCCTGGGTTGGTGAGACGACCCTCAATGGGAAGGCCGGCGCGATGAAGAACTGGCGGTTCGAGGACGGGGCGAAGTACATGTTCCCGGAAGCCGAGGTTCGCGCGGTGCGCAAGGGGTGAGGTTTCTGGGCGGCATATCCCCTTTTTCGCCGGCTGGCCGGAGAACGACAGTGTTCAGGAACGATTGGCGCGCAGAGCTTCGGAATGCGAAGCGAGATGAGCCCTGGCTTCTTGGCTGGGCCAATCGTCCGGTCAAGGTTGTGCTCCTGCCGTGGCAGTTTGAGGATGTCGTCAACAGATACGGTCTCGCAGCAAAATCATCGTTTGGGAAAACGCTGCAGGGCCTCGAGTGCGCCTTGGGGCTTGCGGCCGGCTTCCTGCCATTTGGGGCACGGAGCTGCCGGCCTGTCAAAATGCCGGTTGCTTCCGAATTCACCTCCGGGTTGACCATGGAACACACAGCGGGCACCGCCTACCGCGGATCAATGCGGGATCCGCGATCCAAGCCTGGCGATCCAAGCATCCATCAATGGTGCCTTCACCCTGGAATCGTGATTCCCGTCGTTTCTCGTCAGGGGATTTCCGTTCGTCCCGGCCACGTGTGTCGAGGATGAATTTGGCGGCGTATCTGTTCGTTCTGACTGTTTGGTAGCCGTAGACTGCCTATGGACCTCTCTTTCGTCATCATCCAATCATTGTCCGGCCTCGCCAGCGCGTCGTCGCTGTTCATCATCGCGTCGGGGCTGACGATCGTTTTTGGCGTGACCCGGATCGTTAACTTCGCGCATGGCTCGCTCTACATGCTGGGTGGCTATCTTGGGGTCACCATCGTGCCGTTGCTGCTTGATGTGGACCGCTCCCTGCCGATGTTCCTGCTCGGGGTCCTGATATCGGCCCTGATTGTCGGAGCCGTCGGCGCATTGATGGAAATCCTCCTCCTGCGGCGAATCTACCACGTCCCGGAACTCTTTCAGTTGCTTGCGACATTCGGCGTCGTGCTCATCGTGCAGGACCTGGTGATCAAGGTGTGGGGCGCGGTCGAGATTCCCGGTCCGCGCGCCCCGTCTCTGCGCCATGGCGTCTTCATCCTGGACCAGCGCTTTCCGGCCTATGAGCTGTTCCTGATCGCTGCCGGGCTGGTGGTGTTGGCCGGGCTCTGGCTGCTGATGCAGAAGACGCGCTTCGGCGTGCTGATCCGTGCCGCCACGCAGGATCGCGAGATGGTGGCGGCGCTTGGGGTCAATCAGGCCTGGCTGTTCACCGGCACGCTGTTTCTGGGCGCGTTCCTCGCCGGCCTCGGCGGGGCGTTGCAGATTCCGCGCGTGGCGATCAATACGCAGATGGACATCTCGATCATCACCGAGGTGTTCGTCGTTACGGTGATCGGCGGCATGGGCTCGGTGCCGGGCGCCTTCATTGCTGCGCTCATCATCGGCCAGTTGCAAGCCTTTGGCATCCTGATCTTCCCCAAGATCACGCTGGTTCTGGTGTTCTTGCTGATGGCCGTGGTGCTTGTCATCAAGCCCTGGGGCCTTTTTGGCAAGCCTGACGCTTCGGCGGGGCGGGCGATCCTGCCCGAAGGAATCCTGTCGTTGAAGCGTTTTGGCACGGTCGACAACCTCGTGGCGGGCGTTGCGATCGCTGTCTTGCTGGCGCTGCCGGTGTTCGGCGACAACTACATGATCAAGGTCGGCATCGAGGTGCTGGTGCTGGCGCTGGCGGCCTTCTCCCTGCATTTTCTGATCGGGGTGGGTGGCATCGTCTCCTTCGGGCATGCGGCCTATTTCGGGATCGGCGCCTATGCCGCGGGGCTGCTGGTAACCAGGCTGGGCTTTGCGATGGAGCCGGCGCTGATCCTCGCTCCGTTGATCGCGGGTGCTTTCGCTGCCTTGTTTGGATACTTCATCGTGCGGCTTTCCGGCATCTACCTCGCAATGCTGACGCTTGCCTTTGCGCAGATCGTTTACGCGGTCTGCTTCCAGTGGGTCGACCTCACCGGTGGTGACAACGGCGTGGTCGGTGTCTGGCCATCGGGCTGGGCGACGAGCCGTCAGGTCTATTTCTATCTCGTTCTCGCCTTCACTCTCAGCGCCATCATCGCGCTGCGGCACGCCATCTACACGCCCTTCGGCTACGCCCTGCGTGCTGCGCGCGACAGCGCCACGCGGGCGGATGCGATCGGCATCGACGTGCGCCGCATCCGCTGGTTTGCCTTTACGCTCTCGGGCGCTGCGGCGGGGCTGGCCGGCGGGCTGTATTCGTTCTCGAAGGGATCGATTGATCCAACCATGATCTCGATCCCGATGTCGGTGGATTTCCTGGTGATGGTGCTTCTTGGTGGTATCCAGACCGTGATGGGCCCGCTGGTTGGCGCTGCCGCCTTCCATTCGATCAAGGACTTCTTCATGCCGCTGACTGACTTCTGGCGGATGTTCCTCGGAGCCTCGATCATCCTCATGGTCCTGGTCTTCCCGCGCGGAATTGCCGGGGCCGCATCGCTGCTGACGGATCGTTTCAAGCCCAACCCGAAGCCTCTTGGCCTGCCCGCATGACGCTGCTCAAGGTTGCCGGGCTGAACAAGCGCTTTGGCGGCGTGATTGCCGCGAAGGGTGTTACCTTCGAACTGGAGGCTGGCGACATGCTGGCCATCATCGGGCCGAACGGGGCGGGCAAATCGACCACTTTCAACATGGTCGGCGGCCAGCTCAGGCCTGATTCCGGCGAGGTGCTGCTGGCGGACAAGCCTGTCTCGGGCCTCGCGCCGCGCGATGTCTGGCGGCGCGGGATCGGGCGCACTTTCCAGATTGCGCAGACCTTCGTGTCGATGAGCGTGGCCGAGAATGTGCAGATGGCGCTGATCTCCTGGCATGGCCGCATCCTGTCGTTTGGCGCGCGGGCTCAGACGCTCTACCGTTCCGAGGCGCTGGACCTGCTTGATCTCGTCGGCATGCGCGACGACGCCGACAGGCCGGTGCGCGAACTTGCCTATGGCGACGTCAAGCGCGTTGAATTGGCGATTGCACTCGCCTCGGCGCCGAAGCTCCTCCTGATGGACGAGCCGACCGCCGGCATGGCGCCCAAGGAGAGGTCGCAACTGATGGACATCACCGCGACCATCGCGCGGCAGCGCAAGATTGGCGTGCTATTCACCGAGCACGACATGGACGCGGTCTTCGCGCATGCCGATCGGATCCTGGTGCTGGTACGCGGCGAGATCATCGCCGACGGCAAGCCCGACGAGGTCCGTGCCAACGCCCGGGTCAAGCAGGTCTATCTCGGCGACATGGGCGTGGCGGCTGCGATGCGGGCGCGGCGGGGCCGGGCGTGATGGCCACCCTTGTGAACCCCAGCATCCTCAGCCTGAGCCCGTCGAAGGATTATTCCAGCTTGGCATCAACCGGCGTCTGCTCCTGCAACAAGCTCAGGAACAGGATCGTGGGTGAACGAAGCAGGCGCGTTTAACCATGACCGAACCCCTCCTCACGATCCGCAATCTCAGCGCCGCCTATGGCATGGCGTCTGTGCTGTTTGACGTCTCGCTTGAAGCAAGGCGGGGCGAGGTGGTGGCGTTGATGGGGCGCAATGGCGCGGGCAAGACCACAACGCTGAAGGCGATTATCGGTATGGTGGAGGCCAAGGCCGAGGCATTGAGCTTCTCCGGCCATGACATCCGGAAGCTGCCATCCTATCGCATCGCCCGGCTGGGGCTGGGCTATGTTCCGGAGGAGCGCCGCATATTTACCGATTTGACCGTGCAGGAGAATCTCGACGTCGGCCGCCGGCCGGCGCGCGATGGCCGCGAGGCGTGGACGCTGGAGCGGCTTTGCGCGATCTTCCCCAATCTTGCCGAGATGGAAGGCCGCCGCGCCTCTGCCATGTCGGGCGGCGAGCAGCAGATGCTGACCATCGCCCGCACGCTGATGGGTAACCCGGACATGGTGCTGCTTGATGAACCATCCGAAGGCCTCGCGCCTGTCATTGTCGAGCAGATGGCCGAAGCCGTGGTCGCCATGAAGGCCACCGGCATTGCCGTGCTGCTTTGCGAGCAGAATCTCCACTTTGCTGCCGCGGTCTCTGATCGCGCCTATGTCATCGAGAAAGGCGCAATCCGGTTTTCCGGCACGATGGTGGAGTTGGAGGCAAATGACGAAGTGAGGGAAGCGTATCTGACGGTGTGAAGGGGACCTAAAAAAGCGCGCGCCGCGCCGACCAGAAGGGCCAAGGCGTTGTTGGGCAAAGGAAAACCGTAACCTTATCTCATCAGGCTTCAGCTGATTTGACGGGAATCGACTTTGTCAACACACCGATGATTTTGGCAGATTGTTGAGTTGGGCGGCATTTTTGGGGTTCCTGCGGCGCGGTTTGCGTGATTCATGGGTGGTCGGCTTGTGGATGGCTGGCCATGGACGAAAGCTGGAAGTCCGACCTTGAGCGCTGGCTGGCACCGTTTCTTGCTGCTCTGGGGCACAAGGTGCGGGTGCGGATATGTCCGGCGTATGTGGCTGGACTGATCGGCGCAGGGGATCGCAAGAGTATCCAGCCGATGGCGGCGCGCGACGGTGGCGTCGGCTACGACCAGCTTCATCACTTCATCGCCAGCGGAACTTGGGACGCCGCGCCACTTGAGAAGGTCTTGCTCACGGAGGCCGACAGGATGGTCGGCGGCGCTGAGGCCTGGTTCATCGTCGATGACACGGCCCTGCCGAAGAAAGGCGAGCGCTCCGTCGGCGTCGCGCCGCAATATGCCTCGGCGCTCGGCAAGAACGCTAACTGTCACACACTGGTATCCCTGACGCTGGCTTCCGGCGAAGTTCCAGTCATGGTGGGGTTGCGGCTGTTCCTGCGCGAGAGCTGGACGAGCGATCCCGCTCGGCTCTCCCGTGCAGGTGTGCCGCAGGATTTTGAGACCTCTCGGACCAAGCCGGAGATCGCACTCGCCGAGATCAATCGTGTTCGTGCCGCCGGGCTCGCGCCACCAGCTTGAACGTGGCTACTCGACTTCGTGGTCCTTCGAGTTCAGTCGCTGAGATGGGCATAGCCCACGGCGCTTTCGAGTGCGCGGGCTGCCTTCATCACCAGCTGGTCCTTGCGCGCCGGCCCGACGATCTGCAGGCCGACAGGCAGGCCAGATGCCGTCTTGCCGACCGGCAGCGACGCCGCAGGCTGACCGGTGAGGTTGAACGGGTAGGTGTAGGGCGACCAGTTCACCCAATCGCTGCCGAAGCTGCCATCCGCCGGCGTGTCGCATCCCGCGTTGATCGCCGGGACAGGCATGGTCGGAGTCACGAGCAGGTCGTAGCGCTCATGGTAGCGACGCATTGCCTCGGCGATGACTGCCCGGATCTGGAACGCGGCGACAAGCGTCGCAGCGCTGTGGTTCTGCCCCGCGATGCCTGCTGCGACAAAGCCCGGATCCTGGTCATGCCTGCGCTGTTCGGGCAGACCACCCAGCAGGACTGCGGCGCCGGCTTGCCACATCACATCGGCGGCGCTGCGGGCGTCCTCGTAGGCAAAGCCGGGATCGGCCGCCTCGACATCGGCGCCAAGCAATTCGAAGCGGCGCGCGGCGGCGGCGCAAATGCTTTCAACCTCAGGGTCGAGCCCCTCGACGAAGCCGAGGCGCGGCGACCAGCCAATCCTGAGGCCGGCGACGCCGTCCTCGAGCGCGAGGCGGAAATCGGGGGGCGTGGTGTTCCAGGCCAGCATGTCGCGCTCGTCCGGCTGGGCCATCGCGTTGAGCATGAAGGCCGCGTCGCTGACGCTACGGGTCATCGGGCCGAGATGCGCCAGGATGCCGAACGGGGAGGCGGGATAGGCGGGCACACGGCCAAAGCTGGGCTTGAGGCCAAAGATGCCAGAAAAGCTCGACGGAATGCGGACCGAGCCGAGACCGTCCGTGCCAAGGTGCAGGTGCCCGATGCCGAGCGCGGCGAGAACCGCAGCGCCTGCAGATGAGCCGCCGGCCGTGCGCGACAGATCATGCGGGTTTCGGGTGACGCCGGTAAGCGGGCTGTCGCCGACGCCTTTCCAGCCGAATTCCGGCATCGTGGTCTGGCACAGCACCACCATTCCGGCACCCACGAGGCTCGCCACGACAGGGCTGTCGAAGGTCATGGGAACGGGCGCCGACAACTTCGAGCCGCGCTGCATCGGCCAGCCTTTCTTCATCACATTCGACTTGATGCTGCCGACCACACCGTCGAGTTGACCGCAGGGTTCACCGCGCACCCAACGCGCCTCCGAGGCGCGGGCTGCGACGAAGGCTGCGTCGCGATCCTCATAGGAGACTGGATTCAGCGTCGTGGCAATCGCGTCGAGCCGCCGGTAGGCATTGGTCAGGATGTCCACCGGCGAGACCGTCTTGCGCCGGTAAGCGGTTAGGAGTGCGGCGACGCCGGCCTGGTGATCGAATGCTTCCGTCATGGCATTTTCCTCATGAAATCAGCCACATGCTTCTTTTGGTCTGCGTTGAGATGCAGGCCGAGCTTGGAGCGTCGCCAGAGCACATCATCGGCTTCGATGGCCCATTCATGGCTGATCATGTGACGGATTTCGGCCTCGCTCAGCCCTCCGCCGAAATCAATGCCGAGATCGGTGCGGGTGGCCGACCGCCCAAGAATGGCGCGGGCCTCGTTGCCATAGGCGCGGGCAAGGCGCAGGGCGTCCCTCTCGGACAGGAACGGGTGCGCTGACCTCAGCTCTCGACCAAGATCCTCGGTCCCGCCGCGGGCGAAGTCGCCGCCGGGCAGCGGCTCCTGTGCGGTCCAGCCAGCCTTTCGTGCGCCGGCGTGGGACAAGTAGGGCTCAAGGCGTTCGAGCGCCTCCTCGGCGAGGCGGCGGTAGGTGGTGATCTTGCCGCCGAAGATCGAGAGCAGGGGTGGCGCCCCGTCATGCGCCTCCATCGCGAAGACGTAGTCGCGGGTGGCGGCCTTGGCCTCGCTGGCGCCGTCATCATAGAGCGGCCGCACGCCGGAATAGGTCCAGACGACTTGGTGCGGCAGGACGGGTTTGGCGAAGTATTCGCTCGCCGCCGCACATAGATAGTCGATCTCCCCCTTCGTGATGGCCACCTTGGCCGGATCGCCGTGATAGTCCTGATCGGTGGTGCCGATCAGGGTGAACTCCAGCTCATAGGGGATGGCGAAAATGATCCGGCCATCGGCGTTCTGGAAAAGGTAGGCACGGTCGTGATCAAAGATGCGCGGCACGATGATGTGCGAGCCCTGCACTTGCCGCACCTGCGCCTTCGCGTTTGACCGCAAGGCGGCGTTCAGCACCTCCGCCACCCACGGTCCGGCTGCATTCACGAGCGCCTTTGCAAGCACAGTCCCTGTTTGCCCGGTCCGCATGTCCTGGGTCGTCAGTTGCCACAGGCCAGTCCCATGGGTCGCGGAGATCACCTTCGTCCGGGTCCGGATGACGGCGCCGCGTGCCGCCGCGTCGCGCGCATTGAGCGCGACCAGCCTGGCGTCGTCGACCCAGCAATCGGAGTATTCGAAGCCTTTCGCGAACAGTCCTGGCTTCAGCGGCTTGCCTGCGACATCGGTGCTCAGATCCAGTGTCGCCGTCGCGGGAAGCCGCTTCCTGCCGCCGATATGGTCGTACAGGAAAAGGCCGAGGCGCAGAAGCCAGGCCGGTCGCAAGCCCTTGTGATGCGGAAGCACGAAGCGCAGCGGGCGAATGATGTGCGGCGCGATGCCCCAGAGCCGTTCGCGCTCGACCAAAGCCTCGCGAACGAGGCGGAACTCGTAGTATTCGAGATAGCGCAGGCCGCCATGGATGAGTTTGGTGGACCAGGAGGACGTGCCGCTGGCAAGGTCGTTCATTTCGCTGAGATGAACGCTGAGGCCCCGTCCGGCGGCATCCCGGGCGATCCCGCAGCCATTGATGCCGCCGCCGATGATGGCAAGGTCATAGGTCATCGGCATTCCGTGGTCCTGATCCTGTCGAGAAGCATGGTCGCGCATTCATGACGCCTGAAACGGCCCGCGGCAACCGAGGGACTGTTGAAACGCGGCAATGGGTGCCCTAAAGTTGAGATATGAACAGCAAGCGGCCCGCAAACAGGGCTGCATCGGAGGAAGCTCGATGAAGACTGTCTGTTTCGTTGCGGTTGCCCTGGCTCTGAGTGCAACGCCCGCCCTTGCGGACCCGACCGGTGTGTGGGTGCGGGAGAATGGTGAGTCGCGGGTGCGCTTCACCAAGTGCGGGGACGCACTGTGTGGCTCGATCTCCTGGCTGAAGGATCCTGCCGCGGCGAAGGGCAAGGTCGGACAGCGGGTTTTCTATGACATGAAGCCGAACGGCACGAATTCCTGGGCCGGCCAGGCCTTCAATCCGGAGGACGGGCGGACCTATTCGGGCAAGATGAGCCTGTCTGGCAACGCCTTGATCACGGCCGGCTGCGTGGCCGGCGGATTTATCTGCCGATCTGTCAATTGGACACGCTCGAACTGACAGGTATGCCTGAGAACGGCGCCATGCCCTGCCCATCTGGCGAGCGCTTGGCGCATGCTTGCCGTGCTCAATGAGCTGTCTGCCCGAACAGGACTGCCCGGACGGCGGGATCCTGCATGGTCGAGGTGTTGCGCAGTTCGCCTGCAACCGTAAGGCCGCGCTGGACGGCCGGGCGCGCCAGAAGCGTGTCGAGCCAGCGTTGTACGTGGGGAAAGTTGGCGATGGTCTGGCCCTGCCGTTCCCACAACTTGGCCCAACCGACGATGGCCATGTCGGCGATCGAATGGTCGCCGGCCACGAACGCATGCTCCGCCAGACGCCTGTTGAGGACTCCATAGAGCCGGTTGGTCTCCTTGACATAGCGGTCGATCGCGTAGGGGATCTTCTCCGGCGCGTCGTGATTGAAGTGGTGGTTCTGTCCAAGCATGGGGCCAAGGCCGCCCATCTGCCACATCAGCCATTCTTCGACCTGAACGCGCTTTCTTTCATCGCTCGGATAGAACTTCCCGGTCTTTCGCCCGAGATATTGCAGGATTGCGCCTGAATCGAACACCGTGATCGGCTGGCCGCCCGGACCATCGGGATCAATGATCGCCGGCATGCGGTTGTTGGGCGAGAAGGCAAGGAATTCTGGTTTGAACTGGTCACCCTTGGAGATGTTCACCGCATTGACGTTGTAGGGCAGCCCCATCTCTTCCAGAGCGATGGAAATCTTCCATCCGTTCGGTGTTGGCCAGTAGTAGAGGTCGATCGGGGTGTTTGGGGCGACTGCCATGATGCTCTCCATCAGGGGATCGTCAGACGCTAATCATGACGGCGGCGTTTTGCGACGGACCAAATGCGCGGGGCAGCCGTGAAATCGACGCAAACGGTTCAGTTGCAATTCACACCCCTGCGATTAGACCTGATGCTTGTGCGAATTCTCCACATCCGGCCAGGGGTTGGGACGTGTGCCGGCACAAGACATCGGGAAGGATTGTCGACATGAAACTTCGTCTTGCCATCCTGGCTGCAGGCCTCGCCTTCGGCGCAAGCGGCGCCATCGCACAGATCGCGCAGCCGGCTCCGGCCAACCCGTTGCAGCCGCGCGTCGTACGCCCGGCGCCCGCTGCGCCGGCACAGGCTGCGCCTGCACCCGCAGCGCCCGCCCAGGCCGCGCCCGCGAAGCCGACCCGCCAGCGCTCCGCGGCGCAGCTCGCCAATGATGCCCGCATGCGCAAGTGCGGCGCCGAATGGCGCGCCAGAAAAGCCGCGCTGACCGCGCAGGGCCAGACCTGGCGCAAGTACAATGTCGAATGCCGGGCCCGCCTGAAGGCCGCCGGGCAGTGATCAGGCCCTCGTTCAGTTGAACGGATAGATGCCCGGCTTGAGCCTTGCGTAGCTCAGCCGGGTGTTGTCCGAGGTGGTGACACCGTCGCCATCGAGCGTGATGCGGTGCTTTTCGAACGGCCGGAAGCCGGCCCGGTAATGGACCCTGCTCTTGAGCAGGATGAAGCGGCTGTGGGCCGGGTCAATCCCGATATGGGTGAAAATGCCGGCATCCCATGGCTCATGGTGCAGGCTGGTCACGATGATCTGCATGCCCCCCGTCTCGAACACGGCTGTCGGTCCTGCCGTCACCCTCGAGCCGGTATACATCGGGCCTCGAACGGTCCACTCGCCATCGGACAGCCGCCGGACCCTGCCTGTCAGGGTGAGGGGCTTCGCCGGAAAGCCGATGGACGGCATTGGTGACTTGCCGCCGAGATCCAGCGTCACCGTGGCGCCCACGCCAGCCTTCTGCATGGCCTGAACGGCCGCCGGGTCCCAGACCGCAGCCATGATCACGCCCTGAAGGTCCTGCCGCAAAACCTCCGCGATCACGGTCATCACATCAGACGTGCCACCCGAACCGACATTGTCGGCATGGTCAAGCAACACGACCGGCCCGTCGCCCAGGGCCTTGGCCCGCGCCACGGCCGCTTCAAGCGGCTGGTGGACATGGAACCAGTCCGTCCGTGTGTCCCTCGCATAGCGCAGCAGCCGGTCGCGCGCTGCATTCCCGGTCGCCTTGTCACCATCCGAGACGACGACGATGGACAGGCCGGCATCGGGAATGTCAGCCATCGGGAAGCCGCCGAAGATCGAGGTGGCGAGGATGCCGGCGCGGCTCTCCTCGGCGACGCAGGCCGCGATCGCGCCCTGCATTGGTTCCTCATCGCTGCCCATGCGCAGCGTCTGCGCGAGAATGCCGGCCTGGCCCCAGGAAATGACCGGCCTGACCTCGCCGCGCAGGGCGCGCAGCATGATACGCCCACATTGTTCGCCAGCCTTGTACATATCGACATGCGGATAGGTCTTGTAGCCGACCACGACGGTTGCATTGTCCATGATCGCATCGGTCATGTTGCCGTGCATGTCGAAGGTGACCCCGATCGGCAGGCCAGGCGCGATCTCGCGCATGCGCTGCAGCAGCAACCCCTCGCCGTCGACCATGCCTCCGGGCACCATGGCGCCGTGCAGGTCAAGCAGCGCGGCGTCGAAGGGCCCCTGCGCTGCCAGCGCATCGAGGATCTTTCCGGTGAGGTAGCTGTAGGCCTCTGGCGCGACCGGCCCCGAAGGCATGCCCTCGGCTGCAATGGGCGTGACGATCTCCGCGCCAGTTTCGGCGGCAAGGTCGAGATAGGCCGCGAGCGGATGATTGGTGCCGCGATAGGCCGTGACCACCCCATCCCCCTCGTGAAGGCCCCAATCCCGAAAGCGCTGCAGCGGCGTCGGGACAGGCGAGAACGTGTTTGTCTCATGCTTCATCATGGCGAGCAGCAGGCGCATTGGCGGACTTTCGGCGGGCGTTCTTGCGGGTTGGCGCGTGCCCAAGATCAGGGCCACACATCTTCATTCTGATGCCAAGTTGACACGGGGCGCAATGACGTCCTGTAATCATTCGTCAGAGACGGCGGTTGCGCTCCACGCATGCCTGTCCCGTGTTTCCGAACCGACCTTGGGAGGGTCTTTTGTCATGAGCATTTCGAGGCGTGAATTGATGGCGGGCGCTGCGGCGCTGACCGGTGGCCTGGCGCTTCCGGGCTCACAGGCCGCGGTGGCGCAGGCTGCGCCGAAGGGCACTTTGCGGGTGATCCCGCATGCCGCGCTGACCACGCTCGATCCTGTCGCCACCACTGGCTATATCGTGCGCAACCATGGCTACATGGTGTGGGACACGCTGTTCGCACAGGATGAGCAACTGGCCGTGAAGCCGCAGATGGCAAGCGGCGTCGAGGTTTCCGCCGACAAGCTGACCTATCGCATCACCTTGCGCGACGGTCTCGCATGGCATGACGACACCGAGGTCACGTCGGCGGACTGCGTGCCCTCGCTTGTGCGCTGGGGGCAGGCCGACGGCATGGGCCGGCGCCTGTTCACCTATATCGACAGCGTCACCGCCGATGGCCCCAAGGTCATCGTGATCAAGCTGAAGCGGCCCTATGGCCTCGTGCTGGAATCGATCGGCAAGCTCTCCACCAACGTGCCGTTCATGATGCCAAAGCGCTTTGCCGAGAAGGCCGTCACCGACCGTCTCGGTGCCGATGACATGATGGGCTCGGGCCCGTTCCGCTGGAACAAGGCCGATTACCGGCCGGGCGCGCGCGTTGTCTATGACCGCAACCCGAAATACGTGCCGCGCTCGGAGCCGGCGTCCAACGCCTCCGGTGGCAAGGTCGTGCATCTGGAGCGGGTCGAATGGGTCAACTTCCCAGATCCGAACACGGCACTGAATGCGCTCGTCTCGGGCGAGGTGGACTATTACGAGCAGGTCCCGGCCGATCTGCTTCCGATCGTCAGCCGCGCGCCCGGCGTCAAGGTTGCGAACTTCAACCCGCTCGGGAATCTCGGGATGGGGCGCTTCAATTCGCTGGTCGCGCCGACGAACAACCCCGGCGTCCGCCGCGCCATCGCCAAGGCGATCAACCAGAGCGACTTGCTCAAGGTCGCCATCGGCAACCCCGAATTCTACAAGACCTGTTCATCGGTGTATCCGTGCGGCACGATCTTCGAGAATACATCGGGCTCCGATCTGGTGTCGAAATCCTCGCTCGACGAGGCGCGGGCCATGCTCAGGGCGTCCGGCTACAATGGCGAGAAGCTCGTTCTGCTCGCCACCACCGACATCCCGGTGCAGAGCGCCATGGCGCAGTATACGGCGGACGTGTTGAAGCGTATCGGCATGAATGTCGACGCGCAGGCGATGGACTGGGCCACGGTGCTGCAGCGACGCACCAGCAAGAACCCGGTCGACCAGGGCGGCTGGAACATGTTCTTCACCTGGTGGGAAGGGGCGGACCTGCTCGATCCCGTCATCCAGTTCGCGCTCTCGGGTCTCGGCGAGCAGGGGGCCTGGGTTGGCTGGTCGAAGGATGACGAACTCGAGAAGCTGCGCACGGCCTACGCCGAGTCCGGCTCCATCGCTGAACAGAAGGCGCTCGCAGCGCAGGTGCAGGCCCGTGCCTTCGAACAGAGTTTCAGCATCTATACCGGGATGTTCTATGTGCCGACCGGATTCCGCGAGAACGTCTCCGGCATTCTCAACGCGCCGCCATTCTTCTGGAACATCAAGAAGGCGTGAGTGAAGGCCGGGGATGTCATCACTGGCCTTGTGCCGGTGATATCGACCAACGCCAGCGCGTCTGCATCCGTCATGACCGGCACAAGGTCGGTCATGACACTGTGTTTTGGGTTCTTCCAGCAGCCTGGAGCCTCTGAAAGTCACCCATGCTTCGCCTGATCGCCACACGCGTGCTCTCGACCATCCCCGTCATGGGGGTGGTTGCGTTGATCGTGTTCTTCATGTTGCGCCTCTCCGGTGATCCCGCCGCCATCCTGGCTGGCGATACCGCGACGTCCGAGCAGGTCGAGAAGATCCGTATCTCGCTGGGTCTGACAAAGCCGCTTTACGAGCAGTTTTTCGGCTGGGTCGTGCAATTGCTGCGTTTTGATCTTGGAACGTCGCTGTTCACAGGCTTGCCGGTGACGACGCTGATCGCGCAGCGCATCGAACCGACAGCGATGCTGGCCTTGACCACGATTATCTTCTCGGTCTGCATCGCGGTTCCGATGGGCGTGCTGGCGGCCTGGAAGTCTGGCGGCTGGATCGACCGGCTGGTGATGGTGATCTGCGTTCTGGGCTTTTCGGTGCCCGTCTTCGTGATGGGCTACTTTCTGATTTTCAATTTCGCGATCACGCTGCGTTGGTTTCCGGTGCAGGGTTACACCAGTCCGTTCGTCGATTTCGGGCGCTTCCTCACGCAGATCACGCTTCCGACGATCACGCTGTCCTTCATCTATGTGGCGCTGATCGCGCGCATCACGCGGGCGAGCGTCATAGAGGTGCTCGGCGAAGACTACATCCGCACCGCCCGCGCCAAGGGCCAGATCGAGGCCAAGGTTCTGTTCCGCCATGCCCTGAAGAATGCCGCCGTGCCTATCGTGACCGTCATCGGGCTTGGCGTGGCGCTGCTGATCGGCGGCGTAGTCGTGACCGAGAGCGTCTACAACATCCCAGGGCTCGGCCGCCTCGTCGTCGACGCGATCACGCGGCGGGACTATCCGATCATCCAGGGGCTGATCATGTTCTTCGCCCTGATCTATATCGTGCTGAACCTGATCATCGATATCATCTATACGCTCGTCGATCCGAGGATCCGCTATTGACCGCGCCTGCCGCAGCCATGCCGCTGGAGCGGCTGACCGGGGTATTCCCGTTCCTCAAACGCTACCCGCTGGTGGCCATAGCGGGCGTGATCCTGGGTATCATCGTGCTCGCCGCAGTGTTCGCGCCGTTCATGTTCACGCGCGACCCCACCGCCCTGACGCCGCTGCATCGACTGCGCCCTGCCTCTGAGTTGAACTGGCTCGGTACAGACCATCTCGGCCGCGATGTCTGGAGTCGGCTGGTCTACGGCGCGCGGGTGTCCGTGATGGTGGGGCTGACGGTCGCGGCGCTGTCGATCCTGCTTGGCCTCGTGATCGGACTTGTGGCAGGCTATATCCGCTGGCTCGACGCCATCGTGATGCGCATCATGGATGGGCTGATGGCCATTCCGGGCATCCTTCTTGCCATCGCGCTGGTGTCCGTCTCCGGCGCCAGCCTGACCACGGTGATTGTCGCCATCATGGTTCCGGAGATCCCGCGCGTGGTCCGGCTGGTGCGCTCGGTGGTGCTGACGGTTCGCGAGGAGCCTTATGTGGAAGCGGCGGTGTCGGTCGGCACGCCGCTGCCGGCGATCCTCATCCGCCATATCCTGCCCAACTGCATTCCGCCGCTGATCGTACAGGCGACCTATGTCTGCGCCTCAGCCATGCTGACCGAGGCGATCCTCTCGTTTCTGGGCGCGGGCACACCGCCCACAATTCCAAGCTGGGGCAATATGGTCGCCGAGGCGCGGCTGCTGTTCCAGATCGCGCCGTGGAACCTGCTCTGGCCTGGCATCGCGCTGGCGGTCACCATCCTGGCCGTGAATATCCTCGGCGACGGGTTGCGCGACAGGCTTGACCCCAAGCTCGCGAAGCGGATGTGAGCTGTGGCTGATCCGGTTCTTGTCATCGACAACCTGTCCGTCCAGCTGCCGCGCGGCGCCGATCGCGTCCATGCCGTCGAAGGGCTATCGCTTGCCGTCAAACCGGGCGAAATCCTCTGCGTGGTCGGTGAAAGCGGGTCTGGCAAATCGGTCACGGCACAAGCGGTGATGGGCTTGCTTCCCAGGGGCCAGCTCATGCGCAGCGGCGGCCGGATCATCCTCGAGGGCGAGGACATCAGCCATGTCGGCATGGACCGCCTGCGTGACCTGCGCGGCAGTCGCATGGCGATGATCTTCCAGGAGCCGATGACGGCGCTGAACCCGGTGATGACCTGCGGCGACCAGATCGATGAGGTTCTGGCGATCCACACTGATCTGGGCCGTGAGGCGCGCAAGGATAAGGTGCTCGACATCATGGCTGCCACGGGGCTTCCGGATGTTGCCCAGCTGTTCGACGCCTATCCGCACCAGCTCTCGGGCGGCCAGCGCCAGCGCGTGATGATCGCTTCGGCACTCGTGCTCGATCCGGCGCTTCTGATTGCCGATGAGCCGACGACCGCTCTTGACGTAACGACCCAGAAACAGATCCTGCACCTGATCCGCGAGCTTCAGCAGCGGCGCGGCACGGGGGTTCTCTTCATCACCCATGATTTCGGCGTCGTTGCGGAAATCGCAGACCGTGTCGCGGTGATGCGCTACGGCAAACTGGTCGAGGAGGGACCCGTGGCGGAGGTGCTGCGCCGGCCGCGCGAGGACTACACCAGGATGCTGATCGGTTCTGTGCCGAGTCTTGAGCCGCCCAAGCGCGCCGCCATAACCGGAGGCGACGTGGCCCTGAAGACCACGGCACTGGCCAAGACCTACGGCGGCACAAGCCTGTTTGGCAAGGGCCGCGTGGTGCGGGCTGCCAGCGACGTTACGATTAAAATTCGTCGTGGCGAGACGCTCGGCATCGTCGGCGAGTCGGGTTCGGGGAAATCCACCGTTGCGCGCTGCATCGCCCGGCTGATCGACCCGACCAGCGGCGAAGTGCGGATTGCTGGCGTTGATGTGGCCAGGATGGGGCAGGGCGAACTCCGGCCCTATCGCCGCAAGGTGCAGATCGTGTTCCAGGACCCGTACCGTTCGCTCAACCCGCGCCGCACGGTCGGGCAGAGCCTTGTCGAGGGGCCGATGAATTTCGGGATGTCGCGCTCCGACGCGTTGACGAAGGCCGGCGATCTCATGTCTCTGGTCGGGCTCAAGCCGGATGCCATCGACCGCTATCCGCACCAGTTCTCCGGCGGCCAGCGTCAGCGCATCTGCATCGCCCGCGCGCTGATGATGGAACCGGAGTTGCTGATCGCCGACGAGGCGGTTTCGGCGCTTGACGTGTCGGTGCAGGCACAGGTGCTCAAGCTGCTGGATGATGTGCGCAAGCGCTTCGATCTCGCCGTGCTGTTCATCACCCATGACCTGCGGGTCGCCGCGCAGATCTGCGACCGCATTGTCGTGATGAGCAAGGGTGAGGTCGTGGAGCAGGGTCCGACGGCCGAGGTCTATGCCGCGCCGAAGCACCCGTACAGCCGCGCGCTACTGGAGGCCGCGCCTGGCCGCGGTTTCGGCTTCGGGCTGGGGTAGGAGTATCAGCCGGTCTGCGCCGGCCTGTCGTCCCGAACGGACACCACGCGTGAAAGCTCCGCGATGATGCGCTCGACCGGAGCTTCGACACCGATCGTGATGGCGTCCTCGTCAGCTCCAGGCTCTTCAAGAGTGGCGAACTGGCTGGCCAGAAGGGCAGGCGGCATGAAGTGCGCCTCCCGCGCGGCGATGCGCGCCGCCAGCAGGTCCCGCGAGCCCTTGAGATGGACGAGCCGGATCGCGGCGCGCGAGAGGCGCAGCCGGTCGCGATAGGCGCGCTTCAGGGCAGAGCAGGTGACGACGCCGTTCTCGCCCGCATCGGTGCGTTCGTTCATCCAGGCCACAATGGCGTCGAGCCATGGCAAGCGATCTGCGTCGACCAGTGGAACGCCAGCGCTCATCTTGGCGACGTTGCCGGGGGTATGAAAACTGTCGGCATCGCGGAAGGCCCAACCCAGGCGTTCGGCCAGCCCGGCCGCCACGGTGGTCTTGCCCGACGAGGCGACGCCCATGACGACGATGATCGTCATGGCTTCTTCGGCTCCGCATGGCCGCCGAAGCCCTTGCGCATGGCGCTGAGGATTTTCTCGGCGAAGGTGTGCTCCTTGCGCGAGCGGAAGCGGGTGTAGAGCGCGCTGGTAAGCACCTCGGCGGGCGTCGCGGTCTCCACCGCCGCTTGGACGGTCCAGCGGCCTTCGCCGGAATCGTCGACATGTCCCGAATAGCTGTCAAGATTCTCGTCGTCGGCCAATGCCTGCGCCGTTAGGTCGAGAAGCCATGAAGTAACCACGCTGCCGCGGCGCCAGGTCTCGGCGATGTCCGCAACATTGAGGTCAAGCCTGTGCTCCTCCGGCATCGTGGCCGCGCCGATATTGCGCATAATGTCGAAACCCTCGGCGAAGGCCTGCATCATGCCGTACTCGATGCCGTTGTGGATCATCTTGACGAAGTGGCCGGCGCCGGCACGTCCGGCATGGATGTATCCCTGTGCCGGCCTGTCGTCGCGTCCGTCCCGTCCCATGGTCCGTTCGATCTCGCCAAGTCCAGGCGCCAGGGCGCGGAAGATCGGGTCGAGGCGCTCGACGACGGCCTTGTCTCCGCCGATCATGAGGCAATAGCCACGCACAAGGCCATGAACGCCACCGCTGGTGCCGACGTCGAGATAGTGGATCCCACTGGCCGACAGGTCCCGGGCGCGCCGGATGTCATCTTTCCAGAAGGTGTTGCCGCCGTCGATGATCGTATCCCCGGCCGAGAGAAGCGGTGCAAGCGCGGCGATCGCTGTCTCGGTCGCCGCTCCTGCCGGGAGCATGACCCAGATCGTGCGGGGCTTGCCAAGGGCGACGACCATTTCCTGCATCGAAGGGACAGCATGGGCGCCCTCTCTGGTCAGCGCCGCTCCCGGCGACGGGTCCTTGTCGAACACGACCGCTGCGTGGCCGGCGCGCAGAAGGCGCCGCACCAGATTGGCCCCCATCCGGCCAAGACCGATCATTCCCAGTTCCATCACCCGATCCTCATCCTGACGGTGTCCCGGTGCTCACGCGTGCCCAAAAAGGGCCAGCCGCGTCACGGCATCCGTTATGGCCGGCGTCGCAGCATTGGCAAAGGCCATCCGCAGATGCTGTTCCTGCCCCGGTCCGAAATAGCTGCCCGGCAGCGCCAGCACGCCCCAGCGCCGCGCCAGCGCTTCGGCGACCTCGGCAGCGGGTACGCCGTCCATCGGATGGCGCACATAGGCGAAATAGGCGCCGACCTGATCGACCGACCAGCCGTTCAACCCGCTCATGGCACGGCGGAACGCGTCGGCGCGGGCGTTGATGTCCGCGCGGTTCGCTTCCCGCCACGACCTGAGTTCAGGCACTGCCCAGGCGGCTGCCTCCTGTCCGGGCCGGGCGGGACAGATCTGAACGCAGTCGAGAACCTTTCCTATTTCGGCCTGGATGTCCGCCCCCGCGACGATGGCGCCCAGCCGCCAGCCCGGGACCGCATAGGCCTTGGAAAAGCTGTAGAGTTGGATCACATGGCCGCGCCAGTCTTTCTGGGACAGCACCTGATGCGGCCGGTCTTGGCCTGCCGGCATGAAGTCGCGATAGGTCTCATCCAGCACAAGCACGAGCCCGGCCTCTCGGGCGAGATTGGCAAAGGCGGCAATGATGTGCGGCGGATAGACCGCGCCCGTCGGATTGTTCGGCGTAACCAGCACGATGGCCCTGACCCTCGCATCGATCAGCGCGCGTGCGGTGGCAAGGTCAGGCACGAAGCCGTTTGCTGCGGTTGTCGGCAGGGCGCGCGCCTCGATGCCGAGCATCTGCAGCGTCATCTGATGGTTGAAGTACCAAGGCGTGGGCAGCAGCACGGCGTCACCGGCCTTGGCCAGACCCATCATCATGGTGACAAAGGCCTGATTGCAGCCCGCTGTGATCGCGATGTCGGATGGGCCAACATGCGCTGCGTAGACGGCGCTGATATCCGCAGCCAGCGCAGCGCGCAGCGCGGGAGCACCCTGAATCGGGCCATAGCGGGCATGCTCGGGCGACGCAGCCGCGAGGCTGGCGCGCTCCAGCAGTACGTCCGGCGGAGGCGAGCCCGGCGCGGCCTGGCTGAGATCGATGGCTGGCCCATGTCGTCCGTCATAGGCTTGCAGCCAGGCCTTCGCGGCCGGTATGGGCGGGGTGCCGGTGTCGACCAGCAGCGGGTTGATCACGGAGGTTGTCATTGCCGCTACTCAATGCGAGGCCGGCGCCATGCGCAAGGCTTTGAGCCGTAAGGCATGTGCAAAGCAGCGATGCATCTACTGCCTGCGACATCCTGCGACATCGCGGATGCAGGCTGTCGATTGACCCCTCTTGGGTTCTGACCGGAGCCATGCCATCAGGAGGCCTCTGACGCTGGAACCGAACCTGGAGCGCCACGTGCCGCCGCCGCCCGATGCAGGGTCAATCGAAGCGCTGCTTGCCCTGGTCCGGGAGGCTCGCACCATGGTGGCGTTCACCGGAGCCGGCATTTCCACCGAGTGCGGCGTGCCCGATTTTCGCTCGCCGGGAAGCCCGTGGATGCGAAACAAGCCGATTCCCTTCGAGGCATTCATGGCGAGCGAGGAAGCCCGCGCCGAGGCCTGGCGTCGCAAGTTCGCCATGGACGATGAATTCGCCGATGCCAGTCCGGGGCGGGGCCACAGGGCGCTCGCACGGCTGGTTTGCCTCGGCCGCATGCAGGCGGTGGTGACGCAGAACATCGACGGTCTTCACCAGGCTTCCGGTCTGGACCCGGGGCGGGTGATCGAGCTTCATGGCAACGGCACCTACGCAACCTGCCTGCAGTGCGGCCTGCGCCACGAGCTCGGCCTCATCCGGCACGCATTTGAGACGCGTCGATCGCTGCCGCGCTGCGACGATTGTGGCGGGATCGTCAAGAGCGCGACCATCAGCTTCGGTCAGCCGATGCCGGCCTCCATGCTACGGCAGGCGCAGGAACTGGCCGCGAACTGTGACCTGTTTCTGGTGATCGGTTCTTCCCTGGTCGTCTACCCGGCGGCAACTTTGCCATTGCTCGCGAAGCACGGCGGAGCCAGATTGGCGATGATCAATGGCGAGCCGACCGGATACGACGCGATTGCCGATCTTGTGGTGCGGGGCGATATCGGGGCCGCATTGGAACCACTGCTCTGGGTTGAGTAAGGCGGCACACCCGAGGTGTGAATGGTTGTGGTGCGGGCTATGCGATCGGCACTTCAATGCTATCCTCAGTCAACGATTCGCGGTGTGCAGTGGGGCGACAGTCGATGATCGACGAGCGTGATGGCAGGGTGTTTGGCGACAGGGGCAAAGAACTCTCAAGTTCAGGCTCGCCTCATGGTGTTGGCGACCTCGAACACGGCATCGAAGTCGGCGGTCGCGTCAAATGGTTCGACGTGGCAAAGGGCTTCGGCTTCCTCGTACCGGATATCGGTGGTGCAGATATTCTGCTGCATGTGACCATTCTCAAGCGGGACGGCTTTGGTGCGGTGGCCGAAGGTGCGCGCGTGGTGGTCGAGGCGGTTCCGCGCCAGAAGGGGCTGCAGGCAGTCCGTGTGATTTCGGTGGATAACTCTACAGCCCTTCATCCGGCCGAACTGCCGCCGCCGCGCACGCATGCGCACGTGACGCCGACCAGCGGCTACGAGCGGGTCATGGTCAAATGGTTCAACCGACTGCGCGGCTTCGGCTTTGTCACCAAGGGCGAGGGGCAGCCGGACATCTTCGTGCACATGGAAGTGCTGCGGCGCTACGGCATCCAAGACCTGACCCCCGGGCAGTTCGTGTTTGTGCGCTTCGGTGACGGACCGAAGGGGCAGATGGCTGCCGAGGTCCGGCTCGACGGCAGTTCGCACGGCCCGATGGTCAGCTGACCCGCAGCGATGGGCCGTGCAGCGCTAAGGGTCGCAATCGTCTTGCAGCTGTGCTGCGCCGCGCTCGCTGCAGGTCTGGCCGCAGCGTCGGCCCAGGCCCTTGAAAAATTGACGCTGGTGACTGCGTCAGGGCGGCACAGCTTCCAGGTCGAGGTGATGCGCACGCCGGACGAGCGCGCGCGCGGGTTGATGTTCCGGCGGTTCCTGCCAGCCGATCGTGGCATGCTGTTTGACTTCCAGCGCAGCGAGCCCGTGTCGATGTGGATGCAGAACACCTATATATCCCTCGATATGGTTTTCATCCGCGCCGACGGAACTGTTGCGCGTGTCGCCGAACGGACCGAGCCGCTGTCAACCCGCACGATCCCCTCCGGCGAGCCCGTGTTGAGCGTTTTGGAAATCAATGGCGGCATCGCTGAAAAGATCGGCCTCAAGCCCGGAGACAAGGTCGAGCACGGCCTTTTCGGACCGCGCTGAGCACGTTCGGGCGGTGTGCTGTTTTCCTTGCCGATGTCGGCATCGCATGGTATCGGCTCCATGCTGGTCGATGTTTCGGGGTGTGGCGCAGTCTGGTAGCGCGCGAGTTTTGGGTACTTGAGGTCCTAGGTTCGAATCCTAGTACCCCGACCATCGACCGGGTTCGATCCATTTGCGAAGAGCCGAGCCATGACAGCCCGGATTTACCGCCCTGCCAAAACGGCCATGCAGTCCGGAGCGTCCAAGACGCGCTGGCTGCTTGAATATGAGCCCGAAGCGCCGCGTGCCGTCGAGCCATTGATGGGCTGGACGTCATCGTCTGACATGAAGAGCCAGCTCAAGCTCTGGTTCGACAGTGCGGAAGAGGCAATTGCCTATGCCACGCGCTATGGCATCGCCTATGTTGTCGAACTGGCGCCAGAAGCTAAGCCGCGCAAGGGGCTATCCTATTCGGACAATTTCAAGTTCAGCCGCGTCGGCCAGTGGACGCACTGACTTGGTCTGTCTTGCATCGAAGCCGGATAGACCGGCGCGCCAGACTCTGGCAATAGGGGTTGGTCGGCACGGGTTTCAGACCCCATAGCTCAGCAGGATAGAGCAACAGCCTTCTAAGCTGTGGGTCGCAGGTTCGAATCCTGCTGGGGTCGCCAACGCTGATCTGTCTTGCGCCACTGGATGCCAACCTTCGGCGGGCTGAGGATGAGGAGTGTGGGGTGGCCTTCGCCCTGATGCCGACCATAAGGTAATTGTTCCATGTTCAATCCTCGTCCTGACCGTGTCGAGGCATGAGTTCCAGTCCGCGAGTGCAGCAGCCGAGCAGCATGCCAGACCAACCCATACCCTCCTTTTACAATGATCTTGCCGAGACGCGCGCGCAGGCTTGGGCCTTGCTTGCGCGGGGCGTTGCTGACAGACGCTCTCCGTTCCATGCGCCCACCGTGGGAAGTCTCGGGCTTGATGGCCGTCCCCGGGTACGGGTGGTAATCCTGCGCGGCTGCGATGCGGCCGCAGCAACTGTGCGCTTCAACACAGACCGGCGCACCGACAAGTTCGCGGAACTTGCCAGCGATCCGCGCGTGGCGCTGACGGGTTACGATTCCGGCTCGAAAATCCAGATCCGGATCGAAGGCGAGGCCTCGCTGCACAGCGATGACGCGGTGGCGGATGCGGCCTGGGAGGCCTCGCGTTCGTTCAGCCGGATTTGCTACGGCACTGCGCCGGCCCCCGGCGTCATGCTCAGCGATGGTGGAGACTTCTCGCTGCCAGCGGAAGATGCCGAGATCGCCGCCGGCAGGGCCAATTTTAGCACGGTCGTGATCAGGGCAAGGACACTGGAATGGCTCTATCTGGCGCATGCAGGGCATCGGCGCGCCCGTTTCGACCTGTCAGCCAACGGCCAGAACGTCTGGCTGACGCCATAGCGTCTTGCTGCCTCATTCACCCAGATGCAGGGCCCGCTCGCTATAGGCTCCCGGCACGCATCGCCGCGCATTCTCCAATTGCTGCTGCGTCTCCGCCTCGGTCGGACAATCTCCGATGACAGCCACATGATAGCCGGGTGTAAAGCCCTGGACTTTGATGCTGGGGTCGCTGAATGCTTCGACCCTGCAGGCGCGCCTCTGACAGCGCTGCCGTGTGTACTTCATGCGCAACGCAGGCGCACGTGCCCAAGGGCCAGAACACAGTCGTTGCTGCCGCGATCCGCCAGGTCTTCCTCCAGCCCGGCCATGCAGCCGCTACTCAGACCTGGCGCAATGTTGCCAACCAGCTCCGCGGCCGCTGGCCCAAGCTCGGCGCCTGAATGGATGCCGCCGAGCAGGACGTGCTTGCCTCCATGACCTTCCCCGCGCAGCACCGCGTCAGGTTGCACGCGACCAATCCGTTGGAACGCTTGAACAGGGATGTAAAGCGGTGCGCCGACGTCGTCGACGTTTGCAAGCTCACTCCCTAATGAGGCCAAGCATCACCCGCCCGTGACATCGCGCTTCCATATCGTGCGGCCCGGGTCGTCCTTCAGCGCGGGGTGGAGCCCCTGCTTCACCTCGGGCGTCTTGTGAAGCGACTTGGCCATTTCGAGACCCGCCTTTTCCTGTTCCTTCAGCCGAAACGGCATGATGCGGATGCCACGCAGCATCAGGAACGTATCCTCAGGGACCACGATGACGCCAGGCTGCTCCCAGGAGGTGCGCAGCTGCTTGGAGAGTTCGGGCGTGCGGGCGGAGACCGTGCCGATACAGCGGCGTCGCCCAGGTGTTGTCCATGATGACCAGCGCGCCGTGCTTGTGGGCGACTTTCGCAATGGCCCGAACATCCTGCATCTCGAAGGTCTGCGAGCCAGGCGCCTTGGGTGAAGACGACTGTCGTGGTGGGCTTCAACGGTGCTGCGCTGCCCTTGCCGATCAGAGGGTCATAACAGCTGACCACGACGCCCATGCGCCTGAGCATGTTCTCGCTGAAGGTGCGCGTCGGACGGTAGACGCTGTCGGTGACCAGCATGTGATCGCCCGCGGACAGGGTCGCCAGAAGCGGAAGCGTGCAGGCGAGCAGCCCTGACAGGCAGACCACCACGCCCGCGCCGCCTTCCATCGTGTTGCAGGCCACCTGCAGCGCATCCAGAGCCGGATTGCCCATGGTGCCATCCATGTGGACGACTTGCGGGCCATGAAGGCGTCGAGCGACTGGTAGATGACGGTCGAGCCGCGCACGATCGGGGTGTTGACAAAGCCCTCGCTGTCCTCCGCATCGCGGCCTGCAAGCATAAAGCGCGTGCGTTCATGGAAGCGCTTGAGGCCTTCGAGCGAGACCTTCTGCATGGACTGGGGTCTTCTTGATCAAACCGGAGAGCTCGTTATTG
Organism: Hyphomicrobiales bacterium; assembly: GCA_026400535.1. Classification (GTDB taxonomy): domain Bacteria; phylum Pseudomonadota; class Alphaproteobacteria; order Rhizobiales; family Beijerinckiaceae; genus Allobosea. The sequence goes on from JAPLOU010000048.1 coordinate 61,681, forward strand.
TGAGGCGGTCGATACCAAGATCAAGCTGCTTCCAGTCTGGACTTCCGGCCGGAAGGATACGTCCGTCATCTGCGGTATCATGGACTTGACGGCCCGCTGGCAGTCTGTCAGGGGCAGGTCATACAAAAGTCGATGGTGGCAATGCGCAGGGCGCATGTTCTGCCTGACTTTTGGGCGACGAGCTTCAAAGCCGACAGCCCGTGAGCTGATCGGATAACGTGGGAGAAGAGTATGAAGACGATTATGACCGGCATCCTGGCTGGCGCGGCCCTCGCGCTGACCATTTCAGCCGCCTCCGCCCAGGCACCGCGCTCGACACTCGATCAGGTCAAGGCCCGCGGCGTGCTCAACTGCGGCTCGAACACTGGACTGGCCGGTTTCGGCGTCCCGGACGCGCAGGGCAACTGGTCCGGCCTCGATGTCGATTATTGCCGTGCGATCGCCGCTGCAATTTTCGATGATCCGAGCAAGGTCAAGTTCATTCCGCTGACCGCGCAGGCCCGTTTTACGGCGCTCCAGTCCGGCGAAGTGGATATCCTGGTCCGCAACTCGACCTGGACCATGACGCGCGACACCACGCTGGGCATCGCTTTCTTGGCGACGAACTACTATGACGGTCAGGGCTTCATGGTCCGCAAGAGCCTCGGCGTGGCCTCAGCCCTCAAGCTCGAAGGCGCGCAGGTCTGCACGCAGCAGGGCACCACGACCGAGCTCAACCTCGCCGACTTCTTCCGTAAGAACAATCTCAAGTATACGCCTGTCACCTTCGCGACCGCGGACGAGACCCGCTCGGCTTACGAGGCCGGTCGTTGCGACGCCTTCACCACGGACGCGTCGGGCCTCTACTCCGAGCGCCTGAAGCTCTCGCGCCCGGATGAGCACATCGTTCTGCCGGAGGTGATCTCGAAGGAGCCGCTCGCCTCCGCCGTGCGCGCCAATGGCGACAGCCAATGGGCGAACATCGTGAAATGGACGCATTATGCGATGCTGAATGCCGAGGAACTGGGTGTGACACGCGCAAACCTCGCGCAGTCGGCGCAGTCGAACAACCCGGAAATCCGGCGTCTGCTCGGCGTTGAGGGCAAGCTCGGCGAAGGCATCGGCCTGACAAACGACTGGGCGGCCCGGATCATCCGTCATGTCGGCAACTACAGCGAGAGCTTCGAGCGCAATGTCGGCGCGAGCTCGCCGCTGAAGATCTCCCGCGGCGTGAACGCCTTGTGGTCGAATGGTGGCCTCCAGTACGCACCGCCGATCCGCTGAAGTCTCAGCCGCAACGCCAAGCGCCCGACAGTGTCGGGCGCTTTTTTGTTCAACTGAACCGGAACCGTCGGTTGCGCGTGATGCGCAATTGCGCCAGCATAAAAAGTGGATGACGCGGCCCGCCGCTTCAGACGTTCAAGATCGGGCGCAGAATAGGCCGAACTGCCGGATGCAGCCCGAGAGTTGAGGGGAAAGATCCTTGTCCATGCAAGCCGCGCCGGAGACCGCGAAGGGATCGCCCTGGTATGATCCGAAGATCCGCGGCTACGTCTACCAGGCGCTGCTGATCTCAGTGGTGGTCTATGTGGGCTATGCGATGGTCTCGAATGTCAGCCAGAACCTGGCACGGCAGCGGATTCCGTTTGGCATTGACTTCTGGGACACGCAGGCCGGTTTCGATATCAATCAGGCCCTGTTCCCCTACACGGCGCGGTCGAGTTATGGCGACGCATTCTGGGTCGGGCTCCTGAACACACTGCTGGTGGCCGCTTTCGGGATCATCTTCGCGACCGTTCTCGGCTTTTTGATCGGGATCGCCCGCCTGTCACGGAACTGGATCGTGGCCAAGGCCGCGATGGTCTATGTCGAGGTGATCCGCAACCTGCCGCTGCTGCTGCAGTTGCTGTTCTGGTACAAGGCTGTGCTGGAGCCGCTGCCGAGACCGCGGGACTCGATCGCCATTCCGGGCGGGGCCCTGCTGAACAACCGCGGCCTGTATGTGCCCGAGCCCGTGTTCGGCGCGGGAGCCGGCCTCATCGGTGCGGCCTTCCTGCTCGCCGTGTTCGGCTCAATCGCCTTTTACATCTGGGCCAAGCGGCAGCAGGCGGCGTCTGGCCGGATCTATCCGATCGGCTGGGTGTCGTTCGGAGCCCTGATCGGCCTTCCCGCGCTCGCCTATGTGGTGACGGGTGGCCCCGTCAGTTTCAACTACCCGGCAATGGGTGGGCTCAACGTGCGCGGCGGCATCACCGTCTATCCGGAGTTCATCGCCCTTCTGCTGGGGCTGACCACCTATACCGCCGGTTTCATCGCGGAAGTTGTCCGCGCCGGCATCCTTGCGGTCTCGAAGGGACAATGGGAAGCTGCGGATTCGCTCGGGCTGCCCTATACTCGTACACTCAGCAATGTTGTGATTCCTCAGGCGTTGCGTGTCATCATCCCGCCGCTGACGTCAAATTATCTCAACCTGACCAAGAATTCCTCGCTTGCGGTCGTGATCGGCTATCCCGACCTTGCGCAGGTGTTCCTCGGAACCGTGCTGAACCAGACAGGCCGCGCGATCGAGATCGTCGGCATTACCATGGCTGTCTACCTGACCATCAGCCTGCTGACGTCGGCCTTCATGAACTACTACAACCAGCGCATGGCGCTGGTCGAACGGTAAGGTGAGGGATCATGAACGTCTCCGCCAACGCGTCCGCCTATGTGCAGGCACAGAGCCTGCCGGAACTGCCCGCCCCATCCAGCACCAAGGGGCCAATCCACTGGATGCGTGCGAACCTATTCGCGACGCCGGCCAACACGCTGATGACATTGGTCGCAATCTATCTGATCGCGACCACCGTGCCGGCATTGTTCAAGTTCTACGTGTTCGATGCGGTCTGGTCCGGCACGGGCAGGGATGCCTGCCTGCGCGATAAGGTCGGCCGCGAGGTCGGAGCCTGCTGGGCGTTCGTTGGCGACCGCCTGCAGTACTTCATCTACGGGTCCTACACGCAGGCTGAGCGCTGGCGTGTCAACCTCGTGTTCCTCGGCTTTGGGATATCGATCGTCTGGTTGCTTTGGGACAAGGTGCCGTTCAAGTCTGTCGGGTTTCTGTTCTTCTTCGGCATCCTGCCGATCTCCGCCTGGATGCTGCTCTATGGCGGCGCGCGCGCTGAGTTCTGGTTCCTGATCGCGGGCTTCGCGCTTCTGGCGTGGACAATATGGGGTGATCTGAGCGCCGGAAGGAAGGGTGAGCCGGATGTCTTCACGCGGCCTGAAAGCCTGATCCGCTATGGCGTTCTGGCAGCCATGGTCCTGTTCGGCCTGTATGTGCAGATTGGCCCGGGCGAATTGCCGGTTGTCGAAACCGGACTGTGGGGCGGCATTCTGGTGACACTGCTGATCGCTTCAGCCGGCATCGTGTTTTCGTTGCCGTTCGGCATCGCGCTGGCGCTCGGCCGCCGCTCCAAGCTGCCCATCATCAAGCTGTTTTCGGTGATCTTCATCGAATTCGTGCGGGGCGTGCCTCTGATCACGGTGCTGTTCATGGCAAATGTGATGCTCCCGCTGTTCGTGCCGCAGGAATGGTCGCCCGACCGGCTGCTGCGGCCGCTGATCGGCGTTGCGCTGTTCGCCTCGGCCTACATGGCTGAGGTGGTGCGCGGTGGCCTGCAGGCGATCCCGAGAGGGCAGTATGAGGGCGCGATGTCGCTCGGCCTCGGCTACGGGAAGATGATGCGCCTGATCGTGTTGCCGCAGGCGCTGCGCATCGTCATCCCAGGTATCGTCAATACCTTCATCGGCCTGTTCAAGGACACGACTTTGGTGACGATCATCGGCATCTTTGACTTCATGAAGACGATCGAGGCCTCGTTCGCCGACCCGTTATGGGCGACGCCGACCACGCGCGCGACCGGCTATGCCTTCGCCGCCATCTTCTACTTCATCTGCTGCTGGGGCATGTCGCGCTACTCGATTTCGGTCGAGGAGAAGCTCGCCGCAGGACAAAAGCGATAGACTGATCCGTCATCCAGAGGAGCTATCCCATATGGCCACTGCACTCGCCTCCAAGCCTGCCGGACTCAAACCGACGACGCTGAACACCGAAACTGCCGTGGAGATGATCGGCGTGAACAAGTGGTTTGGCGATTTCCATGTGCTGCGCGACATCAACATCAAGGTCGCGCGCGGCGAGCGCCTCGTCATATGTGGGCCCTCGGGCTCGGGTAAATCAACGATGATCCGCTGCATCAACCGGCTGGAAGAGCACCAGAAGGGCAGTATCATCGTCGATGGGACGGAGTTGACCAATGACCTCAAGAAGATTGATGAAATCCGCCGCGATGTCGGCATGGTGTTCCAGCACTTCAACCTTTTCCCGCATTTGACCATCCTCGAGAATCTGACGCTGGCACCGATCTGGGTGAAGAAGCTGCCCAAGAAGGACGCCGAGGAGATTGCGATGCACTATCTGACCCGGGTCAAGATCCCGGAGCAGGCTGCGAAGTACCCAGGCCAGCTTTCTGGTGGCCAGCAGCAGCGCGTGGCCATCGCCCGCTCGCTGTGCATGAGCCCGAAAATCATGCTGTTTGACGAGCCGACCTCCGCACTTGACCCGGAAATGGTCAAGGAAGTGCTCGACACAATGGTGAGCCTCGCCGAAGAAGGCATGACCATGCTGTGCGTGACCCACGAAATGGGCTTCGCCCGGCAGGTCGCAAACCGCGTCATCTTCATGGACGCCGGCCAGATCGTGGAGATGAACGAGCCGGACGAGTTCTTCAAGAACCCGCAGCACGAGCGGACGAAGCTGTTCCTCAGCCAGATCCTGCATTGAGGATTGCTAGCGCGGGCGGCGATGGATCGGCCGGCGCCTTTCGGTCCATCTTGGATGCTAGCGCTGCTTGTCCCACCCCGTCTGCCGCGCTACCAGCGGGAAGTACCAGGCGTAAGGCAGCAGGCGCATCAGCTTCAGGATCAGCGCGAGCCTGCGCGGGAAGATGATCTCGAACCGGCCCCGCTCGAAGCCGTCGACCACCCGGCGGGCGGCATCATCCATCGACATCAGGAACGGCATCGGGAAATCATTCTTGCGCGTCAGCGGAGTGTCGATGAAGCCAGGATTGACGACCTGCACGGTCAGTCCGAGATTGTCGCAGTCGAATTTCAGCGCTTCACAAAGATGAATCGCCGCAGCCTTCGAAGCGCCGTAGGCCGCCGCCTTGGGCAAGCCGCGATAGCCCGCGATCGAGGCGTTGACGGCAACCTGGCCCTTGCGGCGCTCACCCATGCGCGCCAGCACCGGCGCGAGGCCATTGGCTACGCCGAGCACATTCACGTTCAGCGCGGTGCGGAACGCGTCGACGTCCAGCGCGCCTGCCCGCGTATAGGGAGCCACGCCCGCATTGAAGAAGGCGAGGGCGATCGGGCCATGGACGCGCTCGATTGCGTCGACGGGCCGGGCCATCGCGCCGGTATCGGTCACGTCGCCGACATGGGCGATGATCCGGCCGGGCAGGCCCTGCGCCTCGGATGCGAGCTGCTCCAGCTCGGACAGCCGCCGCGCAGTGGCGCAGATGGTCCAGCCGCGCCTGGCCAGTTCAAGCGCGGTCGCGCGGCCGATTCCGGAGCTGGCTCCGGTGAGCCAGGCCACGCCATCATCCGGCCTCATCGTTGCAACGGGCATGGGTCACTCCACCGAAAAGCCGCGAGAGACCGATCGATCCCCCGTGACCGCCGACACCAGATCCAGGTTGTTCAATGCTTGCTGAGCAGGCCCTGGAAGAAGCGGGCGACCGGTCCGGTCAGCTTCAGCGGGGCATCGGTCACGGCGAAGCAGATGCAGTCCTCATTCATGTCTGCGACCGGCTTGTGGTCCATATCCTCGTCCGCAACCGCAATCTCGCCGCGCCGGTAACGGCCCGAGATGTCTGCGAAGCCGCCCTTGAGCACAAGTGTCACTTCCTGCCCTTGATGGGTATGGGACGGGATCTTGCGCCCGGCCTTGATCCAGAAAAGCTTGGCCTCGACACCGTTGCGATCAGAGATGACATACTCCTTGACGCCAGGCAGGACCGCCCGCCACGGTACGTCGGCCGAGGAACAGCCGACATAATCCAGCAAAGCGGGCGTGAACACCGGGTCAGCCGATCGTGCGCCTTCGCCGCCGGGCTCGACCGGATCGAGCGTCATGATATCCGCAAGCATCCGGTCGCGCGAGGCGAGCGGACGTGGCGCCTGGCGTGCCAGTTCGAGCCCGCCAAGCGTTTCGAGCTGGCCGACAAAGGCCTCACTCTCCTTGTTCAGGTCGAGATGGGACGCAACGAGCACATGCAGCGGTGGCGGTAGCGCCCCGGATGCGTACTGGGCGAGGAGAGCATCAAGCGGGCGGGCAGGCGACGATGGGGGTGCGTGATGTTTCAATCCTGCAATTCCTGTGTCAACTCACAGATCGCAAAGCTGCCAGAGGGGGCCATCTGTCGGTTATAACGCTTTTAACATGGTGTCCTACGCGCTTTGAACCGTCGTGGATCACAAGACCATGTCGGCTTCTTTTCCTCATGATCAGAAGGGCTTAAAATTTTAGAGAGCGACATTCGTTTTTTTACAGAGGCGTAGTTGGATAAGATCCCCGACGTCTCTGCGGTGTGCACCTCGCCTTTCCGCCGGCGCTTCCAACGCCTTGCGCGAAGCGGGGCCGCCCCGTAACATCTGCTCTGCTTGATGCTCCACTGACTGGTTCTCCCGCATGTCCGCCACCACGTTGCTGTTTCGCGATGACGCCTATCTCAGGGAAGCCTGCGCGACGGTGATCTCGATCAATGAACGGGGCGGAATCATCCTCGACCGCAGCAATTTCTACGCCACGGGCGGCGGGCAGCCCGGTGATACGGGCCGCCTTGTCCGCGCGAACGGCGCCGCGATCGCCATCGGTGCGACGATCTATGATCCTGCCGACAAGTCCCAGGTCATCCATGTGCCGTTGGAAGGGCAGGGCCTGCCTACAGTCGGCGAGGCGTTGACGCTGCAGCTCGACTGGGATCCCCGGTTCAGGCGCATGCGCGTGCATACAGCACTGCATCTGGTCAGCTGTGTCCTTGCCTATCCGGTCACCGGTGGCGCGATTGGCGACGGCGAGGGCCGGCTCGATTTCGACATTCCGGAAGGGGGTCTCGACAAGGCGGAGATCGCGGCGAGGCTGGCGGAGCTGATCGGGCGCAACGCGGCCGTCACCGAGCGTTGGATCACCGACGAGCAACTCGATGCCAATCCGGCCCTTGTGAAGACCATGTCGGTCAAGCCGCCGCGCGGCTCGGGACGGGTCCGCCTCGTCGCAATCGACGGAATCGACCTGCAGCCCTGTGGCGGGACCCATGTCAGGAACACCAGCGAAATTGGCACCGTTCTGGTCACGGAAATCGAAAAAAAGGGCAAGCAGAATCGCCGTGTGCGGATCGCCCTAGCCTGAAAGGATACCATCATGGCGCGTGACGATGTGTTTGTCTCGACCGACTGGCTCGAGCGCCATCTTGGCCGGAATGACGTGGTCGTCGTCGACGGCTCATATTATCTGTCGACCATGAACCGGAACGGGGCCGAGGAGTTTCTCGTCGGCCATATTCCCGGAGCGGTGGGCTTCGACATTGACACGGTCAAGGATAAGACTTCGCTGTTGCCGCACATGCTGCCCACGGCGCCCGAGTTCGGCGCAACCGTCGGCGCGATGGGTATTTCGGACGACATGACCATCGTTGTCTATGACGGGGCCGGACTGTTTGCGGCACCGCGGGTGCGCTGGACCTTCCGCAGCTTCGGTGCCAAGCGCGTGTTCATCCTCGATGGCGGATTTCCGCAATGGGTGGCCGAGGGGCGCACCGTCGAGGCCGGCCCGCCAAAGTTCCGCCCGGCTCGGATGTTCAACGCCGTCCTCGACCCCGCAGCCGTGGCGTCGCTTGATGACGTCAAGGCCGCACTCGCGGGGCGGACAGCTCAGGTGGTGGATGCGCGCCCGGCGAACCGGTTTTCCGGCGAGGCCCCGGAGCCTCGGCCGAACCTGCCATCCGGCCACATGCCCGGGTCGATCAATCTCCCTTATGGTGCGATTGTCGAAAACGGTCGACTCAAGGACGAAGCCGCGCTGGCTGCGGCCTTTGCGGCGGCTGGCGTCGATCTTGACAAGCCCGTCATCACCAGCTGCGGCTCCGGCGTGACGGCAGCCATCCTGTCGACGGCCATGGAGATCGTCAGCAAGCCGGCCAAGGCCCTCTACGACGGCTCATGGGCGGAATATGGCTCCCGACCCGATGCGGTCATCGTCACGGGCAAGGGGTGAGGCTCAGACCCGTGCGCCAATCGTGCGGGCGATCTGCGCCAGCTCCGCGCGGCCAAGCGGGAAGTTCCAGATCATCGCGGTGGCAATCAGCTTGAGCAGGACCGGAAGGGCGGCGTAAAGAAGGCCGAGCGTGATAAGCCCCGATTCGGTCCGGACCCCATTTCCCGGATCGTAGCCGGCGATCGCCAGCAGCGGAAAGGCCAGACCGACAGCGCCCGCATAGGCAAGTTTGGTAGCGAGCGCCCAAAATCCGAGATACAGCCCGGCGCGCTCCTGGCCAGAGGCTGCCGTATCGACATCAATCACATCGCCCTGGACCGCAGCCGGCAGGACAACGTCGGCGCCCAGCGCCAGACCGGTGATGATGCAGACGGCGGCGAACAGGGCAATCTGGCCGGGGCCCAGAAAGGGTGCGGCTGCGAAGCCGAGGCAGGCCAGCAACATGCCGAACGCCCAGGCACGATGCTTGGTGGTGCGCCGCGCCAGCCACAGCCAGAATGGCACGCCGGCGACCCCGCAGATGAAGTAAAGCACCAGCAACGGCCCGGCTGCCTCTTTCGCGCCCAGCCTGTCGGCCACGAAGAACAGGAACAGCGTAGCGGGCAGGCCATTGGCCAATGCATTCACGAAGAAGGCTGCGAGCAGGCGCCTGAAGGGACGGTTCGCGGCGAGATGGGCCATGCCCTCCTTCAGGTCCATGCTGACATGGACCCGCTCCCGCGGTTCCGGGGCCATCCAGACGGCCAGCACCGCGCCAACGGGCAGCAGAACCGCGATCATCATGGCAAGGCCTTCCAGCCCCTCGCGGCTGCCGCCTCCCTGCATCTGGATGAGGGCCGGAACGAGCAGGGCCAACAGCGTGCCGACCACGGTGAAGCCCTCGCGGTAGGCTGCGACCCGCGTGCGGCCCTCATAGCTGCGCGAGAGCTCAGCTCCCCACGCCTGATAGGGCACCGAGATGGCCGTCCACGCCAGTGATAGCGCAGTGGCCCATGCGAACAGATAGAGCGCGCCAGCGCCGTCCGCCGGGCGCATCACGAACCAGGCGCAGAGGGCGACCAGCGGCGCCGCGCCAAGCACCCAGCTGCGCCGCCGGCCGAAGGCAGGCCGCGTCCAGTCGGCCAGCGTCCCTGCGACCGGATCGGTGACGGCATCGATGATGCGCACCAGAAGCAGGGCAAAGCCCACCGTCGCAATCGGGATACCGATCTCCTTGGTATAAAACTCAGGCACCATGACATAGAATGGAAGGCTCAGCGCGGCGATCGGCAGGGCCGGCCCAGCATAGGCGAGCAGTTGGCGCGGGGTCGGTTCCGGGGTTGGCAGCATAATCATAAATTCGACTTCGGCGATCAGGGCGATCGAGCGTCTACCCTGTTACGTATACTCGCGCCGCGTGGTTCTTTTGTGTGCTGGAATTGTGAATTTTCGTCGAAAATGCCCCTAGGGTCGGCAAATAAAAAGCAATAAATTCGCATTTGACTGCTGATCTGTGCAGTATTTGTTCTCATGCTGTGGATTGCAAGGGCCGAGATTTATGATGCGTATAATGAAAGACAAATTTAAATGAATTTTTGAGATAACGCAACGCGAAGGTGTCTTTTGCCCACTTCAGGATCGACATGTGAGACGTGTTCAGCTTCTCTTTTTCGAGCGTTTGATGCTGGTTGAGAGAAGCGTGTTTGCCCTTGCAAGAATGCCGGGCCGCAAGCGGAGGTATGAGGAATGCTATCGGGCGTTCATGTCGTCGTGCTCGGTGAGAACGAACACCTTCCAGAGGACCTGCGCCGCTCTCTCACGGGTATCATCAGCGTCAGGCACATTCGAATCAAGGCGCGCGAAGTTGTCGACATCGGCAACGGTACCGTCGTGATCATCGATGCCGACAGGGCCGCGTCTTTCTCGCCAGACGATATCGCAGATCTTGTGCAGAACCAGATCAGGCCGGCAAGGCCCCTGATCTTTGTTGGGCAGGCAAAGAGCAGGGCGCCACTGGCAGCGCACAACCTGCTTCGGTTCGGCAGCTTCATGTTTCGACCCTTCAGCACCGCGTCCTTGCTGGATATCGTGCAGTTCCTGTCCAGCCAGCCGCGTGCTGTGGAGCCTGTCCCGGCCGGCGAAGCGAGCCCCACATGGATCGTCGATGAGCATGCGCTCGCGATGTCGGCAGGCGAGACGGTCCTTGCAGAGCTGTTTTCGTTCGCGAAGGGACAATCGCGCCTGAATCAGCCGGATCTGATCAAGACAGGCGATCTCCTCATCGGCTCGCTAGCGGAAAGCGGCCTCAACAGTTGGGTACATGGCGTGCGGCAACATCACGACCGAACCTATCAGCATTGTCTTCTGGTGGCCGGACTGGCTGTTGGGTTCGGCCTGAAGCTCCAGTTCCGCCAGAGCGATCTGCAACTGGTTGCCAAAGGAGCCTTGCTGCATGACATAGGCAAGGCACGCGTGCCGTTGGACATCCTCGACAAGCCGGGGAAACTCACCGATGCCGAAAGCGCGATGATGCAGAAGCATCCGGTATACGGTGAGGAGGCGATGCGCCTCGAGGCCGGGGTTGAGCCTGCGGTTCTGCGGGTTATGCGCAGCCATCACGAGTTCCTGGACGGATCGGGCTATCCGGACGGCCTCGTGGGCGAAAGCATTGATGATCTTGTGCGCCTGACCACAATCGCCGATATTGTGGCAGCGCTGATCGAGCAACGGCCCTACAAGGCCCCCTTGTCCGGCGAGGAGGCCTTCGAAGTCCTCGCGGCCATGCACGGGAAACTGGACATGCCCATCGTCAAGGCGCTCTCGCCGCTGGGTCGCCTAATCTGAAGGTGCGTCGGGCCGGGATTCGGGTTAGCCGTTCTTGGCGAAGACCATCTGCCGAACGTCGATGTTGCCTGATCTGAAGCCGGCCTCGCAATAGGCGAGGTAATACTCCCACATCCGGCGGAAACGCTCGTCAAAGCCCATCGGCATCAGGTGCGGCCAGGCGATGCGGAAGCGGTCACGCCAGTCCGCCAGCGTTTGGGCATAGTCGAGACCGAACTCACGCTCGTTGACCATGGGCACGCCGAATTTCCGGCCCAGATCGCGCATGTGCGTCGGCGTCGGCAGCATGCCGCCCGGGAATATGTAGGCGCGTATGAAGTCCATTTCGCGCCTGTAGAAGCGGAAGCTCTCGTCCCGGATCGTGATCACCTGCAGGCCTGCGGTCCCGCCATCGCGCAGGCGGTCGCGCACCTGCTGGAAATAGGTCGGCCAATACTCTTCGCCCACCGCCTCGAACATCTCAATCGAGGCGATGCGATCATAGGTGCCCTTCTCGTCGCGGTAGTCGAGCAGCTTGATCTCGACGCGGTCATTCAGCCCCGCTTTCGCGATGCGGGCCGTGGCGAAATCGTATTGCTCCCTGGAGATGGTCAGACCCGTGACCCTGGCCCCGATCTCGGCGGCGGCGAACTCGGCAAAGCCGCCCCAGCCGCAGCCAATCTCAAGCACGCGGTCGCCGGCGCGGATGCCTGTCTTCTCCGCCAGTTCCCGATACTTGCGGGTCTGCGCCGACATGAGGTCGTTGTCGCCCGGCGCATAGATGCCAGACGAATACGTCATGCTCTCATCGAGCCAAGATGAGTAAAAGTGGTTGCCAAGATCGTAATGGGCGTGGATGTTCCGCCGCGAGCCGGCGCGGGTGTTGCGGTTCAGGAAGTGTCGGAGTATCTGCCACAGACGCGCCAGCGGCTTGCCGGCAAGCATCGTCTCGATCGCGCTGTAATTGGTTGCGAACAGTTCAAGAAAGCGGGCAAGGTTCGGCGTGTCCCATTCACCGTTGAGGTAGGCCTCGGCAAAGCCGATGTCGCCGCCGAGCGCAAGCCGCCGCGCAAACGCGAAGTCCTTGACCTGAAACACCGCGTCGGGTCCACTCCTTGCGCCCCTGAACAGATAAGATTCGCCATTCGGCAGGCAGACGGTCAAGCTGCCGCGTTCGATCCTCGTGCCGTAGGCGAGCGCGCCGCGCAGAACGGAGGGCATGGTCGCCGTGAGGCTGGCCAGGTTCTCCGGGGTGACCAATTGCGGTGGCACAGTCTCAACGGGGCTGCTGGTGACTGTTTGTGTCATCAAGTCCTCTGAACAGGATACGCAGACTGAAGGCGATGCCCGCCAGCTACTTGTGATTCAACGTTGTTGTGGGTCGTGATATGAAACCGGCTCAGGGCGTTCCGGACGATTGTAGAATTCGACGCCCTTGAACCAGAGCTTCATCGCCTCCCAATGAATCCCGGCCACGACCTTGAGGGTCATGAACGGCATCGCTGCGCATGCTTTCACAATTGCCGCAGAGGTCAAGTCTCGCCTTGCGCCAGTGAATGTGGCTGCCAAAATCGGGCCGGCCGCGTCGGTTTCGAGGATCCGGACATTCACCCGGCCTCCCGGCGGCAGCATGCGGAAGTGATACCGCATCGCTTGACCCATGAACGGCGACACATAGAACAGCTTGGCGCGCTCCTGACGGACGCCTGCGGCCGACGCCTGTCCGGGCTCGACGGGGCAGACATAGGTATGCATCTCGCCAAAGGTGTTGCGAACTTCGTAGATCAAGGCCACGAGGTCCCCGCCGACGTCGTAGACATAGTAGACCGAGATCGGGTTGAAGACAAAGCCCAGCAGGCGCGGATAGCACAGGAGCAGCACGCGCCCGCCGCGGGCGTCGACGGATGTCGCGCTGAGAAGATGATCGATGTGCCGGCGCAAATGTCCCTCCGGCGCGTCCCGCATCTCCGGACCGTGATCGCTTTCGCGAAAACTCAGGAGATTGAAGCGGTTAACCGAGAAAAGTCGCGCTTTTCCAGAGGCTTCCGCCAGTCGGTCGATGTCGATCAACAGGCAGAACACCTTGTAGGCGAAGCGGTGCGTCCTTGGCTTCATGCGCGCATGCATGACGTCGCCCGGATAAAGCCAGATTGCGCCCTGGGGCGGCGGGAACAGCGGGTGGCCAGCGCCGGAGCCTGCCCGTTCCGCTGCTTCGTCACTCCGGACGTCGTTGGCTGTCAACGGGCTTACTCCGCAGCCGAGGCCCGATTGCGGGCCGCAATCCGCCATGGCACAGCCGCTCCCAGGGTCTCGGCGACCGACAGGCCGGCGACAAGCCCGTCCTCATGGAAGCCATAGCCGGCCCAGGCGCCGCAAAACCAGGTGTGATGGCGGCCCTGAATGCCCGGCAGCGCCGACTGTGCAGCCGTCACACCCGTGCGATACTGCGGATGGGCGTAGCTGAACCGTCCGAAAGTCAACTCTGGTCGCGGCGGCATCTCGGGATTCAGCGTCACGAACACGGGCTTCCGGCGATCGATGTTTTGTAGCGCGTTCATCCAGTAGGTGAGGGTAATCTGTGCGCCGTCACCGCCCTGCAGGACGTTCCAGGCCGCCCAGGCCGCCTTCCTGCGCGGCATCAGGGCAGGGTCTCGATGCAGCCAGACATCGTTCTCGCGGTACGGAATGGCACCGAGCACAGCACGCTCGGTTCCGGTGGCGTCTGTCAGCAGGTCCAGCGCCTGATCGGGGTGTGTGGCCAGAATCACCTGATCATAGCGCTCGGCGCGGCCTGTCGTATCGGTGACGGTTGCGCCGAGATCATGCCGCTGGATCGCCGTGACGCCCAGGCCCAGGCGGATGCGGTCGGCAAACGGGCGGGTGATCTTCTCGACATAGCTACGGCTGCCGCCAGTCACCGTGCGCCAGACGGGCCTGTTCCAGTGCAGAAGCCGATGGTTATCAAAGAAGGCGATAAAGCTGTCAGCCGGGAATTCGACAAGTGATCTTGGTGGCATCGACCAGATCGCCGCGCCCATAGGTATAAGATACTCGTCGCGGAAGCGCTGCGAATAGCGACCGCGTTCGAGATAACTGCCGATGCTTTCGCTGGTCAGCCGGCCTGCAGCGCGGTCCTCCAGCGCCGAACGGTTGAAGCGCAACATCTCGCGGATCATGTTCAGATGCGCCAGCGATACGATGTTGCGGCGTCGCGCGAACAGACCGTCGAGGATGCCGCTGGTGCGGCCGGCCCATTCGAGCGCGCCGTTGCGCGAAGAAACCGAGAAGCCCATGTCGGAGGCCTCGGTCGTGACGCCAAGGTGCTCGAAGAGCTGAACGAGATTGGGGTAGTTCAACTCGTTGTAGACAATGAACCCTGTGTCGACTGCCAACGGCGTTCCGTCATAATCGATCTCGACCGTCGCCGAATGGCCGCCGGTCCGGCTGTCTTTCTCGTAGACGGTCACCTCATGGCCAGATCCCGTGGACAGCGCCCAGGCTGCTGCATTTCCGGCGATGCCCGAGCCGATGACTGCAATTCTCATAAGGGGAACATTCCTTCCGGGAGTGTCTCGAAACATGGTTCGTTGGGTGGGATACGCAGCGGATTGCGTTTCGGTTGCAGGTCGCGATCAAGAAGCCCCACGGCGGAGCGCCTGGAAGGCTGCCAGGGCACGGTCCCGCGCCATCTCATGCTCGATGATCGGTCGTGGATAGGATTGGCCCAGCAGGACACCAGCGGCCTCGAGCAGGTGCGTCGACGCCGTCCACGGCTTGTGCAGCAGGCTGTTCGGGATCCTCGCCAGTTCAGGCACCCATCTGCGCACATAGCCTCCGTCGGGATCAAACTTTTCACCCTGAATGATCGGATTGAAGATACGGAAAAAGGGAGCAGAGTCCGCGCCTGTTCCGGCGACCCATTGCCAGCTAGCGGCGTTGCTTGCTGGATCAGCATCGACAAGCGTATCCCAGAACCATTCCTCGCCACGCCGCCAATCCAACAGCAGATGCTTGATCAGGAAGGACGCGACAATCATGCGGACGCGGTTGTGCATCCATCCGGTAGCGTACAGCTCGCGCATACCGGCGTCGACGATCGGATAACCCGTGCGGCCGCTTTGCCAGGCCTTCAACGCGTCCGGGTTCTCGCGCCACGGAAAGGCGTCGAAGCGCCGTGCGTAGTTCCTGCGAGCGAGATCGGGGTTGGAATGGAGCAGATAGTAGGAGAATTCCCGCCAGCCCAGTTCCTTGAGAAACGTCTCGACATCTGCCCCGCTTGCAGTGCTTTCGCCGCTGGCTTGTGCCTGTACCGCTGCATGCCAGCATTGGCGGATGCTGATCTCGCCAAAGCGCAGATGCGGCGACAGCTTCGAGGTTGAGGGCAGATCAGGCCTGTTGCGGCCCTCAGCATATCCCGCCATGTTGTGTCCGACGAAGTGCTCAAGCCGTTGGCGTGCGCCGGCCTCGCCACGGCTCCACGCGGCGCGCATGCTCCCGGCCCAGTCCGGGGCGCGTGGCTCAAGCGCGAGAGCGTCGATCTCGAGACGAAGGCCGTCGAGTTCAGCGGGCCAGGCTGCCCCCTTGATCCGTGACGGCGCGGGCAGCGGCACGTCAGGACCGCCCTTGGCCAGCGCCGCGCGCCAAAAGGGCGTGAAAACCTTCAGCGGCTCGCCGGCCTTGCTGCTCACCGTCCAGGGCTCATTGAGCAGATGGCTGTTGACGCTCGACGCATCGACGCCGCCGGCACGCAGTTCCGCCTTGATGGCGGTGTCCACGGCCTGCTCTGCCGCGCCGTAGCGGCGGCTCCAGACCACATGGCTGGCCCCCGCCTTTCGGGCGACACGTGGCACGAGGGCGCGCGCGTCGCCGCGCAGCAGGACCAGATCTGCGCCTTTGTCACGCAACGAATCGCGCAGTGCGCGCAGGGAGCCGGCAAGCCACCAGCGCGCGGCGCCGCCAAGCGGGCGTAGTCCGGGTGTTTCCTCATCGAAGACATAGAGGCAGAGCACGGACGCTCCGCGGCTGACTGCATCGTGAAGGGCAGGGTTGTCGGCGATCCGCAAGTCGTCGCGGAACCAGATGAGTGTGACGTGGCTGGCGGTCATATCGGATGCGTGACGGGATGAAGCAAGTGAAGCGACCGAAGCTGCGCGATGGCGACCCGACCGGCGAATGAGGCAACGGGTTATGCCATTGCAAAAAGCAACAGCCGTCACAATCCTTCGCATGGATCAAACAGGACCGGGCTGCGAAATTCTGCCGCAGAGCGGGCGCCCGAACGAAAAGAACCGGACATCATGCGATGCCCGGTTCTCGCAATGGCTCCTGGAGCAGGATTCGAACCTGCGACCAACCGGTTAACAGCCGGTTGCTCTACCGCTGAGCTATCCAGGATCAACGGAACGCGTGCATACAGACGCATCGTGCAGCATGCAAGCCCCGCCGTGCATTATCCCTCGCACGGGCATGATCGATGCCCTGTCCACCGCGCTCGGGCACGGCGAAAGCCCGTCCAGCAAATCGTTGATCGTACCTTGCGGTTTGCGGATGGATGTTGCTATAGCCGCGTGACGGCGCTTCGGCGCAACTCGCCCTGATGGCCTCGTGGCGGAGTGGTTACGCAGAGGACTGCAAATCCTTGTACGGGGGTTCGATTCCCTCCGAGGCCTCCATGGGTCCGGCACCGCACGGTTTTGGCCGGGCCGGAACGTAATCGTCGAGGTGCGGAGGCAGGTCACCCGAACGGCTCTGGCCTGGAATGGCCTGGCTTTCGTGCTGGTCAGAAAGCGGGGAAACGGGGATAATGATGACGGATTTTGCCGCCCTCCGGCGCAACATGGTCGACTGCCAACTCCGGACCTATGACGTTACCGACCGCGCCGTTCTGGCTGCGATGGACAAGATCGCGCGCGAGGATTTCGTTCCTCAAACGCGCAAGCCTCTGGCGTATCTGGATCAGCCGGTTGCGCTCGATTCGTTCGGCGCTGCGGGCAGGGCGCTGCTCGCTCCGATGACGTGCGGACGCATGCTTCAGACGCTCGGCGTGCACCCAGGGCAAAGTTTTCTCGACTATGCCGGGGGGACCGGCTACACCGCTGCGCTCGCGGCCGAGCTGGGCGCGAGCGTGACGGCATTCGAAGCCGATCCAACCCTGCGGCCCGTCATGCGGCGGATCCTGGCCAATCGCGCTTCTGGTGCGATCATCGTTGCAGACGCACTGCCGTCAGCGCGCTTTGACCATGTCTTCGTCAACGGCGCCTGCGCCGTGGCTCCCGAATCGCTGATGGCGCTGCTGTCGGAGCGAGGGCGACTGGTTGTTATCGAGGGCATCGGGCGTGCCGGAAAGGTCATGCTCTACCAGCACGCGGGCGGCGCAGTATCGGGGCGCGCTATTTTCGATGCGGCAGGGCCAGCCTTGGCGGAATTTGCCCCCATTCCGGCCTTTGTTCTATAAGTGGTGCTTGTGTCACCTTTTTGCGGCACCGCGCCAGCAACATCGCAACCGGCACTTAAACTGGTTTTTTTCGGCGAACACTCATGCTAGCTAACGTCGATGATCGAGAGCGGGTAGCGAGTTGGCCGCGCCTCTTCGGATTGTCGCGAAACGAGGCATTGGTCTATGCGTGTGAGACGTCGTGGTCCTTTAAGGTCTTTCATGGCTGCGGCAGCCTTGGGATCCTTGGTCTGGGTCGCGGTGGTCCCTGCGTTCGCCCAGGAGACGCTGGAGAGCGCGCTGTCGAAAGCCTACAGCACGAACCCAACACTCAATTCTCAGCGCGCGGCACTGCGCGCCGCGAATGAGGGCGTTCCTCAGGCGCTGGCAGGCTACAGGCCCCGCGTCACGGGCACGGCCGACATCGGCGGCTCGTATAATGACTACAATCTTCCCTCCCGTCGCTCGGCCAGCCTCCGCCAGGCTCCACGTGGTGTTGGCGTTCAGGTCGACCAAACCTTGTGGAACGCGGGCCGCACCGCCAATTCGGTGAGCCAGGCAGAGGCCCTTGTGCTGGCCGGGCGCGAGACGTTGCGGAACGCGGAACAGACCGTGCTGATCACCGCGGCGACGGTCTATATGAACGTGCTGCGCGACACCGCCATTCTGAACCTGAACAGCAACAACGTTGAAGTGCTGGAAGAGCAACTGCGGCAGACCCGCGACCGCTTCAATGTCGGCGAGGTGACGCGGACCGACGTGGCGCAGTCAGAGGCGCGTCTCGCCCAGTCACGATCACAGGCGGCGCTGGCGCAGTCGAATCTCAAGTCGAGCCTCGGCCGCTATCGGCAGACCGTGGGCATCCAGCCCCGGCGTCTGGCTCCGGGCCGTCCGCTTGATCGGGTTTTGCCGAAAAGCCTCGAAGAGGCAGGCCGCATCGCACAGGCCCGGCACCCGTCGATCCTGGCGGCGCTGCACAACGTCGATGCCGCTGATATCGCGGTGAAGGTGGTCGAGGCGGACCTGTACCCGACTTTGGGCCTCAGCGGTTCAGTGACGCAGCGAAATGATGTGAGTGTGCTCAATGATCAGCGAACAACCGCGACAATGGTGGCGCGTCTGACCGTACCGATCTACGAGGGCGGGCAGACCTATTCGCGCACCCGGCAGGCCAAGGAAACGGCCGGCCAGCGCAGGCTCGACGCCGATGTGGCGCGCGAGCAGGTTCGGTCTGACGTTGTGGTCGCCTGGGGTGCACTCGAAGCGGCGAAGGAGCAGACGATTGCTGCCCAGGCGCAGGTCGCCGCCGCCGAGACGGCCCTGAATGGCGTGCGCGAGGAAGCGAAGGTCGGCCAGCGGACCACGCTCGATGTCCTCAACGCCCAGCAGGAGCTTCTCTCGGCGCGGTCGTCGCTCGTGACAGCCCAACGCGACCGGGTGGTTGCCTCGTACACTGTACTGCAGAGCATCGGGCGTCTGGGTCCTGACACCTTGGGCCTGAAGGCGGCACGCTATGACGAGAAACTCCACTACGAGCAGGTCCGCGACAAGTGGATCGGCACGCAGACGCCGGACGGGCGCTGAGCCAACAGCTTGAAAATCCTGTGAACCGGCTGTCGCAGCGGCTGGGAAGACAACCAGAAGTTCACTACAGTTGATCGATGTGAGCGATTCCGTCCGGTTTCGCTTGGGTGCGGCACACTGGGTTGAGTATGAACGCTCTTTCGAAAAGCAGTGAACCCTCCATGGAGGAGATTCTGGCCTCGATCAGGCGCATCATTGCCGATGATCAACAGGCCACAGTCGCAACGCCTGAGCCGGCGAACGCACCTGCGCCGCCGGCCGTGCTTGATCTGGCCGTCGAGGCCAAGCCGGCTCCACCGCCTCCGGCGCAGATCGAACCCGAACCTGAACCGCAGGGGCAGGATGAGATCGACCTGCTGCTTCTGGAGCCTGAGCCTGAGCCGCCAGCACTGCCTGTCGCGCCGCCGCCTCCGCCGGTTACAGCAGCGCCAGCTCCGTTGATCGAGGATTCGGCCCTGATGTCCGCGGCGACAAGTGCATCCATCGCCGGGGCGTTCTCGTCGTTGTCCAATACCCTGCTGACCGGAAACGCGCGGACGCTCGAGGATCTCGTCAAGGACATGATGAAGCCTATGCTCAAGGGCTGGCTGGATGACAACCTGCCGTCCATTGTCGAGCGTCTGGTCAAGGCGGAGATCGAGCGCGTGGCGCGCGGTGGCCGCTGACGCGGCAGGCGCAAACAGCGTTGACGAACCGGCTCATGTTCGGCTTTTAGACAGCCAGCATCGGTTTTCGTGATTTGGGGCCGGGCATGCACTGCCCGGCTTTTTTTAAGGGCCGCTCCCATGATGGACAACAGGTTCGACCCTTCGGCGATCGAGGCGCGCATCTCGTCGCGCTGGGCCGAGGCCAACGCGTTTGCGGCCATGCGGCCGGGCCGCGAGACCGCCGAGCCCTATTGCATCGTCATCCCGCCACCGAATGTCACGGGCTCGCTGCATATCGGCCACGCACTCAACAACACGCTGCAGGATGTGCTGTGCCGCTACTGGCGCATGAAGGGCCGGGATGTTCTCTGGCAGCCCGGCACGGATCATGCCGGCATCGCGACCCAGATGATGGTGGAGCGCAAGCTTGCCGCAGAGAACCGCATCGACCGCCGCAGCATGGGCCGTGAAGCCTTTCTGAAGGAGGTCTGGGCCTGGAAGGAAGAAAGCGGCGGCACCATCGTCAACCAGCTCAAGCGGCTTGGCGCGTCCTGTGACTGGAGCCGCGAGCGCTTCACCATGGACCCGGGCCTCAGCAAGGCTGTGCTCAAGGTGTTCGTGGAGCTGCACCGCAAGGGCATGATTTACAAGGCCCGGCGGCTGGTGAACTGGGACCCCAAGCTGCTCACCGCCATTTCGGACCTCGAGGTCGAACAGCGCGAGATCAAGGGGCATATGTGGTACTTCCGCTATCCGCTCGAGGGCGTCGCCTTCAACCCGGAGGACGCCACCACGTTCGTCACCATCGCGACCACCCGCCCGGAGACGATGCTTGGCGACGGCGCGGTTGCGGTGCATCCGGATAACGAGACAATTGGCTGGATGATCGGCAAGACCGCGCTCCTGCCGTTGGTCAACCGCCGATTGCCGATCATCGGCGATACCTATGCCGATCCCGAGAAGGGCACGGGCGCAGTCAAGATCACCGCAGCCCATGATTTCAATGACTACGAGGTCTACAGGCGCCATTCGGATGTGGTGCCGCTGATCAACCTGTTCACGGCGACAGCACAGATGGTCGACGAGCCGCATATGCCGGAGCAGTATCGCGGGCTCGATCGCTATGAATGCCGCAAGCGCGTGGTGGCCGACCTCGACGCCATGGGCCTTGTGGCCAAGATCGAGCCGCATGTGCATTCCGTGCCGCATGGCGACCGGTCCGGCGTTGTGATTGAGCCCTGGCTGACCGAGCAATGGTATGTCGACGTGAAGCCCATGGCGGAGAAGGCTATGGCCGCCGTGCGCGAGGGCCGGACGAGGCTGCATCCGCCAGAGCGCGACAAGGTGTTCTTTAACTGGATGGAAAACATTGAGCCTTGGTGCGTGTCGCGGCAACTGTGGTGGGGCCACCAGATACCGGTGTGGTATGGCTTTCCCTTGGAAGACCTTGGGTTCTTGATGGAGGCCTGGGAGCGCGGTGAAGAGCACTTGGGGATCCCGGCGCCCAGTCAGCAACAGCATTTCGTTTGCGAAACAGAGTTTGAGGCGATTGGCGAGGCGCAAACCTACTATGCAAGAGCTCTTGCCGGCCAACGGGAGATTGCCGTGGTGGCGGACCTGGTCGCTGCCCTAAAGGTTATGGACAAGAACAGACAACATCTCGACGCGGGCGAGGATTGGCTGGTTCGTATTCCAATCTGGCGCGACCCTGACGTCCTGGACACCTGGTTTTCGTCCGCACTCTGGCCGTTCTCGACCCTGGGCTGGCCGGATGATGCGGTCGAATTGAAGAAGTTCTACCCGACCAACACCCTCGTCACCGCCGCCGATATCCTCTTCTTCTGGGTGGCGCGCATGATGATGATGGGGCAGGAGTTCATGGGCCAGGCCCCGTTTGCCGACGTGATCCTGCACGGGATCGTCCGCGACGAGAAGGGCAAGAAGATGTCGAAGACGACGGGTAACGTCATCGACCCGCTCACTGTCATCGACCAGTACGGCGCGGACGCGATGCGCTTCACACTTGCGGCGATGACCAGTGGCGGGCGCGACATCAAGCTGTCGATGGCGCGTGTCGAGGGTTACCGGAACTTTGCGACCAAGATCTGGAACGCGGCGCGTTTTGCCGAGATGAACGGCTGCGCCCGCGTCGCCGGTTTCGATCCGCGCGGGGTGACCGAGACGCTCAACAAGTGGGTGATCGCAGAAGCTGCAGTGGCGGCGCGTGATGTGGCCGCCGCCATCGAGGCTTTCCGCTTCAGCGACGCGGCGGACGCAGCCTACCGTTTTGTCTGGGGCACATTCTGCGACTGGTATGTGGAGCTCTCGAAGCCTGTTCTGCAGGCCGACAGTGAGCGTGCAGCCAAAGACGAAACGCGTGCCACCGTGGCCTATGTCATCGACATCATTGCCAAGATCTTGCACCCGTTCATGCCGTTCATGACCGAGGAACTCTGGGCCGTGAAGGGGGCGGCGGGTCCGGCCCGCGAAGGGCTGCTGTGCCATGCTGACTGGCCGGACCTGGCCGGGCTTGAGAGTCAGGCTGCCGAAACTGAGATCGGATTTGTGGTTGATCTCATCTCTGAAATTCGGTCTGTCCGTACCGAGGTCAATGTTGCTGGTGGCGCGCAGGTCGAACTGGTCATCGTTTCATCCAAGCCCGCCATCCACACCATCGTGCGCAACTGGGACGCAATGATCGTGCGGCAGGCGAGGGCGTCCTCGATCAGGTTCGCCGAGGTTGCGCCGCCGCAATCAGCCCAGATCGTGGTGCGCGGCGAGACCATCGCCATGCCGCTTGCCGGACTGATCGATCTCGGTGCCGAAAAGGCGCGCCTCACCAAGGAACTCGGCAAGCTCGATGGAGAGATTGCCGGGGTCGAGCGTAAGCTCTTCAACCCTGACTTTGTGGCCAAGGCCCCTGAAGAGGTGATCGAGGAAAACCGCGAGCGCATCGCCGAGGCGAAGGCGCGGCAGGCGAAGATCCGGGACGCGCTGGATCGGCTGGGGTGATGGGCCGAAGCATGGATGGTGCTGCGCTGATGGGTGATGACGCCTTGAGAAACCGCACCATATCTGCTCATTAGCCTTATGCGCATCACCACCTGGAACGTCAATTCGATCCGCCAGAGGCTTGACCACCTCATCGCCTTTCTCAAGGAAGATGAACCTGATGTACTCTGCTTGCAGGAAATCAAGGCGCAGGATGACAGTTTTCCGCGGCTGGAGATCGAGGCGGCTGGCTATCAAGTCGAGATGCTGGGGCAGAAGACCTTCAACGGCGTGGCCATTTTGTCAAAACATAGGCTGGAGAATGTGCTGCGCGGCCTTCCTGGCGATGCGTCCGACGAGCAGGCACGCTATCTGGAGGGTGTCGTGCCGTTCGGCTCCGGCGTCATACGCGTCGCCTCGATCTACTTGCCGAATGGCAACCCGATCGGGACCGACAAATACATCTACAAGCTCGCCTGGATGGACCGGTTGATCCGGCATGCGCGCGACCTCATGAAACTGGAGGAGCCGCTGGTGCTGGCCGGCGACTATAACGTGATCCCCGAGCCGCGAGACTGCCATGACCCGCTGGCCTGGGCGAATGACGCGCTGTTCCTTCCGCAGACGCGGGCGAAGTTCCGCGAGCTGTTGAACATCGGCCTGACAGAGGCCATCCGCGCCACCACTGATGCTGAGAAGCTCTACACCTTCTGGGATTATCAGGCGGGGGCCTGGCAGAAGAATAACGGCATCCGGATCGACCATCTTCTGCTGTCACCGCAGGCGACCGATCGCCTGGTCAGCACCGTCATTCACAAGCATACACGGGCCTGGGAAAAGCCTTCGGACCATGTGCCGGTCGGCGTTGAGCTCACGGAATAGGCGCCTCAGCGCCGCCGCTCCATCTGGCGCTTGAGGAAGATCAGTGCAGCCTCGCGGTCTTCCAGGCTGGCGGCCTCGAAAGCCTTCTTCTGGGCCTCGATAATGTCGGCGTTCGTGACCGGATCGGCGCTGTCTCGCGCCAGCGTGAGCCACATCAGGCCGCGGGCCGCCTGACGCGGCATGCCGGCTTCGCCTGCCAGCATGAGCTGACCAAGCAGCGCCTGCGAGCGGATGTGGCCCTTCTCTGCCGAAAGGTTCAGCCAGCGCGCCGCCTGACGCGGATCCCTGGCGACGCCGCGCCCCTCCAGATGCAGTCGGCTCAGCTCATACTGGGCGTCGGCGTCGCCGTAATAGCTCGCGGCATACTGGAACAGCTCCACCGCCTTGGCAGCATCGGGCTTGACGTAGGTACCCTTGATGCCGTCGCGCATGTAAAGGCCGATCTGCACGAAGGCGGATGCAACGATGCGCGCGCTCGCCGTGCCGGGGGTCTCGTCGGCGTATTCATCGGCCACCTTGGAAAAATATTCGAACGCCTTGAGATCATCATGCGGTACGCCATCGCCGATGGAATGCATCTTGCCAAGCTTCCACAGCGCCAGCGCGTCGCCCTGGCCCGCGGCGTACTCAAGCGCACGGGCAGCGCCGAGCTTGTCACCGGCATTGTAGTCCTTGACACCGGCCCTGAGTGCGTCGCGCGCTGAGGAAAACGGCGCGAGCGGTACGGGCTGTGCGGCCCCCGGAGAGGGCGCGAGCACGGCGCGCGGCGGCTGCGCCACGCCCGTCCGGCCCGCGTCCTGCGCTAGCACGGGTCCTGCCATGGCCCCAATGATCAACAATGAAACGGTGAGGTCAGATATCCGCATAGCAGTGCTTCTCGAAGGCCCCCCCTGGGTGGGTGACGGCGCCACCGACAGCCGAGCCGACGGTCTGCGCATACTTCCAAAGGGCGCCGGAGGCGAATTCGGTCTCGCGCGGTTTCCAAGACTTCTTGCGCGCCCGCAACTCGGCGGCCGTGAGGCGTACCTTGAGCGTTCCCTTGACCGCATCAAGATCAATGATGTCGCCATCCTTGATCAGTCCAATAGGCCCGCCAACAGCGGCTTCCGGCCCGACATGGCCGACACAGAAGCCGCGGGTCGCGCCCGAAAAACGTCCGTCGGTGATCAGGGCGACCTTGTCGCCCATGCCCTGCCCATAGAGCGCTGCGGTCGTGGCCAGCATCTCGCGCATGCCGGGCCCGCCCTTCGGCCCTTCGTAGCGGATCACCAGCACATCGCCTTCCTTGTACTGCTTGTTCTTGACCGCTTCGAAGCACAGCTCCTCATTGTCAAAGCAGCGGGCTGGACCCGAAAACTTCTGCTTGGACCTGGGCATGCCGGCGACCTTCACGATCGCGCCCTCTGGTGCGAGGTTGCCCTTGAGGCCGACCACGCCACCGGTCTTTGTCAGCGGCTTGTTGGCCGGATAGACGACGTCCTGATCGCTGTTCCACTGCACCGAGGCCATGTTCTCGGCCATGGTGCGGCCAGTCACGGTCATGCAGTCGCCATGCAGGAACCCGTGGTCGAGCAGCGTCTTCATCAGCAGCGGAATGCCGCCGACCTCGAACATGTCCTTGGCGACATATTTGCCGCCGGGCTTTAGGTCAGCGATGTAGGGGGTCTTCCTGAAAATCTCCGCGACATCAAAGAGGTCGAACTTGATGCCGCATTCATGAGCGATGGCTGGCAGGTGCAGCGCCGCATTGGTCGATCCGCCAGACGCGGCCACCACGGTGGCTGCGTTCTCCAGCGCCTTCAGCGTAACGATGTCGCGCGGGCGGATCTGGCGGGCGACGAGGTCCATGACCAGTTCGCCGGCAGTATAGCAGAAGGTGTCGCGCACCTCGTAGGGGGCCGGCGCGCCACAGGAATAAGGCAGGGCCAAGCCGATGGCTTCAGCGACTGTCGCCATGGTGTTGGCCGTGAACTGCGCGCCGCAGGACCCGGCGGACGGGCAGGCCACCTCCTCCAGTTCCTTGAGGTCCTCGTCCGACATGGCCCCGACCGAGTGCTTCCCGACGGCCTCGAACACGTCCTGGACAGTGACGGGCTTGCCCTTGAAGCGGCCTGGCAGGATCGAGCCGCCATAGATGAACACCGATGGCACGTTGAGGCGGACCATCGCCATCATCATTCCGGGCAGTGACTTGTCACAGCCGGCCAAGCCCACGAGCGCGTCATAGCAATGGCCGCGCATGGTCAACTCGACCGAGTCGGCGATCACGTCGCGCGAGGCCAGCGACGCTTTCATGCCTTGGTGGCCCATGGCGATGCCATCGGTCACGGTGATGGTGCAGAACTCCCGCGGGGTACCACCTGCGGCTGAGACGCCTTTCTTGACGGCCTGCGCCTGACGCATCAGCGCGATGTTGCAGGGCGCCGCCTCGTTCCAGCAACTGGCAACGCCGACGAAGGGCTGCGCGATCTGCTTGGCGGTCATGCCCATGGCATAATAATAGGAGCGATGTGGCGCGCGGGCCGGGCCTACCGAGACATGGCGGCTCGGCAGCTTCGACTTGTCAAAAACCTTGGCGTCCATCGTTTTCCCCTCCAGACGATTCATGAACCCGTTGCCATCTTGCGGCTGTTATCCGTTTGCCACGTTCAGGGGCTTACCGGCAATCAGCGCTGCCGTCATCATCCAGATCCGAACGGGCCCGGAAAAACGAACCTCGAGCAACAAAGCGTCTGAAAATCAGCAGTTTAGCAAAAGCATTAATGAGGTCAGAGAGGCTCGCGCTTTGTGGCGCAATCGGGGCATTCGCGCAGCTTGAAGGCGTCCATTCCGGAACAATTCCAGCCTGTGACCGAAATGTCACAGGCTATAATCGATCTGAGGCGGCGAGACGCCTGGGCGGGCTCAGAGGAGCGCCGGCAGCAGGAAACCACCGATGATAAAGAAGAGCAGGATGCCGGTCGCCAGTGGCAGGTGCTTTTCCATGAAGGTGCGGATATTGTCGCCATAGAAGCGAAGCGCCACAGCAAACATCATGAAAAAGGTGATACGGGAAACGAAGGCGCCAATAGTAAACAGCTTCAAGTCGAAATGGATGAAACCAGACATGATCGTGACGATCTTAAATGGGATCGGCGTCAGCCCCTTGGTCAGCAGGACCCAGAACCAGATGTGCTTTGAGTCGTCGACCATCTTCTTGGCATCGTCGGCCATTCCGTACAGGTTCATCACCCAAAGGCCGACGGATTCGTAGAGCAGATAGCCGATGGCGTATCCCATGTAGCCGCCGAGCAGCGCGCCGACCGAACAGACAAAGGCGTAATACCAGGCGCGGTCGGGCCGGGCCAGGCACATCGGGATCAGCAGCGGCAGCGGCGGGATCGGGCTGACTGAGCTTTCGAGAAAGGTGACGGCGAACAGAACCCAGACCGCGCGCGGGTGGCTGGCATAGGACACAACCCAGTCATAGGCTCGCTTGAGCATGATAATCGGCTATCCATTCCGGAGACTTTCCAGTGGCCTTGATCGCACCGGATGCCGGCGGGAACCGCCAGCGAGCCGGAAATAGCGCACCCCCCCGCAACTTGCCAGCGGCATGTGCCGGGTACGCGAAAGAAAAAACCACCGGGGCAACTGGCAAACCGGCCGCCGGAAAACTCCGCCGGCCTTGGCTCGCAAGGGCTGACCAATCAGTCTTCGGAGGAGAGAATTCTTGCCTTGAAGAGGAACCCGGCGGCCAGTCCGCCACAAATCGGCGCGATCATGAAAAGCCAGAGCTGGGCCAGCGCCTGACCGCCCGCGTAAACATTGGGCGCCATGCTCCGGGCCGGGTTCAACGAGGTACCGGTAATTGGAACGATCACCAGATGCAGCAGCGCCAAGGTCAGCCCGATGACCAGCCCGGCAATGTTGCCGCCGCCGCCCTTAGCCTGCGTCACACCAAGGATGACGGCGGTGAAGATCAAGGTGCCGACAAACTCGACCAGGAAAGCTGACAGAACCGACCAGTTCCCGAAAGTGTTCTGACCGAACACGCCACCCTGAATCGCATAGCCTCCCGCCTTGCCGCTGAGGATCAGGGCCAGAATGCCGGCGCCAACGAAGCCGCCGATGAACTGGCCAATGAGGTAACCGGGCACGTCCTTGCTGTCGAACCGCCCGGCAGCCCACAATGCAACGGTGACGGCTGGATTGATATGGCAGCCGGAAACTGGCCCGATGCAGTAGGCCATTGCCGTTACTGACAGGCCAAAAGCAAGCGCAATGGCGACAATGCCTTGCGTGTGAACTGATAAAGCCATTGATGATGCGGGCGTCAGGCCCAATCCCAACAGGTTCACGGCGACAACCGATCCGCAACCGAGGAAGACGAGCACGGCTGTGCCGAATGCTTCGGCAATATACTTTTTCATGTGAGGCCCTCATTTTTTTGATGCTCCATTTTAAATGAGTCTGATCGTGGGGGCAACATGAGGTGTCCGGAATGCACGGCACCGGGTCCAGGTTAACGTGGTGCGGCATTGATGATTCGAGCGAGTGTATTGGTGTTCCAGCCTGAATCTGTCGCCAGATTTCGGTGACGGCCTGGGTGGTCAGGCGGCGGCTGTATCGGGCTGACGGATCGCCTTTGTCGTGACCTCCAACCCGAATGCAAATGTTAAACCCAGGATCAGTTTTGGCAAATGGGTGTGACCGCCGAGGCGTCGCCAGGTTTTCCGGACGCCCTCGACCAGGTTGAACACCATGGCGCGTGCGGTCCTGTTTGAGAGGCAGCCCTTCGCACGGATCGTGCGATGGCGTACCGTTGCAAACATGCTCTCGATCGGGTTGGTGGTTCGAAGGTGCTTCCAGTGCTCGGCGGGGAAATCGTAGAACGCGAGCAGGGCGCCGCGGTCCTTGGCGAGGCAGTCGGCGGCCTTTGCGTATTTGAGCCCATATCTTTCGATGAACGCGTCGAATACGGGTTCGGCGGCGGCCTTCGTCTCGGCCGCCCAGATCTCGTGCAGCGCGAGCTTGGCCTTTGGCTGCTGGTTCTTCGGCAGCTTGTTCAAGACGGTCGCGGTCTTGTGCACCCAGCAGCGCTGCTCGGCGGCCCTCGGCCAGGCTGCGCCGGCAGCCTTCCAGAAAACAAGCACGCCGTCGGCGATGACCCGTTCCGGTTGGGTATGAAGGCCACGCCGCTTCAGATCAAGCAGCCGTTCGCGCCAGTCGTGCGCGCTTTCCCGAGCGCTTTCCTGCGCGCCATCGGTGAACCCGACACGCTCCTTGCGACCTTCCGGTGTCGCGCCGATCAGCACGAGAATGCACTGCTTCTCGTCTTCGAGGCGCGCTTCAAGATGGATGCCGTCCGCCGAGACGTGGACGGAGCGCTTCGTCGAGAGGTCGCGCTTCTTCCAGAGGGCGCACTCGTCGAGCCAGTGGTCCTTCGAACGGCCAATCGCAAACGCAGACAAACCCGCCGCATCCTTGTCGAGCAGGTCTGCTAATGCCTCGGAAAAGTCGCCGGTCGAGATGCCTTTGAGGTAGAGGATCGTCAGCAGTGTCTCGATCGACTTCGAGCGCCACATGTAGGGTGGCAGGATCCCGGTCAAAACCGGATGTGGCCAGGATCGCCTGGCGTCGGCCTCGCGATCGCGTACCTGCGGCGGGCACAAGGGCGACCGGGCCGATGCCGGCCATCACCTCGCGCTCGCCATCATCCGAAAGAACGGACTGTCAACGCCTCCAGCCAGAGAGGCCTTCGCAGCCGATACAAACGCAGCAATCAACGCCGTTCTTTGAATGATCCTGTCCGGAATGTCACGGTTCTGTTGCCCGAACCTGGCACGTATTGGTGTTATGTCGAGGCGTTGATGGACTGGTTTCAGCCGATTGACCTTTATTGTGAGCGCGTGGGCGAGCTGTTCTGGGCCGAGCCGCTGAATGCTGTGTCGAACGCCGCGTTTCTGCTGGCAGCGCTGGCCGGCCTTCGGCGCTATCGCGCGCTACAAAGCCGTGACTGGCCAGCGCTGGCGATGATCGTTCTGGTCGCGCTGATCGGTGTCGGGTCCTTCCTGTTCCACACCTTCGCCAATCGCTGGTCCTTGCTGGCGGATACGATTCCGATCCAGATCTTCATGCTTTTCATGTTCGGGCTGATGCTGGTGCGGCTGCTTGCGACGCCGGTTTGGCTTGCCGTGGTGGGATCAGCCGCGTTTCTGGCCGCCGGACTGTTTGCGCCAAGGCTTGTCGCGCTCATTTCAAGCCATGAAAGCGCCGGCGCGCTGGCCGGCTACGGCACCGGTTTGCTGGCCATGCTCGTGCTCGGTGGCTTGGCGCAACTGTCGCCACAGCCTCCGCGCCGCGACGCCGGCGCGCTGGTCCTCGTTGCGGCCTGTGTCTTTGCGGTTTCGCTGATGTTACGGACGCTGGATCACCCCCTTTGCGATCTTTTGCCCACGGGGACGCACGGGCTGTGGCACACACTCAACGGACTGACCCTGTGGCTGCTGCTGACCGCAGCGCTGGCGCTCGGCCATGCCCGCGCTATCGGAGCCATCCGATCATGAGGGGCACGATCAGCGCCGTGAGCAAGCCGTTGAGGCCGAGCGCGATGCCGGCAAAGGTGCCTGCGACCGGATCGACCTGGAACGCGCGGGCGGTGCCAATGCCATGTGACGCAACACCCGCCGCAAAGCCGCGGGCCCTAAAGTCGGTCAGGCCCAGGGCGTTCATCAGCGGCGTGACCATGATCGCGCCGAGGACACCCGTGCTGATCACAAGTGTAGCGGTTAGCGCCGGATTGCCGCCGATCTCCTGCGAAATACCCATGGCGATGGCGGCGGTGACGGATTTCGGCGCAAGCGCGGCCAGCACATCAAACGGTGCCCCAAAGACCCAGGCAATGCCGACCGCCGAGGTCACTGCGGTGACTGCGCCTGCTGCAAGCGCGGCAAAGATCGGGGGCAGGGCCCTTCGCACGGTCGCCCAATTGCGGTGCAGCGGCACGGCCAGGGCCACCGTGGCTGGCCCGAGCAGAAAGTGCACGAACTGCGCGCCCTCGAAGTAGACCTCGTAAGGCGTGCGCGTGGACGTCAGCAGCGCCGCCAGAAGCAGCACGGCGATGAGCACCGGGTTGACCAGCGGGTTGCGGTTGGCGCGCTGCGAGAGCCAGTCGGCTGCAGCATAGGCCGCCACTGTCGCCGTCAGCCAGAACAGGGGGCTCGCGGCAAGGAACACCCAGAGGCGGGCAGGGTCGCTCATGACGGGTCGCCCGCCTGCGGTCTTGCATCCGTGCGGCGCGCCACGGCGACGAACACCAGTGCCGTCACGATCAGGGTCAGCGCGGTCGAGCCAACCAGCGCGATGATCAGCCCGGGACCATGGGCTGTCAGCACAGCTGTCTGCCGGATGATGCCGGTGCCGGCAGGAACGAACAGCAACGACAGGTTCGCCAGCAGGAAGGCGGCGGCCGCGCCGATCGGCAAGGCGCCGATATCCGCCGCTTCCGGCCGCAGCCGCGCGCGCCACTGCAGCGCTGCAAACAGCAGCGCCATGCCAATGACAGGTCCGGGGACAGGCAGATCCAGCCCGCGCGCGAGCACTTCGCCGATGAGCTGGCAGCCGAGGAGGATCAAGATGGCGTGGAGCATGGAGCATTGCTAGCACGCTTGAAGGTGCTGTCACCCCTGATCTTGATCCTGAGCCCGCCGAGGAATGTTCTCCAGCTTGGCAGTCTCTGGAGCCTCGTTCTTCGACGGGCTGTGGATGAGGGGGTGGGGAAATGCTACTGAATGCTCACCTCGTCTTCTCGAACAATTCACGCCCGATCAGCATACGGCGGATTTCGCTGGTGCCGGCGCCGATCTCGTAGAGCTTGGCGTCGCGCAGGAGGCGGCCGGTCGGGTAATCGTTGATGTAGCCGTTGCCGCCGAGGAGCTGGATCGCGTCGAGCGCCATCAGGGTCGCCCTTTCGCCGGCGATCAGGATAGCGCCTGCGGCATCCTCCCGGGTTGTTTCGCCCCGGTCGCAGGCCTTCGCCACGGCATAGACATAAGCCTTGCAGCTGTTCATGGTGACATACATGTCGGCGACCTTGCCCTGTACGAGCTGGAACTCGCCGATGGCTTTGCCGAACTGCCTGCGCTCGTGGATGTAGGGCATGACCACGTCCATGCACGCCTGCATGATGCCGAGCGAGCCGGCTGCGAGCACCGCGCGCTCATAATCAAGGCCGCTCATCAGTACGCTCACGCCCTTGCCGACGCCGCCCATGACGTTCTCTTCCGGCACCTCGCAATCCTGGAACACGAGTTCGCCGGTCTCTGAGCCGCGCATGCCGAGTTTGTCCAGCTTCTGCGCGATCGAGAAGCCCTTGAAACCTTTCTCGACCAGAAAGGCCGTGATGCCGCGCGAGCCAGCGTCCATGTCGGTCTTAGCGTAGATGATCAGCGTTTCGGCGGTCGGGCCATTCGTGATCCACATCTTCGAGCCGTTGAGCACGTAGCGATCGCCTTTCTTGTCGGCGCGCAGCCGCATCGAGACGACGTCAGACCCTGCTCCAGGCTCACTCATCGCCAGTGCTCCAAGGTGCTCGCCGCTGACAAGCTTGCCGAGATAGCGCTTCTTCTGCTCATTCGTCCCCCAGCGACGGAGCTGGTTGATGCACAGGTTGGAGTGCGCGCCGTAGGACAGGCCGACCGAGGCGGAGGCTCGGCTGATCTCCTCCATGGCGATGGCGTGTTCAAGATAGCCCAGACCGGCGCCGCCCCAGTCCTCCTCGACCGTGATGCCGTGCAGGCCTAGCGCCCCCATTTCGGGCCAGAGGTGGCGCGGGAACCAGTCCTCCTTGTCGATCCTGGCGGCGAGCGGGGCAATTTTCTCCTGCGAGAAGTCGCGCACCGTTTCGCGGATGGCGTCCGCTGTTTCGCCAAGGTCGAAATTGAAGGGGCGGGGGGCATTGGCAAGCATGGCAGACCTCGGAACGTGTTGCCGGGCATTTATCCACCAGCCGGGGCGCTTTGTCATGGGTCGCTTTGGCGTGGCATCGGCGATCTTCACCATGACTTTTCACCGCGCCTAACGGGCATGCTTTCTCGGTAAGGTTTACAAACGATGAATCAGCGTAAACGGCTGGTTTCAATTGCCAATTTCCAAGAACTCTCGCTAGGGTCCTTCCATCGACGGCGCTGATGAAGCGTCGCCGGGCTGCCCACGGATGCTCAGGTCCGCCGCATCTCCTGGGAATTCGCTGGCTCGGCCGGTTGGTTGCGGGAGTTTCTGGCCTCCTCAG
>JAPLOU010000003.1 GCA_026400535.1 Hyphomicrobiales bacterium
AGCATGTCCAGAACAAGCACCCGAACCTGCCGCCCCGGCGCGCCCTGCGCATCGGAGGCCAGCACGAAGGCTTGCGCGTAAACATTGAAGCCCGACACCAGCGTCACAACCGAGACGTAGAGCGTGATTGGCTTCAGCAGCGGCACGGACAGATGCCAGAAGGCCTGGGTGGCGCTGGCGCCATCGAGTTTGGCCGCCTCGAACAGTGACGCCGGAAGGTTTTTGAACCCGACGATGTAGATCAGCACGGCAAAGCCGAGCGTCTGCCACGAGCACAGCACGATCAGGCACAAAATCGACAGGACAGGATCAAACAGCCAGGCTTTCGGCGCGATCCCGAACCAGCCGAGCAGCGCATTGAGCGGCCCGAGCCGCGCATCGAAGATCCATTTCCAGGCCATCGCCGCCGGCACCAGCGAGACGACGTGCGGCAGGAAGATGGCGCTCTCGTAGAAGCCGGCGAAACGCGACGCGGTCCGGTGGTAGATCAGGCCCGCAAGGACGAGTGCCAGCGGAATGGTGAGCAGGAGCACGCCAAAGGCGATGATCGTGGTGTTGAGCAGCGCTTCGATAAACAGCGGATCGACGGCGAGTTCCCGGAAATTATCGAGACCGATGAACGGCTTGTTGCGGGACAGGATGTTCCATTGGTGCAGGCTCAGGCGCAGCGTCTCGGCGATGGGGACGAGCCGGACCCAGGCGTAGATGCACAGGGTCGGCAGGAGCGCCACCAGCGCGAACAGCCACATGCGCCGCCTGAGCATTCCGCCGCCCCCGCCCTGCGCCGTCCGGCACGGCGCCGGGTCAACGGCCCAGCAGCCCCTCGCGGCTCAGGATTCCGTTGGCCTGAGTCTCCGCAGCGAGCAGGAAGGCGTCGATCGCCTTGTCGTCATCCGCCAGCGCAGGATTTGCGAAGGCCGCCGTCAGCTGCGCCGCGACGCGGGTCAGGATCTCCTCGATGGGATCAATGGCCGGCAGCGTGAAGAAGGCGTAGTTCGCCGGATAGCTGACGAAGGCGCCAAAGGCCGGGACAGCATTGGTGACCGAGGAATAGTCGACGCCGCCACGGTTCGGCAGCCAGCCGACATTCTTCAGCAGCCAGACCAGATTGTCCGGTTCGTTGGTGGCGAGCACATAGTTCCACGCCGCTTCGGCCTCGGCGCCCTTGGCGCTGACATACAGGTTGGCCGGCAGACCGATTGAACCGCGCGGAAGGGGAGCGGTGGCATAGGGCAGGTTCGGCGCCTTCTTGGCGATGTCGGCGATGACCCAGGACTCGCGGATGAACATCGCCGTCTGCCCGCGCTGGAAGGCGTCGGCGTCAGCCGGCATTTCGGGGGTGACGGTCTTGAGCTTGTGCACATTGACCAGATACTGCTTCAGCGTCTTGCGGCCCGCTTCGTTGGCGATGGTGACACGCCACTTGCCGTCCGTCCCTTGCGTCAGCAGATTGCCGCCATACTGGAACATGTTGATCCAGAACTTCTCGGCAATGCCCTGGCCGCCTCCGGACAGGCGCATGCTCCAGC
>JAPLOU010000046.1 GCA_026400535.1 Hyphomicrobiales bacterium
CTACAGCCAGCGCGATCTCGACAAGATCGCCCACAGCCTCAACACCAGACCGCGCGCCGTCCTCGGCTTCCAAACACCCGAGGAAGTCTTTATGGCTGAGCTATCGAAACTCGGTGATGCACTTCAGATTTGAGACCGCCAGATAATTTTCCAGAAGCCGTCGCCCCCTACTCCCACTCGATTGTGCCGGGCGGCTTTGATGTGGTGTCGTAGGTCACGCGGTTGATGCCCCTGACCTCGTTGATGATCCGCGTGGCGACGCGGCCGAGGAAGGCCATCTCGAACGGATAGAAATCCGCCGTCATGCCATCGACCGAGGTGACCGCCCTGAGGGCGAGTACGTGATCGTAGGTGCGTCCATCACCCATGACGCCAACGGTCTTCACGGGCAGGAGCACGGCGAAGGCCTGCCAGATCTTGTCGTATAGACCGGCCTTGCGGATTTCGTCGAGATAGACCGCGTCGGCCTTGCGCAGGATGTCTAGCTTCTCGCGCGTGATCTCGCCGGGGCAGCGGATGGCGAGGCCCGGACCGGGAAAGGGATGGCGCCCGACGAAAGCGTCCGGCAGCCCCAATTCGCGGCCCAGCGCCCTCACCTCGTCCTTGAACAGTTCGCGCAGCGGCTCGACGAGCGTCATGTTCATGCGCGCGGGCAGCCCGCCGACATTGTGGTGGCTCTTGATGGTGACGGAGGGGCCGCCGGAGAACGACACGCTCTCGATGACGTCGGGATAAAGCGTGCCCTGAGCCAGGAATTCAGCGCCGCCGATCTTCCGGGCTTCCGCCTCGAAGACGTCGATGAACAGTTTGCCGATGACCTTGCGCTTGGCTTCCGGGTCGGAGCCGCACTTCTGCAGTTCCCCGATGAACAGGTCGGATGCATCAACGTGCACGAGCGGAATGTTGTAGTGACCCCGGAACAGGCTGACGACCTCCTCCGCCTCCGCCTGACGCATCAGGCCATGATCGACGAAGACGCAGGTCAACTGATCGCCGATCGCCTCGTGTATCAGAACCGCCGCCACCGCTGAATCGACGCCGCCGGACAATCCGCAGATCACCTGGCCTTTTCCGACCTGAGCGCGGATCTTGGCGATCATCTCCTCGCGATAGGCTGCCATCGACCAGTCAGTCTTCGCCTTTGCAATGCCGGTGACGAAGTTGCGGATCAGGGCGGCTCCGTCGGGTGTGTGCACGACTTCGGGGTGGAACATCGTTGTGTAAATCCGCCGCGTCTCGTCAGTGGCGACCGCGAAGGGCGCGTTCTCCGACGTCGCCTTGACCGAAAAGCCGTCGGGCAATGCCGTCACCCGGTCGCCGTGGCTCATCCAGACCGGGTAGCGCTGTCCGACCTGCCAGATGCCGTCGAACAAGGCGCTCGGCGCCAGGATCTCGACATCGGCGCGGCCGAACTCTGCCGCATGGCCACCTTCCACCGTGCCGCCAAGCTGTACGGCCGTTGTCTGCTGGCCATAGCAGATTGCCATGATCGGCAATCCGGACTCGAACACGGACTTCGGGGCCCGGGGACTGCCGGCTTCCGTGACCGAAGCCGGCCCGCCGGAGAGAATGACGCCTTTGGGCCGCAGGCGCGCAAACGCGGCGTCTGCGGATTGGAAAGGATGGATCTCGCAATAGACGCCGGTTTCGCGGACACGGCGCGCGATCAACTGCGTGACCTGAGAGCCAAAATCGATGATCAGAATGGTGTCGTGCTGGGTCATGGGCACGCGTTAAGGCATTGGCGCGCGGGGCGCAACCGGGGCGCCTTTGTCACGGCGCAGGGCTCTGTGGAACGGTCCCCGTGCCGTTCATGGCCCCGCCGAGCGGATCGACGAAACGCCTCAGGATGCCAGGAGCGATGGCCGACAACGGATTTACTGACATGGACGGAGCGCTCGCCGGCCCGCTGACGCGGAAGTTCACGGCGAACATCCCTTCGTTCTGTCCGCCTCCCAGCAGCGGCCCGAGAACCGGTACCTGCGCGAAGGCATTGTTGAGGACAAAGCCCGGAACAAATGTGCCCGCGATATCGGTGCGGTCCCGTCCGTAATCGATGAATCCTTGGCCGGAGACGCCGATTTCGTTGCCGATGATGACGCCGTTGCGGATGTCGATGCGGGTCGGAGTTCGGGTGAAGTTGGCCTTGAGCTGCGAGAACTCAACATTGTTGCCCGCGTCGCGGGGGCGGCTGACGCGCACGCCGTCGGCACTCTGCTGGACGAACTGCTCGCCGAGGACCCGCCGCAGGGCCGGCTCTCCCTGAACACGGAAGTTGCGGAACGCGATCTCGCCGATCACACTCTCCGCCGTGGGCCTTGCATCCAGAACAAGCGCGCCGCCATAGGCCCGGCGATAGATGTCGAGATAGCGCAGCAGCGCGCCCCCATCACTGGACGACACTTTCAGACGCCGCCCGTTGCCATCGTTCGTGTGCTGAACGGTGATCGGTTCGCGACCGATCCGCCCGGTAAAATCCACCGTGCGGATTTCGCGGTTTCGGGCCGATAGCCTGAGGGTTGCATTGACCACGACTTCGTCATTGAAACCGGTGAGGATCGGCAGCGCGAGATCAACGTCAAGGTCAGCAGGCGGTTCCCCTGGCGCTGGACGCGTTCCGGCAGGCGCGCCTGCCGCGGTAAGTTTGCGCAGGAATGACCGGGCATCGGCGACCTGACCACGGATAACGAGTTTGCTGACGCTGCCATCGCGCCGCGCCTCGATGCGCATATCGTCACCGGCTGACAGGCGGAACGGCACGAAAGACGCCGACTGGACCGCGCCTGCGGCGGACAGCGTCATTCGACCGCGCACGAGGACGGGGGGCGAGTCGAGGACAAGCTCGTTGATCTGGCGCGAATCGTCGGAGGGTTCGGCCAGCGTGAAACTCAGCTTGCCGGCACGGCCTGCAGGCTTCACCCAGCCCGGCAGAAGCCCATCGATCGCAGCGCGCGTCAGGTCGACTTCCAGCCGCAAGGGCGCATCCGGCCTACGGCCGAGCGGTTTGACGACCCTGATCGGCAGCGCGCCGGCGACGGTGTTGCCGAAATCGAGCCCGCGCCGCTGGCGGGCCGCCTGATCCATCGTCATGGTGAGGGTTACCTCTCCGACCGCGCGCGGGTCTTGCCGCAGATCGATCTGGGCCGGCGTGCCGCTGATCCGGGCCTCGCCCCGCAAGGTGAGGTTACCGCGATCATAGGCGGCGGCGAGGGTCCCGGCTTCCAGCTTGTCATTACCCAACAGGGTGTCCGATGCCAGCGCGGTAATCGATCCCGAGGACTGAACCATCACATCGGAGGGCCGGATTTGTTCGATCAGAGGCAGGCTCACCGTGGTCCTCAGATCAAAGCGGCCCTTGACGCGCGCCGGATCGACCTTGCCGGGGCTTGCCTCGCGAAAGGCTGGCATGGCCAGAAGCGCCGCCAGCGCATCGACGGCGCCAGTGGCGCGGAAGCTCGACCGGCCGATCGGCCGCTTTGCCAACGTGTCGGCGATGGTGAACGAGCCTTCGCTGAGCTGGATGACGCGCGCATTGTCGAGATCAAGCCGACCGGAACTGGCCGCCACGTCAAGCGTGCGTCCCGTGCCCCTGGCCGAGATGGCGGCATCCAGCAGCTTCGGAATTCCGTCGCCGATGATGAAGCGAACGCCCTTGCCGGAGACGGAGACATTGACGGTCTCGTCCGGGGTCGGATCACCTGCCCGGGCGGCGCGCAAGGCCGCCGGCGACATCGCGAGCGCCAGATCCAGGGCCTCGATCTCGCCCGCTTCGATGCGTTCCACAAGAAGCTTGCGGATGATCGCTGACATCATGTTTGGCCAGACTGCCAGAAGCGTCCTTGCCGAGGTCTGGCGCACATTCAGCTGCGCGTAGACCTCCGGCCCTTCGGGCGTCTGAGCAGCGTGGCCCGAGCCCGTCAGAGTCAATTCTGGCCCATTCAGAGTCAACTCGTCCAGAACAGCCTTGCGGATCCCTTCTCCCGACAGTTTGACACTGGCGGCCTGAAGTGGAAAGGACGGATCATTGCCCTCCCCTGCAACGACGCCGGAGCCTGAGCCGTCGAACTGCCAGGCCGGGCCTTCTCCACGCCGGAATTCGCCGGTCAGCGACAGATCGGTCTGGCCCTGCTGGATTGACATGGCAGGAATCAGAAGCCGGGACAGGGCTAGGTCGCCGTTGAAACTGGCGCGTAGGCTTTCGAACCCAATCGACTCCTCCCCGCCATCGGGTGAGCGCAGCCTTCCTGCGCCGATCACAAGGCTTCCCTGAAGGCGCGCCGAAGGGGTCCCGACGTCAATCAACTCGAGTTCGCCGCGAACGGGAAAGCCGTCGAGTACGGCGCTGCTCTGGCCAAACAGCAGCCGTTCCAGGCTGTCAAGGCGAAAGGCATAGACCGAGATGTCGAGATGCCGTTTGTCGTTGTTATCAGAGCGGCTCGCGATCCGGATGTCCTGCACCCCTGTGGCGGATCGGCCGGTGACAGTGAGTTCGCGTGTGCCTTGCCCACGATTGAGCCGAATGGCGACATTCTCAAGCCCGATCCGTTCATCGCCGGCCGGGGACACCAACATCATGCGTCCGCCGGTCAGGGCAATACGGTCGAGGCCAGGAAACAGGCTGTCGTCGTCGAGCAGTCCCGTGAGCATGGCAGCGAGGGTGTCGAGCGGGGCTGGGCGCTCCAGTTCACCAGTGGCCGGAAAAGCGAGGCTCGACCCGTCGGTCGCGATGGTCAGGGCGCCGTTCTTGTCAACCGCCAGCCGCAGATTGACGCCATGAATGTCGATCGAGCGAAGCCGGATGTCGCCGCGCAGCGCGGCCCAAGGATCGTACTGGATATCTGCCTCCGGAGCCTTCAGGCGCAGGCCGGAGACATGGACAAATTCTGCATTCCTGACCTGTAACACTGGACTGCCGTCAACCCTGACGATCGCCGCCTTGCTGGTCGTCACGGCCCAGCTTGACCCCAGCCGCTTCTGCAGATCGGCCGCGACATAGCGCTGTAGCCCTGCAAGCGGAACGACACCGGAGACAAACAGGGCACCCGCTGCCATTGCCAGAACCAGCACCACCACGGAAACAGCGGTGAAAATGCCCGCCACAAGCCCGACACGCTCGCGCTTGCGCCGACGCTTCGGGCGCCGGCCGCCTTTAACGGTCATTCCAGTCGCTTCTGATGGCGCTGTCGGTGGGGCGCTTGCCAAAGAACTCTCCAATGAACACCCGAGGCCCGCCGATCCGGATGAATCAAGCCTTCACGCGCCAACGATGTGCACTATAACGCTGTTACTGTGAAGCAACACAAACCCGACGAAAGGAAGGCACCATGCCTTTGACCATCGGCCAGCCGGCTCCATCCTTCTCCCTCCCCATCGATGGCGGCGGTTTGATTTCATTGTCAGGTCTGAAAGGGAAGAACGTCTGCCTGTACTTCTACCCAAAAGACGACACGAGCGGCTGTACCAAGGAAGCGATTGCGTTCAACGGGCTAAAGGCTGCCTTCGTGGCTGCCAACACCGAGATCATCGGTCTTTCCGCCGACAGCGTGAGCAGCCATGACAAGTTCAAGAAGAAGTATGGGCTGAATTTTCCGCTGGCGTCCGATGAAGGCAAATCCGCGCTTGAGGCCTACGGCGTCTGGGTCGAGAAAAGCATGTACGGCAGGCAGTACATGGGAATCGAGCGCACAACAGTTCTGATCGACAAGACGGGCAAGGTTGCCGCTGTCTGGAACAAGGTCAAGGTCGACGGTCACGCCGAAGAGGTCCTCGCTGCCGCGCAGAGGCTCTGACAGCGTCGCTGCTGTCATGAGTTTTGGCTGCGTATGGCGCGGGAAGTCCGCGTTTGGATTTGATTAACCCTAATAATGCCTAATCATCGCACTCGGATTGTGTGTGGTGACTCGCGTGGCAAAAGTTCCTCCATCTTCAAGATACGATACCGGCCTTGTAACTTTGCGCCGGTCGACAATTGTCGTCAGCCTGTTTGCGGCGACCATGCTGACCGGCTGGAGCGCAGGAGCCACGTGGCTTCTGCTTTCCAAGGACAGCTTCGGCGCTCACATGATCAGGCGGGAAACTGCAAGGCAGTACGCTTATGAGGATCGGATCGCGTCCCTGAAGACGGAGGTTGACAAGCTTTCCAGTCGGCAACTGGTCGATCAGGATGGCGTCGAGGCGCGCGTAGCGGAACTTGTGACCCGGCAGACTCAGCTCGAAACGCGGCAGGCGATCGTCGCCGCGCTCACCGACAGCGTCAGCGCCAACCAGATCGCTGCCGGGCGCGCGGCCCGGACGCCGCCATTACAGCAGCCATCGGCGGCCGTGGACACAACATCGAGCGTGAACAGCTTTGCCCCGACGCCACGGCCGATGCCCGTACCTGACATGCCTGGCCTGAGGCGCGAAAGCGGCCGCCGCAACCTGACACCGGCAGGCTGGGAACAGAGCGCGGTTGAAACGTCGCCGAACGTCGACGAGACGCTCGCCCTGCTCTCCCACCGGCTGGCCGCTGTGCAGGCGGAGCAGATCAGGGCCCTAAACCGCCTCGAGGCATCGGTTCTTGGCGCGCATTCATCGCTTCGCACGGTCGTGGCCGAGGTTGGCCTTGATCCCGATCAGATCGCAGGCATGCCCCCCCGCCCCGGCCAGGGCGGACCGTTCATTCCGGCCATTGTTGATCCGAAAGCGGGCGCGTTCGAAGCATCGGTCGTGCGTCTCCAGCCGCGGCTTGCCGCCATTGAACGCCTGCGGTCGACTGTGAACGGTCTGCCCTTGCGCCGCCCTGTTGCCCACGACGTCGAGCAGTCGAGTTCCTTCGGTCACCGCGTTGATCCGTTCACGCGCAGCCTTGCGATGCATTCAGGCCTTGATTTCAGGGCCGAGCACGGCACGCTCGTCAGGGCGGCGGCTCCAGGACGTGTGGTCGCGGCCGAGTATTCGGGTGGATACGGCAACATGGTCGAGATCGAGCACGCCAACGGCATTTCGACGCGCTATGCACATCTGTCGCACATCGCCGTCAGTGAAGGACAGCAACTTGCGGTTGGCTCTCCCCTCGGACGCGTGGGGTCGACTGGCCGCTCGACCGGCCCTCACCTGCACTACGAGACCCGAATAGGCGGCGAGGCTGTTGATCCGCAACGGTTTCTCAGGGCTGGCCAGCGCTTTCTGGGCAACAATTGACGGCGCCGGATGCTCAGTCGACGTCGCTCACATCGCCGATCGTCGTCCCATAGACCCGCTGCGCGAGTGACGCCTCCATGAACGCGTCGAGGTCGCCATCCAGGACATCTGACGGGCTGGTCGACGTCGCGCCCGTGCGCAGATCCTTCACAAGCTGATAGGGCTGAAGAACATAGGATCGGATCTGGTGCCCCCAGC
The DNA here is from genome assembly GCA_026400535.1 of Hyphomicrobiales bacterium. GTDB lineage: Bacteria > Pseudomonadota > Alphaproteobacteria > Rhizobiales > Beijerinckiaceae > Allobosea. The sequence goes on from JAPLOU010000046.1 coordinate 7,381, forward strand.
CGATGTCCGTCTTCGATGCGGCCACTGCGTTTGCCTTCTCCTCGCGCTTTTTCAACTCCATCTCGTACAGCCGCGCGCGCAGCATGTCCCAGGCCTTGGCCTTGTTCTTGTGCTGCGAGCGCTCCTGCTGGCAGCCCACGACAATGCCGCTGGGGATATGGGTGATGCGGACGGCCGAATCGGTTGTGTTGATGTGCTGACCGCCGGCGCCCTGGGCGCGGAATGTGTCGATGCGGCAGTCCGACTCCTTGATGTCGATGACGATGCGGTCGTCGATCACCGGATAGACCCAAGCGGAAGCGAAACTGGTCTGGCGGCGGGCGTTCGAATCGAACGGCGAGATCCGGACCAGCCGGTGGACACCGGACTCGGTCTTCATCCAGCCATAGGCGTTGTGGCCCTTGACCAGTAGCGTCGCCGACTTGATGCCGGCTGTGTCGCCTGCCTGGCTTTCAAGCAGCTCAACCTTGTATTTGCGCCGTTCGGCCCAGCGACTGTACATGCGCACGAGCATTTCGGCCCAGTCTTGGCTCTCGGTGCCGCCAGCGCCGGGATGTATTTCGATGTAGGTGTCATTCTGGTCGGCTTCGCCCGACAGCAGGGTCTCCACCTGCCGGCGTGCGGCCTCCGTGGTCACGGCCCGTATGCATTCCTCGCCTTCGGAGATCGTGGCGGCGTCGCCTTCCATTTCCCCCAGTTCGATCAGTGTCTTCGCATCATCGAGATCGCGCTCCAGCTTGCCTATTCCGGCGATCTGATCATCAAGCATCGTGCGCTCTCGCATGATCTTTTGCGCCAGTTCCGCGTCGTTCCACAAATCGGGATCCTCGGCCTGGGCGTTCAGTTCCGCCAGCCGCTTGACGGCAACATCGTGGTCAAAGATGCCTCCTCAGCAGTCCGATCGACTGCTTGGCGGCTTGCGCGAGGGATTCGATTTCAGGGCGCATGGTCTGGTGGGTCTTCCCATGATCAAAACAGATCGACCGGATCGACGAACAACCCGGCCGATGTTCACTTAGGTTGCTGTGGTCCGACTGTAAAGACGAACCGAGTTATCAGTCAGGGCAATCGGGTGAAGGCGTTGATGACAAACGGCTGAAGTGCTGAATCTCTCGAAGTCCCCAGATGCGATCTGGAGGCGATTTCGATGGTGGAGCACGACGGCGATTTCCTTGCCTTGGCGGAGACGACGGCTCTTCTGTGGAACTGCGGGAACCAGTCGTTCCGATGCCAAGGGAGAAGCACAAGCGGCATTCACCGCGAGGCGAGCGTACCGATGGGGAACACTGGGACGGACCGACCCGTAAGAGCGATGAAAGCCGGTAATGCGGCCCGAGCAAAGGGGTCGGGTCAAGCCGCTACGTTCGGCGTCCAACTGGCGACAGGAGGAGACGAATGAGCGCAGCAAAACCGCTCACCATTCCAAAGCGTGGGATGGTAGGCGCGTTCGCTTGATGGGAGCGGTGTGAGTCAAGAGGCTCCCGCACCGTTCTGAGAGAGGCCGGAGGTGCAATCCCACCGGCCTACTCGCCACAGCCTGCACCGGGTCATGGACATGGTTTTTCGAGACGGCGAATGCCGCGTGCGAACAGAAAAAGCACCCGCCAATTTCACCAGGATCAAGCGCATGGCAAGCAATCTCATCCGCAGAGCCCCCGGAAAGGATTCGCGGCGCCTCAGGCGAATAACCTCAGCCTGGAACGACAACTATCTCGCAAGTCTCGTCAAGGCTTAGATTCAGCAACCGGACCCCCGTGAGGTATCAGTAGAGGCCGCCTGTGCCCGAGCCGACATTGCGGTCAGCTTCAGGGCTGACCCTAATGCCGCGCCTGCCGTCAGTGGCGGACAGTCCGATGATCGAGTAGCTGTCAGGTGGGGCTGTTCCGGGCTTGAACGCTTCAAGGAAGCCACCTGCCCCGCTGCTGCGCATGCCGGTCCGGAGGTCAACCGGAATCAGCTTGATGTTGGCCGGAACACGGAACGGAGTGTCCGGCTTGTCGCGCAGGGCCTGGCGCATGAAGTCACGGAACACCGGGGCAGCGTACTGTCCCGCGGTTGCCGAATCGCCAAGGGATTTGGGTTTGTCGAAGCCCAGATATACGCCCACCGCGAGGTCCGGCGAGAAGCCGACAAACCAGACGTCCTTGGCTTCGTTGGTGGTGCCTGTCTTGCCTGCCAGCCGCTTGCCAACATCCTTGATCACGGTTGCTGTGCCGCGCTGAACCACGCCTTCCAGCATCGAGGTCATCTGGTAGGCCGTCAGCGGATCGAGCACCTGCTCGCGGTTGTCGACAAGGCGCGGCTCTCGCTGATTGCCCCATGTCGGGGCGGCGCAGCCTTCGCAGACACGCTCGTCATGACGGTAGATGGTGGCGCCCCAGCGGTCCTGGATCCGGTCGATCAGCGTCGGCTTGATGCGGCGCCCGCCATTGGCGAGCATGGCGTAGCCGGTGGTCATCCGCATGACGGTGGTTTCACCTGCGCCGAGCGCCATCGAGAGCACGGGCAGCATGTCGTCGTAGACGCCGAAACGCCGCGCATACTCAGCAACCAGTGGCATGCCGACGTCCTTGGCGAGACGCACGGTCATCAGGTTCTTGGAATGCTCAATGCCAAAGCGCAGCGTGCGCGGACCTGCCGGCTTGCCGTCGTAGTTTTCCGGCTTCCAGACCCCCAGGCCGCCGCCCTGATCGATTTCGATCGGGCCGTCGAGCACGATGCTGGAGGGCGTATAGCCATTATCGAGAGCGGTGGCGTAGATAAACGGCTTGAACGACGAACCGGGCTGGCGCAACGCCTGCGTCGCGCGGTTGAACTCAGACTGGTCGTAGGAGAAGCCGCCGACCATCGCGAAGACGCGCCCCGTGTGGGGGTCCATGACGACAATGGCGCCATTCACTTCGGGCAATTGCCGCAGGCGGCCAAGACCCGGACGATTCTCCACAGGCTCAACATAGACGACATCGCCGACATTGAGCACCTGACGCACGTTGCGGCGCGTCCAGCGGTGCCCGTCCGGATTGATCGTCAGCGTGTCGCGCTGTGCGGAGATAACGTTGCCCACTTCGCGCCTCGGCTGGAGCCCGACCCGCGCGCTGTCAGCCGTCACTTCCATGACCACGGCAAGACGCCATGGCTGGACATCCGCCAGCGAGGGCAGGGCTGCGAGCGGAAGACCCCAGTCGCGGCCGGTGATGTCTATCTTCTGCGTGGCACCGCGCCAGCCGCGCGCCTCGTCATAGCGCACCAGACCGTCCACCAGCGCCTTGCGGGCCATGAACTGCATCTTGGGGTCAATTGTCGTACGGACCGACAAGCCGCCTTCGTAGACCTTCTTCTCGCCGTACCGCTCGGCAAGATCGCGCCGGACTTCCTCGGCGAAGAACCCGGCGGCGATGTTGTTCGGCGAGATGTTACGCGGCTGCACGTCCAGAGGCAGTTTCTTGGCCGCCTCCACATCTTCTCGTTTGGCCGTTCCATCCACGGCCATGCGTTCCAGCACGTAGTTCCGGCGTTCAATGGCGCGGTCGCGGTTGCGGAACGGATGAAGTTCGCTCGGTGCCTTCGGCAACGCGGCCAGATAGGCCGCTTCATGTAACTGAAGCTCGTGGACCGATTTGCCGAAATAATCGAGTGCCGCCGCAGCGATGCCATGGCTCAGGCGCCCCGGCGTGACGGCCCCCAGATAGATTTCGTTCAGATAGAGCTCGAGGATCTTGTCTTTCGAATAGGTCGCCTCCATCCGCATCGCCACCAGCGCTTCGCGAATCTTGCGGTCGAACGAGCGTTCGTCGCCAACAAGGAAGTTCTTGGCGACCTGCTGAGTGATGGTCGAGCCGCCCTGCAGGCGACGGTTTGAGCCGCGATTACGGAAGCTGGCGACAACGGCGCGCACCAGCCCTTCCGGGTCGACACCGGCGTGCCTGTAGAAGTTTTTGTCCTCGGCGGCGAGATAGGCGTTGATCACGAGCTTCGGGACCGCCTGTATCGGCAGATACAGCCGGCGCTCCTTGGCGTACTCAGCAATCAGGCTGCCGTCGCCCGCATGAACACGGCTCATCACCGGCGGCTCATAATTCCTAAGCTGCGCATAATCCGGCAAATCCTTGGAATAGTGCCAGATAACAAGAGCCACTGCTGCAATGCCGAGCAGGAAGACAACCGCACCGGCAGCAAAGAGCCAGCCGAAGAATCTCAGAACAAACCGCATCATGGCCTCTGCTCAAACCACATGGTGCCAGACGGCGGCGTCACGTGTTAGGTGACCTGGATCCGCCCCCATAATCCTAGCCATGGTTTATGAATTAATTTCGTCATCTGCTAGCACGCGCACCGTGGCAAATCCACAGGTGAAGAAACTTTACGGTGAAAACGAGGCGCCGTTGCGGCGGCCCTGCAACCTGGAGCGGAAATGACCGTGCACCGCGCGTCCAATCGCGGTTGCCGCACCTTGCTGCCACCCAGGCGAGGTCAGCAGCGCCATGTCGCCCTTGCTGGACAGATAGCCGAGTTCGATCAGGAGGGACGGTACATCCGGTGCTGTCAAGACCTTGAATCCGGCCGAACGCTGGGGAATGCGGTGCATCCGGATGCTCCCGCCCATCTCAGTCACGAGCCGGGCTGCCACCGCGCTGGACATGGCCCTGGTTTCGCGGCGGGTCAGGTCCATCAGAATATCCATGACCTCCTCGCTCGGCTGAGCCGTTTCCGCGCCGCCGGCCGCGTCCGCGGCGTTCTCTTTCTGCGCGAGGCGGGCTGATTCGGCGTCTGTGGCCCGTTCCGACCCGGTGTAGACCGTGGCGCCCCTCACCTCCTGGGCAGCCGACAATGAGTCGGCGTGCAGCGAGATGAACAGGTCCGCACGCGCCTCGCGCGCGATCCGCACCCGTTCCGACAGGCTGAGGAAACGATCGTCGCTCCGCGTCATGATCACGCGTAGCGAGCCACTTGATTCCAGGTGCGCCCGCAGCTGCGAGGCGATGGCGAGCACGAGCGTCTTCTCGGCAATGCCGCTGGAGGCGACCGCGCCAGAGTCGATGCCGCCGTGGCCCGGATCGATAACCACAAGAGGCCTCGTGTCATTGGGCGACCCGGGCTCGCCATGCAGTGGCGCCAGTGCGGCGGCTGCCCGCTGCTCCACGCCCTGGAGGACCCTGCGCTCGAAGTCTTCGGCGCCGGTCGCGGCAAACTCGATGACCATGTCGACGATGCCGTCGGCACGCTTCGTTTGCCGGATAGCGCCAACCTGGGCCGCAGCCCCGAGATCGAACACGAGCCGCGACCGTCCTGGCGCGACAAGGCCTGCGCGAAAGCCGGTGACCAGGCCGCGCTGGCGTGCTTTCGATTGCGCGGCCTGGAAGGTCACCTCCGGCAGGTCGACGGTGATGCGCATCGGCCGGCCGAGGACGGAGACGCTCGTTGCCACTTCCTGCGACAAGGCGATCTGGAAACGCGCCGTGCGCTCGGTGCTGTCAAGACGCAGGTCAACCCCGGCCACGGGCCCGGCAGCCTGGGCGGCCAGCGCCTGCTGGTCGAGCTGCGCGCCGGCCTGCGCCTGTGCCGGACCGGACCGGTACGGGCTAATGGCGGCGACGGCGAGCGCCAGAAGCAGGAGCACCCTGCGAAGCGGCGCCCAGGAGCCTGGCGCCATCAATGCCTGCCATGAACCGGCTGAACGTCGTAAAAGCTTGCCAATCACCATGCTCTATCTGTAAGGGATTCTCGGATGCTTTGCAGCGTCATTTGATCCTGAATCGTGTAAGCGCAAGTTCGGCTGACGTTTCGAGATCGCGACATCGCAGCGGGACAAAGTGTTTTGCCCTGGCTGGGACTGCCCGGTATCCCGTAGTCAAACAGATCGTGCGTGGCTGTAGCGGAGACTGCAAAACGGAACTTGTCCGTGCCTCCGCCCTGCCGCAATCGTGGATTCGGGGTTCCGCGGATGCGGGATCCTTCAGGTTTGGGTCGAAATGTCGAGGGTCCTGGCGCAGCAGCGCCACCATTCCCGTTCAAAGACACAGCATTTGCCGCGCGACTGCGGCGATGTTGCCGCGGCCCTGTTATCTCCCTCAACATTGGCCGGCTCCGTCCGGCCTCGCCCCGGTCCGTTGCGTCGATTTCAGCCCTTCGCGGCTGCTGATCCGGCGTGCGCTGTGGCGTATCAAGGTTCAGCACCATGGCTAACAAGATGCTCATTGACGCTTCGCACCCAGAAGAGACCCGGGTCGTTGTCGTTCGCGGAAGCAAGGTTGAAGAGTTCGATTTCGAGTCCGCGTCACGGCGCCCGCTGAGGGGCAATATCTATCTGGCGAAGGTGACGCGGGTCGAGCCCTCGCTCCAGGCGGCCTTCGTTGAATATGGCGGAAACCGGCACGGTTTCCTCGCCTTCTCGGAAATCCACCCCGATTACTACCAGATTCCTGTCGCCGACCGGCAGGCCCTGCTGGCCGAACAGGCGCGCTACGAGGAGGATGCCGAGGGCGAAAGCGAGCAGCGCGAACGTGGCCGCAACCGCCGCCGCCGCCGGGGAGGCAAAGACAAGCGCACAGCTGGTGAAGCGAAGGTGTCGGCCCCCGTACTTGACGAGAACGGCGACCCGGTTCCCGTTTCGGAAGCCGAGGCGCAGGCCGCCGATGAGGCGCGCGAAGATGCGGCCTCGGACTTTGCCGTGCATGATAATGACCGCGACGAGGGCGGCGAGAGCAACCGCGACGGAGAGAGCAATGGTTCGGAGAACGGCGAGGATGAGCGGCCACAGCCCGAAATGATGGGTGGTGGAGACGCGCTTGACGATGTGCCGGACCGCCCGCGCTTCCAGAGCCGCCGGCAGTACAAGATCCAGGAGGTGATCAAGCGCCGCCAGATCCTGCTTGTTCAGGTCGTCAAGGAGGAGCGCGGCAACAAGGGCGCGGCGCTGACCACCTTCCTGTCGCTGGCGGGGCGCTATTCCGTGCTGATGCCTAACACCGGGCGGGGCGGTGGCATTTCGCGCAAGATCACCAGCGCCGAGGACCGCAAGCGGCTGAAGGAAATCGCCGGCGAGCTGGAGGTTCCGGACGGCATGGGTATCATTCTGCGAACGGCGGGCGCGTCGCGCACCAAGGCCGAGATCAAGCGGGATTACGAATACCTGATGCGCATGTGGGAGAGCGTACGCGAGCTGACGCTGAACTCCTCCGCCCCGGCGCTGGTGTATGAGGAAGGCTCGCTGATCAAGCGCTCCATCCGCGACCTGTACAACAAGGACATCGACGACATCATGGTCGCCGGCGACGGCGGCTATCGTGAAGCGAAAGACTTTATGAAGATGCTGATGCCGAGCCACGCCAAGTGCATCAAGCCCTATCGCGAGGCACAGCCACTGTTCGCCAGGTTCGGCGTCGAAAGCCAGCTCGACGCCATGTTCTCGACGCAGGTGACCCTGAAATCCGGCGGCTACATCGTCATCAACCAGACCGAGGCGCTGGTCTCGATCGACGTCAATTCGGGTCGCTCGACACGCGAGCACAACATCGAGGATACAGCGCTCAAGACCAACCTTGAGGCCGCCGAGGAGGTGGCTCGCCAGCTGCGTCTGCGCGATCTGGCTGGTCTGATCGTGATCGACTTCATTGACATGGAGGAGCGGCGGAACAACCGCTCGGTCGAAAAGAAGCTCAAGGATTGCCTCAAGAACGACCGCGCCCGGATCCAGGTCGGCCATATCTCGGCCTTCGGACTGATGGAGATGTCGCGCCAGCGCATCCGTACCGGGGTGCTCGAAAGCTCGTCGGTCACGTGCGCCCATTGCGAGGGCACCGGCTTCGTACGCTCGACGCCGTCCGTCGCGCTGCAGATCCTGCGCGCGGCGGAGGAGTCGCTGATCCGCTCGTCGACCCATAACCTGATCGTCAAGACGCGCACCGAAGTCGCGCTGTATGTGCTCAACCAGAAGCGCGGCCATCTCACTGATCTGGAGGCCCAGTTCGGCGTCAGTGTCACGCTGGCAGTCGATGACCACCTGATGGGGTCGACCATCTATGTGCTTGAGCGCGGCGAGTTCGTGCAGGCCGAGCCGCGTGCGCCGATCACCGGCGTTCGTGTCGAGGCCGTCGAGGACGAGGACGAGGACGGGGATATGGCTGACGAGGCCATTACCGACGAAGCCGAGAACGAGGCTGATCGCGTCGCCACAGGCCCGGACGAGGATCGCGGCAGGCGCGACGAGCGCGAGCGCAACGATGACAGCGAGGCAGGTCGCCGCCGCAGGCGTCGCCGTCGCCGGCGTGGACGGGGCGGCGATCGTGAGTTCGGGGCTGAGCGCCAGAACGGCGCAACGCCATCTGGCAACGGCACCGGCGATGATGATGCGGCCGAGCCGTCAGGCGAGACGGACGTCGATGCCGCTGCGTCTGAGCACGCGGCGGATGGCGAGGAACGTGGCCAGGGGGATGGTGGTCCCGCCCGTCGCCGTGGCCGTCGTGGCGGACGCCGCACGCGTGAGCAGATCGCAACCGACGCCGCGGCTGGCGAGGCGCCGGCAATCAGCGAAGACCCGGTCGTGGATACCGTCGTCGAGGCTGCGGCCGAGCCCGAATCTGCGCCCGAGGCCGCGCCGGCCGAGAAGCCCAAGCGCAGCCGCAGTCGCAAGAAGGTTGCGGACGCGGTTGTCGAGACCCCCGCGGTTGCCGAGGGCGCCACCACGGACGAGCCGGTCGCCAAGCCGCCCGCCCCTGCCGCGGAGCCCGAGCCCGTCTCCCCGCCGACGCCGGAACCCGAGCCTGTCGCCATCGTGCTCAGCGAAACCGATCCCAACCGCCCCAAGCGCGGCGGTTGGTGGAGCCGCCGCTGATCGCAAGAACAGGTGACAGAATGGATTGAAAAATGCCCGGTGATGAGCCGGGCATTTTTGTTCGGGTGGCGACATCTGACGATAGTGGTCAGAGGTTTTCGATGCAGGTCATCAGCGGCCCTGTCCCGATGATCCCGGTTGGATTGTCCACGGCGCGTCTCGAAGTGAGATGGCCGCCACAGGAGCGGCCATGACATGCAGGCGGATCGAGATTGCCGGTCGCTTCGAGATTGCCGGCACAAGGCCGGCGATTTAATCGGGCTAGCCCAACCAAGTCCCCAGCCGCTGCACCGCCTCGATAATGTCGGCTTCCGTGCCTGCGAACGACAGGCGCGCGAAGCGGTGGCCGTCTTCGGGGTCGAAGTCGAGGCCGGGGGTGATGGCGACGCCGGCCTCGCGGATGGCGCGCCGGCAGAAGTCCATGCTGTCATTGCATAGGGCCGAGACGTCCGTATAGACGTAGAAGGCGCCATCGATGGGCAGGAATCCGCCCAGCCCGAGGCGCGGCAGCTCCTGCATCAGGATGGCGCGGTTTCGGGCATAGCCCTGCTGCACCTGCTCCATTTCGTCCTGCCCGTCAAACGCGGCCAGCGCCGCGACCTGGCTGAGATAGGGCACGGAAATCGACAGGTTCTGCTGTAACCGCTCGATCGGGCGCACCAGCGCGGGCGGAACCACCATCCAGCCGACGCGCCAACCGGTCATGCAGAAGAACTTTGAGAATGAGTTGATGATTACCGTGTCCGGGTCGAAGCGCAGCGCCGTCTCGGCCTGCCGCTCATAGGTCAGCCCGTGGTAGATTTCGTCCGAAATAAGAGCGATTCCAAGCTTGCCGCAGGTGGCGCTGAGATCAGCGATGGTCTCCGGCATCATCACTACGCCGCTCGGATTGGCCGGGCTCATGGCGAGCACGCCCGCCAGCTGCTTCTGTGCATGGGCGGCGGCAATCGCGGCGCCCGACAGGGCATAGCGCGTGTCGGCGCCGGTCGGGATTTCCACCACCTCAAGGCCGAGCGCTTTCAGGATGTTGCGGTAGGCCGGATAGCCCGGCGATGAGATCGCGATCCTCTGCCCTGGATCGAACATCGACAGGAAGGCAAGAGTGAAGCCGCCGGACGAGCCGGTGGTCACGATGACGCGCTCAGGCTCGACGCTGACATCATACCAATCGCGGTAGTGGCGCGCGATGCGCTCGCGCAGCGGCCAGATGCCAAGCGCCTCGGTGTAGCCGACGGTGCCAGCCGCCAGTGCCTTCGCTGCCGCCTCGCGCGCCGCGCGCGGCGCCGGGTGGCCGGGTTGGCCGACCTCCATGTGGACGATGGAGCCACCGGCCCGCTCGATCGTCGCGGCCTCGGTCATGACATCCATAACGATGAACGGGGAGACCAGCGCAGATCGCTGCGAGATGCGGGGCGATGTGGCTGTCAGGACAGGCTTTTGCATGGATGCCTCGTGTTTCCCAATGTCATCGCAACCCTTGTGGGGGCCCTTTTGCTACGGATGCGTGATCGTCTTCGGACAGGGATCACCAGTACAAGTCCGGTGATGGCGCTGGTGGCATGGCACGCACGCACGCAATGTTTCCGCATAGCCCGGTCGCAATCTTGCCTTCAAGTGTTTCTACGCGGATAGTCGAGCAGACACATTTCATTCCCCCGCCCCGTCCTCTGGCGCAGACATGCCCCGCTTTTCGACTACGCCCCAGCCCGTTCCCTGCTTGCGCCGCGCCTTGCGGTCGCTGGCTCTCGGGCTCGGCCTCGTCGCCATGCTGGCGCCTCCGCCGGCGCTGGCGCAGGGCGGAAAGGGGATGTCGATCATCCGTGACACGGAAATTGAGCAACTGTTGCGCGACTACTCCGGCCCGATCTTCCGCGTTGCGGGTGTCAACGCCAGCCAGACCGACATCGTACTAATCCAGGACCGGAGCTTCAACGCCTTTGTCGCCAATGGCCGCCGCATCTTCATGAATGTCGGGATTCTGATGGATGCCGAGACGCCCAACGAGGTCATCGGCGTTATTGCACACGAGACGGGGCACATCGCGGGCGGCCATCTCGCACGGCTTCGGCAGGAAATCTCCAATGCGCAGATCATCGCCGCGATTGGCATGATCGCGGGCGCTGGTGCTGCGATCGGAGCGGCCACCAGCCGTGACAGGGGCAGCAATGCCGGGATGGGCGCCATGGGGGTGTTCGGCGGTGGAGCGGAGATCGCGCGCCGGTCGCTGTTGGCCTATCAGCGATCCGAGGAGCAGGCTGCTGACCGGGCCGCCGTCCGCTTTCTGGACGCCACGGGGCAAAGCTCGCGTGGGATGCTGCGGACTTTCGCGCGCTTTGCCGAGACCGGCATGTTCTCGTCGCGCGCGGTCGACCCATACCAGATCAGCCATCCGCTGCCGCAGGAGCGGATCGCGCAGTTGCAGACGCTGGCCGAGGACAGTCCGAATTTCGAGAAGCGCGACGCCGCCGGGCTGCAGGTGCGGCACAATCTCGCCCGCGCCAAGCTCTACGGCTTCCTCGACCGCTTCGACGGCATCAGCCGGCGTTATCCGCGCCATGACATGTCCACGCCAGCGCGCTATGCACGGGCCATCGCCGCCCATCGCTCAGGCCGACTGCAGGAGGCGCTGAGCGGAATCGCGTCTCTGCTCCGCGAGCAACCCGGTAATCCGTATTTCCATGAGCTGCGCGGCCAGGTGCTGCTCGAAAGCGGTCAGGCGCCCGCTGCCATCGAGCCGCTGCAGCGGGCTGCAAGGGCCGCGCCGACTTCAGGCCTCATCCGCGGCATGCTCGGCCATGCCTTGCTGGCAGCGGGCAATCCGGCCTCACTGGATCAAGCGATCCGCGAATTGTCCTATTCAGCCGAACGCGAAAAGGAATTGCCGGACCCTCACCGGCATCTCGCCAGCGCCTATGCGCGCAAGGGCAATGTCGGAATGGCAGAGTTGTCCGCCGCCCAGGCTGCTTTCCTTGAAGGCGACCTCGTGACGGCGCAGACCCAGGCCATGCGCGCCAAGCAGAAGCTGCCTGCCGGCTCGCCCGGCGCGCTGCGTGCTGATGATATCGTGAACTTCAGACCACCGCGGTCGTGATAAGTGCAGTCGTATTCATTTTGAAAGGATTCGCCATGCGCCGAGCTCTTGCCACCAATCTGATGGCTGCAACGGCTTTCCTTGGCCTGTCCCTTGCCAGCTCGGCCTTTGCCCAGCAGGGCTTCAGCCCGGAGCAGAAGGGCGCGATCGAGGCGATCATCAAGGAGGTCCTTCTCAAGAATCCTGAGATCATCCAGGAAGCGCTGGTCGAACTCGAGCGTCGCCAGCAGCAGGCGCAGGTTGACTCGCAGAAGCAGGTTCTGGTGACCGAGCGCGCCGCGATCTTCGACGCGCCGAAGAGCAGCGTGGCCGGCAATCCGCAGGGCGACGTCACCCTCGTCGAGTTCTTCGACTACAATTGCGGCTTCTGCAAACGCTCGCTCTCGGACCTGCAAGAGCTGATCAAGCTCGATCCCATGCTCAAGGTGGTTCTGAAGGACTTCCCGGTGCTCGGCGCCGACTCGGTTGAAGCCAGCAGGGTCGCGATTGCGCTGAAGAACCAGATCAAGGGTGAGAAGTACTGGGCTTTCCATGTGGCGCTGATGGCGACGCGTGGCCGGATCAATGGCGCAAAAGCGCTGGAAGTGGCCAAGGAACACGGCGCCAATCTCGACCTGCTGCGCCGCGACATGGAGAGCAACGAGACCCGCACGGCGATCGAGGAAACGGTTGTGCTGGGGGACAAGCTCGGGCTTACCGGCACACCGGCCTTCGTCATCGCGGATGAGATCGTGTTCGGTGCGGTCGGGGTCGACCAGATCAAGAACCGGATCGACGCCGTCCGCAAATGCGGCAAGACCAACTGCAGTTAAGGCGATTGACGCGGTTTTTCTGTGTGAAGCCCGTCAAAGCTGAGAGCTTACGCTGGTCGGGGCTTTCCCTGCTGCAGGTTTGGGCCTAAGAGGCTGTTGCAATCCAGGGGTGGGTCCGCATCGTCAATGGTCAACAGCGTCCTGCGGCAGGCTATGCCCATCGTTCGGTGGCGGTGCCCTTCCCTTCCCCGATTTTGATTGCGTTCCTGCCGGGCTTCAGGGCCCGACGGATCAACTCTCCTGAAGAATTGACGAAAGACACGTCGCATGGCCGCAAAAAGCCCGATTGATCCTGATCTGGTCAGGGACCTCGCCCTTCTGATCATCGAGACCGATCTGACCGAGATCGAAGTTCAAAAAGGTGACCTTCGGGTCCGGGTTGCGCGCAACCTGACGGCGTCGTTCCAGGTCCCGATGCAGGCTGCTCCGGTGCAGGCTCCCGCAGCCCCGGTTGCTGCGGCTCCTGTGGCGCCGGCACCCCTGAGCAACAGCGCTGCCGCGGCCCAACATCCGGGCGTGGTCAAGTCCCCGATGGTTGGAACGGCGTACCGCCGACCTTCTCCGGACGCGAAAGCGTTCGTCGAGGTCGGATCGGTGGTCCGCGAGGGGGAGAAGATCATTCTGGTCGAGGCGATGAAGACCTTCAATGAGATCGTGGCGCCGCGGGGCGGCACCGTCACGGCGATCCTCGTCGAAGACGGCCAGCCGGTCGAGTACGGCGAACCCCTTGTCGTAATCGAATAGGCTGGCGGCAGGTCATGTTTGACAAGATCCTGATCGCTAACCGGGGTGAGATCGCGCTGCGGGTGCTACGCGCCGCCAAGGAACTCGGAATCGCCACGGTTGCTGTCCATTCCACCGCCGATGCCGATGCGATGCATGTGCGTTTGGCTGATGAAAGTGTCTGCATCGGTCCTCCCGCCGCGCGGGATTCTTATCTCAACATGCCGGCCCTGATTGCGGCCTGCGAAATCACCGGAGCGGACGCAGTTCATCCAGGCTACGGCTTTCTGTCGGAGAACGCGCGTTTCGCCGACATGCTTGATGCACACAACATTACGTTCATTGGCCCCAAGGCAGGGCATATCCGGATCATGGGAGATAAGATCGAGGCCAAGCGCACGGCGCGGCGCCTCGGCATTCCCTGCGTTCCCGGCTCCGATGGCGGCGTGACGGAAGACGCCGAAGCGATGCGCATCGCCCGGGACATCGGGTTCCCCGTCATTATCAAGGCGGCCGCAGGCGGTGGCGGCCGCGGCATGAAGGTCGCGCGCACGGAAGATGATCTTGTCGTCGCGCTCCATACGGCCCGCACCGAAGCCAAGGCCGCCTTTGGCGACGATGCCGTCTACATCGAGAAGTATCTCGAGAAGCCGCGGCACATCGAAATTCAGGTGCTGGGCGATGGACGCGGCAATGCGGTGCATCTTGGTGAACGCGACTGCTCGCTCCAGCGCCGCCACCAGAAGGTCTGGGAGGAAGGCCCCTCGCCCGCGCTCAACGCCTCCATGCGCGCGGAGATCGGCAACACCGTGGCGAAGGCCATGTGCGATCTTGGCTATCTGGGCGCCGGCACGGTCGAGTTCCTCTATGAGGACGGCAAGTTCTATTTCATTGAAATGAACACCCGGATTCAGGTCGAGCATCCCGTCACCGAAATGATTACTGGCATTGATCTGGTAAACGAGCAGATCAGGATCGCGGCAGGCGCCGAACTGTCGCTCAAGCAGAGTGACATCGTGCTCGAGGGACATGCCATCGAGTGTCGGGTCAATGCCGAACACCCGGCGACGTTCAGGCCGTCGCCGGGCAAGCTGCTGTCGTTCCACACGCCTGGCGGTCTTGGCGTGCGCGTGGATTCGGCAGCCTATCAGGGCTACACGATCCCGCCGCATTACGACTCGCTGGTCGGCAAGCTGATCGTTCACGGCCGCACGCGCAATGAATGCCTGATGCGGCTGAGGCGCGCGCTGGACGAGTTCGTGGTCGACGGCATCGACACGACCTTGCCCTTGTTCCGGACACTGGTGCGCAATCCGGACATCCAGAACGGTCTTTACGACATTCACTGGCTTGAGAAATTCCTTGCTGCAGGCGGCATGGAGTAAGGCTCGACGCTCATCCTTCGACAGGATCAGGATTGGTTGGGCAGCGCCGCGAGCTCAGCTCAGCCCGAAAGGCTGACCATGCCCCGATCCAGGGTGACAGTCATGCCATCATAGGCGACACTCACTCCTGTGGGCACCATTGCCAGCAGTGCTGCGTAATCCAGATCCGTATGCAGATTGGTCAGAACCGCCTGTCTGGGCTTGGTCCTCTCGATCCATGCCAATGCCTCTGATAGCGAAAAGTGCGACGGATGTGGCCGGTGGCGCAACGCGTCGATGATCCAGAGATCCAGGCCATGAAAATGGGTCTCGGCCTCACCGGGAATGGCGCTGACATCGGGCAGATACATCATCTTGCCGATTTTCAGCGCCAGCGCGTTGATCTCGCCATGCGCAACCGTGATTGGAAGCACTTCGATCCGGCCACCCGCTCCGTCAATCGAAAAAACCCGTCCTGTAATGATGCCGTGGCTGAGGGCGATCGGCGGATAGCTGCTGCCGGGAAGGCTTTCGAAGATATAGCGAAAGCGCTCGTGCATCACCGCTCCGGTCACGTCGTCCATGAAGATGTCGACCGTGCGCCGCATGTGCAGGACGAGCGGCCTCAGATCATCAATGCCATGGGTGTGGTCCGCGTGTTCATGGGTCAGGATGACCCCATCAAGGCTCTTGACGGCAGCATCAATCAGCTGTTCGCGCAGATCCGGACCGGTATCGACCAGTACGCTGGTGGTGCCATGGCTGCCGTTCTGTTCGATCAGGATCGCGCAGCGCCTGCGGCGGTTGCGCGGATTGTGCGGGTCGCATTCGCCCCACCCCATCCCCGGTCGCGGCACCCCGCCGGATGAACCGCAGCCGAGGATCGTGACCTTAAGGGTCATGCCGCTGCAGCGCTTTGCGTGAAAGCCGCCATGCGCGGAAAGACCCGCACGGCATTGGCAGTCGTGAGCGCCGCCAACTCATCGGGCGCAAGGCCTCTCGCTGAAGCCAGCACTTCAGCCGTCTTGGTGACAAAGGCGGGTTCATTGGTCTTGCCACGATACGGTTCCGGAGCCAGATAAGGCGCATCCGTTTCCACCAGCAACCGGTCCAACGGCGCTGCGGTGGCAATGGCGCGCAACTCGTCGGAGCGCTTGAAGGTGATGATGCCCGAGAAGGACAGATAGAACCCAAGTTCAATGCCAACCCGCGCCAGTTCAGCGCCGGATGAAAAGCAGTGCAGGATCGCGCTGAAGGCCCCTTTGGCGTGTTCCTGCGTGAGAATGTCGATCATCTCCAGATCAGCGTCGCGGGCGTGGATCACCAGCGGCAGGCAACTGTCCCGCGCCGCCTCGATCTGCGTGCGGAACACCCGGCGCTGAATATCCCGTGGGCTCTTGTCGTAGTGGTAGTCGAGCCCCGCTTCGCCGATGGCGACGCATTTGGGGTGATGCGACAGGGCAACGATCTCATCGACCGTGGTGTCCGGTTCCTCAGCCGCGTTGTGAGGATGCGTGCCGATGGTCCAGAAAACATTGGGGAAACGTTCCGCCAATTCGCGATAGCGCGCGTGCCGCGCTACATGAGTTGATATGGTGACAAGCCTATCGACCCCGGCGGTCTCCGCGCGCGCCACCACCGCGTCGATCTGCGCAAACAGATCCGGGTAGTCGAGGTGGCAGTGGGTGTCGACCAGCATCAGTCGGACTTTCCGCTCTCGTCGGCTACGGCTTCCACATAGCGCGGGAAGATGCCCGTCGGCAAAGGCAGATCCGTACCGGGCGTAAGCCGGTGTTTTGCTCCAAGATGCGCGAAATCGCGGTCCACCTCGTCCACCGCCAGAAGGTCGAGCAGCTTGCCCGCCGCTGCCGGAATCGCCGGTTGGGCGAGAATGGCGGTCTGGCGCAGCAGCTCCGCCGTCACATACAGGACCGTCGCCATCCTGGCCGGATCGGTCTTACGCAGCACCCAGGGCGCTTGAGCCGCGAAGTAGCGGTTGGCCTCGCCGACAACGGCCCAGATCTCGTTGAGCACCTGATGAATGGCGAAATCGGCCATGGCCGTGCGCGCCTTCTCAAGCAGCGCATCGGTCTGGGCCAGCATGGCCTCGTCGACAAGGCTCAGCACGCCCGGCGCCGGCACCTTGCCATTGCAGTTCTTGTTGATCATCGACAGTGAACGCTGCGCCAGATTTCCGAAGTCATTGGCAAGATCGGCATTGATCCGGTTCACGATCAATTCGTGCGAATAGGTTCCGTCCTGTCCGAAGGGTACTTCGCGCAGGAAGAAATAGCGCAACTGGTCGACGCCGTAGGCTGCCACAAGGTTGAACGGGTCAAGCACGTTGCCCACGGACTTGGACATCTTCTCGCCCTTGTTGAGCAAGAACCCGTGTCCGAAGACCCGTTTCGGCAGCGGCAGGCCTGCAGACATCAGAAAAGCCGGCCAATAAACCGCATGAAAACGCGTAATGTCCTTGCCGATGATGTGGACATCGGCTGGCCAGTAGCGCGCACGGGGATGGTTCGGGTCCGGGAAACCGGTACCAGTCACGTAGTTGTTGAGCGCGTCGACCCAGACGTACATCACATGCTTCGGGTTTCCGGGAACAGCGAGGCCCCAATTGAACGTTGTCCGGCTGATCGACAGATCAGTCAGGCCGCCCTTGACGAAGCTGACGATCTCGTTCCGCCGGGTTTCGGGCGAGATGAAATCGTGCTGGCTGTCATACAGCGCGATCAGCCGGTCCTGATAGGCCGAAAGGCGGAAGAAATAGCTCTCCTCCTCGACCCATTCGACTGGCGTGCCCTGCCCGCCAAGACGGATTCCGTTAGGCTTGAGGGTGGTCTCCTTCTCGTCATAGAAGGCTTCGTCCCGGACGGAGTACCAGCCGGAATAGCCGCCGAGATAGATGTCGCCATTGGCCTCCATCCGGCGCCAGAGTTCCTGCGTGGACGCGACATGGTCCTCGTCCGTGGTGCGGATGAAGCGATCGAAGGAAAGATTGAGCGCAGGACCCATCGCCTTGAAGTGCGCTGCCAGTTCATCGGCGCAGGCCTTCGGCGAGATGCCCTTTGCCTCGGCGGTGCGCAGCATCTTCTGCCCGTGCTCATCGGTGCCGGTCATGGCGAACACGTCGTAGCCGTCGAGCCGCTTGAAGCGTGCGATCGCGTCGGAAGCGACGACTTCGTAGGCATGCCCGATATGCGGAGGCCCATTCGGATAGGCGATCGCGGTCGTCAGATAGAATTTGGGTCGTTCATGAATTGACGTGGTCATTCGTCACTGTGTCCGAAAGGATATGCCGGAATTGGGGCGACAGGAACGGTCGAAACAGCCTGTCCGCGCCGTGTCGCGTGCCCGAGCAGCGGGTCAGGCCGCGCGCATTCGCATGACGGCGTCGGCCAGATCATGAAAGATCGACAACACAACGGGTCTGCGGTCGAGATTCAAGGCATCGGTCTCCCTAACGGCTGCCGAAATCTTCTCCCACACCTGCGCCAGTGGCGCAAGACGATGAGCGCCATGCCCCGCGAGCGCATGGACCTGGGCATTGACCCAGTCTTCGACCGTCTCAAGGAAGATGAAAAAGTCCGCCTCCCCTGATCGTCCGGCAAGTTGCTCGGCCATCGCCTGGGCGGCCTTCAGCGGCACCGTCGGCAGATCCGACAGGATCGAACGCGTCCCGGTGATCAGGGACAACGTCTCCGGGTCGAGCCTCACCAGAGCACGACGCACCGAGCCGTCGGCAAAGCCAATCGCCTGTGCGATTTCATCTTGGCTTTCGGGCAGATCGAGGCGGCCTAGCGCCTCGGCCATCTCTGCGGCGCTCAGCGGATTGAGCGTGAGCTTGCGGCAGCGTGACCTGATCGTCGGCATGACCTTGCCGGGCTGATGGGCTACCATCAGGAAGATCGACCGCGGCAGCGGCTCCTCCAGCACCTTGAGCAGCGCGTTGGCGCCGGCGCTGTTGAGATCCTCAACGCTATCGACGATGCAGACCCGCCATCCGCCAGCGCTTGTGGTCGATGCAAAGACATCGAGCGCTCGGCGCACGGTCTCAACCGGAATCTGCGTTGTCGCGTTCTTCTTGTCGGTGGCCGGCTGACGGCGCAACACAACGAGATCGGGGTGGGCCTGGGCGGCGACGAGCCGCGCGCTCTGCGAGTCCGGGTCGACGATGATGCTGGACGGTGCCCCATCAGTGCCCGGCTTAAGTCCCAGCAACATTTTGGCGACGTGATAGGCGAACGTAGCCTTCCCGATACCTTCCGGCCCGCCGATCAGCCAGGCATGGTGCAGCCGGCCCGCCCGCAGGCCATCCAGCATGGCGGACATTGCTTCGTGATGCCCGGCCAGGGCGCACGCTTGCCGTGGATGCGGAAAGCCGGCCAACTGGTCCGGCATATCGCCACTGTCCCCGCTCATTGCAGCGCTGCATCCGCAAAAGTGTTGGAGACCCCGGCGAGCGCGCGCATTTCGACCGCAGCCCAAGCCATTTCGAGCACATCGTCCGGCGGGAGGCTTGCATCGAGCACGATGCATCGGTCTGGCTCGCGTTCGGCGATCTCGAGGTAGGCCTGCCGCAGGCGGGCGTGGAAGCCGCGCCCTTCGCTCTCAAAACGGTCCGTCGCACCACTGCCGCGGCGCGCTGCCGCACGCGCGAGACCGATCTCGACAGGAACGTCAAGGATCAGTGTGATGTCCGGACGGAAACCGGCGAGCGCAACCCTTTCGAGCGAACCCAAAAGAGTGGGATCGACCTTCCCAAGGGCGCCCTGATAGGCCCGCGTGGAATCAGCGAAGCGATCGCTGATGACCCAATTGCCGCGCGCCAGCGCCGGGCGGATCGTCTTCTCAATATGGTCGATCCGCGCCGCATAGAACATGATGGCTTCGGCAAAGGGGCCGTAGGGCTTGACTTTGCCCGACAAAAGGATCCCGCGGATGGCCTCGGCCTTCGGTGAACCGCCCGGCTCGCGCGTCACAATCGACAGGACGCCGCGCTCCGCCAGCCTTGCCTGGAGGCCGCGCGCCACGGTCGACTTGCCGGCCCCTTCCCCGCCCTCAAGCGTGATCAGGCAGGCCTGTCTCATGGCGATCTTGCGCCCGACAGGGCCCTTCGGAACCATCCGGTCGACAGATCGATGGCGGCGTCTGCGGCCCGCTTGGGCAGTGAACCCGCCGGGATGTCCTCTGCGGCGACAACCGGTACCTCCAACGCGCGCACATCCCCGCGCTCTATCCGCAGCACGCCAACTTCGGCACCCTTTGCGATCGGTGCCAACAACGGTCCCTTGTAGACAACGTTGCCGCGCACGCGGTCGCTGTTGCCGCGCGGCATGAGCAGGATCACCGGGGAGACGGCGGCGACCGGCAGGGTGGCTTTCTCGCCCCCGAACACCGACAGCTCGGCCAATGTCTCGCCCGCGCTGAACACCTGACGGGGTTCGAAGGTGCGGAAGCCCCACTCGAGGAGCTTGCGCGCCTCCTGGGCCCGGTCTCGCGCGGTCTTCAGACCGTTCACGACAACAATCAGCCGTTGCCCCTTCTGCACTGCCGAGCCGACCATCCCGAAACCGGACTCCTCGATGTTGCCGGTCTTCATGCCATCGGCTCCGATGTCCATCGTCAGCAGCAAGTTGCGGTTCTGCTGACGCACCCGATTCCAGGTGAAATCGCGCTGGCCAAAATACCGATACAGGTCCGGATAGGTCGTGATGATATGATTGGCAAGAAACGACAGCTCCCGCGCCGTGACACGCTGCTCCGGATGGGAAAAACCCATCACGTTGCGGAACACTGAGCGCTTCAGTCCGAGTTTGGCCGCGCGCTCGTTCATCAACGCAACGAAGCTCTCCTCCTTGCCTGCGATGCCCTCGGCCAGCGTGATGGCGGCGTCATTGCCCGATTGCACAAGGAGGCCCGAGAGCAGGTCGCTGACCTTGATGCGGCTGTTGGGCACCGCAAACATCGTCGAGCCTCCCGAGACAGCGCCGCCACGGCGCCAAGCGTTCTCCGATACGACCATCTCGTCATCGAGTTTGAGTCGGCCCTGCGCTATTTCCTCGAACACAACCAACGCCGTCATCAGTTTTACCATTGAGGCAGGCGCCATCAAATCGTCGCTGCCCTTTTCGAACAGCACACTTCGGCTGCCGACATCATACAGGACTGCCTGGGGCGCAAGCGTTTGGAAGGCCTGGCCCACTGCAGGCCCGGTAATTACCACCGCCGCGATCTGGCCGATCAGGGCCGCGCAGGCGCACCGAAACCGTGCAGACCAGGAAACATGCCGCATAGCCGGAACCATATGGTCTTCTGCGACGCCATCATGGCAAAATCAACCGAAGATGCCGTTACGGAGACAACTTGACGAAGCGTTGCGGTGTCAGGTCGCGGACCAACGGATGGTTGGTGGAGAAACTCTGCCGCAGCGGTTCAGGACTGGCAAAAAACAGGCTGGCGACAACGGGACGTTGGCCAGCGAGGCTGGAGCGCGCGACGCGGATTGCCGGCTCCGGCCCGGCAAAGGCGGTCGGCGTAGCGGCTCCGGGGATCGTAGCCAGATCAAACGGCCGCTCCGGCGGGCGTGGCGCATTGCGGACGATCCGCGAAACATCGCCCGGGTTGCCCACCGCTCGCTCGGCCGGCGGTGCCACGGCCGGATTGGAGGCCACGCTGAAGCTGCTGGCCGGTTCCGCCGCGCTCGTGGATGGAATGCTACGCGGGGTGGTCAAGGGCGGCGCGTTAGCAATCATCGTGGCCGGCTGGCTCATGCCGGGAACGCCTGCGGGCGTGCCGTCTGTCGTCAATGAGGCGACCAGCGATCGATCATCACTCCCGGCGATTGAGGCGCGGCCGACATATTCCACCTTGACCCTCGCCGTGCCGAGATGACGGAATTCCAGCAGATCGGCGGTCCTTTGCGACAGATCGATCACACGACCGCCGTGATAGGGGCCGCGATCATTGACGCGCACGATGATCGAGCGGCGGTTGGCCAGATTGGTGACGCGCGCATAGCTCGGCAGCGGCATGGTCGGGTGCGCGGCAGAGACGCCGTGGCGGTCATAGACCTCGCCATTGGCGGTCTTGCGACCATGGAAAGCTGGCCCATACCAGGACGCCTGTCCGGTGATTGTGTACCCTACCGGCTTCACATAGGGCGTGTAGCGCTTGCCGGCGATCGTGTAGGAGCGGCCTACGTGGTCACGGCCGCCACCTTTCGGAATAGGGTCGCCGTCAATGGCGACGCGTGGACTGGCTGGGCCGAACTTGCGGTGTGAAAAGAAGCCGATCTCGCGGCTTTCCTGCGACGACAGGCGGCCTTGCTGCGGCGCCTGCGAGCAATTGGCGGCCACGACACCGCACGCGGCAGCAAGCATCACCTTGATGATGGATCCGACTGACAAGGGCAATCTTGCGGTCGAGTAGCACAACAGCTTCCGCATGGAGGCCCTTTACTCAAGTTTGACAGACGCATGCCCACCGGCATCACCTGCTCAAAGTGACAAGGTTCAATGAAAGGACCGTTAAGCGAAGATGCGCGCCGATGCAAGCTTTCGCCCGCAACCAGCGGAAATCTCGAAAAAAAGCCCCAAATCCAGCGGCAATGTGGCATGTCCTCCCGGTTGTGCTCAGTCCCCGACGCGCGCCACGCCGGTGTCGCCATTGTCCTGATTCCAGCGCAGCTTGTTGCCGCCAAGGCTGATCAACTGGAAGCACATACGCTTGCCATCGTACCAGGTCTGCCACTGCTGGCACAGACGGTTGCCGCTGATCCACCAGCGACCGCTGTCATTGGGGCGCGCCAGACGGCCGAGGCCGACGGCCTCGCCGGATCCGTCGACGCGGCCGTCCTTGCGATAGTAGAGGGGAAACTCGCCGCCGAGTGGAACGGCGAGAAAAATGCGCTTTCCGGCAATGCGATCGCGGATATCGTCCGCTTCCAGTTCGCGCGCTGCCAGGCCGGATGTTATGGCGGTCAGCGCAGCAGCGGCAAGGATAGACTGTTTTAGCATGGGCTCACTCTCATCGAATCGCGATCATGGCGATCATTCCAGTAGGATCTGTAAAACTGCTTACGTCGGTAAAAATATGACGGATGCTGCTTCCTATCGCCGCAGCGCTTGCCCAATTAGCGCGCTTCATGCAAATGAGATCGCTCTGGAAGGGTGGCCGAGTGGTTTAAGGCAGCGGTCTTGAAAACCGCCGTGGGGGCAACCCCACCGTGGGTTCGAATCCCACCCCTTCCGCCACTTACTATTGTAAATATTAGGCTTTTAGCTCTCCCTCCTCTATAGTCCCACAATCGGTCCCACAGTTGTCACGATGTGTGTCGGCTCAAAGCCGCGGACGCGCCCTGCAATTTCTGTGACAGGCTGGCCCCCCCCCCGGGGGGGTGGGTATGGGACCAGCGCCCCCCTACCCCCGCCCCTTGCTTGTTGGGGCCCCGCCCTTACACCTAGGGCAAAAAAGTGAAGTGCTATTGTCGCGCCAACCTGTTCGCGCCTCGGCCTGTGAATCGTCGCGACAATTGACCCCCGATCGACGCTGAGAGCTGCTCCCCACTTTGACTGCGATAAATACTGAAGAACATGAAGCAATATCCGGGTGAAGCAGGGTCACTGTTGGATCCTGAAACGGATCGAGCTCCAATACCCATTCACACCTATCGCCGCGAGTGCGGGGAAACCCGCTCGGGCCATGTGCTCGATGTCGATGGCCGGGGCCTATCCCCGCGAGTGCGGGGAAACCATCTTGATTAGCTTGTCATCGAACATGACGTAGGGCCTATCCCCGCGAGTGCGGGGAAACCCCATTGAATAACGACATGCACCGCGTCTGCCAGGGCCTATCCCCGCGAGTGCGGGGAAACCTCACGGCCATCGCTTTCGGGCAACACTACGTAGGGCCTATCCCCGCGAGTGCGGGGAAACCCCATGAGGTATCCCTTCCTGCCATTGATGACGGGGCCTATCCCCGCGAGTGCGGGGAAACCCGTGTGACAAGGCCCATGGACTTTATCGTGTGGGGCCTATCCCCGCGAGTGCGGGGAAACCGCGGGTGATTCCACTGATCGGCGTGGAGACCAGGGCCTATCCCCGCGAGTGCGGGGAAACCGACATGAACGCCGTTGATAAAGCGCTTGACCAGGGCCTATCCCCGCGAGTGCGGGGAAACCGGAGCCGTACTTTGTCAGCGCGGCCTGATACAGGGCCTATCCCCGCGAGTGCGGGGAAACCGCTGACGTTGGAACAAATCGGCCATCATGTTCGGGCCTATCCCCGCGAGTGCGGGGAAACCGAAGCAGGCGAGAACGGTGCAGGCGCGATGCAGGGCCTATCCCCGCGAGTGCGGGGAAACCGC
>JAPLOU010000032.1 GCA_026400535.1 Hyphomicrobiales bacterium
CTTGATCTTGCCCTGGCTCTCCGCCTCGACCTTCCTTGCCCAGGGCGCCAGAAGCTTCGCATGCGCATTCGACACGGGCGGAAGAAAATGGTGCAGGCGCAGCGTCGTCACAGCCTGCGCCCGGGCGCCAGGAATGACGAACGGCATGGCGACGGGAGCGGCGGCGAGGGCAAGAGCGCGCCCGCCGAACTGGCGGCGGTTGATGGTCATGTGTGTCCTCCGATGTGCGCGGATCCGGCGCATGATGGTCTTAAGGTTGCCTCTTCTTGCATCCCGCCGCAATGATGCGGTGGTTGCAGGTGCAATCCTCTGTTCCACATCGTCATCCCGAAATCCGGGCCGCCGTCAACGGATTTGTCGTGGCTTGGCCGACACTGGCGCGAAGCGAATCATGCCGGCCTGGCAGATCCGCCAAAACGCTTGCCAAATCAGCGCGCCCCCGGCATACACACCGGCGCGCGGAGACGTGGCCGAGCGGCTGAAGGCACTCGTTTGCTAAATGAGCATACCTGGAAACGGGTATCATGGGTTCGAATCCCATCGTCTCCGCCACCTTAACGTTGTAATGCGTCTCCGGAAACGGTGACGACGCCGAACAAGTCAAACAAATCCAAGAGTTTGACCGTTGGGGCTATGGACCGTGGGTCGTCGCTCTCCGGCTCATTTTTCTCTGTTTTGGCCATTTCTCTGTGAACCTGTGGACGGCCGCCTCAATCAAGACCTGATCGGGGCCCACTGAGTGGCCCGGTCGGAATGTTCGTGCATTGACGGCACGACCTCGCGCGGGGCTCAGAAGTTTCCCCTTGCCGCCTCCGCAAGGATCATCTGGTCGAGCATCAGATCGGAGACAACGCGCCGGAGCCGGGCATTCTCAGCCTCAAGATCATTCGCTGACGCGGCCCTTCGGGTCATCCGCGTGACCTGATCGGATTTCAGCCCGCCAAACTCCTGCCACCAGCGGTCATCCGTGGCTCGGTCATGCCAATCGCGCGGACCGCATCCGCGACGGATTTGCCCTGCGAGCCCAGGACATCGACCTGCCGCTTTCTTCGGACCGCGACGATCTCTTCGGGTTTGTGACGTTTTCTCGGCATGGATCAGATCCTCCTCGTTGCCATAAGACATACCTCAAGGTGGACCAATTCAATGGGGGTGGATCAGCAACAGTCACGCGGGTCGTTTTTTCAGCTTCCAGAGCCGCTTGACCCGATATAGCGGATCAAGTCGCTCTCATTTTGCTTTAAATTCTGGATTATATCCTTAACAACGTCTCCGATCGAGATCACACCTACAACCTTGCCCGAATTCAGCACTGGCAGATGGCGAAAACCGCGCGCAGACATCATAACCATGCAGTCTTCCAGTGAATCGTTCGGCTTAACCGTCACCGGGTTGCCCGTCATCACTTGGTTCACCGGAGTCAGCCTCGCATCGAGCCCGGGCAGCAGCACTTTGATGGCGCAGTCACCCTGGGTCACGATACCGACCAGCACGCCGTTATCGATTACAAGAACAGACCGGACGCGGTTGTCACGCATTTGGCGCAAGGCTTCGGCGACCATGTCGCCGGAACCAACATGGATTATGGCGCCGCTCTTGGCGACCAGGGCGTTTTTTACTGTAGTCATCGAGTTCCTCTTATGTGACCGTGATGGGCCCCCACTGCGTGTTTCGGTCGGAATGCTAGTGCATTGACGGCCTCGACGCCAGCGCGTGCGGTGGTCGGCTTGCAGACGGATGGGGTTGCGCTGCCGCCTGTGCGGCCATGGCAGGCACAAAGACCTCCGGGGCCGGTGGCTTGTATCCGAGCGATCCGTGCGGGCGCACGGTGTTGTCGTGTCGCCGCCAGCTCTCGATGACGATCTTCGCCTCGGTGAGCGCATAGAAGATCTCTCCATCGAGCAATTCATCCTTCAGGCGGGCGTTGAACGGCTCGATGAATCCGTCCTCCCATGGGCTGCCCGGCGCGATGGAGGCGGTCTTGGCCCCGACCGCCGTGATCCACGTCTGAACGGCCTTCGCGACGAACTCCGGGCCAACGTCGGAACGGATATGGCCCCGCATGGCGCGCAGGATGAAGCGGTCAGACAGAATGTCGAGCACGTCGATCGATTTGAGCCGCCGGTCGACAATCTGTCAAGCGACACCTACTTTTACGAGCTAAGGCGACATCCAGTCTTACGAGATGTCGCGCAACGGAGCGGCCCCGAGAGCGCGCGCTGACCGTCTAGAGCCAGAGCGCGCGCTCTCGGGGCCGCGGGCCGTCTGGTTGTGGGTGGTTCAACCCTTCAGGGCATCTTCGAGCTCGCGTAGCCAGTAGCTGCGGCCCTTGATGTTGAGGACATGGGCGCGGTGCCGCAATCGGTCGAGAATGGCGATGGCCAGCACCTCGTCACCGGCGAGCAGCTCGGTCCAGTCGCGGATGCTCTTGTTGGTGGTGATGATCATGGCGCCGCGCGCCGTAGCGATAGTTGACGATGCGGAAGAACAGACTGGCGTCCTCGCGGCTCATCGGGTCGTCGCCCATCTCATCGACCAGCAGCAGCGCTGTCGACATGTACTTGCGTTTCTTGAGCATGACAGGCGGCAAATGGGCATCTGCGCGCAGCGCGGTCAGCAGCTCGTCGAAGCGGAAGTACTGGACCGAGAAGCCAAGCTGGATCGCCCGGATGCCGAGGCCGCAGAGAAGATGCGACTTGCCCACCCCTGGCGGACCCTGCATCAGCACGACCTCGCCGTTGCGGATCCAGGCGCCGGCAGGCCGCTTCGACGCGCCGCTGGTCGCGGCGGGCAACCTCGGGCTCGCAGAACATGGTCAGGGCCTCGCGGATCGTGAGTTCGCGTCGGCCTGCCGCGGTTCTCCTCGTACAGTGGCCCGAAGGCGTCTTCAAACCGCTTCCAGTCAATCAGCTGGACACCCGCATTAGCCTCCGGCCCTCAATGAAAGTGCTTGAGCCACCATGAACGTCTAAGAATCAAAACGAGAACGGGGCAGAATCAAATTCGCCGGTCCTGAAGCTCGGTGAGGAGTCCCGGAGGTTTTTGCGGGTGTCCAGCTTGGCCAGCCGGACCAGTTCATGCCGTGCATCGATCATCGCGTCGAGACGCATGCGGAAAAGATCGTGATCGGAGAGTGCCGGGGTCATCGGGGGCATGGCGAGCCTCGTGTCGCGGCAATGACAACCGACGGACAGATGGCCGCGAGGCGGAAGCCCCATCGTGCACGCCCACGCAAAATCGCAAGGTTTTGCCGCACAGCCGCCGGAAACCCGGAAAAAAACGAATACGCTCAGAACCGCAATCACATATGAATATCAGTGGCTTGAGAGTTTCTCACAGGCGACTATCTAGATGAAAACCAACGATCATAGATACGTTGGTAAGTCCCGTCCTCCCGCATGCGGAGCAATGCGACATTTACCTCGGATCGAAGTGAACTGGCGCGAGGGAAAACGATCCCATAATCTTCCTTGCGGAATGGTGCGCCGATGATCTGGACGCGTCCTCTGCCTTCATTGGCAGCATAATACAGCAGCACCGGAGCATCGAACACGACCGCATCGACCGTGCGGTTATGAAGCGCCTCGTATGCTTCGCTGATTTGGCGAACCTCAACCGTCTGCGCCTGCAGTTCCCGCAAGGCATTTGCGGCTGTACTGCCTGCCGTCGTCGCGACACGCTTGCCAGCCAGGTCCTCAGGGCCACTGATGCTGCCAGCGATCTGCTGGACGGTGAGGGTGGCAGTCAATTGCGCTGTGTATAGCGCAACAAAAACAACGCCAGTAAACATCCATAACAAGGCAATGATTCTGGCTAAAATTTGTTTAGGATTTGTTTCACCTTGGGTGACGAGCGTCCCTGCAGCCCAGTAGAGTGCATAGAATATCCCGGGAATATATTTCGTGGTCGGCATTATCCCTCCCGGGTGCCGACGCTCCAGAAACCAAACCAGATGCGCCGGTATCAAGATCAAGAGCGCGGCGATCCCAAGCCACGCGAGCGATGCCCAGGATATGAGCAGGCGCAGTATGTCTGCCAGAGGATTGCGGCCGGCCGCGCTGTGTCCCCGTGTCATGATCTGAAGGCCGGCATTGAGCATCGGCTGTGAGAAATCGAACTCAGCTTCGCGGGCGGCTGTGATGGAGACCGCAGCTATCCCGATGTCCACCCGGCGAGCCCCAATCTCTTCGAGGAGAGCCTGAACGTCCGGAGCGACCCGATAGGCAACCCTCAGCTTTAGACGATTTGCAATCTCGTCCATCAGGTCGATCGAGAAGCCGGTCAGCGCCTTGTCGCGTTCGATCACCATAGGCGGCAGGACGCGCGTGACGACATTGACCTCGCGCACCTGTGCCGGTGATTCTTGCGCTGCAACGGCGCATACGCCAATGAACAATGCAAGTAAAGCGACAGCAAATTGCCTATAGACCTGCTTGGACATGGTGCCCCTCAGCCTTACTATTTTCGGGAACGCTGAGCAATTGACAAGTGAATGGCTTCGTTTGGACAATTTTTGGCCAGGGCCAATCAGTGATTGCGTCCCTCTTGTCACGCCGATGCACGGTGTTGCTGTAGCGCCTTGGCAAAGACCTGATCAGGTGTGAGCCGAGCCAGTCCCTGATAGGCGCGCCTCTGGTTCTAGAAGGCCAGATCGTACTCGATGCCCCCCCCGGGTGTTAGGGTCATCAGAAGCTGACTTTGTCGGCGCCCTTCAATTGCAGAATCGCCCGGGCATCGTCTGGCGTGGCGATTTCAAGGCCCATCGCCTCGACAATCTGGCGCGCCGACCTCACCTGATCGGCGTTCGATTTCGCCAGTTGGCCCGGGCCGAGCCAGAGCGAATCTTCGAGCCCGACGCGCAGGTTGCCGCCCATTGAAACCGCCTGTGCGGCAATGGCGAGTTGATGGCGTCCCGCGCCAAGCACCGACCACTGGTAGTCGGAGCCGAACAGCCGGTCCGCCGTACGCTTCATGTGCGCAACGTCCTCGGGATGTGGTCCGATCCCGCCTAGGATGCCGAAGACCGACTGGATGAAGAAAGGCGGCTTGACGAGCTCGCGCTCGGCGAAATGCGCCAGCGTGTAGAGATGGCCTATGTCGTAGCACTCGATCTCGAAGCGCGTGTTGTTCTCGGCGCAGGTGGTCAGGATATTCTCGATGTCCTTGAACGTGTTCTTGAAGATCCGGTCGTGCGAGCCCTCGAGATAAGGCCTCTCCCAGTCATGCCTGAACTCCTTGAAGCGTTTCAGCATCGGGTAAAGCCCGAAGTTCATCGACCCCATGTTGAGCGAGGCGACCTCGGGCTTGAACACGGCGCAGGGGCGCAGCCGCTCTTCCACCGTCATGGTCGGCGCGCCTCCTGTGGTGATGTTGATGACTGCCGAGCAGCCTTGCTTGATGACCCTGAGCAAGGGCTCGAAGGCCTCCGGCGACTGGTCGGGCCGCCCCGTGACGGGATCGCGGGCGTGGACATGGACCAGTGCAGCGCCGGCCTCCGCAGCGCTGATGGCCGCGTCGGCGATCTCGCTGGCGGTGATCGGCAGATAGGGCGACATCGAGGGCGTGTGGATCGCGCCCGTGACGGCGCAGGTGATCATCACCTTGCGGTTTCTGGACATGGCTCGTCGGTCTCCTGCGGTTAGGTCGGCTTGCGGGCTGCCGCGCGTTTGTGGGCTTTTAGCGCGGCCAGCCTGCGGTCGCGCCAGTTGCTCAGCCGCTTGATGCGCTCGGGGGTCTGCGGCTCAGGCCATTCGGCCATGATCGCGTCGGTCGTGGCCTGCGTGAAGGCGGGCTTGCCCTCCGACTGCTTCACCATGGCGTCCAGCGAGGCGGCATAGCGGCCCGCGTAGTCGGGGATGCCTCCTGGCGCATTCAGTTCGATCGTCTCAAACGGCCCCATGAAAGACCAGCGCAGCCCGAGCCCGTCGCGGATCGTCTTGTCGAGATCCTTGGGGGAGCAGACGCCATCCCCGACAATCCGGAAGGCCTCGGCCAGCAGCACCGCCTGGAGCCGGTTCAGCACAAAGCCGGGGCTTTCCTTCTTCAGAAGGATCGGAACCTGCCCGGCTCTCTCGTAAAGGCGCGTGGCCTTCTTCACGACGGCGGGGTCAGTCCAGGGCGCGGGCGCGATTTCGACGATCGGCACGAGATGCGGCGGATTGACCGGATGCGCGACGAGGCAGCGCCTGCCGCCCTTCAGGCCCTCGCTGAAGAGCGAAGCCACGATGAAGGATGTAGAGGAAGCAAGGATGCAGCCTGCAGGCGCAAGGGCGTCCATCTGCGCGAACAGGGTCTTCTTCGCCTCGATCGTCTCGGGTCCGCTCTCCTGCGCCAGCGCGGCACCCTTCAGCGCATCGGCGAGATCGGTGGCGACCCGGATACGCTTCAGCGAGCCGGCCGGATCGTCCACGAGGCCATGACCGGCGAGTTCCTTGAGGTTGCGCCCGATATGGGTGCGTGCGGCCCTGGCGACGCCTGGCGCGGGATCGTGCATGGCGACGTCGAAGCCGTGGCTCGCGAAGATCGTGGCCCAAGCGCGGCCGATCAGGCCCGAACCGATGATGGCGATCGTGGTCATGCGAAGGCACTCCGCGCGGGATCATGGCCCGCTGATCTGTTGGCGTTGACCGCAATAACTCCGTTCAAAGCCACAATACTTTCCGCCTGAGGTCGAGATCACGCGAGAGCACATCGGATGGGCCGACATGCTGCACCGCTCCGCGCTCCAGCACCACCGCACGGTCCGACAGCGCGAGCGCGAGGTCGAGGTGATGATCGACGATGACGATCGAGATCTCGTGGCGCAGCTTGTCGAACGCCTCGAACAGTTCCTCGACGATGGCCGGGGCCAGACCCTCGAAGGGCTCGTCCAGCAGCAGCACGCGGGTATCGCCCGAGAGAGCGCGCGCTACCGCCACCATCTGTTGCTCGCCACCCGAAAGGTAGTCGGCGGGGGAAGACCAGCGCTCCTTGATGCGCGGGAAAAAGGCGAAGATCTTGTCCTGCTCCCAGTGCGAGCCCGCGCCGGTGATGCGCTTGAGGCGGCCAAGCTCCATATTCTCCTTGACCGACATACCTGCGAACAGCCCGCGCCCCTGCGGCACGTAGGAGACGCCGCGCCGGGTGATCAGCGAGGAGGGCTTGCCTGCGAGTTCTTCGCCTTCGAGGATGATGGAGCCCTTGGCGGGCGGGACAACACCGACCACGGTCTTCAACAGCGTCGACTTGCCCGCGCCGTTGCGGCCGAGTAGCGCCACGATCTCGTGGCGGCGCACCTCGAAGGAGACATCGCGCAGGATATGGCTCTTGCCGTAGAAGGTGTCGACGCCCGCCAGAGTGAGTCTTGGCTGCGCCTCAGCCGCGCTGGCGCGATGTTTCTCCGCAAGGGCATGGGTTCCCGAGCCGATATAGACGTCCTGCACCTTGGTGGATGAGCGCGCATGCTCCACATCGCCATCGACCAGCACCTGGCCCTCGTTCATCACCGTCACATGGTCGGCGATCTGGAAGACACGGTCGATGTCGTGCTCAACCAGCAGCACCGGCATATCCCGAGAAATCGACTTGATCAGCGTGCCGACGCGCTCGCGCTCCGCCGCAGCCAGCCCTGCCAGCGGCTCGTCCAGCAGGAGCACGCGCGGGCGCGTGGCGAGGGCAAGGCTCATGTCCAGCAGGCGCTGGCCCCCATAGCTCAGCGAACCGGCCTCAGCCTGTTCGACTCCTGAAAGGCCCATGGTCTGGATGACGCCTGCCGTCTGGCGGTTCACCTCGTCGAGCGACTGCGCAGGCGTCCACTGATCGAAGGCCTGCGCGCTGCGGGCCTGCACCGCCAGCCGGACATTCTCCACGATCGTGAGGGCAGGAAACAGGTTCGTGATCTGGAAGGAACGGCCGATGCCCGCCCGTGTGATGGCCTCGGGCGAGAGGCCGGCGATGGACTGTCCGGCCAGCGTCACGCCGCCCTTGTCGGGCGCGTACATGCCCGAGATCAGGTTGAAGGCCGTGGTCTTGCCGGCTCCATTTGGACCGATCAGCGCGTGGAGCGTGCGGTCCCGCATGTGGATGTCGACGCCCTGGACGGCCTTGATGCCGCCAAAGGACTTGGCGATCCCGTCAGCCGTCAGCACATGGCCTTCGCCAAGCGGCGGGTGCTTGAGGAAATCCGGCAAGGTGGCGTCGCCCGCCCTGCGCGCGGACATCGCCGCATCCAACGCCGGGGTCTTGCGGAAGGGCTTCAGCAGTTGCTGGGCGACGCCGACCAGGCCCGTTGGCGAAAACACGATGAAGCAGACGAAAAGCAGGCCGAACCAGAGCAGCCAGTTCTCGGTAACGCTGGAGAGATAGTCGCGGAAAATCACGAAGAACAGCGCGCCTAGCGCCGGCCCGAGGAAGGAGCGCATGCCCCCGATGACAACCATCGCCAGCAACTCGCCCGAGAAGGCAACCGAGATCGGCTCGGCCGAGGTCATGCGGTTGTTGAACAGCAACAGCGTGCCGGCAAGGCCCGTGATCGAGGCGGACACGACAAAGGCGACGAGCTTGTAGCGATCCGTGGCATAGCCGATGAAGCGGGCGCGCTGCTCATTCTCCCGGATCGCGACCAGAACGGATCCGACCGGAGAACGGTGGAAGCGCCACAGCCCGTAAACCACACAGAATGCGATCGAGGCGACGAGCACGTAGAAGGATGGCGCATTCTCGAAGCTCACGCCGCCGAAGACCGGACGCTTGATGCCGCCGAGGCCGTCCTCGCCACCCGTCACCGCTGTCCAGCGGAAGGCGATTGCATAGAACATCGCAGCCAGCGCGAGCGTCAGCAGCGAGAAATACACGCCCTTGCGCCGCAGGATCAGCGCGCCGAACAGCGTTGACACGACGATGACCAGAGCGACGGCCGCAAGAACCGGAATGAGGAAATGCCCTGGAAGCCATTCGCGCTGGATCAGGCCTGCCGTGTAGGCCGCAAGCCCGAACCAGGCACCATGGCCGAAGGACACCAGGCCTGTGTAGCCGACCAGCACATTGAGCGCCATGCAGGCCATGGCGAAGATGACGACCTCGGTGGCCGAGGTGACGCCAAGCCCGGCGAAGCGCATCGCAAAGGGCATCGCGATCAGCGCAGCCGCCGCGATGAGCAACGGCAACCGATCCTTGACGGCAAAGGTGAAGCGAGACGGGGTCATGCGCGCCTCACTCGAACCGCTGGATCCGCTCGCCGAACAGGCCACGTGGCCGGAACAGCAGCACCAGCAGCATCATCAGGTAGATCACGGCCGTCGACCATTGCGGATAGCCCAGCCCGATCGTCGCGCCCTTGACGAGCCCGACCAGGAGCGCGGCCGCGACGACTCCCCAGAAGGAGCCGAGTCCCCCGATCACCACCACCACGAAGGCGGGTGTGATGATCTCCTGGCCCATGGCGGGATGGATCGAATAGATCGGGGCGAGCAGAACGCCCGCGAGACCGGCAAGGCCGATGCCGATCCCCGCCACCGTCATCATGTAGGGCGAAAGCGAGATGCCGAGCGCGCCCACCATGTCCGGATTCTGCACGCCAGCCTTCACCACACGCCCGAATGCGGTGCGGTTCAACAGCAGCCACAGCGCGGCCACGCAGCAGGCCGCGATCACGATCAGCGTCGCCCGGTAGCGCGAGTAGATGAAGTCCCCCAGAATGATCTGCCCCCGGAGCCAGGGCGGGATCGAATAGGACAGGGGCGGCGCACCGAATATCATCCGCAGTGCCTGCTCCGCCACGAGGGCGAGCCCGAAGGTCAGCAGCAGGGAAAGGATCGGATCGGCGCGGTAGAAGCGCTGGAACAGGACGCGCTCGAAGAGCACGCCCAGCAGCGCAACCATGACCGGCGACACCAGCAGCGCGCCGCCGAAACCGATATGGGGCCCGAGCGTCACGGTGAGATAGGCGCCAATGGCGTAGAAGGCGCCATGGGCCAGGTTGACGATGCCGCCGAGGGAAAAGATCATCGACAGGCCGAGCGCGATCAGGAGGTAATAAACCCCGTCGAGCAGGCCATTGGCGAGATGCTGGAGGAACAGGGTGGACAAGGGGCAACTGCCTCAACTGCCGTCATTGTCCCGGCCCCAGGGCCGGAAGAAAGCGATGTCGTCCAGGCCTCATTGTTCCCGTCGCGGGAACGTCCGGAGGCGATTTCGCGAAAGCCGCGGCGCGGGCCCTGTCCTCGCTTCCTGCGCAAGGGAGGAAGCGAGAGGCCAGGGCCGCCTCAGGGCATCATGCGGCGAACTTGCATTCATTCTCTTCCGCGGTGGCGGCGATCACCTCCAGGCTCTCTCCGGGGCCTGGTACAGCAGGAGAGGAGGAGAAGATGTCCCACTGGTTCTTAGAAGCCGCGCCGAGGCCCTGCACAGTGTACATTTCGTGCATCATCTGGTGATCGGAGGCACGGAAATAGCCTTCCCGCGTCTTCATCACATCGAACTTCGCGCCCTTCTCCCAATGCTCGATCATCTTCGCTGAGTCGGTCGTCTTCAGCTCATTCATGGTGTCGGCAAAAATCTTCACCGCAAGATAATCGCCCCAAGCCTGGTTCTCGGGCGGCTTGCGGTATTTCGCGGTGAAGGCCTGCACGAATTTCTTCGTGTTGGGCGTGTCGATCAGGTGATGCCAGACGACCGGCCAGGTGCCGCTGAAGTTGTCCTTGCCAGCCGCCCATGCGAGGGCGGTGTCGAAGCCGAAGCCCGCGACCTGGAACTGCAGGCCGAACTCCGTATATTGCTTCAGGAAGTTGGTGATCTGGTTGCCGGCGAGGTTGCAGACAACAAGGTCAGGGCGGGCATTGCGGATCTCGAGAAGCATGGCCGAGAAGTCCGTCAGGTCCGTTGGGACCAGTTTGTCGGCGACGAACTGGCCGCCATTGCCTTCCATGAACCGCTTCGCAACCTTCAAAAGGTCGTGGCCGAAAGCATAGTCGGCGGTCAGCGAGAACCATTTCTTGCCGCGGACCAGCCCCTGCTGCATCAGCGAACGGCCGCACGATTTCACATACATCGAGTTCTGACTCTCGACATGGAACATGTATTTGTTGCAGTTAGGCCCGCGCAGCGCGTCCGAATTGCCGCCTGTGTTGATGTAGAGGGTCTTCGTCCGCTGGGCGACCTGAGCAATAGTCAGGCAGGCTGCCGACGATATCTCGCCGATGATGGCCGATACCTTGTCGCGTTCGACCATGCGCTCGGCCTTGGTCGAGGCGGTTTGCGGGTTTACAGAATCCTCCTTCAGGATCTCGAGTCGGCGACCCATGACGCCGCCGGCTGCGTTGATTTCCTCGACCGCCAAGTCCGCCGCCATCACGGCGAATTCGCCGAGCGGACCGAGAAATCCGGTTCGTGGCGTGAGATGACCAAAGCGGATAACATCGGCGGTCTGCGCGGTGAGCATCGCGGGCCGCGCGATGAGCGCAGCAGCTGCGGCGCCGCCGAGAAGGGCGCGGCGCGAGACCGCGGAACAGGACGAAGCAGTCGTGTCGGACATCGAGATTCCTCCGTGGTTATCCATCCCTCGGCCCCGCCGTCGGCCTCTTTCGGGTCCCGCGGGGCTCGTTCCAAACGGTTCGCTGGTACGCTTGCCGTGATCAGTGATCACAGTTAGACTATCGCAATCGGGTGGTCTGTCCAGCGGAAAATATCCAACAAGGCTGAGGTTCAGGGGGGGGCATGTCGGCGATAGAGGCCATCTCGACCGCAGCCCCGCTTGATCGGCAGACGCTCGGAAACCAGGTCTATGCCCATATCCGGCAGCTGCTGATCTCGGGCCGGCTGGCGCCGGGGGACAAGTTGTCGCTGCGTCTGGTGGCAGATGTCATGGGCATCTCGATGATGCCCGTGCGCGAGGCCGTTAGCCGCCTCGTGGCCGATGAGGCCGTCGAGGTGACGCCGAACCGTGCCTTGCGCGTTCCGGTGATGAGCCGGCGGCAGTTCGAGGGTCTGGCCGTTATCCGCGCCGAGATTGAAGGCTTTGCGGCCGCCAAGGCCGCGCAGCAGCATGGGGGAGGACGGCTTGGGGCCATCGAAACTTGCGAGCGCAGGTTTCGCGAGCTGGCCCGCTCGGTCAATCCCGATCTGGCCGCAGCAGTCGAGGCCAATCAGGCCTTCCATTTCGCTGTTTACGAAGCGTCCGGCCTGCCAGATCTCGTCGGGCTTATCGGAGGCCTCTGGCTCAAGGTTGGGCCCGTGATCAATCTCGATTTGCGCGAGAAGCCCGAGCGCCTGGCCACAGGTTCGGCCGTTATGCTGCATGCCGCATGCGCCGAGGCGATCGCGGCCGGTGACGCTGCCGGTGCCAGAGAAGCGATTGCAGCAGACATCCGCGGCGCGGCAGCGTTTATCCTGTCGCGCGGCAGGTTGCCGGAATGAGCGACCGTCAACCAAAAGACCCAGCGACATGCCCACCTGACCGGAGCGTGCGGAGCGGAACGATGAAGGGGATCGACTGATGGATTTGGGACTAAACGGTGCCCGCATTCTCGTCACGGCAGGAGCGGCCGGCATTGGCCTGGAAATCGCCAGGGCCTTCTTGCGCGAGGGCGCGAAGGTCCACGTCTGCGATGTGGATCACGAGGCGCTGGCGGCCCTGGCTTCAAGCGATGCCGGGTTGACGGCGAGCCACTGCGACGTCGCCAACAGGGCTCAGGTTTCGGCGCTGTTCGATGTTGCCCTTGCGGCGCTCGGCGGGCTTGACGTGCTGGTGAACAATGCCGGCATCGCGGGGCCGACGGGGCGCGTCGAGGAGATCAACCCCGAGGATTGGGACCGCTGCGTGCAGGTCTGCCTGACCTCGCAGTTCAACTGCGCCCGCCTTGCGATCCCGCATCTGCGCAAGAGCGCGAACGCTTCGATCGTTAACCTGTCCTCGGCCGCAGGCAAGCTCGGATTTCCGCTGCGGAGCCCCTACTCCGCAGCGAAATGGGGCGTAATCGGCTTCACCAAGACGCTCGCCGCCGAACTCGGACCCGAGGGCATCCGGTGCAATGCCATCCTGCCGGGCATCGTCTCAGGTGACCGCATCCGGCGCGTCTTCGAGGCCAAGGCGCAGCAACGCGGCGTCACCTTCGGCCAAATGGAAGCGACCATGCTGCAGTACACCTCGATGAAGTCCTACGTGACACCGCAGCAGATCGCCGACCAAATCGTTTTCATTGCATCCGTGCGGGGCCGCACGATCTCCGGTCAGGCGATATCCGTCTGTGCAGACACGCAGATGCTCGGCTAGCCATCAGCGACGATCGGGCGGTCAGCCCCATACAAGATGCACCGCGCATCTGCGCTGGCCCAGAACCGGCGCGGTCTCATGCGGCGCGAGGTCATCGAGGTCCCAGTCCTTTCGGAAGCCAGCTGCCGGCTCGGGGCTTCGACCTCCGCGCTGGTATGCGCAGGCAAGATGCTCCTTGACCTGCGGGATGCAGCCCGTCGAAATCAGGACCGGTGACCTCGCCAAAGGCGATATCGCTATCCAGACGCGGGCCGCTCTCACCGAGTGGCGCAAGCTCTACGCGGCCTGATCGATGCTGGGTTCGGGTGACTTCTGAGACCATCTTGGTTTGTCATACATCACCCACCCGATCGCCCCATGGATACAGGGACGCCCCCTTGAGTGTAGCAGTTCCCTCGACCTGAAGAGGCCCTGCGCGACTGCTCAAGCGCGCGCGGCCTTGCTAGACTGCAACAGTTTCATGATCCAGGGCGCCAGAACCGCCGCCAGCGCGCAGACCAGAAGAAGGGCGGAGATCGGCCGCGTGAAGAAGATGCCAATGCTCCCGTGAGAGAGGGTCAGCGACTGACGCAGGGAATTCTCGAAAATGACGCCAAGCACCAGCCCCAGCACCATTGGTGCCGCTGGCCAGTCGTGACGCATCATGAGCCATCCCACCACACCAAAGCCAAGCAGCATCCAAACGTCCTCGATGGAATTCGCCTGCGAATAGACGCCTGCCACGCAGAGCGCTAGGATTGGCGGGTAGAGGTAAGGATAGGGCACCCGCAGGAGTTGCGCGAAGAGTCCGGCCAACGGCAGGTTCATGACCAGCAACATGATGTTGCCGATGTACATGCTGGCGATGACCGTCCACACCAGTGCGGCGTTCTTGTCAAACAGCTCGGGGCCGGGGCGGATCCCGAACATGATCAACGCACCAAGGATGATGGCGGTGGTCCCCGAACCAGGCACCCCAAGCGCCAGCATCGGCACCATGGCGCCCCCCGCGGCGGCATTGTTCGAGGCTTCGGGACCAGCGACGCCCTCGATCGCACCCTTGCCGAACTCCTCGGGATTCTTCGCAATCTTCTTCTCGACAATGTAAGCAAGGAAGGAAGCGATGGTCGCCCCGGTCGCCGGCAGCACGCCGACAAGAAAGCCGATGAGACTGCCGCGCAGGATCGGCATGCGGCTGCGTTTCCAGACAGCCCGTGTCGGCAGTACTTTCCCGACATTGGTGATCGGCGGCGGTGTGGGCTTGCCGACGCTCGAGAGAACCTCCCCGATGCCGAACAGGGCCACGGTGAGGACAATGAAGCCGACCCCGTCGAGAAGCCAGATCTTGTCGAAGGCGAAGCGTGCCACGCCGGTTTGCTGGTCTATTCCGACAGTGCTCACAAGCAGGCCGAAAACCCCCGTCGCAAGTCCCTTCAACACCGATCCGCCGACGGCGGCAAGTGCGGTAAGACCGAGCACCACCAGGGCGAAGTACTCGGGTGGCCCGAAAGCGAGCGCTGCACGGGCAAGCGGAGGCGCGAGAAGCATGAGCCCGAGGGTGGCGAGTGTCCCCGCAATGAACGAACCGATCGCGGCAATGCCGAGCGCTGTTCCAGCCCTGCCCTGCAACGCCATCTGATGCCCGTCAATCGACGTCATCACGCTTGATGGCTCACCCGGGACGCTGATCAGCACGGATGTCAGGGTGCCCCCATACTGCGCGCCATAGTAGATGCCCGCAAAAAGGATGATTGCCGACGTCGGATCGCCGCCGAAGGTCAGCGGCAGCAACAACGCGATGGCGGAGGACGGACCGATGCCGGGCAGCGCTCCGACAATCTGGCCAGCGAACACGCCCGCAAAGCACATGAGCAGATTCCAGGGTGTCAGCGCCCCTGCAAACCCGGCAGCAAGATCAGTGACGACGGACATGACTCAGAACCCCCAGGGGCCGATGGGCAACGGAACGCCGAGCCAGGTGCGGAAAACCAGCGTGAGGATCAGGGCAAAGCCGGAAGAGACCAGCACGGATGGCAGGAGGGGCAGCTTCTCGATGACGCTGAACAGCAGCAGCATCATCAAGAACATCGAGACCGCGAAACCGGCAGGATCCACGCCGGCGGCGCCGGCAGCCAGGGTCGCAATCACCATCACCGGTCGCTGGACTGGCCCCGCCAATTCAGCTGACTGGTTACCGCTGTTCGCCTCGAACACCAGCGCCGCGGCTGAAAGACCGATGAGCATTACGCCATAAACCAGTGGCAAAAAGCCACTTGACGGTGCGAAGCCATCCCAGATGGGCAGGCGGATTGCGGTCACAATCCAGAAAAAACCTACGCAAACAAAGACTGATCCGAGGAAGATCTCGCCTGCAGTCGCTTTCAGCTTCATCGTTCAGGAGGCCGGCCTGCCAAGAAGTTCGCGATAGAACCTCTCTTGCCCAACCAGGAAATCCTCGAAGGCCTTGCCCGCGATCGGCGCATCCGAAGCAATATTTTCCTTAAGGTAAGCCTTGAATGCCGGTGTCGCCACAACCTTCTGGAAGATACCCTCCCAGTAGCGCGCCGCGTCATCGGGCGTGCCACGCGGCGTCGCCATGCCACGCCACATCTGGAAATTGGGAGCATTGATCCCCTGCTCCTTCATGGTGGGCACATTCGGGAGCGCCGAAAACCGTGTATCGCGGAACACGCCAAGCGCCTTCACTGCCTTTGACTCAAGGTGTCCGATGAATTCCAGCGGGTTGCCCATGCAGGCTTGCACATGGCCACCAAGAAGCTGCGTCAGCGCCTCACCGCCGCTGTTGAAGTTGAGCATATTGAACTCGACACCAGTTGCCTTGGTGAACACCGAGATCGCCATGACATCCGTGGTGCCCCCGGTGGCGAAGGCAACGCTCTTTGGCGGGCGCGCCTTGGCGGCCGCAACGAACTCCTGGGCATTGTTCCAGGGTGCATCTCCCTTCACGAACAGCAGGAAATCGTCGAGCATGACATTCATCGATGGCCGCACTTCGGTGAGGGTCTTTGCTGCCGGATTGAGGATTGGTGTGATCTGCGTCGTGCCATTGACGACGATGATCGTGTGGGGATCGCTGAGCTTGCGCGATGTGATGTAGCCGAGGCCGACGGCACCGCCGCCACCCGGTCGATTGTTGAGCGCGATCGACACGGGGACGAGTTTCTCATCGACAATGATCTTGTGGATGACACGGGCGAGAAGATCAGCGCCCCCCCCGACGCCAAACGGGATGACAAACTCGACATCTCGCGTGGGCACCCAGGTTCCCTGAGCATGGCCGGGAGTTGATAACCCGGCGAATGGAGAGGCGGAAGCCGCCATCAGCAGGCTTCGACGTGTCATCAGCATAAACTGCCTCCCCTCATCATTTTCTCTTAATCTTGTGCGCGAGGCTACCATGGGCTTCGGGCCTGTCAATCTGCAAGGGACAGCGCGGCAGACGGGGGCTTCGACGCGCTCCTCATGCTGTTGACCGGTGCGGGATCGCATCCAGCATGTACGACTCGTTGCCAACCCCCGTCACCGTCGACATGATGCGACCGGAGGCAAGGTCGAGGAGCCACACAATGCTGCTGCGCGACCCCGTCTTGGCCCCGCCGATGACCGCGGCATAGCGACCTGCAACCATGGTGATGCCACGCGGACGCGGCGTGGCACCGCCCGGTGCTTCCGGGTGCAAACGGAGAACCTCCGAAGGGCGGCCTGCCACGGCATCTGCGACACTGATCAGGGAAATTGTGTTGGAACGGAAGCAGGTCGCCATCACATGTCGTCCGTCAGGCGTGAAACAGACGGCAAACGGTCGGGTCCGCTCCGACGTATCATCGCTGCCGATACGCACCCGCGCCACCTCTGAATCCCGGCCGCCGGCTGCCGCACGCCCCACATCGATGATCGAGATCGTCGATCCCTCATAGGCCTCGGACATGCTCTCGCGTGCGGCCACTGCCACCAGCGCCCCATTCGGGCTTGCAGCAAGTCCAAACGGTCCGGTTTCGACCTGGACGCGATTGACTTCCGCGCCAGCATCACCGGAAAGCGCGGCACGGATGTCAAAGACCGATACGTCGCTGAACCCGCCGTTGCCGACAAAGGCCGTGCCTCCATTCAGCGGCGAGATCGCTAGGCCGGTCGGATTGGGATATCGCCCAAAGCTTGGATGGGGGCTGTCATGGCTGCTGGGGCCCTTGGCAGGATGCTTGGGATTCTGCCACAGCGGAACCCGCCGGATCACGGATCGATCGGTGACATCGATCGCGGTCATTTCATCACCGCCGTCTTCGCTCTCAGCCGCCTCGCCACAATTCACAAGCAGCGTTTTCCCGTCCGGGGTAAGGCCGCAGCCGACCGGCCCGGTACGTCCCGTAGGCACAAAGGCAGCCACGGCGCCGAGCGTGGCATTGTTGCTGGGATCGAGCGCGGCCTGGAGGTCAAGGACGGTAATCAGGCCAGGATGCCCATGCTGATACCGGCCAGCAGCTGCGGGCGTTGCCGATCCGGAATGATTCACGATATACGCGAAGCGTCCATCGCGGTCGACCGTGACGGCGACCGGCTGCCCGCTGGCGGGTGTCTCGGCAACGCCGTCGCCGTCGCAATCGACGTCAGGCGTGACGCGCGGGCGAGAGATCACGGCGCAATCGGTGCAATCATTCTCGGGCAACAGCGCCTTTTCCACATCGATGATCGCCATCCAGTTGTCCCACCTTCCACTGACGATCAGATGACCAAGATCTTGTTCCACGCGCTCCGTTCCCCCAAGGTTGCAATACTTTCCGTCCGCGAGCCTATCGGCCGGGTCCCGGCTCCGCAACAATCGCCGTCGAATGGCAGCGGAAGATTCCGCTTGCTGGGCGGTGTGGCCGCCCTCCCCTTGCCTGCATGACCCGATCCGCCATGCTCCGCTCTTTCAAGTCGTCGCCGGGGATCATCCGTCGGGCGGTGATGATGGACTGCGCTCTCTGCTGTTCATTACGGCACGCCGAGGACCTGTTGCACGAGCGCGGCTCGACGTGGCTCATGGGACCGCGCCGTTCTGATCGAACCGGTTCGGGACGATCTTCGACCGCAGATCAGGCGGAGCCGCGTTCAGGCGATGCGAGACTTCCAACGTGATCAATGGCATCTCGACGCGTTCTTCGGGAAGATCCAGGGGCTGAAGCACGATCTCTGGTACGCCGTGGATCACGAAGGTGAAGGGCTCGAAAGCGTCGTGACGAAGCGCCGCGACAGAAAGTCTGCAGTGATACTCCTCGGGAAATCCCTGAAGCGGCCTGATCCGCAACTCGCTGGAGTTCGTGTCATGGAAGGATCGCAAGCCTGTTGTGCCCGCCCTGCACGAGATCGATCGGGCCGAAGATGCTCAGGCTGGCCCGAAAGCGCCGGAGCATCTGGAAGCTGGCTATTGGGGAACCAGATATCTCGCCATCATCCAGGGCTGGCGGCGCAACTGGGATCGGTTCATCCCGTTTCTTGCCTTCGCGGAGGCGGACCGCATTATGATCCATACAACCAATTCCATCGCGGCGCTCAATTCCAAGCTCCGGCGTGCGGTCAAGATCCGGGGCTATTTTGCCAACGACGACGCGGCAGTGAAGCTGATCTATCTGGTCTGATCGATCTGGTCTTGCGCGACGCCACTGCAGAGTGGACAATGTCAGCCTGGGAATGGTCGGAAGCGCAGTCGCAATTCGCTATCCTTTTCGAAGAAAGGTTCATCATCCGGTGAAGCCAAACCGGCCCCTGACACAGAATTCGGGATAGTCCTGGCCAGACCGAGACGATCATCACCGATCGACTGGCGTCCTATGGAGCAGCGCTCAAGGTTCTGGGCGCCATCGATGAGCGCAAGACCTGCCGGTGGTGCAACAGCCGAACCAAGAATTCTCACCAGCCATTCCGACCACAACAACGGGCCATGCTGCGCGTCCGGCGCATGCGCACCCTGCAGACCTTCACTGCGTTGAACGGATCCATTCACAACCAGTGCAACGCGGAGCGCCACCTCACCGGCCGCCAGATCTTCAAGGAACAACGCACCGCCGCTCTCACCGAGTGGCGAAAGCTCTGCGCGGCCTGACCAAAACTGGGTTCGGACGACTTCTGAGACATTTTTTGTATTTCAGGACCGTTCAGTCCGCCCGACGAGCACACCGTGCGCCCTGAAGGGGCTTACGAAAGATTAGGATTATTCGTTTTAGTCTCTTCAATATTAGCATTGTCATTTTAAAATTTAACGGCTCCTGCTGTTACTGGAGATCTACACAATGACCTATGCATACGAGCAGCAGGGGCGACGCCCGATTGTCGGAATCGCGGTCGTGCTTGGCTTTGGCTTGACCGCGCTTAGCTTCGCCTATGGCGCGCCTTGGTACTTCACCGCGATAACGACGCTGTCCGCCCTCATGGCGTTGGCGATCGTCGTGCAGAA
The DNA here is from genome assembly GCA_026400535.1 of Hyphomicrobiales bacterium. GTDB lineage: Bacteria > Pseudomonadota > Alphaproteobacteria > Rhizobiales > Beijerinckiaceae > Allobosea. The sequence continues at coordinate 19,677 of JAPLOU010000032.1, forward strand.
CAGCCGTAGCGGCCTGCGTCTTGAAGGTGACACGCTGACGCTTTTCAAGGACCGGTGGCGCCACGTCATCGATGTCGGGACGATCCGCCATGTCCGGGTGACGGCGTCGATGGACGGCCAGCCCAGCATCTGGCTCGATTTCGATCATGCGCCTCCCTATCGACTGCCAGGCTACTGCTTCGGCTCCGCGGAGCCGCTGAAGGACGTCTTCCGGCAGCGTGGGATCGCTGTCGCCTAGGAGGGTACGGACATCGTGAACACGGTCATACTGCTGCTGTTCTTCGTGATATCAGGGCTGCTCGTCTTGACGCCGCCCGTTGCCGTCTGGCGCGCGCTCTCGCGGCAAGCCTCAGGACCGGCGGCATGGCTCTATCCTGCGCTGGCGTTGATCGGCCCCTTCGTCGCCGCCTTTGTTGTCGTCGTCCTGATGTGGCTCCCGGCTTATTCGGGGCAATGCGGCGGCTGGCTCGGAGAAACCTCCCCATGCCGCGATTTCGGCCAGTATGCGACTGAAACCATGTTCTGGACTGCCATGAGCATGGCCATGCCTGGCCTTCTGGGGATGCTCCTTGGCGTCGCTGTCCTGATCGTTGTGTTGATCAGGCGCCACTTACATGCTCCGCGTTGATGAATGAAAGTGAAGTACAATAGCAGTTTTTTAGCTAAGGATAGCTTATGTACCTCGACGTCTGGACACTTCTAAATGATAGCAGTGCGCTTCTCGTCACGTTTTTAATCATTGCGATTGTAGATAATTTTCATTTTATCCCATCGGTATCTGTGCTTTTTTCGATATTGATCTGTCCCATCATTATGGGATGCTTGATCTTGGCCACTCCAGCCTCCAGTTGGCGTCGGCTGCCGAAAACAGGATCAAGCGCCCAATCGTGGCAAAATCCCACTTTGGCGCTTTTGGCCCCGTTCACCGTCGCCTATGTCCTTGCAGTGATACTCTGGTTGGGTCGATACGACGGTCGATGTGGCGACTGGATCAGCGCTGGCTTCGGTCGAACATACCCCTGTCATACCCCTGTGCTGGATTTCTCCAATACGTCGGTGAGGCCTTGAATCACGCGTTCAGCATTCTGGTCTTTCCAGGGTTGCTCGGTATTGGGCTCGGTCTCGCGGTACTCGCTGTTGACTTGATCAGGCGCCGCATGTCCCGCCCGGCTGCGTGAACAGAGGGCACCATGGCCCATTTCAGATGTCTCATTCGTGGCGAGGGCTTCTTGGGTATCCTCGAGGGGCGGGACAGCCCGATCGGCTTTTATGTCAATCGCCCGGTCGAGGCCGATGACGCCGAGCAAGCCCGGCGCGCTGTCCTCGACGCGTTCCACGCAGAACTTGCCGAGCGAGGCTGGGCGGAAAAGGGTGGGCGTGTGGTTGTCGATGAGATCGATGAAATCGACGCGTCTGAGCTTTCCTCGATCGGGCAGGGCTTTGTGGTCTTTCCGGACGAGGAAGCCGGCCCTGAGAAGGGGGCGGCTGACCTGCAAACGCCGTTCTTGCTCATCGGGCATGGTGGCTTCTCGGTGTATTCCGATGTGCTGGCCGAGCCATGGATGATGACCAGGACAGCGATCAACAGTTTCCGCAACGCGGTCTGCTATGACGGCTCAGGCAAAACCTGCACCATCATCGATGTGATCCCGCTTCGGGACGTGACGCCGCGCGATCGCATGCTGCCTTGGCGCCGGATTCCGGTAAGGCTTGTGCTACAGTCTGGGCCCGATCTGTCGCTCGTCGATGTGCGTGTCAGGCTCCTCTCGATCCTGCAGGGAGATAGCGAGATCGCCGATTTCCTAAAGATGCCGGTCGATGACGCCATCGCATGGGTTCGCAGAGCGGCAACTCCCATGGCCCTGATCGAAGCCGCCGAAGCCATCCTCGGCGCTTGCTGAACCGCCGCTCTTGATGCCTCTTGCCCCAGTCCGGCACCATCGCCGTGTGTCCGACGCGGTTCAATCCAATGTCCAGCTCGGTTGCGCAACGCCGCATCGTTACACAGCGCTGCAGCCCTGGCGGGGCGGGTCAGGTCGCCTGGCGCTACAATCGCGCCTTCAGCGACATAGCCTTCGCCCGTTACCAAAAATGCTCCCTCACCCGCTTCGGCTGCGGTGACGACCATTGCATTGCGGGTCAGCAGCCGGTCTTTTCGGTGCAGATGACCGACACCGAGCCGATCGCCTCTCTGGCGGGCAGGCGGCGGACGATGGCGTTGCGGCGCGTCATGGCTTGCATGCCGATTGCCAGCGTGAAGGTCATCCCGCAGGTAGGCCATTGGGGATCGCTGCGACGGCCACGCCCCCCCGCAGCCATGAACATCTCGCAAACCTCGCGGTGGCCGACAAGATAGCCGAAGGCGAGCAGGAGCGCCGATGCTAGCAGGATGAGGAACGACAGCCAGCGCGCGCAATGGTTCATCTGTTCCAGCCGCTGCGGGGTCAGTTGCTCGACCCCCGCCAGCAGCCAGCCGATGTCGCCAGGCACCAGCGCGGCCCCATCCACCCTCAACCTCGCGCCATCCTGCAGCACCAAGGCCTTTGGTGCCAGCATCGACCCGGTGATGAAGCGTTCCGGTCACCACGGCGGCGCCCACAAGGACCTAGATCAGTACAGTGTGGACCTGCACGAGGAACTGCAGAAGAGGCCCGCGCGCTCATACTTCGGGCAGACGGTTCTGCCTATGCACGGTTCAGCCTGTGCACGGCCAGTCGCCATGCCGCCTCGGTTCCAGTCATTCCATCGACGTGGGCATCGAGCGCGGCAATGGAGTTCGCGGCCACCTCACGATGCGCGGCGGCCAACGAAACGTGCCACAGTAGCCACTCGTCATCGTGCAGTATAGCCACCATCCACCACCAGCTTGGCCCCGGTCACGAATCTGGCCTCGTCCGAGGCGAGATAGACCACCGCCCAGGCAATGTCGTCGGGTTCGCCCATATGGCCGATAGGATGGAGAGACCCCGCTGCTGATTTCGCGGCTTCCAGATCGTCGGAGGTAGCACGTAGATGGTTTTCCACCATCGGCGTCCAGATGTAGCCGGGATGTATGGAGTTCACGCGGATCTGCTCGGGGGCATAGGTGATGGCGTCGTTCTTGGTCATCAGCCGCACGGCGCCCTTCGAAGCATGGTAGGGCGCGATGCCGCCAATGCCGATCAACCCGGCGATCGAAGAGAGGTTGATGATCGCCCCGCCCTTCGCCGCGCGCAGATGCGGGATGGTGTGCTTGGTGCCGAAGAACACCCCTTTCACGTTCACCGCCTGCACCCTGTCCCATTCTGCCTCGGTAACCTGATCGGTAGGCTTGGGCGAACCCGAGATACCCGCATTGTTGACGATGATGTTTAGCCCGCCAAAGCGCGCGGCTGCAGCGTCTATGGCGGACTTCAGCGCGCCCTCGTCGGCGACATCCACCTTCCAGAAGGCGGCCTGACCGGCTTTGGCGACAAGCTCATCCGCTAGCGCGCTGCCCTCGACCTCCAGAACGTCGAAGATGGCGACCTTCGCTCCCTCTTCAGCCATGCGCAGCACGCAGGCCCGGCCAATGCCGGCGGCGCCTCCTGTGACGATGGCGGCTTTTCCTGCAAGTCGGTTCATGGTCGGTGTCCTCTTGGGATGGTTGGATGATTTCGGAAACGAACAAGAGCAGTACGACCTGAGAGGGCCGCTTCATCAATCCTTGTGCGCTCGGGCGCAGGCTTCCATGCCGCCCTTCTCGCGCGGTGCCGTCTCCCGGGCTTTCAGGAAGCGGTCCGGATCGGAATCCGCGATACGCCAGCCATTGCCGATGTCGATGGCACGAAGCTGCCTGGATTTCATCCATCGCAGCACAGTTGTCTCGTCAATCTCAAGCCGTCCGGAAATTTTCTGCATGATCTGATATCGCAAATATAGCATCTTAAATGATACTTTATTATATACGCACAATATATGAATGCTTGTTTTATTTTGATTGATCCAGATCAATGCTTTTATGAAACGGCCCAATAAAACTTCTTTGTCAGTCTTCCATGAGATCAAGCGATCCCGTAAAGCAGGCGTTGTTTCCGGCCGGCGCCTCAGACCGCTGCTTCACCAACCGAGCCGAGAACGCACACCAGCCTTTTCGACGACGGCACCGGGTCATGCTGCGCGTCCGGCGCATGCGCATCCTGCAGACATTCGCCACACGTCACGGCCCGGTCCACAACCATTTCAATGCGGAGTGCCACTCACCAGCTGCCGGATTTTCAAGGAACGACGCACCACCGCTCTCATCCAGTGGCGCAGGCTCTGACCGAAACTGGGTTCGGGCGACTTCTGAGACTTTTCTGGTTTGTCAGGACCACCGCGATTGCCATGATGCCATCTTGCGCCTGTGCACAATGTGTGCACCGATAAGTGCGCCCAGACCGCCGGCGCCATCGCACTGGCTGCAATCGGGATCGGTTGGTCTTTCCGGCTGCAGGCCATGCGCCCGCGGATCGGAACGTCAAACTGTCAGCACGGCCGCCCAAGGACAGCACCATGAGCCTGACCCTCTTCCGCAATTTCCACCTGCTCGATCCCGGCATCTCCGACGATCTCATCGGCGGCTACGAGATGCTCGTGGAGGGCGACACGGTCAGGGAACTCTCTGACAAGCCCATCAAGGCCGCGAACGCCCGCGTGGTGGATTGTGGCAAGCGCACGCTGATGCCGGGCCTCGTCGACTGCCATGTCCACGTCATCGCCACCATGGTCAATATCGGCCAGAATGCCCTCGTACCCGACGCGCTCATCGCGTATCGCGCTGCGCGGATCATGAAGGGAATGCTGGATCGCGGCTTCACCACCGTGCGCGACCTTGGCGGGGCGACCTATCCGCTGGTCGAGGCGCAGGAACAGGGCCTGATCGAGGCGCCCCGCCTCATCATTCCGGGCAAGGCGCTGTCCCAAACCGGAGGCCATGGCGACAGCCGGTCGCGCTATGACCGCCGCGACCCCGAGACGTGGACGCGCTCGCTCGGCTCGCTCGGGCGGCTCGCGGACGGCGTTGATGCAGTGAGGATGGCTTGCCGCGAGGAGATCAAGCAGGGCGCACATTTCATCAAGATCATGGCCAATGGCGGGGTCGCATCGCCGAATGATCCCATCCACTTCCTGGGCTACTCCCGCGAAGAAATCCGAGCGGCGGTCGAGGAGGCATCCAATGCCGGCACCTATGTCGCCGCGCACCTCTACACCGATGAGGCGATCCGGCGCGCGGTCGAGTGCGGCGTCCGCAGCCTCGAGCATTGCAACCTGATACAGCCCAAAACAGCGGCCTTCGCCGCCGAGAAGGGCGCGATCGCCTGCCCGACCCTCGTGACGTATGAGTATCTCGGCGTTGAGGGCCCCGCACTGGGCCTCGATCCGATCTCGGTGGCCAAGGTCGACACGGTACGCCTCGCGGGTATGAAGTCTCTCGATATCATGCATGGCGCCAAGCTCACCATGGCCTACGGCTCCGACCTGCTTGGCGAGATGCATCGTCACCAGTCCGAGGAATTTGTCATCAGGGGCCGCATCCTGCCGGCCATCGAGGTCATCCGGTCGACCACAGTTCATGCCGCCCGCCTCTGCTGCAAGGAGGGCAAGATCGGCACGCTCAGGGCCGGCGCGTATGCCGACGCAGTCCTGGTCGACGGAAATCCGCTCAAGGACCTGTCGCTGCTGACCAAGCAGGGCGCGCATCTGCCCCTGATCATGCAAGGCGGACGCATGCACAAGAATCAGCTCTCATAGGACACGGTCGCATGGCGGGATCAATGGCGGATGGACGGCTGGTCGGGAGGGTGGCGCTCCATGGCATTGCCTATCTGACGCTCAGCTTCATCCTCATGCCGCTGGTCTTCGTCACCTGGCTGGCCTTCTTTGCTCAGGAGATTCCCTCCTTTCCACCGGAGGGCTACTCGCTCAAATGGTTCGGCGCCATCGCCAACAACCGGAACTTCGTCACGGGGCTCTGGACAAGTGTGCAGGTCGCGGTGGCGGCGACCGCCATCGGCCTTGCCCTTGCGGTTCCGGCGAGCCTGATCCTTGCCCGCAGGCAGTTCGCCGGCAACGCCGTGATGAGCCAGTTCCTGCTGCTGCCGCTGGTGGTGCCTGGGGTGGTGATGGGCACGGCGATCTATGTCTTCCAGATCGAGACCGAAATCGCCACCGGTCTACCGATCCTGGGCTCGCTCGGTGGCCTTGTTGCCGGCCACACGCTGATCGTCATCCCCTGGACGGTGCGGCTGGTGACGGCGAGCCTTGCGGGGCTTGACCGAGCAACGGAGGAGGCGGCCCAGAGCCTCGGCGCCAACCAGTGGACAACCTTTTTCCGGGTGACCTTGCCGGCCATCCGACCCGGCGTCGTGGCAGGCGCGCTGTTCGGCTTCGTGACGTCCTTCGGCAATCTCGAGATGAGCCTGTTTCTCGTGGGACCGGGACGCATCACGCTGCCGATCGCCATCCTCCAGTACCTGGAATGGAAGATCGATCCGACCGTCGCCGCCGTCTCCGTCCTCCAGATTCTTCTCATCGCCGCGGCGATGATCATCACCGACCGATACGTCAAGCTTGCCCGGGTTGTCTGATCCATGGCCTCACTGACCCTGCACGGACTGACCAAGAGCTACGGCGACGTCGCCGTGGTCAAATCTGTTTCGCTCGAGGTCAGGGATGGCGAGTTTCTCGTCCTGCTGGGTCCATCGGGCTGCGGCAAGACCACCACGCTGCGCATGATCGCGGGCTTCGTGCCGCCTAGCGGCGGGTCGATCTGCATCGGCGACCAGGACATTACCAGCCTGCCACCCTGGAAGCGCAATGCCGGCCTCGTGTTTCAGAGCTACGCGCTGTTTCCCCACATGACGGTCGCACAGAACGTCGCCTTCGGACTCGAGATGCGGAAGGCTTCGCGCACCGAGATCGTCCCAAGGGTCGCCGAGGCCCTGCGGCTCGTCCGGCTCGACGGCTACAGCGAGCGCTACCCGCGCCAGCTGTCCGGCGGGCAGCAGCAACGCGTGGCCCTTGCCCGCGCGCTCGTCATCCGGCCCGATGTCCTGCTGCTCGACGAACCGCTGTCAAACCTCGACGCCAAGCTCCGTCTGCAGGTGCGCCTTGAAATCCGTGCGCTGCAGCAGCAGACCGGCCTGACCACGGTCATGGTGACCCATGACCAGGAGGAGGCCCTGACCATGGCCGACCGGCTGGTCGTCATGTCCGACGGCGCGGTACGCCAGCTCGGGACGCAGTCGGATCTGTACGAGCGCCCCGCCGACCTGTTCGTTGCCGGTTTCGTCGGCCGCTCCACCATGATCACCGGCATTGTCACAGCGTCCGGCGCCTTCCGTTCCGATGGGGGGCTTGTGCTGACCTGTCCGGCCACGGCCCTGCAGGGTCCCGCGACCATCGCGCTGCGGCCCGAGCGGCTGACGCTGGGTCCCGCCGCCCAGGGCCTCGACAATCATGCACCGGGCACGGTGAGCTTCGTGTCCTATCTGGGCGCAATGCTCGACGTCCATGTGCGCCTGAATGCCACGGACCATGTCATGGTGCAGATTCCCAACAGATCCGACGGCCTTACTCCGGCCGTCGGCGACGCGATCGAGGTTGGTTGGCCGGCCTCGGCCTGTCTCGTCTTTCCGCGCGAGGCAGCCTGAACCTGCGGCATCTGCCGCCATTTTGAGAGACAAAAAGGGAGAAGTCGATATGTCGAAGTTCACCAAAGGAATTGACAGGCGCACCACACTGAAGGGCCTCGGCCTCACAGCTGCGGGAGCGCTGCTGCCAGCCGCCGGATCCAGCGAGGCAACGGGGCAGGCCGCAGGCCGCGTCGTCGTCGGCACATGGGGCGGCGATTATGCCCGCCTGCTTTCCAAGAATGTCGAGGATCCCTTCCTCAAGACGAAGGGCTTCGAGGTTGTGCAGGACCAGGCGTCGGATGCGCCGCGCCGGGCCAAGATGGTCGCCGAGCGCCGACTGCCGCGCGGAACGACCGATATCCAGGGCCTGTCGGCCGCGCAGATGTTCGAGATGGATGCGGCGGGCGTCGCTGAGCCGATCGACTATTCCAAGCTCAAGAACGCCGGCAACATCATTCCGATCGCGCGGTATCCGTTCGGCGTTGGCCACATCATCTCCGGCAAGGTCGTGGTCTATAACCCGAAGCTCGTGACGCCCGCGCCCACGGCCTACAAGGATTGCTTCGATCCGAAATACGGCAACAAGCTCGGCTTTATCGACATCCAGTATCAGTTCGTGATGCTGGCTGCTGGCCTGGCCGCCGCCGGCGACATGACGAGCCTGGAGAAGGGCAAGGAACTGCTGCTCGCCGCCAAGCGTGCCGGCGCCCGCATCTATCCGACCAACGAAGCCTTCGCCCAGGGGCTCAAGACCGAGGAGATCAGCATTGGCATGATGTGGAAGGCCCGCGCCGTCCAGTGGCAGAATGCCGGTATCACGGTCGATTCCGTCGCTCCGAGCGAAGGCACCATGGCCTATGTCTCGGGTTTCATGATTCCGAAGAATGCGCCCAACAAGGCCGCCGCCTACGCCTATATGGACGCCATGCTGGAAAAAGGCGCGCAGGAGAACTTCGCCATCGACATGGGCTACAATCCGACCGTGACGACCGCTGCCGTCGCCCCCGAACTCCAGAAGCGCATCGGCTTCACCGAGGAGGAGAACAAGAAGATGAAGGATCTCGACTACGCCTTCCTTGCGCAAAACGACGCCGCGATGAAGGAATGGTGGGACAAGGTTTTCAAGGCCTGATCCGGGACAACAGCTCGCAATGGCGCATGTTGCACAACGACCGGTCGGCGAGCCCGGCAACCTCACGGCGGCGGGCCTGCTCGTGCCCGCCACCATCTTCGTCGCGATCGGCCTCCTGGTGCCGATCGCGATCCTCTTCCGCTACAGTCTGAACGCCTTCGTTCCCGGCAAGCTGATGGTCGATGCGTTGACCATCGCCAACTACGTCAAATTCTTCACTGACCCGTTTTACCTGCAGGTGCTGTGGCGGACAGTCCGCGTCGCGGTCGCCTGCACGATCTTCTGCCTCATCTTCGGCTTTCCGCTGGCCTATGTGCTGGCGCGGACCCAATCCCGACACAAGAACCTCCTGGTCATGGTCATCGTGCTGCCGCTGTTTGTCGGCAATGCGGTGCGTGCGGCAGGCTGGATGGTTGCCTTCGGATCAAAGGGTTTCGTGAATTCGAGCCTGATGGGCATGGGCGTGATCTCCGTGCCCATCGAGATCATGTACACTGAGATGGCGGTGGTCATCGGCATCATCGCGGTCAACATGCCCTTCATGGTACTAACCCTGCAGAGCGTTATCGAGGGCATTGACCGCAACGTCGAGGAAGCCGCCTTCTCTCTCGGCGCGCCACCCATGACGATGGCGCTGCGGGTGCTGTTCCCCCTGGCGCTGCCCGGCATACTCGCCGGCGTGATCCTCACTTTCATCCTGGCGATGAACGCCTATGCGACACCTGTGCTGCTGGGCGGGCCGAAGTTCCAGACCATGGGGCCGCTGGTCTTCTCCACCTTCGCTCAGCAGAACAACTGGCCGTTCGGCGGCGCCGTCTCCTTCATCCTGATGACGGTGACTCTGATCCTGACCGTCGCCTCGAGCCTGCTGATCCGCCGCCGCTACGCCTGACGGCTCATACCGAGCCACCTTGGCAGTGCCAGCGCACCTGCCCCCTGCCAAGTTGCAGAAGATTTCGTCGATTTGCCAATTAGGGCTTCAGAACGACGTGATTCAGCGGCTGTTTACGGAAAGATGATGGCTCTCTGCCACGTCCCATCGCGATCAATCTTCCCGGGGAACTCCTTGTTGAGCCGCTCAAGCATGTTCGTGCTTTTGAGATGTCTGTGGTGCTGCCGGGGCCGTCGGTAGGACGTGAGAGTCTCCTCGTTGTTCTCCTCAGCCCAGGCGATGAGGCGCGGGTAGCGGTTGGCCCATTTGGCGATCCAGGCGGCCATATCGCATCGGTCATCTCCGCCTCAAGCATCTCCTGCATCACCGCACGAACCACTTCGCGCAGTTGGTCGGGGTAGCCGACCAAAAGGTCTTTCACGGATGTGAGGGTGGGTTTAATCTTGTTCTTGCTCATGGTTGGCCTTCCCCACGGAACGGGTGACGTTGAACATCACCAGCCTGCCATGACCGCCTTCCTCAGGCTATTTTCAGAATCTGTCGCACATGACTCGGTGATGATGTGATGACCACCATCCGCTGTCGTCGCGGAAATTCATTGACGCGCTCAACGAGCACGGCGCCGCGCTGAGCGGATTGCGTCACGCCTGCGCGACCTGACCGACATGGGTCTGCGGCGAATTCGGAGACGAGTTTGGCGTGACTGAGAGCGCCGACAAAGGACCTGTTTGTTTTGGGCCTTCTGAGATTCTTGGGCTTTCTCAGATGATCTTTCGCCTTAGCCAGCCGCCGGTCTGCTCGACCGCAATCACAAGCATCAGGATCACCAGGATAATGGTCGCGGCGGTCTGGTAGGCAAACAGATCGAAGGCCACCTTGAGTTCGACGCCAATTCCGCCGGCGCCCACAAGCCCCAGCACAACGGAGGCGCGGGTGGCCTTCTCCAGGCAGTACAGCGATGTGGCGATCATCGAGGGCAAGGCCGCGGGCAGAACCGCGGACATGATCATGCCAAGTTTGTTGGCGCCAAGCGCTGACAGGGCCTCACGCGGACCCTTGTCAGTTTCCTCCATGGCTTCAGCGAAGAAGCGGGCGGCAAAACCCATGACGTCGATGGCAATGGCCAGCACCCCTGCTGGCGAGCCGAGGCCGACAGCAATCACAAATATCAGCGCCCAGACCAAATCCGGCACCGTGCGGAACACGGCAATCAGCGACCGGGCCGCCGTCCGGATGGCGGGATGCGGCGACAGGCCTTCAGCCGCCAGAATGCCCAGCGGCACCGAGAGGATGAGCCCGATCGCACAGCCGGCAATCGCCATCTGAAAGGTCTGGAACAACGACCACAGGATCCTGTCGATGCGTTCAAGATCAGGCGGAAACATGCGGGAGAGGATATTGCCGATATTGGGCAGTCCGCGCGCCAGTTGCTCGACGGATGGTCCGGCCGTTGTCAGTGACCAGATGACAAAGGCCGCGACGCCAAAGGTCAGGGTGAAGCTGATCGGGTTCATCCGCTCGATGCGCGGCGGCAGATGGCTCACCTTCGGCTTGATCACGTCAATCATGGTGGAAGAACCGCATCAACTCAGCCTCCGAGACCATGTGCGACGGTTGGTCGAGTGCCACGCGTCCGCCACCAAGACCAACGATCCGTTCAGAGAAGCGGATCGCATGCTCCATGCGGTGCGACACGAAGATCAGCGTCGCATTCTGTTCGCTGGCGAGTGCGGCGAGCGTGGCCATGACCTCTTCCCCGGATTTCGGATCGAGGCTGGCGTCGGGTTCGTCGGCGATGACGAGTTCGGGCCGCTGCATCAGCATGCGGGCGACCGCGACGCGCTGGGACTGCCCGCCCGACAGCGTGTCGACGCGCGCCATCGCCTTGTCTGCAAGCCCAACCCGCTCAAGACAATGCATCGCCTCGGCGCGAACCTCACGCGGGGCGAGCAGTTGCGTCCAGCTGCGCGGCCCGCTCATCCGGCTCTGGACGCCATGGACGACATTGGTCAGGGCGCTTAGCCGGGTGACCAGGTTGTGCCGCTGAAACACAAAGCCCACGCGCGAGCGCAGGCGCTTCAGGCCAGGGGCGCCAAGTCTCCGAATATCCTCACCAAGCAGGCGGATGTCACCACCACCCGGTTCGACGAGCCGCACCAACATGCGGATCAGGGTCGATTTACCCGTCCCGTTTGCCCCGATGATCGCGACCTTGGAACCGTGCTGAATGTCGAGATCGAGCCCCGCCATGACCATCGGTCCGGCGCCGAACTGCTTGCTCAGGCCCCGTACCGATACGACCGCAGCACCGGTTCCGGTGGGCGTGACTGCTCCATCCGGAGCGATCTTCTCAAGCGCTGTGACGCTCACTGGCCGATAAAGCGCGTGAACTCGTTGATGCCGACAGCGCGGTACATCTGGCGGATCACGTCATAGTCACGGTCCGCAACGTTCGGCAGGAATGTGCCGCCGTTCCAGCGGGCATTGGCCTCGACCTGGAGCACCGCCTGCAGGAGCGGGCCGGCATGGTCGATGAAGGCCTTGCGCACCTGGCCGACCATGTCGGCGGATACACTTGGCGCAGCGATGATCAGATCATCCGGCAGGTCGCGCCCACGACCGATGACGCCGAGCTTCACATCCGGCACGGCGCGGCGGATCTGCTGGATATGGGTGAGGTTCATGCCGATTGCGGCAAGGTCCCCACGGCGAAGCGCCTCGACGGCCACGTTGCGGCGCAGGAACAGCGCCTCGAAGTCGCGCCCATAGGCGAGGCCGGCATCGGCCAGGATCTGCGCCGGACCGAGATGCTGGGAGGTCGAGCCGATCTCGCCGAACGAGATCTTCTTGCCCTTGAGGTCGGCGAGTTGCTTGATCGGACCCTCCGCCAGCACGACGACCTGCGAGAAGTAATCCGGACGCTGCCAGATCACGACAGGCTGGACAGCCGGCATCCGGGCCTTGAAGACAACATATTCAGCCGGCCCGGTCAGCACGAGATCGACCTGATTGGCGTTCATCGCTTCGACGGCCGAGGTGCGGCCCGACACCGGGAACAGCGCCATCTCGACATTGGGCATCACCTTCTCGAACGCGGCCTTGAACGGCCCGAACTCGCGCTGAAGGTTCTCAGAGCCATCCACATCGGTGACGGCAAAACGCAGGCGCTGGCGGGTCTGGCCCAAGGCCGGAGCCGCAGCGGCGGCCGTCAAGATGGCGGCGGTGGCGATGAGGTCACGGCGGTTCATGGAGCGGCTCCTGAAGCTGACAAGGATCGAAACTGTGATCGACGTGACAACATCGCGGCATGACGCACTGATGACATCTGCATGTCATGTCGATGTCACCCGGCCGGTTCATGGAGCTGTTCACGCAACCGGACGGACTGATCTCATGACCATCGAAGCTGGCAATCTCACTGCAGGCCGCGTTCTGGAGGGACGGCCGATGCGCCCGATCAGGATCGTGCGCGGGCATGTTCTGACCGGAGGAGCTTTTGCCAGCACGGATGTGGCGATCGCCGATGGCCTGATCACCGACAGCCTCGGGGCCACGGCAGATGCGCTGACCATCGATGCACAGGGGCTTCATGTCCTTCCCGGCATTATCGATATCCATGGCGACGGCTTCGAGCGGCTGCTCCATCCGCGTCCCGCCGTGGCCATTGATCCCCTGATTGCGCTGCTGGAGGCAGACCGGCAATTCATCTCAAATGGTATCACCACGGCCTACCATTCCGTCACGTGGTCCTGGGAGGGCGGGACGCGCGGAGCGGAGGCGGCGTTGTCGATCCTCGAAGCAATCGCCGCTCTCAGGCCGCATATGCTGGCTGACACGCGCTATCATCTGCGCCACGAAACCTACAATCTCGACGCCGAGCAGGTCATCCTCGACTGGATCGAGGAGGGACGCATCGATTGCATGGCCTTCAACGACCATATGGCCGGGACAATCAAACAGCGTCACCGCCCCGACAAGATGGCGGGCATGATCACGCGGTCGGGCTTGAGCGAAGCGCAATTCCACGCCCTGATCGAGCGCGTGCATGCCAGAGCCGACGAGGTGCCGGCATCGATCGCGCGGCTGGCCGCCGCTGCGCGCCGGGCCGGACTGCCCATGCTGTCCCATGATGACATGACGCCGCAGATGCGTGGCTGGTATCGTGAACACGGCTGCGTGATCGCCGAGTTTCCGATCAATGTGGAAACGACGGAGGCCGCTGCCGATGCCGGCGATCCGATCGTCTTCGGTGCGCCAAACGTGATCCGCGGCGGGTCCCACACGGGGTGTCCATCGGCAGCAGCGATGGCCGCCCGGCGCCTTTGCACCGTACTCGCTTCGGATTACTACTATCCGGCACTCCCGTTGGCGCCTTTCCGGCTGTCGGCGCTAGGCATCCTGCCGCTCGCCGAAGCGTGGGGACTGGTTTCAAGCGGCCCAGCCCATGCCCTCGGCCTGAACGACCGGGGCCGCATTGAACCGGGGCTGCGGGCGGATCTCGTGCTGATCGAAGAACGATCGCCGCTTCCGCCGCGGATTGTCGGCACGATCTGTGGCGGCAGATTGGCTTACATGAGCAATGCCGGACGCGTCGTCAGCGGTGGCTGACGCCGTGTCTGTTGCGCTTCTTTCATCCGGCTGAAGCCGAACTGCCACAAATCCTCAATGTGCCCGTCATGTCGGGGTTCTAGGGAAGCACGTCGCCGGGCACACGCGCTCGGCCAATGAGGGTCATCCCATGGCAAGAAACCGTCTCAGCATTGCAGCCCTTGCGCTGGCTGCCACCATCGGTGCCGCGCAGGCACAAACACCACGGGTCAAGTTCGAGTATTGGTATGGCCTCACGGGTCAACTCGGCGAGGTCATGGCGGAGCATTGCAAGCGCTTCAACGAGTCCCAGACGAAATTCGAGGCGGTTTGCGTTGGCCAAGGTGGTTACGACCGTGCCGAACAGAACACCATCGCCGCCTTCCGGGCCCGCCAGCATCCCACCATCGTCCAGATCTACGATGCCGGAACGGTCAATTTCATGCTGTCCCAGGCAACCTACAATGCAGTCCAGTTCGCCAAGGACTTCAAGATGAAAATCGACTGGAACGATTACTTCCCGGGCATCCGTTCCTACTACGCCACATCGAAGGGCGAGATGTGGTCCTTCCCCTACAACTCCTCCAGTGCGGTGATGTACTGGAATCGCGCCGAGTGGGCCAAGATTGGCCGCACCGAGCCGCCGGCCACCTGGGAGCAGTTTGAGCGCGACATGCGCGCGCTCAAGGCCGCAGGTCATTCCTGCGCTTATGCCTTCGACTTCGATACCTGGCAGTCGATGGAACAACTGTCCGCCATCCACAACCAGCCGATTGCCACCATGGGCAATGGCTATGAGGGTCTGAACGCGGAACTGGTGATCAACCAGGGCATCTTCCCGCGCCATGTGGCCAACCTGAAGAAGTGGCAGGACGAGGGCCTCGCCCGCGTGCAGACCGCCCAGACCGGGAAGA
Organism: Hyphomicrobiales bacterium; assembly: GCA_026400535.1. Taxonomy (GTDB): domain Bacteria; phylum Pseudomonadota; class Alphaproteobacteria; order Rhizobiales; family Beijerinckiaceae; genus Allobosea. Next base: position 34,836 of record JAPLOU010000032.1, read on the forward strand.
CCATCGTTCAGGCCTTCGCGGACGGCACCTGCGCCTCGATGCTGTCGTCGATTGCCAACCACGGCGTCGTTGGCGACACAGGCCGCCCCGGCCTCGACTGGGCAGTGGCGATGATCCCGGTCTACGAAGGTTTCACCCGCCACAACTCGCTGGTCGGCGGCGCCTCGCTCTGGGTGATGGCGAACAAGTCGAAGGAGGAATACGAGGCCGCTGCTGCCTTCCTCGACTTCGTGCTGACCCCCGCTGAAGTGAAGTGGATGCCGAACGTGACCGGTTACATCCCGATCACGGTTCCGGCCTTCAACCAGATGCGCGACGAAGGCTTCTACGCCCAGCCGAAGTTCAAGGGCCGCGAAGTGTCCATGCAGTCCCTGACCTTCACCCCGCCGACCAAGAACACCAGCGGGATCCGTCTTGGCAACTTCACCTCGATCCGCTCCGAGGTGCGTTCGGAACTCGAAGCCATCATGAATGGTCAGAAGACGGTTGAAGTCGGCCTTAACGATGCGGTCGCGCGCTCAAACCAGATCCTGCGTCGCTTCGAGCAGACCTTCCGCGGCCGCACCCTGCCCTGATCAGGCGATTTCCTCCTGCAGCCGGGCGCCCCCGCGCCCGGCTGTCCTGGCTTTCTCGGACGCGGCACCTCATGCCGCCGGGACCACGACATGACCGGAAAGCGCGTCACCTTCTCCAACACCTGGCTTGCCGGACTGCTGATCGCGCCCCAGCTCATCCTCGTGTTCACCTTCTTCTACTGGCCGGCAGGCGAGGCGCTCTACTGGTCGTTCACGCTGGAGCCTCCATTCGGCGGCGAGAACCAGTGGGTCGGCTGGCAGAACTTCAAGACGGTGTTCGAGGATCCGCTCTACTGGAACTCGGTGCGCATTTCAGTCATTTTCGCCCTGTCCTCGACGGTGCTGGCGATGGGCATCGCGCTCGTGCTCGCCGTCTTTGTCGACCGCCGCCTGCCGGGCTATCAGGCGTATCGCTTCATGTACTTCTGGCCCTATGCCGTGGCCGCACCTGCAGTCGGCCTCGCCTTCCGCTTCATCTTCGCGCCAGATGCCGGCTTCGTCTCCGCTCTCAACCAGTGGTATCCCGGCATCTGGAACCCGGCGCGCAATGGCGTTGATGCGGTCATCCTGATCACGCTGGCCAATGCCTGGTCGATGGTGGCCTACAACTTCATCTTCTTCCTTGCCGGACTGCAATCCATTCCGCGCACATTGACGGAAGCCGCCGCCATGGATGGCTCGGGCGTGCTGCGCCGCATCGCCGACATCCAGTTTCCGCTGCTTGCGCCGACCTTCTTCTTTCTGGTCGTGATCAATCTGACCGACAGTTTCGTGAACTCGTTCGGCATCGTCGACATCACCACTGCAGGCGGGCCGGCGCGTGCGACTGACCTGATGGTCTACAAGATCTATTCCGACGGCTTCAAGGGCAAGGACTACTCGCTCGCCGCAGCCCAATCGCTTGTCCTGATGCTGCTGGTGATCAGCCTGACCTTCATCCAGTTCAGGTTCGTCGAACGCCGCGTTCACTACAGCTGAGGTTGCCATGGTTGAACGGACCCCCATCCTGAACATCCTGACGCACCTGATCCTGCTGACCGGGTTGATCATGCTGCTGGTGCCGCTCTGGATCGTCTTCGTTGCGTCCACGCATGACTTCCGGACCGTCAACACCGTGCCGATGACGCTCTGGCCCGGCAACCAGATGATCGAGAACTACACGCTTGCGTGGAACCAGTCAGGCTTTGGCCCGAAAATGCTCAACTCCTTCATCGTTGCCATCGGCGTCACCGCCGGCAAAATCGCGATCGCGGCGATTTCGGCCTATTCGATCGTCTATTTCAACTACCGTTTCCGCAGTCTGTTCTTCTGGATGATCTTCGTCACGCTGATGTTGCCGCTGGAAGTGCGCATCGTGCCGACCTATGCGGTCGCTGCCAATGTCCTGCGTCCCTATCAGGAGCTTCTCGACCTTGTGGGCCTGACCAGCCTGGTGAACACGGTCGCTGGCATCCGCCTCGCCCTGCCGGAGTGGTCGATGCTGAACAGCTACACCGGGCTGATCCTGCCGCTGATCGCCACTGCCACCGGCACCTTTCTCTATCGCCAGTTCTATCTCACCGTGCCGGACGAACTCGCCGAAGCCGCCAAGATGGATGGCGCGGGCCCACTGCGCTTTTTCTGGGATGTGCTCTTGCCACTGTCCAAGACGAACATGGCGGCGCTCGGCACGATCATGTTCGTCTACGCATGGAACCAGTATCTCTGGCCGCTGCTGATCGTCACCGACATCGCCAACTATGGCACCGCTGTCATGCAGCTCCAGCGCATCGTGCCCGGCCCCCTGTTCGGCGAGCCGCCGCGCTGGCACATCGCCATGGCGGGGACGCTCATGGTGATGACCCCGCCCCTGCTGGTGGTGATCTTCATGCAGCGCTGGTTCGTGCGCGGCCTTGTGTCAACCGACAAGTAGGAGCGACGGCGATGGCCCGCATCGATATCCGCAACGTGACCAAGTTCTATGGCAAGACGCAGGTCGTCCATGGCGTTGACTTCACCATCAACGACGGCGAGTTCGTCGTGATCCTTGGCCCCTCAGGCTGCGGGAAATCCACCCTTCTCAGGATGATCGCCGGACTGGAGGAAATCTCTGGCGGGACGATCTGCATCGCCGGCGATGTTGTAAATGACAAGGAGCCACGTGAGCGCGGCTGCGCCATGGTCTTCCAGAACTATGCGCTCTATCCGCACATGAGCGTGGCCGAGAACATCGGCTACGGGCTCAAGGTCGCGGGCGTGCCCAAGGCCGAGCGGCTTGTGCGGGTTCAGACCGTCGCCAGGACGGTTGGACTCGATGCGTTTCTTGATCGCAAGCCGGGTCAACTGTCAGGCGGCCAGCGCCAGCGTGTCGCCATGGCGCGTGCCATGATCAAGGAGCCGAAAGTGTTCCTGTTCGATGAGCCTCTGTCGAACCTCGACGCCAAGCTCCGCGTGCAGATGCGGATCGAAATCCGCAAACTGCACCAGCGTCTGAAAGCCACCTCGGTTTTTGTCACACATGATCAGGTCGAGGCAATGACGCTGGCAGACAGGCTTGTCGTCATGAACAAAGGGGTGATCGAGCAGATCGGGGCGCCGAAGGATGTCTATGACCGTCCGGCAAGCGTTTTCGTCGCAGCCTTCATCGGCGCGCCCGGCCTTAATCTGCTGCCAGCGACCATCAGCTCCGATGGCCATTCACTGACACTCGCCGATGGCCAGCGGCTCGGCGTTGAGACTGCGCGCTATCCGGCGCTGAAGCCCGGCCCCGTCACCCTGGGGCTTCGCGCCGAAGCCCTGAACATCCGGCCACAAGGCCATGTCACCGGGCAAGGTACGCTGAAGGCCACTTTTGATTTTGCCGAGGAACTGGGCGTCGGACAGCACATCCACGCTGAAGTCGCCGGCAGCCCGATTGTGATCCACGTGGACGGCCGACATCCCTACACATACAATGACGTGCTCAGTATCGAGGTCTCGCCCCGCGACCTGCAGCTCTTCGAAACGAAGACGGGCTTGCGCATTGCAGAGGTCAACGCGCCTGTTCCCGCCACGTCACGCGACCAACCGTTCGTATTGGATGCATTGGCCTGACGGAAAATCCAGCGCTGCGGCTTGGCGTCGACAGCCTGCGTACCACGCGCACCTTACCGATCGTCACCACAGCGGCGGCTCCGCCGGCCAAGGACAAGGACGCAGACGGCGATCCACTGACGATCACCCGCATTGATGCCATCGCGCAGGCAGCGCGGTCGCGTGCGACGCCGCTGCCGGCCAGGTCTGCTTCATCCCGACCAACTCCATCGTTGGCCCCGCGTTCCTCGCCTCATCCGTCAGCGACGGCACGGTCGGGGTCAGGCGTCGGACCGGATGGCCAGCGACCCAGCTTCCACGGAACCGGTGCAGTGCAGAATGGCCTGCTTCAGACGGGCCACGCGCCCCAGACAGTGATCTTCATGCCGACTGCGGGGTTCACCGGCCAGGGCCTGTTTGCCTTCGCCTCATTTTCCCGCGGCAGGGTACTGACCGCCATGATCAGGGTGACCGTCAGCGAAACGCCTGCGGACGTGATCAGGACGCTTGCTGAGGAGATGCAGTTCGCCTCGCCGTCGTCGCCATTGCGGGGCATAGCGAGCCAGGCGACGCGGTGCGGCAGCCGGTGCTGGTCGTGCTGCCTGCCGCTGCGGCGCAGCTGCTGACATCGGGCGACGTGATCTCGGTTGCCGGCGCATTGGGCGAGACCGACCGGCTGCAGGCGTCGAGCCTCGGTCTGCTGTCGTCCGCGGCGCGCCGGGCGGGTTCCCGGACGGAGCGCAGGCGCATCGAGGGCGCGTCGCGCCATCCGGGTTCCTCAGCACCGATTTCGCCGACATGGCGGGGCCTGACATCGGCGCCTTCGACGCCGCCGAATGGTGAGGGCAGGCGCTGGCGACGTGCCTGTAAAGCCGCGGTTTCCTACACTTTCTTAACCGCGCTGCGGCAGGCTGAGGGGGTCTGTTTCATCTGGGCCCTGCCATGTCCGTCCTGCGGCTGTCCCGCACCATGAAGTTTGCCGCCGTCATGGTGGTCGCAAGTTCAGCGATCCTCAGTGGGCTGTCGCGCCCGCTGACTGCGCCGCTGCCGACCACGACCGCGATGGCCGAAATGACCTGGGTCGAGGTCAGGACAGCCATCCAGCACGGCTACGACACCGTTCTGGTGCCTTCGGGCGGGATCGAGCAGAGCGGTCCGCACATGATCCTCGACAAGCACCAGCATATCGTGGGGCTGACATCGCGGCTGATTGCCGAAGCCCATGGTCGCATGCTGGTGGCGCCCGTCATTTCGCTGGTCCCGCAAGGCGCATACGCGCCCGCCAGCGGCAACATGATCTATCCGGGCACGATCGGCGTGACGGAAGAGGTCTTCGCCGGCATGCTGGACGGCGTGGCGCGGAGCCTGAAAAGCGCGGGCTTCCGGCGCATCGTCTTCATCGCCGACCATGGCCAGAGCCAGAAAACCCAGGCCGAGGTGGCCGCGCGACTGACCCGCGAATGGGCTCAATCGGGAACCCGTGTCATCGCGCTTGGCGACTATTACAGCAAGGGGGACGCGGCGCAGCGGGCGCTGCTGGTCGCGCGGGGCGAGACCCCGGCCAGCATCGGCGATCATGCCGGGATGCAGGACACCGCCGAACTGATGTTCGCCCATGGCGCGGGCGTGAAGCCACAGCGGCTCGGTACCCTGACGCTCGAAGCCGACGGCGCCAGCGGGCAGCCCGACCGCGCGAGCGCCGAGCTGGGCAAACTCCTGATCGACCTCAAGGTCAAGGCTGCCCTGGCGCAGCTTGCCGCGCCGAATTCCTGACAAGGGCCAGACCATGCTGAATGCCGCACTCGACATGACGACCACACTCGGTCAGGGCATCATCAAGCAACTGCCGCTGTTTCTCGGGGCCGCGGCCCTGTTCACGGTGCTTGGCTTCTTTACCCGCAGCCGGCATTCGCGCGGTCCGTGGTGGAAGAAGCCCGAGCTCACCACCGATCTTCTCTACGCCTTCCTGCTGCCGGGCCTGAGCTCTTATGTGAAGATCGTTTTTCTCATCATCGGGGCAGCCGCCATCACCGGCGTAATCGGCACGGGCGATGCGGAAAGCTGGCTGGCAGGCGGGCATGGCGTGTTTGCGCAGTGGCCATTCTGGGCACAGGTTGTCGCCTACCTGCTGTTGTCGGACGTGATCATGTACTGGTCACACCGGATATTTCACAATGCCAGCTTGTGGCGCTATCACGCCATCCACCATTCCTCCGAGCACCTCGACTGGCTGTCGGCCTTCCGGTTCCACCCGATCAACATCATCTTCCACAGTGTGCTCGCGGACGCCGTGCTGCTGCTGTGCGGCATCGCGCCGGACGTGCTGATCATGCTGGTGCCGTTCCAGATCTTCATGTCAGGCCTCGTGCATGCCGATGTGGACTGGGATTTCGGTCCATTCCGCGGCGTCCTGGCCAGCCCCGTCTTCCATCGCTGGCATCACACCGATGTAGCGCGCGGTGGCGAAATGAACTTCGCCCCCACCTTCCCGGTGATCGACATGATCTTCGGCACCTACTATATGCCCAAAGGGGTCTATCCGGATCATTTCGGCGTTGACGACCCGCATTTTCCGAAGGGCATCGAGCAGCACCTGATCTATCCGCTGCGGGAACCGGCCAAGAGTTGAGCGTCAGGTGCTCGCGACAGGTTTAACCTTTGCGGCACATTGCACGCGAGCAGGCAAGCTGAACCACGAGAGCGGAGCACCATCATGTCCACGCCCACCGCACTGGAGCCGATGAGGCTTGTCGTCGCAGGCGCGGGCGGGCGCATGGGAAAGACGCTGGTGAAGGCCATTGCCGATGTGCAAGGCGTCGTCCTGCATGCCGCGCTCGAGCGCGCAGGCTCGCCCCTGATCGGCCAGGACGCCGGCAGCGTCGCGGACATCAAGCCCAATGGTGTTGCGATCAGCGCCGATCCGCTGGCGGCCATCGTCGAGGCCCATGGTGTGCTGGATTTCACGATCCCTGACGTGTCCTGCGCCATGGCCGCCTTTGCGGCGCAAGCGAGGATCGTGCACGTCATCGGCACGACCGGGTTCGAGGAGAAGCATATCCACCGGCTTGAAGCGGCAGCCCGCCACGCGACCATCGTCAAGTCCGGCAACATGAGTCTCGGCGTCAATCTGCTCGCCGGCCTTGTCCGCAAGGCGGCAGCCGCGCTTGGGGACGACTGGGATATCGAGGTGCTTGAAATGCACCACCGCATGAAGATCGACGCGCCCTCAGGCACGGCGCTGCTCCTCGGCCAGGCCGCGGCCGAAGGACGCAAGGTTTCGCTCAAGGACAAGAAGGTCGCCGTGCGCGACGGCGTCACGGGCGCGCGCGCCCCCGGAACGATCGGCTTCGCCACCTTGCGCGGCGGTTCGGTGATCGGCGAACACAGCGTGATCTTCGCCGGACAGGGCGAGCGGATCGAGATCAGCCACCGCGCCGAGGATCGCGGCCTGTTCGCGCGCGGGGCCATCCGCGCCGCGCTCTGGGCCCGTGGCCGCAAGCCTGGCCTCTACGGCATGGACGATGTGCTCGGGCTGACCGGCTGACCGGCTCTCGAGCGGCGGCGCCGACGCTGCGCCGCATGCATGGCACGGTCTTTGCCAAGCACCTCGCGCGGCTTGACTTGCGCCGCCATGGCTCCACAGTTTGATCCCAATGTCACATGATCCCTCTTCTGAGACTGAGGCGCGTGAGGTCCTGCGCGCCGAAGAGCTCTCGATCACCTTCGCGGGCCTGCCCGAGGGCTTCCAGCTGGTCGACCGTGTCTCGTTTTCGGTGAAGGCCGGCCAGACGCTGTGCCTTGTCGGCGAGTCTGGCTGCGGCAAGTCGATCGTTTCGCTGTCCCTGATGGGTTTGCTGGCCCGCCCCCCTGCGCGGATCACCTCCGGGCGCATCCTGTTCGAAGGCGCCGATCTGCTGACGCTTGATCCCGAGGCGCTCGCAGACCTGCGTGGCAACCGGATGACCATGATCTTCCAGGAGCCGATGACGTCGCTGAATCCGGCCTTCACCATCGGCGACCAGCTCACGGAAGTGATCCTGCGCCACCGCAATGTCAGCAGCGCCGACGCGGAGCAACTGGCGATCGCGGTGCTGCAGCAGGTCCGCATGCCGGCGCCCGAATCACGGCTGGCGGCCTATCCGCACCAAATGTCAGGTGGCATGCGCCAGCGCGTGATGATTGCCATGGCGCTGGCCAACAGCCCGCGCCTTCTGATAGCGGACGAGCCAACCACCGCGCTCGACGTCACGATCCAGGCGCAGATCCTGAGGCTGGTTCGCGATCTGCAGCGCAACACCGGTACGGCGATGGTGCTGGTGACGCATGATCTTGGCGTGGTCGCCGAAGTCGCCGACCATGTGGCGGTGATGTATGCAGGCCGCATCGTGGAGCAAGGACCGGTCGCACAGATCTTCCAAGACCCCCAACATCCGTACACGATCGGCCTGATGGGCTCGCTGCCCTCGCTTGGCCAACGCCAGTCGCGGCTGACGTCCATTCCCGGCGCTGTGCCGCCCCCACGGCAATGGCCCAAGGGTTGCCGGTTCTCGACCCGATGCCCCTTTGCCGATGCGCGCTGCCGCAATGAGGTTCCAGCCCTCACAGACATCGGCTCGGGGCATGCAGTGGCCTGCTTCAAGGCGCCGATCGAGACCATCGTCGGGAGCGCGGCATGAGCGACGTGATCCTGAGCGCCCGCGATGTGACCAAGCATTTCGGCGGCCAGCGCAGCCTGTTCAGACGCGAGCCCCTGGTCAGGGCCGTTGACGGGGTTTCGCTGAAAATCCGGCGCGGCGAAACCTTCGCGATCGTTGGCGAATCCGGCTGCGGCAAGTCAACGCTGGCCCGGTTGCTGCTGAGGCTGATCGAGCCCAATGCCGGCCAGGTGATGTTTGACGGAACGGATGTGACCGCCGCATCGCCCGAGTCGCTGCGGCGGCTCAGACGCGACATGCAGATCGTGTTTCAGGACCCGTTCTCCTCGCTCAACCCGCGCATGACGGTGGGTGAACTGATCGGAGAGCCGATCCGGACCCATGAGCTTGCGAAAGGCGCCGCCGTGCAGGTGGACATCGACCGCATGCTGCGGCTCGTCGGGCTGTTGCCGGAACATGCGCGGCGCTATCCGCATGAGTTTTCCGGCGGACAGCGCCAGCGCATCGGGATCGCCCGGGCCCTCGCGTCGCGACCGAAGCTTCTGCTGGGCGACGAGCCGGTCTCGGCGCTCGATGTCTCGATCCGCGCGCAGATCATCAACCTTCTGGAGGACCTCAAGGAGGACCTCGACCTGACCGTGCTCCTGGTCTCGCATGATCTCGGCGTTGTCCGGCACACCGCCGACCGGGTCGCTGTGATGTATCTCGGCGAGATCGTTGAACTGGCGGCTGTCGAGACCCTGTTCGAGAGCCCCGCCCATCCCTATACCCGCGCCCTGATGCTGGCGATCCCGGCGCAGGACCCGACCATGCGGCGCGACACGCCGCTGCTGGAAGGCGATCCGCCGTCGCCCAGCAATCCGCCGTCGGGTTGTCGTTTCCATACCCGCTGCCCCCATGCGATCGCCATCTGCCAGGCGGAAAAGCCGGTCCTTGCCGCGGTCGGGCCTGCCCAGAGCGTGGCCTGCCATCGTGCCGCCGAGCTTTCGGCCCGTGACGTGCTTCCCGCCTTCGACGCCAGCGCCGTGCGCCAGCAACGCATTGCGCTTTTTGCACAAGCCAGTGCAGACAAGTCGGCTTAGAGTTTCAACCGCAGAGGAGACGATCATGACCATATCCGGCCTTTCCAGGGTGGCGCTCGGGGCAGCCACCACGCTTGCCCTGCTGGTCGGCAGCGCCGCGCTCACGCCTTCGCAGGCCCAGCAGTCGGTGTTGCGCATCGGCCTGCAGGAAGACCCCGACATGCTTGATCCGCACCGGGCGCGCACCTTCGTCGGCCGCATTGTCTTCAAGGGCCTGTGCGACAAGCTGTTCGACGCCAGCGCCGATCTGCAATTGATCCCGCGCCTCGCCACGGAGTGGAGTTTTTCCGCGGACGGGCTGACCGCCACGATCAAGCTCAGGGCCGGGGTGAAATACCATGACGGCACGGCTTTTGATGCCGCCTCGGCCAAGGCCAATCTTGATCGCGCCCGCACGCTGCCTGAATCGTTGCGCCGCTCCGAACTGGCGACGGTCGACAGCGTCGAGGTCGTCGATCCGCTCACCATCGCCATCAAGCTCAAGCAGCGCGATGCGACCTTGCTGAGCCAGCTGGCCGACCGCGCGGGCATGATGCTGTCTCCGGCGACGTTCGCCGGCGATGTTGGCGCGCGTCCGGTCTGCACCGGGCCCTATCGCTTCGTCGAGCGTGTCCAGAACGACCGGATCGTGCTCGACAAGTTTGCCGATCACTGGGAAGCGGCGAACTACAGCTTCGACCGCGTGATCTACCGCTCGATCCCCGACACCACGGTCCGTCTCGCCAACCTGCGTTCGGGCGAACTTGACATGATTGAACGGCTTGCCGCGACGGACGTGAAATCGGCGCAGGCCGACCGCAACCTCCGCGTCGTGTTCACGCCGGGCCTTGGCTATCAGGGTGCGACGCTGAACCACAATAATGGCGACGCGGCAAACACGCCTTTCGGCAAGGACAAGCGGGTCCGGCAAGCCTTCTCCTGGGCGATTGACCGGGCGGTGCTGAACCAGGTTGTCTTCGAGGGAACCCACACCCCGACGATGCAGGCGTTCCCGCCGTCGAGCCCCTACTTCCGGAAGGACATGCCGGTGACGCCGCGCGATGTCGCCAAGGCCCGCGCCCTCCTGCGCGAAGCGGGCGTCACAACGCCGCTCAAGCTTGAAATGATGATCACCAACAACCCGGTCGACGCCCAGCTTGGGCAAATGATCCAGGCCATGGTGCAGGAAGCAGGCTTCGACCTGTCGCTGCGCTCGATGGAGTTCGCCACCCAGCTTCGCGACCAGCAGCAGGGCCGCTTCCAGATCAGCCGCGTCGGCTGGTCGGGCCGCATCGATCCGGACGGCAACGTCCATCCGTTCTGGACCACGAGCGGCGGGCAGAATGACGGCAAGTACAGCAACCCTGAAGTCGACCGTTTGTTGAATGCCGCGCGCGGTGCCTACGCGCTTGAAGAGCGCAAGAAGCTCTACGATGCGGCGCAGACCATCGCCAATGACGAGATACCCGTCCTGTATCTCTACAACCAGCCCTGGTACTATGGCACGTCGGCTCGGATCTCCGGCTTCCAGCTTCATCCCGACGGCATGATCCGGCTGGCCGGGCTCAGGCGGCAGTGATGGCCATGGCTGGTCGTCCGGCGCTTTCATGCTGAAGCTGATCCTCAACCGCGTGCTGGTGGCGATCCCGACACTGTTCATCGTGTCGCTGTTCGTCTTTGCCCTCCAGCACGCCCTGCCGGGCGATCCATTCCTCGTCATCGCGGGCGAGGAGCGTGATCCGGAGATCATCGCGCGCCTGCGCGAAATCTACCGGATGAACGACCCGATCATCGTGCAGTACTTCGCCTGGCTCGGGCAGGTCCTGCAGGGGGAATTCGGTCGTTCGCTCCGGACCGGCGAACCGGTGCTGGGGCTGATCCTGCAAAAGCTTCCCGTCACCATCCAGCTTGCGACGGCCGCGATGATCGTGGCGCTGGCCATCGGCTTGCCGGCCGGCATCATCGCTGCCATCCGCAAGGGCACCATGGTCGACTACACCGCCAGCGCGGTGGCCCTGTCAGGTCTGTCGATCCCGAACTTCTGGCTCGGGATCGTGATGATCTTGGTCTTTGCCGTCGAACTGCGCTGGCTGCCTGCCTCCGGCTACGTGCCTTTCTTCTCCGATCCGCTCGGCGCCCTGGAGACCCTGGCCATGCCGGCCATCGTGCTGGGCACGGGGCTTGCGGCCTTCATCATGCGCCACACCCGCTCCGCCATGCTGGAGGTGCTCAGGTCCGATTACGTTCGCACCGCGCGCGCCAAGGGGCTGTCCGAGAATGTCGTGATCAACAAGCATGCGCTGCGCAACGCCCTCATTCCGGTGATCACCCTCTCGACCATCCTGTTCGGCGAGTTGCTGGCCGGCGCCGTGCTGACCGAACAGGTCTTTACCATTCCCGGCTTCGGCAAGCTGATCGTGGACGCCGTGTTCAACCGCGACTACGGTGTCGTGCAGGGCGTTGTCCTTTGCACCGCCATTGGCTTCATCGGCATGAACCTTGTCGCCGACATGCTGTATATTCTCGTCAATCCACGGCTCAGGGGGCGCTGATGACGACCATCGCAACAACCCCTGCGGCTGACCTGCTGCCGCCGCCCGAAAGCCGAAGCTGGGGCAAGCTCAAGCGCAGCCGCTCGGCCTGGATTGGCGGCTCGATCGTCACCGTGTTCGTGCTCATGGCCATTCTGGCCCCGCTGATTGCGCCCTTTGATCCCAACAAGACCAACTTCCTGCTGATCCGCAAGCCACCTTCGGCGATCTACTGGCTGGGCACGGACGAAATCGGCCGCGATATCCTCTCCCGGCTGCTTTACGGTGCGCAGGCGTCCCTTATGGCCGGCGTGGTCTCGGTGCTGATCGCGGTGGCGATCGGCGTTCCGCTCGGGCTGGCGTCCGGCTGGTATGGCGGCTGGTTCGACATGGTCGTCAGCCGCGTCACCGATGCCCTGCTGGCGTGCCCTTTCCTGATCCTCGCGATCGCCTTCGCCGCCATTCTCGGGCCCTCCCTGACCAATGCGATGATCGCGATCGGGCTCTCGGCGGTGCCGATCTTCATCCGCCTCGCGCGCGGGCAAGCCATATCTGTCAAGGCCGAGGACTATATCGAGGGCGCGCGCGCCGTCGGCGTCAAGGATGCCCGCATCCTCATCGCCCATCTGGCGCCGAACACCTTGCCGCCGATCCTCGTGCAGTGCTCGCTGTTCATGGCGCAGGCGATCATTCTGGAAGCCTCGCTGTCCTTCCTCGGGCTGGGCCAACAGCCCCCGCAGGCCTCCTGGGGTTCGATGCTGAACACCGCCAAGAACTTCATGGAGCAGGCGCCCTGGATGTCGATTTCGCCCGGCATCGCCATCTGTCTCGTCGTCATCGGCTTCAACATCCTCGGCGACGGGCTGAGGGATGCGCTCGATCCCAAGGAAAGCTGACTGCCATGTTCACCACGCGGCCCGAAATCCTCGGCACCTTCGGTGTCGTCACCTCGACGCA
>JAPLOU010000042.1 GCA_026400535.1 Hyphomicrobiales bacterium
AAGCGGATCATGGCGAAACTGACGAAAGCCTCCGTCTCGTTCGACTTCGACATGAGATGGTCGCTCTGGCGACGAAGACATCAGGCCGCGGCAGCGATCGCCCACTACCGGATACGTCATAATATGCAACTGTAGTACTAGTCGGCAAACGCCCAGCAGAAGCCGGGCGGTCCTTCGTCCGGCGCTGCGACCGCCAAGCCCGCGGCGGTTCCGGCCGCAAACGCCGCACCTTGGGACGGTTACTGGGCCGGATCGTTTGGCGCCAGGACGGACATGGTCGCGACGATCAGCGGCGGGAAGATCACCGGCATCAGCCTTCTTGGCGAGCCGCTGGTCGTGACATCAAGTTCCGTCCAGGCCAGCGCAGCGAGCAGTGGCCCGGACTTTTCCTTGACCCTGACATGCGTCCCGCCAAACTCTGCCAAGGGCACCCATGAGAACAACCCCAAGGAAAAGACCACGGCGCTCTTCGGCCGCAACTGAACCTCAGGCTGAGACGGCTTCTGCGAACTTGGCAAAGAACTCGTCGGCATACTTCTTCGCAACAGAATCGATCAGCCGCGACCCCAGCTGCATAATCTTGCCGCCGACCTGTGCGTCCACGTCATAGCGTAGCTTCGTCCCACCACCGTCAGCATCGCTGAGCGCCACCTTTGCGCCACCCTTCGCGAAACCGGCGATGCCGCCCTCGCCTTCGCCGCTGATCGTGTAGCCGTTCGGAGGATCAAGTTCGGATAGCGCCACCTTGCCTTTGAACGTCGCCTTCACCGGCCCGAGCTTGATCCTGGCGACTGCAGAGAAATGCGTGTCATCATCCTTCGTCAACTCATCGCAGCCGGGAATGCAGGCCTTCAGCACCTCGGGATCATTGAGCTTGGCCCAGACCACGTCGCGGCCGGCGGGCAGCAGCACCTCACCTTGCATCTTCATGGCCATGGCATGTCCTCCCGTTTTGGCGATTCAACTTGCGACATACGAGCGCGCAACGCTATCGAAGACAAAACACGGGCCCGCGCAAGGGGCCAGAAGGCTTTTTCGCAATGTCGCCCATGCATCCGGCCCGCCTGTTCGATCGGTTGATGCACGACGAGCGCTTCGACGCCGTGCTGGGCGACGCAGGCTATGTGCGCGCCATGCTGACCTTCGAGGGGGCGATGGCTCGGGCCGAAGCCGCGGCCGGCGTCATCCCGGTCGCGGCCGCGCATGCTATCACACTCGCGATCGACACGTTGCACGGCAGTGATCTTGAGGCGATTGCGGATGCTGTCGCCGAGGGCACCGGCCGCACGGGTACGCCCGTCATTCCACTGGTAAAGCTGTTGACCAGCCGCACCGAAGCCGCTGGCCAGCCCTTCGTGCATTGGGGTGCGACCACGCAGGACGTGATGGACACGGCGCTTGTCCTGCAGGCGCGCGATGTTCTGGCATTGCTCGACGAGGGCCTTAACCGGCTCGGCATGGCGCTTGCCGCGCTGGCGTCCGGACATCGCCGGACGCCGATGGTGGCCCGCACGGTGATGCAGCACGCCCTGCCGACGACCTTTGGCCTCAAGGCGGCCGGCTGGCTCGATGCGGTGACACGCCACCACGGCCGGCTCGGCGAACTGGGTCCGCGCGTTCTGGCACTGCAGTTCGGCGGTGCGGCCGGCACGCTCGGCGCCCTCGGCGACAAGGGCGCCGAGGTCAGCGCCCGTCTCGCCTATGAACTGGGGCTGACCCTGCCGGCCCTGCCCTGGCACACGGCCCGCGACCGCGTCGGCGAACTTGCGGCCTTTTGCGGCCTGCTCTGCGGCACCCTCGGCAAGATCGGCCGTGATGTGGTGCTGATGATGCAGACCGACGTGCAGGAGGCCTTCGAAGCAGAGGCCCCGGGCCGTGGCGGCTCCACCACCATGCCGCACAAGCGCAACCCGGTGCTTGCAGCTGTCATGATCGGCGCGGGCACTGCGTCCCCCGGCCTTGTCGGAACCATCCTGTCGGCGCAGATGCACGAGCATGAGCGCGCCGCCGGGTCGGCTCACGCCGAATGGCGCAGCTTGCCCGACTTGCTGCGTCTGACCGGCGGCGCACTCAAGGCTGCAGGCGCGCTGGCGGAAGGACTTCAGATCGATGCACGGCGCATGCATCACAATCTTGACGCAACCAACGGTCTGATCATGGCCGAAGCCGTAATGATGGCGCTTGGCGGCGCGATCGGTCGGCTGGAAGCGCACCATCTGGTCGAAGCGGCGTGCAAACGCGCTATGGCTGGCCATCAGCATCTGCGCGACGTGCTGATGGCCGACCCGTCCGTGACCGCCCTTCTCGCCCCCGATGAACTCGCCAAGCTGTTCGATCCCGTCAGTTATCTCGGCTGCGCCGACCACTTCATCGATGCCGCACTGGCGGCGCACCGTTCACTGCCCAGCGCAATCGAGGCCTTCAGCGCCATGCTCAACCATACACTCCGCCGATGACCAGCTTGACACGACACGAAAGCGCCACCGCCGCCGGCGCGGATGGCGCAGCCATGGCGATGCGCATCGTTGCCGAGAGCGCCCGCCTGCTGGGCGCGCCGCGCCTGATCTGCGTGCAGTCGGCCCATATCGACGGCGCGCTATACCATGGCGACGCAGGAACGCTGTTCGCGGAGGAACTGGTCCGGCTTGGCGCAAAAGTCGCCATCCGCGCCACGCTCAATGTCGGCGCGCTTGACCTAATGGGCTGTTCGAAGAGCCACCTCAGCGGCGCGAGGCGCGACATGGCCAAGCGGCTGATGCTGGCCTATGAAGCCATGGGCTGCGAGAAAAGCTGGACGTGCGCGCCCTATCAGGCCGGTCATCGGCCGGCGCTGGGCAGCGACGTCGCGTGGGGTGAGAGCAACGCGGTGGCCTTCTGCAACTCGGTTCTCGGTGCGCGCACAAACCGATATGGCGACTATCTGGACATCGCCTGCGCCATCACCGGCCGCGCGCCCGATTGCGGCCTGCACCGTGCAGAAAACCGTCTCGCCACGGTGATCGTCGATGTAAGCGGCCTGCCAGCCGCCCTCTTTGGCAGTGACTGGATCTGGCCGGTGCTCGGCACGCTTTATGGTCGGGAAATCGGCACCAGCATCGGCATCGTCAGCGGCGTCACCGGGCCGGTGAGCGAGGACAAGTTGAAGGCCTTTGGTGCCGCAGCAGCGTCTTCCGGCGGTGTTGGCCTGTTCCACATCGCGGGCGTCACGCCGGAGGCGCCCGATGTCGTGACCGCCACCGGAGGCAGGCTGGCCACACGCATCACGGTGACGCCGGCGATGGTGCACGCTGCGCAGGCCGGACTGTCGACGATTCATGGCGCCGCCAGCATCGACGCGGTGGCCATCGGAAGCCCTCATCTGTCGCTTGAGGAGCTTGAATCAGTCGGCAGCCTCCTCGCCTCTCGCCCTGCCAGGGTTCCGATCTATGCCTGCACCGGCCGCCACGTCGTGCGTGAGGCTGATCGAACCGGGCTTCGCAAGGCATTGGAAAAACTCAATGTCATCGTGGTGGCCGACACCTGCGTGGTGGTGACCCCGATCCTGCCGGACATCAATGGCGTCCTGATGACCAACTCGGGCAAGTTCGCGCATTATGCGCCGGGCAACACTGGCTACGACGTGGTCTATGGCTCGCTGTCCGATTGCATCGAAAGCGCGATCGCAGGCCGTCCCGTCATCACCAATGCGGCGCTGAGGCCATGACACCATTAAAGACCGAAATCCTGATCGCAGGACCTGCCGCAAGCGGTGCGGCGCTCGTGCTCAGTGCGCCCATCAGTTTCTGGGGCGGCGTCGATCCCTTCACGGGCGACATCATCGATGCGCGACACCCTGATCGCGGCCGGAACATCACCGGCAAGATCCTGGCCCTGCCCGGCACGATCGGCTCGTCATCCGCTTCAGCTGTGCTGCTTGAACTGGTGCGGAATGGTCTGGCACCCGCCGCCATCATCCTGCACGAACCCGACGCGATCCTGCTGCTGGGGCTGATCGTGGCGCACGAGATGGGATGGCGCACGCCAATCGCCCTCAAACTCGATCGCGAGTTGCAGAAAGGCCTTGCGGAACAGGTGACGATTTCGGCAGACGGCCTGATCGCCGCCTGATCCGCAACACCGGGCTGCGCGGCTTTTGACACAAGTACCGTATGTCAAATTCGCAGATGGCCAGCCGGCTGCGGCGCCCTATTCTCCCGGCAGGACCGGAACTTCTCACATGCATATCCTGATTGCCGGCGCCGGAATCATTGGCACCGCCTGCGCGCACGCTCTGCTTGACGAAGGCCATACAGTCACCCTGATCGACCCTGATGGCAGCGCCCGGCGCGCCAGCGGCGCGCCTTCTGCCGGCAATGCCGGATGGATTGCGCACGGCGACATCATGCCGCTCGCCAGCCCCAAGATGGTGTTGCAGGCGCCGCGCATGTTGCTGGACCCGCTCGGACCACTCGCGATCCGCCCTGCCCATCTGTTGGCCTTTCTGCCCTGGCTTGCGCGCTTTGTCTGGGCCTCGCGCCCATCGGCCGTAGAGGCTTCGACGCGGGCGCTCGTCAGTCTGCAGATGCGGGCCCTACCGCTCTGGCTGGCGCGCGCCACGGCACTGGGACTGGACAAACATATCCATCGCCGGGGCGGACTTTACATGCTCGACACGGCAGCAAGTGTCGACAGCGCACGGGCGGACATCCGCCGCCAGCAGCAGGAGGGCATCAGCGTCGACCTGATTACGGCGGAAGAAGCGCGCCAGATGGAGCCGGCTCTTCGCGATGTCTTTGCCGGCGCGATCTTCCATGCCGACGCCGCCCATATCGCCGACCCGCTCTGGCTGACTACCGCCCTGTTCGACGCAGCTCTTGCGCGCGGGGCCGTCTCGAAGCGGGCGCAAGTCCGTGCCCTTTCCGCCGATGGTAAGCCGGCCCTTCTGACCGATGACGGTGTTCTCGAAGCCGACGCCATTGTTCTGGCCACCGGCATCTGGTCGAAGCAGCTGGCGGCGGGGCTTGGCGACATCGTCCCGCTCGATACCGAGCGGGGCTACAATGTCAGCTTCGGGGGCGTGACCGACCTGATCTCCCGCCCGGTCGCATTCAAGGATCACGGCTTCGTCGCAACCGCGCTTGATTCCGGCCTTCGCATCGGCGGCGCTGTCGAGTTCGGCGGGGTACAGGCTACACCCAACCACAAGCGCACCCGTGCGCTCTACGAGAGCGCCAACCGCTTCATCGCCGGCCTTCCCGGGTTCGAGAGCGGCGAGCTCTGGATGGGGTTTCGTCCGTCGCTGCCCGACTCGCTGCCCGTGATCGGACCATCGCGCGCCTCAAGCCGGATCATCTATGCCTTCGGCCACGGCCATCTCGGGATGACGCAAAGCCAGGTGACAGCGGCGCTGGTCGCGGACATGATCGCGCAGCGGAGCAGCGAGATTGATGTAGCGCCCTTCGTCGCGCAACGGTTCTAGCCAGGCAGTGATGATGGCAGCGAAGCAATCCGGCCATGCCACCGGCAATCCTCTTGCCGAGACTGCCGACCCTCATCCCGAGCCTGTCGAAGGATGGGGTCACGCTTGCGGACCTCTGGCGTTCATCCTTCGACAGGCTCAGGATGAGGATCGAGGACGTCACCGGACGGCAAGGTTGCCTAAGCGTCTCGCCTTGTGCGTTGAATCAGCGCACAAGGAATCTGATTCAGTTTTCAAGCGGACACGCACAAGCCCATGACAACCCATACCTTCTTCTGCGTCGATGGCCATACTTGCGGAAACCCGGTGCGTCTCGTGGCCGGCGGCGGCCCGAACCTTCAGGGCGCAAACATGGTCGAGAAGCGGGCGCATTTCCTCTCGGAATACGACTGGGTTCGCACCGGCCTCATGTTCGAGCCGCGTGGCCATGACATGATGTCGGGCGCGATCCTTTATCCGCCGACGCGGGCGGACGCGGACATCGCCTTCCTGTTCATCGAGACGAGCGGATGCCTGCCGATGTGCGGCCACGGCACGATCGGCACAGTCACCATGGCGCTGGAACGCGGGCTGGTAACGCCGAGGACGCCCGGCGTCCTGAAGATCGACACACCCGCCGGCCTCGTCACCGCCACTTACCTCCAGAACGGGCCTTACGTAGACTCGGTGCGCATAACCAATGTCGCGTCCTACCTGCATGCCAGCGGCCTCACCGCCCATGTCGAAGGCCTTGGCGAGATCACTGCCGACGTCGCCTATGGCGGCAATTTCTACGCCATCATTGATGCGCAGGCCGCCTTCAGCGACATCGGCGATGTGACGCCCTCAGACCTTCTGCGCTGGAGCCCGAAGGTGCGCGAGGCATTTTGCGCCAGATACACCTTCGTGCACCCGGAAAACCCGGCCATCAACGGGCTCAGCCACGTGCAGTGGACCGGCAAGCCGCAACATCCCGAAGCGCACGCCCGCAATGCGGTGTTCTACGGCGATAAGGCCATCGACCGCAGCCCCTGCGGCACCGGTACATCGGCGCGCATGGCGCAATGGGTCGCGCAGGGCAGGCTCAGGGTCGAGGATGTTTTCATCCACGAAAGCATCATCGGCACGCTGTTCCGCGGGCGGGTGGAGGCGGCGGCGAAGGTCGGACCCTACGACGCCATCATCCCCTCCATCGAAGGCTGGGCGCGCATGACCGGCTACAACACGATCTTCATCGATGACCGCGATCCCCTGGCGCATGGGTTTCAACTGAAGGATTGAGGGGCGTGATCTTCCCACCCCACAGTCAGTGACGTCCATTCGCGGGCGATGCGAGCGGCTTTCCCTTCTCGACGACATCGGTGGCGATCAACCTCGCGTCGGCGGCTTTGGTACGGGCATGATGCACCTCCATCGGTGGAACCAGGGAGGAATCGCCGGCCTTCGGTTGAAGCGGGGGCTCGCCGTCGCTCAGCGGGACTAAGCCGCCGTCGATGAGGCAGCCGGATTCAGGGCCATGATGGTGCGGTGGCTGATGCCGGTTTCCGCCAAACTCTCAGAGCCAACAGACCGCTCACGTTATTCGAATAACGTTTGTCGCATCGCTGGCCCATGCGCCCATGCAGCCGCCCGCGACGGGCAGCGGCCTGTTCACCCGCTCGATCATTCCCGCATCAGGACTGTTCTTTTTCGCGACCGCCATGCGAAATGCCATTGTCGGCCATGCAAGCGGTTGCTAGCAATGAGCTGCGGGCTCCACGGTAGCCGGCAAGGTTCACTGCCTTGCTCAGAAGCAGCCGGATCCACGCAGCAAGAGGGACAGGCGTCAGACATGGAAATCTTTCTCCAGCAGCTCATCAACGGGCTGACCCTGGGGTCGATCTACGGCCTCATCGCCATCGGTTACACGATGGTGTTCGGCATCATCGGGATGGTGAATTTCGCCCATGGCGACGTATTCATGCTGTCCTGCTTCGTCGCACTGATCTTCTTCATGCTGATTTCGTCGGCCCTCGGGGTGGGCATGGTCGTGGTGGCCCTCCTGCTGGTCCTTGTCCTCGGCATGGCCGTCACTGCGCTTTGGAACTGGACCATCGAGCGCGTCGCCTACCGGCCGCTGCGCGGCTCGTTCCGCCTCGCGCCGCTGATCTCGGCCATCGGCATGTCGATTTTCCTGATGAACCTCGTTCAGGTCATCCAGGGCCCGCGCAACAAGTCGCTGCCCCCGATCATCGAAGGCGGGCTCGTCTTCTTCGCCAACGGCGTCTACCCGGTTAAGCTGGCCTACAAGCAGATCATCATCATGGGCGTCACCGCCATCCTGCTGCTGGTCTTCTGGTATCTGGTGCAGAAAACCTCGCTCGGCCGTGCCCAGCGCGCCTGCGAGCAGGACCGCAAGATGGCCGCTTTGCTCGGCATCGACGTCGATCGCACCATTTCGGCGACCTTTGTCATCGGCGCTGCGCTCGCCGCCGTCGCTGGCGTGATGTACCTGCTGCAGTATGGCGTCATCAGCTTCCATGACGGGTTTGTTCCCGGCGTAAAGGCCTTCACCGCTGCTGTTCTAGGCGGCATCGGCTCATTGCCCGGCGCCGTGCTCGGCGGGCTGATCATCGGGCTCATTGAGACCTTCTGGTCGGCTTACTTCTCGATCGACTACAAGGACGTCGCAGCGTTCTCGATCCTTGCCATCGTGCTGATTTTCCTGCCGTCCGGCATTCTGGGCCGGCCCGAGGTGGAGAAGGTCTGATGGCGAAAGCGAACAACCGCGCCTCCGAGCAGACCGCCATCGTCGAACAGGGGCTCGCTCCGGCGCTGAAGGAGGCCGCCTTCGCCGCCTTGGTCACCTTCGGCCTTTGCATTCCGATCGTCGCCTGGGGCACCCGCCAGGACCTCAACAACCGGCTCATCCTCGACCAGCGCTGGGACGCCGTGGCCTGGGCCGTCCTGATCGTCTTTATCGGCCGGCTGCTGGTCTCGCTCAACAAGCAGCGCCGCTCCGCCGGCGGCGGCCCTCTGGTCTCGATGCCGACCGCGCTGGTGCCTGCGATGGCAAGGCTGCTGCCGATCCTCGCGCCACTGGCGATCGGCTTTCTGTTTGTCTTTCCCATCGTCGCGATTTTCGGGTCCGGCTGGCAGGGCTCGATCAAGTGGATCGACAATTTCGGCGTGCAGATCCTGATCTACGTGATGCTGGGCTGGGGCCTGAACATCGTGGTCGGCCTCGCCGGCCTGCTGGACCTCGGCTATGTCGCCTTCTATGCGGTCGGCGCCTATTCCTACGCGCTCTTCGCCACTAAGGTCATACCGGCCACCTACCCTGCCCTCGGCGTCTGGGCCTTCTGGATCTGCCTGCCGGTCGCGGGACTGCTGGCTGCTTTCTGGGGCGTTCTGCTGGGCTTTCCAGTGCTCAGGCTGCGCGGCGACTATCTCGCCATCGTGACGCTGGCCTTCGGTGAAATCATTCGCCTCGTTCTGATCAACTGGGTCGATTTCTCCGGCGGCTATGCCGGCATATCGACCATCCCCAGGCCCTCCTTCTTCGGCATTCCTTTCAACGCCAGCGATAGCGGCTTTGCGGCGGTCTTCGGGCTTGAGTTCTCGCCGCTCTATCGCACGATCTTCCTGTATTACGTCATCCTGATGCTGGCGCTGCTGACCGCCTTCGTCACCATCAGGCTGCGGCGCATGCCGGTCGGCCGGGCCTGGGAGGCCCTGCGCGAGGATGAGATCGCCTGCCGCTCGCTCGGCATCAACACCACCAGCACCAAGCTGACAGCCTTCGCCATCGGCGCCGGCTTTGGCGGGGTCGCGGGGGCCTTCTTCTCCGCTCGTCAGGGCTTCATCAGCCCCGAAAGCTTCACCTTCATGGAATCGGCCGTTGTGCTGGCCATCGTGGTCCTGGGTGGCATGGGCTCGCTCTGGGGCGTTGCCATTGCCGCGGTCGCGATGATCGGCGGCCCAGAACTGATGCGCGAGATGGACCTGCTCAAGCCCATCTTTGGCGCTGACTTCGACCCGACCAAGTACCGCATGCTGATCTTCGGCCTCGCCATGGTGGTGATCATGATCTGGAAGCCGCGCGGTCTGATCTCGACCCGGGAGCCGACAGCCTTCCTCAAGGAGAGCAAGTCCGTCTCGGGCTCGCTGGTCAAGGAGGGTCACGGCTGATGCACAGCGGTCCGCTCCTTAAGGTTGAGCATGTCACCATGCGCTTCGGCGGTCTCGTCGCCGTCAATGACCTGTCCTTCGAGGCCCGCAAGGGCGAGATCACGGCCCTGATCGGTCCAAACGGCGCCGGCAAGACCACGGTGTTCAACTGCGTCACCGGCTTTTACAAGCCGACCGAAGGCATGATGACGCTGACCCATGACGACGGCAGCAGCTTCTTGCTGGAACGCATGCCCGATTTCCGGATCGCGGCGCGGGCGAAGGTGGCGCGCACATTCCAGAATATCCGCCTGTTCTCGGGGCTGACAGTGCTCGAGAACCTGCTGGTGGCGCAGCACAATGTGCTGATGGAATCGTCGGGCTGGACCATTGGCGGACTGCTCGGCCTCGGTGGCTATAAGGCAGCCTCGAAGGCCTCGATCGAGAAGGCAAAGTACTGGCTCGACAAGACGCGGCTGATCGACCGGGCTGATGATCCTGCGGGCGACCTGGCCTATGGCGACCAGCGCCGGCTCGAAATCGCGCGTGCCATGTGCACCGGGCCGCTGCTGCTCTGCCTCGACGAGCCGGCGGCCGGCCTCAATCCGCGCGAAAGCCTCGAGCTCAACAATTTGCTGCGCTCGATCCGGACCGATGACGGCGTTTCGCTGCTCCTGATCGAGCATGACATGAGCGTCGTGATGGAAATCTCCGATCATGTTGTGGTTCTGGACTACGGCACCAAGATCTCCGACGGCACGCCGAAGCAGGTGCAGAGCGATCCCAGGGTCGTCGCAGCCTATCTCGGCGTCGAGGACGAAGAGGTCGAGGCCGTCGAGGCCGAGGTGGGCATCCTATGAGCGCCATGACCGAACCGGCTTCAGCTGCTGCGACCAGGACCCGCGAGCCCCTGCTCAGCGTGCGTGGCGTGAAGGCCTATTACGGCAACATCATCGCGCTGAAGGGCGTTGATGTGGATGTGCACCCCGGCGAGATCGTCACGCTGATCGGTGCGAACGGCGCCGGCAAATCGACCCTGATGATGACGGTGTTCGGCAATCCGCGCGCCCGTGAGGGCCAGGTGATCTACGGCGGACAGGACATCACCAGGACCGAAACCCATCTGATCGCGCGCATGGGCCTCGCGCAGTCGCCCGAAGGCCGGCGCATCTTCCCGCGCATGACCGTCTACGAGAACCTGCAGATAGGTGCCTCGGTCGATAACTTTGCGCATTTCGATCAGGATCTCGAACGCATCTGCACCATCTTCCCTCGCCTGAAGGAACGTCTTCAGCAGCGCGGCGGCACCCTCTCCGGCGGCGAGCAACAGATGCTCGCGATCGGGCGGGCGTTGATGAGCCGCCCGCGGCTTCTGATGCTGGACGAGCCCTCGCTCGGACTTGCCCCTCTGATCGTCAAGATGATCTTCGACACCATCCGCGACCTCAACAGATCGGAGGGGCTGACGGTATTCCTGGTCGAGCAGAACGCCTTTCACGCGCTCAAGCTCGCCCATCGCGGCTACGTCATGGTCAATGGCGTCATCACCATGAGCGGCAGCGGCAAGGAACTGCTCGCCAATCCGCAGGTCCGCGCAGCCTATCTCGAAGGCGGGAGGCATTGAACATGCAAGGCATCCTCTACGAAGAACCCTCGCTCTGGCTGTTCATGCTGGTCACGATCATCATGGGCGGCTGGGCCGCCTGGATGACCGGGCGCGCCATAGCGCTGACCTGGCGGCCGTTCTGGCAGATTCCGCTCTACATCATCATCCTCGCCGCCGTGGTCCGCTTCATCCATTTCGCCCTGTTCGGTGGCACGCTGTTCACGCTGCATTACTTCGTCGTGGACGCGGTGTTTATCCTGGCGTTCGCGCTCTCCGGCTATCGCTATACGCGAACAACACAGATGACGACGCAGTACCGATGGCTTTACGAACGCTCGGGGCCTTTCAGTTGGAAAGCACGCGGCGGCGATGGCGCTCAGAGCGCGTGACCGTTGCACGGCCACGCGCAGACAGGCTGGCTAACGCGAAAAAAGTTCCAGATTTCACAAGCTTGACGGGTGACATCACGGAAAAAACGCGCAACAATGTTTGTCACGGTGGCGTTACGCGCCGGGGCAGTCTGCTCACCAATCGGTCTGCGTTCAAACAAGGGAGAATCTACCCATGAAGAAAATCCTGTTGAGCGGCATCGCGCTCGGCACGGTCCTCGCTTTTTCGAGTGTGGCCCAGGCTCAGATCAAGCTCGGCGTTGCCGGGCCCATCACCGGCCCGAACGCAGCCTTCGGCGCCCAGCTCAAGAACGGCGTCGAACAGGCCGTCGAAGACATCAACGCGGCCGGCGGTATCCTCGGTCAGCGCGTCACGGTGTCCATCGGCGACGATCGTTCGGACCCGAAGGAAGGTGTTTCGGTCGCCAACAAGTTCGTGGCGGACGGCATCAAGATGGTGCTCGGCCACTTCAACTCCGGCGTCACCATGCCGGCCTCGGAAGTCTACGCCGAAAACGGCATCCTGATGGTCACACCATCGGCCACCAACCCGCGCATTACTGAGCGCGGCCTCTGGAACGCCTTCCGCACCTGCGGCCGCGACGACCAGCAGGGCGCGGTTGCAGCCGACTACATCGTCAAGAATCTCAAGGGCAAGAAGATCGCCGTCGTCCATGACAAGACGACCTATGGTCAGGGCCTCGCCGACGAAACCCGCAAGGCGATGCGTGCTGCCGGCGTCAACGATGTCCTCTATGAAGGCGTGAATACCGGCGAGAAGGACTTTTCGGCGCTCGTGTCGAAGGTCAAGGCAGCTGGCGCTGACGTCCTGTATTGGGGCGGCCTGCACACCGAAGGCGGCCTGATCGTCCGCCAGATGCGTGACCAGGGTCTCAACACCGTGATGATGTCCGGCGACGGCATTACCTCCGACGAGTTCGCCTCGATCGGCGGCCCCGGCGTTGTCGGCACCCTGATGACCTTCCCGCCTGACCCACGCAAGCGTCCGGAAGCCGCGGCTGTCGTCAAGAAGTTCGAAGCCAAGCGGTTCAACCCCGAAGCCTACACGCTCTACTCCTATGCCGGTGTTGAAATCATGAAGCAGGCCGCGGAAGGCGCAAAGTCGCTCGATCCGAAGAAGATGGCCGAGTTCATGAAGACCGGCTTCAAGTTCAAGACCGTGATCGGCGAGATCTCCTTCGACAAGAAGGGCGACATCACCCGTCCGGACTACACGATGTACACATGGAAGCCGGGCGCTGACGGCAAGATCACCTACATCGAGAATTGATCATGCCGATAGACCGCAAAGGTCGGGCCTGACCTGACCGACCCGGGCCACCTTCAGCCCGTCCGGAGCGATCCGGGCGGGTTTTGTTTTCGCGCAACAGTCGGGAGGCTGCGGGGAGGATGCCGCAGCGCCTTGGCAGCGAAGTTCAAGTCATTGCGGCGAACATGGGAGGAAATGGCGCAATGATCGCGCCGCGCTGCACGAGATCGTGGAAAAGGCCGCCGACATGCAGCCGACGAAGCGACCGCGTGGCCTGAGGGTCACCCGCGTCCCTCGCCCACATCTGGTCATCCAGTTTCCGAACGCAGAAGCGTCCAGCAACAAAGGCCAGGACGACGACAAAAGGAAGTCCGATCGCCACGTCGGACTTTCCCGCCCGTGCAAAAGCGATGGCGCCGACAGAGCAAAGGACCACCACAACACGGGAAAAGACGTTGAAGAGCCCCCGCATCAGCCGCATCGCGATCCGATCACGCATACTGGGGAAAAAATATCAGGATGGCGACGCTGAAACAGATCATCGGAAAAATCACGATGATCGTCACCACGAGCGAGAACCGCTGTGTCGACGCCATGGGTTCCTCCATCGTTGTGAGGCTTTGGCCACACCACGGCAGCCATGCACCGACCGATTTGAGGGAGCAATCGGCCTTTCGTCGGGACAGATCACCAGGTCTGGAACAGGCCACAATGGCGGACGTGCCCGTCCGGCGGACCTCAGCCGAGCGTCGCCAGTTTCGGGAATGTCTCGAGAAGCCAGAACGCCATCCGCTCCATCCCGCCGGTCAGAAAGGCCACGCCGGTCACAACCAGCAGTCCACCCATGGCCAGTTCGATCTTGCGGAAATGCCGCTTGATCCCGACCATAGCTGTCATGAAGCGTTCGAGTCCGAAAGCGGCAATGACGAAGGGAATGCCGAGCCCGAGCGAATAGACCGCCAGTAGGAACATGCCGCGGTAGACAGTGTCTGATGAGCCGGCGACGGCAAGGATCGCGGCCAGGATCGGCCCAATGCAGGGCGTCCAGCCGAAGGCGAAGGCCAGGCCCATCAGATAGGCCCCACCCGGGCCAGGCGGCGTCGCGACATCCATGCGCTTTTCGCGATAGAGCATGGCGAGCCGGAACAAGCCCAGGAAATGCAGGCCCATGATGATAATGGCCGCCCCGGCCGCCCATGACAGCATCCAGATGTAGTCCCGCAGGATCTGGCCGAGCGCGCTGGCCGTGGCCCCCAGAAGCACGAACACCGTACTGAATCCGGCCACGAAGGACATCGCCGCCAGCATCACGTCCCGGCGCGCGGCGGCTGTGTCCGGTCCCTCCTCGCGCATTTCCTCGATGGTCGTGCCCGCGAGATAGCACAGATAGGGCGGAACCAGCGGCAGGACGCAGGGGCTCAGGAACGAGAGCAACCCCGCGATCAGCGCAGCAACATAACCGACATCAGACATGCCACGCTGATAGCGCGAACCTGATGCCGCCGCCTAGTGCCAGAACGCGCCGGAAACGCCGCGAAGCGCCACGATGCCGTGATTGCACGCCGTCACCAAACTGTCATCGACAGCACGTAGGCGCGAGTGGATGGATACAGACATCATCATTGATCACAACCCGGACTGCGAGACCTCGCGCAATACGCTGGGGCTGATGCGCAATTGCGGGATCGAACCGCACGTGATCAAGTATCGGAAAACGCCGCCGTCCCGGGCCATGCCGGTCGACCTGATCAGTCGCATGACCGGGTCCGCGCGTAACCTGCTGCGCGCGAAAGGCACGCCCTTCGCCGAGCTTGGCCTTGGTGACGGCTCGCTGTCGGACGAGGCGCTGATCGACGAGATGCTGGCCCATCCCATCCTGATCAACCGCCCGATCGTGGTGACATTGCGCGGCGTGAAGCTTTGCCGGCCATTGGAGGCCGTGCTGGACCTCCTGCCGCGCACCCAGCGCGGCGAACTCCGCAAGGATGACGGCGAGCTTCTGATCGACGCACATGCCAACCGGGTCGGCTAAAGTGGCAGGACCCGACTTTCCAAGACAGCTTGCGGCCGAAGCCCTCGGAACGGGGCTTCTGGTGGCGACCGTCATCGGCTCAGGCATCATGGCCGCGAGGCTGGCGGCCGGAAACACAGCCCTTGCGCTGCTGGGCAATACCATACCCACCGGGGCCATTCTGGTGGTTTTGATCACGATCCTGGGCCCGATCTCGGGCGCGCATCTCAACCCGGCTGTCAGCCTCGTCATGGCGCTTCGCAAGAGACTCGCCTGGAACCAGCTCGCCTCCTATGCGGCGGCGCAGGTCGCTGGCGGCTGCGCCGGAGCGCTGCTGGCCAATGCCATGTTCGATCTTCCCGTCATGCAGGTTGCCACCACGGTTCGCGGCGGCGCCGGGCAATTGATCGGCGAGACCGTCGCCACTTTCAGCCTGATCGGCGCCATTCTGGGGGCCTTGCGTTTCGCGCCGCAATCCGTGCCGCTGATTGTCGGCCTGACAATCAGCGCAGCCTACTGGTTCACCTCCTCCACCTCCTTCGCCAATCCGGCCGTCACACTTGCGCGGGCCCTCGCTGACAGTTTTGCTGGTATCGCGCCGGCCTCTGTGCCGGCCTTCATCGTCGCCCAACTGGCCGGTGCCCTGGCCGGGCTGGGCGTTTGGGGCTGGCTGTTCGGGCCAAACCCGGAAAGCTGAGGCCGTACGCCCGCATCCGGTCCCATCACGGATCTGTTCTTTGCCAGATTCCCCCTTCTCCGGCACTGTGCTAGCCTCCATCTGAAGGAGGCCCGATGGAGTCCGACGATGACCGCAGCTCACAATATGGACCGGAACAGGTGGGCGGGCACGCTCGAGGTCGTTGATCCAGCTTGGAGCCGCATTTGCGAGGAGGCGCAGCGCATTGTCGCCGCCGAGCCGACACTGGCCGGCTTTATCCTGTCGACGATCCTCAACCAGCGCTCATTGGATGCCGCGATCGCTCATCGCGCGGCGGCCCGACTCGATCATCCCGTGTTGTCTTCAGACCTGATCGCACAAACCTTCGACGAAGCCCTGGCGAGTGACCCGACGATCGGCGAGGGCTTTCGGGCCGATGTGGCAGCAGTTGTCGACCGGGATCCGGCCTGCACACGCTTCATCGAGCCGGTGCTTTACTACAAGGGCTTCCACGCCCTCCAGACCCACCGGCTGGCCCACTGGCTCTGGACGAAGGGCCGCACCGACCTTGCGCTGTATCTGCAAAGTCGCTCATCGGAGGTCTTCCAGACCGATATCCATCCAGCTGCGCGCATCGGGCGCGGCATCTTTCTCGACCACGCCACGGGTCTCGTGGTCGGCTCCACGGTCGTGATCGGCGACAATGTCTCAATGCTGCAGGATGTGACCCTCGGTGGCACAGGCAAGGAATCCGGCGACAGGCACCCGAAAATCCATTCCGGCGTGCTGATTGGCGCCGGCGCCAAGATCCTCGGCAACATCGAGGTTGGCGAGTGCGCGCGCGTCGCCGCCGGCTCGGTGGTGCTGGCGCCAGTGCCGCGCAACACCACCGTTGCCGGAGTTCCGGCAAAGGTTGTCGGCGAGGCCGGGTGCGCCGAGCCTGCACGCGCCATGGACCAGCTTCTCGCCGAGTTCGGCTGACCGCCCGCGCCCGTTCAGCGCTCCTTGCGCCCTTGTGCCGGTTGGCTCTTGCCCTTCGGCGGCACAAGTGGCATCGCTGGCCTTTGACGACGAAGCATCAGGATTCCCGCCCCGTGGACAAGACCGAACTCGCCAAGCTCGAGCGCTTCCTGCGCCGCACCTTCGCCAATCACGCCATCACCGTCAAAGCCCGCCCGAAGAAGAACGATTCCGCCGAGGTCTACATCGGCGACGAGTATGTCGGGATCCTGCATGTCGATGATGAGGACGGCGACCGTTCGTTCAACTTCACGATGGCAATTCTCGACGTCGATCTCGAGGATTGACGGCCCCGGATGGCCTCATCCTTCGTGACGGAAGCCATCCACAAGCGTGCGGACACCATCTGAAAGCGCGCGCCACTCAGTCAGGGCCTCGCGCGGAAATCGCACGGCAATGTCGACGCCGCGGTGTTTCAGCACCATGCGGCAACCCTCGTCGACCTTCGTGACAGCCGTGTCCGACGAGCAGCGGGCGAAGAACACCTCGCCCGCCGGCGGCGCCATGAACAGCTCTTCTCCGTCGAAGCGGGAGCCCTTCTTGAAGTTTCGGGAGACAAGGCCACCCGGATTGGACCAGGCGCCCGGCATGACAAAACGGGCCAGGGTGGCGAACAGAGCCGCAGGATCAGTCGCGGGGTCGGCTGCTCCGACCGTGAGGTGCACGTCCGCCTTGTCAAGCGGCCCGGCAGCAACCATGGATGGCCACATGACGCGCAGACGGATGATGCCGACCTCCCGCGCCATGTCGGGCGGGCGCGGCCCCTTGTAGGTCTCCGGAAAGACGAGCTTTTCGGACCCGGCGCGCATTTCCAGCATCTGCACCGGCGGCGTCGGACGGTTTGTCAACCACAGACCGATGCCCACCCCCCCGCAGCCGACCAGCGCCAGCAGCAGCAGGACGGACCAGACAAGGCCGTCCATGCGGGGCACAGGCCCGACAGCGATATGCTTTAGCCGCCGCAATTCGGCAGCGGCGGCGTGCCCATTCGCGGCGGTTGCGGATCGTGCGGCGTGAAGGGCGGCAGCGTGGGACATCGTCTGGGTCATGCTGGTCAAACGCAAAACGGTCGTTGAATTAAGGATACCAGCACAGATCACTTAACGTCCGCTTAAGCATGCGCGATAACGAATTGTTAAGTGTTCCGTCGGGAGTGCGTTGCATTGACCCTCGAGCCAGAAGCCATTCAGGCATTCCAGGCGTTGCTCATCGGCTTTGCCTTCGCCGGGCTGGTCGCCAGCGCCTTCGAACTGTTCACGGCGCGCAAGGCGAGCTTCCACCTTCTGGAGACCGGCGGCCTGCTGGCCGTGGCGAGCGTGCCGGTGATCGTGTTCTCGGCGCCGTTCATCATCCTGCGCAACACGATCATGGGCCGCCAGATCGAAGGCCGGCCGATACCGTTCGTGGCCATCGCAACCGTTATCGCCGGCTTCTGGAGCCTGGCCTGCGGCCATGTGGTGATCCGGCTGGCAAGCGGCATTCTCGGAATCTGATCTGCTCACAGATCAGTGCCTTGCGAGCGTTGGCGGGCTCAATCCCGCAACCTCTTGAATCGAAGAATCAGCCGAGCATGCGCAGAAATCCGGCGAAGCGCATCAGCCCTTCGGGCCATGGGCCGTGCCCGGAGCTGGCGTTAATGTGACCGGCATCGCCCGCATCCGAGAATTCCGAGCCCCAGGCGCCCGCCAGCTCCTGCGCCTCGTCGACAGTGCAATATGGATCGCTCGTGCTGCACGCCAGCACCGAGCGGAATGGCAGCTTGTGGCGGACATGCTTGGCAAAATCCGCCGGGATCGCGGACATCGAATGCAGGACGCGTTCCGATGCCGGCGAAACCAGAAATGCGCCCACCACGTTCAGCCCTTCAAGCGCGGCAGCCGCATGGCCGACTGAACTCACCCCTGTGCTGTGCGCGACCAGCACCACCGGACGGGTGGACGCTTTTACCGCAGCAATGATGGCGGCAGCCCATTCCTCGCGATGCGGCTTGTCCCAGTTGGCCTGTTCAATGCGGCGCGCGGTACTGAGTTTACCCTCCCAGCGCGTCTGCCAGTGTGCGGGCCCTGAGCCGCCAAGGCCCGGAATGAACAGGATGTCGGCGTCAGATGTGCGCATGAAGGAGGCTTGTCACCGTGAGTTCCCCTTCTGGACTATCGAACGAGCCACACCGGGGCAACCCTACCTGACCACACGCTCCATCATCACGGTGTCAACACCGGCATGCGACAGGCCGCGCGCCACGCGCGAAAAGCCGACATGGGCATAAAATCCGACAGCCGTCAGCGACGCCGCCGCCGTCAGGCGTTCGATGCCACGCTTGCGCGCCCGGTCATAGAGCGCGTCGAGCAGCGCCGCGCCCACTCCCATGCCCTGCGCATTGGGGTCGACGAAAAGCGCGTCGATGACCGCGACGTCCTCGGCGCTGGCGCGCCGCGCGCGACTGGCGACGAGGACGCCGCTGACGACCCGCTCGGGGCTCGCCCAGACCTGCAGTTCCGCCACCAGGAACAGGTCCGCATCGGCCAGCCGCCGCTTCATCGCGGGAAAGGTGTAGTCCGCCAGCACCCGGAGCTGTTGCGCGCCCGTATACTCTGGCGCGTTGGAAATCCGGACGGCGCGGTCGATCAGAGCTGTCACAGCGCCGAGATCGGCAAGGAGCGCAGGGCGAACCAGCATGACTGCGCTTCAGACCGCGCCAAAGACACGGGCAAAGATCGTTTCGACATGCTTGAAGTGGTAGGCCTCGTCGAACATGGCAGCCAGTTCCGTACCCGTGAGCCGCGCTGTCACATCCGGATCGGCTTTGAGGTTGGTCAGGAAATCCTCGCCATGCTCCCAGGTCCGCATCGCGTTGCGCTGCACGAGGCTGTAGCTTTCCTCGCGACTGGCCCCGGCCTGCGTCAGGGCCAGCAGCACCCGTTGCGAATTGTGAAGCCCGCCGAGTCGATCAAGATTCTTGCGCATGTTGGCGGGATAGACCAGCAGCTTGTCGATCACGCCGGTGAGGCGCGCCAACGCGAAATCCAGCGTCACTGTTGCGTCCGGGCCGATCATGCGCTCAACCGATGAGTGGGAGATGTCCCGCTCATGCCACAGGGCGACGTTCTCCAGCGCTGGCGTCACCATCGCGCGCACCAGCCGGGCGAGCCCCGTCAGGTTCTCAGTCAGCACCGGATTGCGCTTGTGCGGCATCGCCGAGGAGCCTTTTTGCCCAGGCGAGAAGTATTCCTCGGCCTCGTAGACCTCCGTGCGCTGGAGATGACGGATCTCCGTCGCCAGGCGCTCGACGCAGGAAGCCACCACGCCAAGCGTGGCGAAGAACATGGCGTGCCGATCGCGCGGGATCACCTGTGTCGAGATCGGCTCAACGCTCAGACCCATCTTGGCGGCCACATGTTCCTCGACCGAAGGATCGATGTTGGCGAAGGTGCCGACTGCGCCCGAGATTGCACAGGTTGCGACTTCGGCGCGGGCCACCACCAGCCTTGCCCGGCAGCGGGCAAACTCGGCATGGGCTTGCGCCAGCTTGAGGCCAAAGGTCACTGGCTCGGCATGGATGCCGTGGGAGCGCCCGATCATGGGCGTCAGCTTGTGCTCGAAGGCACGGCGCTTGAGCGCTACCAGCAATGCATCGACATCTGCGATCAGGATGTCGGCGGCGCGCGAAAGCTGCACGGCGAGCGTTGTGTCAAGCACGTCCGACGAGGTCATGCCCTGATGCATGAAGCGTGCTTCCGGCCCCACGATTTCGGCCAGATGGGTCAGGAAGGCGATCACGTCATGCTTGGTGACACGCTCGATCTCGTCGATCCGCGCCACATCGAACACCGCATCCTTCGCCCTGGCCCAGATCGCGGCAGCGGCTTCCTTTGGAACGACGCCAAGCTCGGCAAGCCGGTCGGTCGCATGCGCCTCGATCTCGAACCAGATGCGGAAGCGTGTCTGCGGTTCCCAGATTGCGACCATCTCGGGGCGGGAGTAACGAGGGATCATGTTGGCTCTTCCATGCGGTGTTTCTTCCAGTGTTCGCGTGGCTCACAGAACATGGTTTGGACTGCGTCCTGCGGACCCTTCCGCGGACAAGCCATCCGAGGCACCGGACAGGTGCGGTCCAGCCATTTTCGCGTTGCCGGGGCCCTGCAGCGTCAGCGGAATGGAACCCGTATTCCCGACCATGTTCCGTGGGCGCAGCGAACACACCTCAAATCCAGTCACCGCGGACGCCTTTGCCAGCCTTGCGGATCGCGCTGATGTTCCCGGCATAAGCGCCCTCACCGCCCCTGAACGCCGCAGAGCCTGCCACCAGCACATTCGCGCCGGCGGCCACAACCTTCGGCGCCGTCTCGGGCGTGCACCCGCCATCGATCTCGATGTCAATCGGCCTGTCCCCGACCATCGCCCTGATCCGGCGGATTTTCTCGCAGACCGCCGGAATGAAGGCCTGTCCACCGAAGCCGGGATTGACCGTCATGCAGAGGATCAGATCGACGCTGTCGACCAAGTACTCGATGGCGCTCTCCGGCGTGCCGGGGTTGAGCGCGATGCCGGCCTTCTTGCCAAGCGCCCGGATCGCCTGCAGCGCGCGGGCCGCGTGCGGCCCGGCCTCGGCATGAATGGTGATGATGTCGGCTCCGGCCTTCGCGAAAGCTTCGATGAAGGGATCGACTGGCGCGATCATCAGATGCACGTCGAAGACTTTCTTCGTATGCGGACGGATGGCCTTGATGATGTCAGGCCCGAAGGTGATGTTTGGCACGAAATGCCCGTCCATCACATCGCAATGGATCCAGTCCGCCCCGGCCCTGTCGATGGCCGCGACCTCTGCGCCAAGACGGGCAAAATCGGCGGACAGGATCGAGGGAGCGATGACGAGCGGCTTTGACATCTGCGCGGGTTAGCACTGCTGCTGGCATGGGGCAATCTGTCTTGCAGCGTGACAGCGCCTGCAAAGACGTTATGGCTTGGCGGCGAACCGCTTCGCTATCGGCTTGATCAGTTGCGGCATCAGATAGATCGGAAATTGTGCCAGCGCAAAGAACAGGAAGGTGGTTTCCGGCGTGGCCGCGCCAAGTGCGGCGATCAGGGCGCCCATGTTCCGCTGGCCGGTGCCGTAACCCATCAGGAAACAGTCCCCCGGCTTCATCAACGGGCGGAGCACCAGCCATGCCAGCAGAAAGCCGGCGATGACAATTGCAAAGGCTACGCCGAGAAACAGGAGCACCTTGCCCGGCTGCGTCACGAAGGCGTTGGTCACGCCATCCATGGCGGCAATGGCGAAGAGAAAGTACATGATGACCCCGAAGCCATCGAGTTCGGACTTGACCGCCTTGATCCGCTCGTAGCCGACGACGGCGCGAAACAGGATCGCGGCCACGATCGCGCCGCCGATCAGCCCGAGCATCCTGAGCATCAGGACCGGCCTGTCCAGCGGCACTGGCCCGCCGAGCAGTAACTCGGCCAGCGGCGGCGCGATGAACGGGGAGGCGCTGGTGGTGATGATGGTGGCGGCGATCAGCACCGTCGGCTCGATGTTGAACATCATCGCCATGGCGGGGCCGGACATGATCGGCGGTGCTGCCGCGACAATGACCAGACCCAGCACCAGCCCCGGATCGAGCGACTCGCGCGGAAACACCGTCAGGATGCTGAGCACCATCAGCACAGGGGCCAAGATCAGCCAGCCAACCGCCAGCAGCACCGCGCCCGGCCTGGCCAGCGCCGCCTTGAGCGCGGCAAGGTCCGCGCGGGCAAAGGTCAACGCGACAAACAGGAAGATCGTGACCGGCAGCAGCGGCCGGGCGGCGGCCGCGAACTGCGGTAGCGCCAGCCCCATGAAAATCGACAGGGCAAAGCCCTGCGTGCCGTAGCGGCCCAGAAAGGCAAGCGGTGCGAGAAACAGGTTCAAGGCGTGGTGGTTCCGGGCGCCCGCAGGCGTGAGCCCCACAGCCCTAGCAGATCATGCGGGCGGCACAACCACGCGCGGCACAGGGCGGATCAGCGCTATGACGCGTTGCCGCAGTCGCGATTGGCTGCTGCAATGGCTGCCTTTAGCCCATAAGGTTGAAGGGCAGCTGTGGATCGGATCGATGGAATGAAGGTTGACTGCATTGTTCTGGGCGCGGGCATTGTCGGGACCTGCGTGGCGCTGCACCTTCAGAAAGCCGGCCGCTCGACGGTCCTGATCGACCGGCGCGGGATATCCGAGGAAACCTCCTTCGGCAATGCCGGGTTGATCCAGCGCGAGGCGGTCTACCCCTACGGCTTCCCGCAGGACCTGCGCAGCCTGATGCGCTATGCCACAAACACCATGGTGGACATGCATTTCCACCCCGCCGCACTGCCGGGCCTCGCGCCCTTCCTCTTCGCCTACTGGCGCAACTCGCGCCCGGCCCGCCACGCCGAGGTCGCGCGCCTGTACGCAACGCTGATCGCCCACTGTGTCACCGAACACGACGCCCTCGCAGCCGAGGCCGATGCCACCCACCTTCTGCGCCGCGTGGGTTACATCGACCTGTTCCGCTCTGCCAGCGACCGCGATGCGAGCTACGCCAAGGCTGACGCCTGGGGCCGCGAGTTCGGCCTCAACCACCTGAAGCTCGGGCCGGCGGAACTGCGCCAGGCCGAACCGCATCTGAGCCAGGATATGGTCGGCGCGCTGCACTGGACCGACCCGGTCTCGGTGCTCGATCCGCACGGCTTGGCCAGCGCCTATCTCTCCCGCTTCGAGACACTGGGCGGTCGCTTCATCAAGGGTGACGCGAGCACCCTGAGCGAACGGCCCGGAGGCGGCTGGACGGCGGTGGGGTTCGAAGGGGCGATCATCGAAGCGCGGGACGCCGTACTCTGCCTCGGACCCTGGTCTGACCTTGTCACCAGGGCGCTCGGCTACCGCTTTCCGCTCGGAGTGAAGCGCGGCTATCACATGCACTACAAGCCGGTGGGCAATGCCGTTCTCAACCACGTCGTGGTCGATTCGGAATTTGGCTATGTGCTCGCACCGATGAACAAGGGCGTGCGGCTGACCACCGGTGCGGAGTTCGCGCGGCGCGACGCGGCCATGACGCCGGTCCAACTGGCGCGGGCCGAGCCGCTGGCGAAAGGCCTGCTCCCGCTGGAGAGCCGCCTTGACGCCGAGCCGTGGATGGGTTGCCGACCCTGCACGCCCGACATGATGCCGATCATCGGCCCGGCGCACCGGCACAAGAACCTCACCTTCGCGTTCGGCCACGCCCATCATGGCCTGACGCTGGGCGCCGTGACAGGACGCATGGTCGCCGAAATGGTGACCGGCAAGGAGGTTTTCGTGAACCCCGAACCCTTCAGGCCGGGGCGGTTCTGAGGACTGCCGTCACGCGGTTCAAGGCTTCATTGACAGGCACAAGGTTCGCGCGCTGAAGCTCCGGATCGTCTTTCTGAGATTGGAATCACGCTGCACCAAGGTCGTCCCGGCGCTACTCCCGATTTCGTGATCAATTCCCGGCGATTGTTCGTTGAATTGGCCCGCCGCCGCCCTACCCTCCAGGCAAAGAACATGGTTGGAAGCAAGCGAGAGGACAAGCAGATGATCGACCTTTCACGCCGGGAGGCCTTCATGACGGCTGCCGCCGCCACCGCCATCGCTGCCACCGGGGCAAGCCTGCCCGATGTCGCGCTGGCCCAAGCCGGCGCGCCTGCGCAGGCGCCGGGGTTTTATCGCTACAAGGTCGGTGACATGACCGTGACGGCCATTCAGGACGGCTTCTTCCGCCGCCCGTTGGAAGGGTTCATCCGCAATGCTGAACTGCCGGCCGTGCAGGCCGCCATGGCGTCCGCCTTCCTGTCGACCAGCGCCGTCGAAATCTCCTTCACGACGATGGTCGTGCAGAACGGCTCGCAGGTCACCTTGCTCGATACCGGCAATGGCGATTCCGGGGCGCCGACCTCTGGCCTCTGGATGCGCAATTTCCGCGCCGCGGGTTACACGCCGGAGCAGGTCACCCGCGTGGTCTTCAGCCATTTCCACGGTGACCACATCAACGGCCTGCGCCTCAAGGACGGCACGTTGACCTTCCCCAACGCCGAAATTGTCGTTCCGGCGCCGGAATGGGCGTTCTGGATGGACGACGCCCGAATGGGTGCCGCTCCCGAAGCCATGCGCGGCGCCTTCGCAGGCGTCCGCCGCGTGTTCTCCCCCATCGCCGCGAACGTGAAGCAGTTCCAGCCCGGCGCCGAAGTCGCCCCCGGGATCGTCTCGGTCCCAGCCTTCGGGCACACGCCCGGCCATTGCGTTTTCATGATCGCGTCGGGCACCGGAAAGCTGATGTTCATGGCCGACACGACCAATCACCCGGCGCTGTTCGTCCGCAATCCGGACTGGTCGGCCGTGTTCGACATGGATGCGGATGGCGCCCGCGCCACGCGCCGCCGCATGCTCGACATGATGGCCGCGGAGAAGACGCAGGTGCACTTCTATCATGCCCCGTTCCCGGCAACCGGCTTCATCACGAAGGCTGGCAACGGCTTCGAACTGATCCCCGTGCAGTGGACCTCGTCGGTCTGACCAGCCCTGGCACCATCGCTGGACTGCAGCGCCTCCAATCGTGCTATGGAGACATCGCCGGGGCGCACAACCCCGGCCTTTCCGATTGATGATCGACGGTCTCCATGACGCATCCTGCCGCACCGTCCACCCTGCGCGTCGCCGCCGACCCGCGCGCCATTGAGAAGATCGCCTTCGTGGCCGGTGACAGCGATGAGGCGCAGGCCTCGCTGCGGCGTCTGGCCAAGCTTTACGGAAACACCGATCCCGAGGACGCGGACGTGGTCGTCGCGCTTGGCGGCGACGGGTTGATGCTGCAGACCATGCACAGGTTCATGAAGGGCAATGGTGCGTCCAAGCCGATCTATGGCATGCACCGCGGCTCTGTCGGCTTCCTGATGAACGACTTCCGCGAGAAGGGCCTGATGCAGCGGCTGCGCATGGCCGAGATATCCATCGTGCATCCGCTCCAGATGGCCGCCACCGACAGCGCTGGCGTCGTCCAGACGGCCCGCGCCATCAACGAGGTCCACCTACTGAGGCGCTCCTACCAGGCCGCCAAGCTGAGGATCAGCATCGACGGCAAGGAACGCCTGGCGGAGCTGATTGCCGACGGCGTGCTTCTGGCCACTCCAGCGGGCTCGACCGCCTACAATCTTTCGGCCAACGGGCCGATCCTGCCCCTGAATGCGACGCTGATGGCGCTCACGCCGATCTCCGCCTTCCGGCCGCGGCGCTGGCGCGGCGCGCTTCTGCCGGACAGCGCGCGCGTCACGGTCGAAGTGATGGAAGCCGCCAAGCGGCCCGTCAGCGCGGTCGCCGACCATACCCAGGTGGATGAGGTTGTCCGGGTCGACATCGCCATGGATCACAACATCGATCTGTTGATGATGCATGATCCCGGCCACAGTCTCGACGAGCGGATCCTGCGTGAACAGTTTGGTTACTGAAACAGCTTATCCTCATTCATTGTGAGTGAACGAGGATTCGCGGCGTTTGCTGCGTCAGACGAGCTAAGAGCCGATGCGCGTTGACTGTACCAAGCTGCGCTTTCTGATCATCGACGACAGCCAGTTCATGCGCAAGGTGCTGAAGGCACTGCTGCATGGATTCGGCGCGCGCGAGGTGCTTGAGGCCGAAGACGGCGCGACCGGGCTTGAAGCGTTCATGACCCATGCGCCCGATATCGTTATCCTCGATTGGGAAATGCCGATTCTCGATGGACTCGAGGTGACGCGGATGATCAGGCAACCAACCACCAGCGTGAACCCGTTCGCTCCGATCATCGTGGTCACGGGGCATTCAGAGAAGCGCCGGGTAACCATGGCGCGCGAAGCCGGCGTCAATGAATTCCTTGTTAAGCCGATCTCATCAAAGGGCCTTTACGACCGGATCCTGACGGTCGTGGCATTCCCGCGGCCATTCATTCGGACCAAGAATTTTTTCGGACCGGACCGCCGTCGCGGCTCTATCAGCAATTATGCCGGACCGGAACGGCGCAAGGGCGGTGAGGCAGAAGTGATCAAGACACGTCCCCTGATTGAAAAGACGAAGAGAACCTGATGCCCCTGCCGAACGATCCCACCCATAAGCCCGACTGGGTCGACCACGGTACGCACACGGTCATCGCGCCTGTGCGCGATCTTGCCGAGCGCGCCATGACCGGCGGCGGCGCCAGGGACGTCGACGCCATGCTCGCCAAGGCGGAGCAGAACCTCGCCTCCCTGAAGAAGGATTTCCCCGAATGGATGGCGACAGAGTTCGCCAGCCTCGAGGAAGCCTGGGATAACTTCAAAGGCAAGGCTCCCAGCAGCAAGGCGCTTCTGTTCCGCAAGGTCCACGACATGCGTGGTCAGGCAGCCACCTTGGGCTACCCGCTGGCCGGGCGCGCGGCAGACAGCCTGTGCAAGCTGATGGACACTCTGGCGGTCGTGCCCGACAGCGTGATCGAGGCGCATATCCAGACCATCCGCGTGATCATCCGCGAGAACGTCAATGTCGAGGACCATCCGGTCGGCGTGATGATGATCAAGGCGCTGGACAAGCTGAGCTACGACCTGATCCAGCAGGCGCTCAAGGCGCGCGCCTAGACCGCAGGATCAGGCCGCAAGCCGCATCGCGTCCTGCGACGTGGTACCGTGATCGCCGAGCAAGGTCAGTTCCGGGTCGATTTCCAGCAGCGACGACAGGGCCGCATCATCGGCCATGGACTGGGCGAGTTCAAAGGCCTCCTCCCGCGCCGCATCGGCTTCGAAGCGCCTGAGCAAGGCCAGCAGGGCCGCATCCTGGGCTGAATCCGATGTTTCGCAGGCAATAAGGACACGTTCGACAATCCGGCGTGAGCGCCGCGCCTCGGACGCGCCGGTGAGCACAGCGCCCGTTTCCCGAACGGCCTCGATGGCAGCAACGAAGGCGGGGATCAGGGTCGTCGGGATCCCGCCCTTGCGGCACAGCGCCGCCACGCCTGCGCCGCGACGGTCATGGATGATGTTGCTGGCGCGCGCCATCGGCATGCCGGCGAGCTGCGCCAGCGCCGCCTCGGCCAATGCCGTTTCGCCGGTCAGCAGCGAGCGCAGGATCAGGCCCGGCGTCAGCCGGTTTCGGGCACGCAGGTCCAGGACGAGCGCCTCGAGGTCGTCCGTCCTGGGATGGACACCGCCTGCGAGCCGCACGGCCACCTTTTCGGTCGACTCCCGGGTCACGCGCTCGGCGCGGTCCTTGTTCATGAGGCCGCAATCACCGAGCCAACGCGTCAGCGACGCTGCGACCTCGACCGCCAGCCGGTGCCGGATCGTGCAGGGCGTATCCTGACGGGCCAGCAAGGCTTCACGCACCTGCGGCTCGTTGCCAAAG
Source organism: Hyphomicrobiales bacterium (assembly GCA_026400535.1). GTDB lineage: Bacteria > Pseudomonadota > Alphaproteobacteria > Rhizobiales > Beijerinckiaceae > Allobosea. The sequence continues at coordinate 27,912 of JAPLOU010000042.1, forward strand.
CGCTCTGCGGCCCGTTGCAGCGTGCAGGGCGCTATGCGCGCCGCGTCATTGCCGAGCAGCGCCGCCACGGCTGCGGCTTCGCCCACTTCTACCAGCGCTGCGGCGAGCGGAACAGCGATGTCGTTGCGACGCGCAATGGCGCATTGAACCTGATCGTCGCCGATTGCGGCGGCGTCGATCAGGTCGGCCTCGCACAGTATCGGCGACGTCGCCAGCACATGGGCGGCGATGTCAGGTTGATCCTGCATCAGGCCAAGCACCACCGCGCGCGGCGCCTTCTCCCCGGCAAGTGCTTCGGCAAGAGCGGAGCGGACGAGCGCGGACGGGTCATCCAGCAAGGACAGCATGGCCGTCTCGGCGTCGCGCTTGTCCTCAGGCGACATCGGGGTGTGCAGATAGGCGTCAACCAGCAGGCGCACCGCGACCGCACGATCAGCGGCGGAGGCGGTCCGGGCCCAGAGCAGGAAGCGGCGGATGATCATGGGGTCAGCCCCTGGCGCAGGAACGCATTGAGATTGAGGGGACGATGGCTGCGCACCGCAGGCTGCGCCGGCGCGATCCCCTCGGGGCGCTGCGGCGGCAGCGGCGCGGTGACCAGCCCGCCGGGCACCTCAGAGGCTTTGGCCTCGGGCGCCTGCGACACTCCGTCGGTATTGGGAAAGAAGCGCTGGGCCGGCTCCAGCGATGCCAGTTGCAGGCGCTGCCCTCGCTGGCCAGTCCAGAGGCGGGCGACGGCATCCGACACCGGCTTGCGCGAGCCGCCGGTCGAAAACAGGCCCATCACCCCGGACCGCTCGGCGGACGACGCAGCAGGCGGCTCACGGGCGGCGATGGCGATGTTCCCATGCTGTGAGGCCAGCAGGCTGTAGACATCGGCGGCGCTCCTGGCCTTGCCCGATTTCTCGAAGAAAATGCTGCGGTTGGCTGCTGCGGCGTCAGGAAAAACGCGCGCAGCAGCGCGTTGCGGCGAATTCTGGACTGTCGTGATCAGATCCTGTGCGCCCCGCGCGCCCAGCACATGGGCGATGTACAATTCGCCGTCTGTCGGATCGCGGCCGAGTGCGGAGGACAGTTGTTCCCGGTTACGTTGTGTGAAGGCGCCGGCCATGGTCGCGGCAACCTGCGGATCGCGCCGCAACGCCATGATCCTCTCGCGCGCCTGCGGATCGACCACGCTCAGCCGACCGTCTGCAGTCACGGTGATCGCCCTTGCGGCATCCTCGAGCCCGTGGCGCGGCCCTTCGCTGCGCACCATGCCGAGCCAGGTCTGCTCGATGAACTGGAACAAGCCCGTCGCGCTTGACGTGCTTGCTTTGGCATCGGGGTCGAGCGCGGATTCGCGCTGCGCGGTCTTCACCAGATAGTCAAAGCTCGTGCCCGTGCGGTCCGCGCCATGGCGAATCCCTTGCTGCACCGGATTTGTTGGTGCCGCTTCGCTGGGGCCGCTGGTTCTGAACAGGAACATCGAGGAGCCGGTCTGGGAGTAAAACACGGGTTTCTGGCTGGTTCGCCGCTTCTTGGCTGTCTTCACGATGCAGCATTTATGGTAAGCGAAGTATTAAGCCGCGCCATGAGGCGCTGCGCCGAACCGGGACTCGCACGAGCATGACCATGAACGAGGATGATGGACGCCACTGGCGCGGAGGGCTTTACTTCGAGGATTTCGAGGTTGGAGCGATGATCCGCCACCGTCTGACCCGCACCGTCACGCAGATGGACAACATGTTGTTCTCGAACATGACCCTGAACCCGCAGCCGTTGCATATCGACGCGCATTTCTGCGCAACCGAAACCGAGTGGGGCAAGCCGCTGATGAACTCGCTGTTCACCCTCGGCCTGATGATCGGCATCTCGGTCAACGACACGACTGTCGGAACGACCATCGCCAATCTCGGCATGTCGGATGTGCGTTTCCCTGCGCCTCTGTTCGAGGGCGACACGGTGAACTGCACCACCGAGATTGCCGCCAAGCGTGCGTCGACGTCGCGTCCCGACGCTGGCATCATCGACTTCATCCATCGAACCTATCGGCAGGACGGCGTCCTGGTGGCCGAATGCCGCCGTCAGGCATTCATGCGCAAGCGTCCGGCGAAGGGTTGACGGCAATGCGCTCGCTGCTGTTCGTGCCTGCCGACAACGAGAAGAAGCTGGAAAAGGCTCTGGCCTCCGGCGCTGACGCCCTGATCATCGATCTGGAAGACTCCGTGGCACTGTCCGCCAAGCCGGCCGCGCGCGCGGTCGCCAGCCGCTTCATCCGCGCTCAGGCCGGCCGGCCCGGTCCGCGGCTAATTGTGCGGGTCAACGGTCTCGGCACGGGCGAAACCGACGCAGACCTCGATGCCATCATCCCGGCCATGCCTCATGCCGTCATGCTGCCGAAGGCGGAAGGCGGCATGAGCGTGCAGCATCTCGGGGCCAAGATGGCTGTGCGCGAGGCCGAGGGCGACGTGGCCGATGGGGCGATCAAGATCATCGCCATCGCCAGCGAGACTGCCCGCGGCGTTTTCCAGCTCGGCACCTTTGCCGGCGCTTCGCACCGGTTGGCCGCGCTGGCCTGGGGCGGTGAGGACCTCTCCGCTGATCTGGGCGCCGAGCGCAACCGGCTGGATGACGGCAGCTACGCCGATCCTTACCGCCTTGTCCGCGCCATGACCCTGCTGGGCGCAGCGGCAGCCGGACTTGACCCCTATGATTCGGTCTACACGAACTTCCGCGACGAGGCCGGGCTGCGGGCGGAGTGCGAGGCCGGCCGGCGTGACGGCTTCGTCGCAAAGATGGCGATCCATCCCGCGCAGGTGCCTGTGATCAACGAGGCGTTCACGCCATCGGCGGCCACCATAGCGCGCGCACGAGCCATCCTGGCGGCGTTTGCGGACAATCCGGGGCTTGGCGTCGTCGGCATCGATGGCGAGATGATCGACTTGCCCCACGTCAAGCGTGCCGAGCGACTGCTCGCACGACTGGACCTCGTCCGGTCAGCGCACCTGAATGATCGCACAGTTCCGCCGGCCTGATTCGAGGCATTCCTGTGCCCGGCGGCTCTTGTCGAGTTCCCAGACCAGCCAAAGAGCCGCCGCGCCGAGCAGAACAATCATCGTGAGGCGCACGACCACCGCGAGCCATGTGCGCCTGCGTTCCTCTCGCTGCAGCGACGGCAACGACATCCCCTAACCTCCGGGCGGCCTCTCGATCGAAAAGATGCTATCGACCACGCTGTAGTCGGCATAGCCGCAGCGCGCGATCGTGCGGGCAGCGACGATGTCGAACTTGCCGTCGAACACAAACCGCTCATCGACATAGACGCTGACGACCTGCCCCAGCACCATGAAACGGTCGATCCTGCGCCCATCGAGGTCATTCAGTTCGGTGATCGAGAGCAGCTTGCATTCCAGCGCGGCTGGCGTGCCCTTGACGCGCGGCGGCTTCACGATGACGGAGGGTGCGGTCTCAAGCCCCGCGAACGGGTACTCGCTTTGCCCGCGCGGCAGCGGCGCGGAGGTCAGGCTCATCTGCTGAGCCATGTCGAAGGTCGCCAGCGAGCAGGTGAACTCGCCTGTCTCCGCGACAAAACTGACGGCATCCTTCTTTCCTTCGGACGCGAACATCACGATCGGCGTCGGCGGCGAGGAAATCAGGTTAAAGAAGGAATAAGGCGAGAGATTGAGTTCTCCCCTTGCGCTGAGCGCGCTGATCCATCCGATCGGGCGCGGCGCGACGATGGCTTTGAGGGGATCATGCGGCAGGAGCGCGCGATCACGGTTCGCGGGGCTGTAATGCATCGGCCAATCCTCAGAATCGCGTCACGACATCGCCCAGCGCAGGCCGGTCGCGGTCCTGGACCGGAGCATCGCTCTTGCCGACATGGATGAAACCGGCCATCCGCTCCTGCGCGTTCAGACCGAACCCGTCGAGCACGCGGCGGTCGTAGGCGTACCACTCGGTCAGCCAGTTGGTGCCATATCCGAGGGCGTTGGCGGACAGCATCAGGTTCATGCACACGGCGCCGGCGGACAGCAACTGTTCCCATTCCGGTATCTTGCCGTGCGGCTGCGCCCGCGACACCACGCCGATGACGAGCGGCGCCCGCGCCAGGCGGTTCCGCTCGAAGGCCAGCGCTTCGGCATCGACGACAGGCTGGTCCGCCGCATAGGCCGTGGCGATGATCTCCCCCGCCCTCAGGCGCGCTTGCCCCGCAAACACAATGAAGCGCCATGGCACCAGCTTGCCATGGTCCGGCGTCCGGCACGCAATGGTCAGAATGCGGGCGATGTCCGCTTCCGGCACGGAATCAGGCCGCATCAGCATCGGCTTGACCGAGCGACGGGTGGAGAGAAGGTCAAGGGTGGATGCTGGCATGGGTCCACTTTCGGGCTCGAAATGTGTCGGTAGCCCATGGCCGCGCGTGCGGCAACCTTGGGGGTTCACAGTTTCGCTCGATTTCGGTGACACAAGCCGTCAAGTGGCTGGCACGACAGCGCCATGCCCGGTAGACTTGACCCGATGCCTCGATTGCCTGTCCTTGCGCTGCTTCTGTCCCTCGCCATGCTGTGCGGCCTTGCGCCTGCCGGGGCGCAGGGCCAGCGTGGCGCCCCTGCCGTGCCAGGCGTATCGGTCAGCGCCTTCTTTGCGACCGAAAACAGACCGATCACCTCCGGCTTAGTCTGGCGCGTGCTGCGCGAGGACCTCAATGGCGGACCCGCCACCATTGTGGCACGCTCGGGAATAGCTGCCCCCGTCTTCGCGCTGGAGCCAGGCGCCTATCTGATCAACGCCAGCTACGGCTTTGCCAGCGGCTCGAAGCGCATCAACGTACCGCCGAGCGGCAATCTGGTCGACCGGGTGTCGTTGAGCGCCGGTGGCCTCAGGCTCGCCGGCATCATCGGCGACCGTCCGATTCCGGCGAACGCCATCAGCTTTTCGGTGTTCGTGCCCCTGGCAGGCAATTCCGAGGGTCGGCTCGTGGCGGACGATGTCAAGGCCGGCCAGATCCTGCGGCTGCCCGAAGGCACATACCATGTCGTTTCGATCCATGGCGACGCCAACGCCATCCGCCGCGCCGACGTGAAGGTCGAGAGCGGCAAGCTCGTTGAAGCGACCTTGCACCACCGCGCGGCCAAGGCGACGCTGAAGCTGGTCGCGATCCCCGGAGGCGAAGCCTTCGCCGGAACCGCGTTCACCGTGCTGACACCCGGCGGCGACGTGATCCGCGAGGCCATCGGCGCGTTTCCCGAGATCATTCTGTCCGAAGGCGAATACGTTCTGATCGCTCGTCAGGAGGGGCAGGTTCACACCCATGAATTCAAGATCGAGGCCGGCTTCGACCGGGACATCGAGGTCATCGTCGGCCGCTGATCAATATGGCGGCTCGTCGTAGACAGGCTTGCCGTCAATCAGCAGGCGCTTGATCGCGGCCTTGCCGGACGCCGAGACCGCCGCGACAACCTCGACCAGCAAGCGCTCGGTGCGTTCAATGTTCCGGCCATGTCCTTGCGGCACGAAGAAGCTCTCCAGCCCGTAGATCACGCGGACCGAAAGCTCATCCGGGGCGCATGTGCGACTGGTGCCGCCAGGAACGGGTCGACAGAAGCGGCCGCCAGCCGCCTTGCCTTCGATCACGACCCGGCCGGGCCCGGCTTTCGGGAATGTTCGCGATACGGCCACAGCTTCCGCCCAACCCTCGGCATTGGCCTGCAGCACGACAAAGACAGGCTCTCCTCTCTTGAAGTCGCCCGGCTCGCCAAGCTTTGCCGCCTGCACCTGCGAGATATCGTAGGACAGCACGACATAGTCGCCGCGGAAAAGGTCGCGCGGATCAATGGGGGCTGTCGCCAGCCGGACTTCGGCGCCGCTGCGCAGGATGTCGGCACGCTCCTTGATCATCGCCAGAAGCAACCCCGAAAGGATCAGCGCCGCAAGACTGGCCCTGAGCCCCGGCGGAACCCGATTGATCAGCCCGTCGAGCGAAGGCAGCGGACGATTCTGCGGCAAGGACAGCTTCATGCGCCGCCTCCCGTCTCGGCCGGGACAAGTCGGGCCAATACCCGGTGCGCGTAGACGGCGAACCCGATCAGGGCGATACCACCCACAAAGAAGAAGACCGCCTGTCCCAGCAGCGAGCCGACGGTGACATAGAGCAATACGAGGACATTGAGCCCGAAGGCAGCCGTGCCGGCCAGACTGACCCGCCTCAGGCCACTGGTCGCGCCCGCCGCCACCATAAGGCACGCCGATATCAGCACAAGCGCGGCCACCAGGATACGTCCCACCGCGAGGAAACCGATTCCACTCCAGAACAGCAAAGGAATGGCGGCCGCCGTGGCAAGAGCTGCCACCAGCAGGAGACCGCTGCGTTTGTCCCTCGACAACCTGTAGAGGAGCCCGATGCCGACCACAGCTGCCACTCCGGCAATCACGAGCGGCAGGTTTGGGGAGCCCGCGACCCCCCACGGGTCGAAGATGCGGGCCAACTGGGCAGCGAGCGCCATTACATAGCCAGCAAGTCCCCAGGGCAGGAACGCGCTGAACAGAGGCGACCAGCCCCTGTCGAGAGCCAGCACGCCGATGGCCGTGCTCGCGATGGCCAAGGCCAGTGCGTAGGCCAATTGGCTGCCGAACGCCGAGCTGCCGAGTGGCCCGGCAGCGACAAGCACGAGCCAAAGACCGAGTGCCAGGACCGCCGCATGATGAACGGCCCGTCCCTGACGCCCGACGGCCAGCAGAAAAGCGGGGAGCAGAAAGACGAGGTACAGGGGCGGCAGCTTTCCGCCGCTCGCTGCATGAGAGGTGAACAACCAGGCTGCACCGCTGGCCAGCGCAATGATCAGAGCGCCATCCGAGCGCATCAGTGCCGCCACGGCCAATGCGCCTATCCCGACCATGAGAGCTCCAGCAGGCCAGTCCGCGGGCAGATGATACATCTGACCGACCAACGCGACGCCTGCGCCGAACAAAAGCGCAGCGCAGGTGGCGGCCGCATCGGTGGCACGCGCAAGCCCGCGCCGGTCGAGCGCCCATGCCGCGCTGATGGATGCAACCACGGCAGCTATGGTCCCGCCAAGCTTCGCCACGCGCGGGATGCCTTGCCAATTGGCCGCAACGAACGCGATCACGCCCGCGGAGAGCAACAGGCCTCCGAGCATCGCAAAAACCCAGGACAGCTTCAGGCCGCTGTCCGCATCCGACGCACGCCGGATGGCCGCAGCCTGATCGGGCAGCAGCAGGCCGGCCTGGGTCCAGTTGACCAGATCTGCCTCTAGGCGCTTGCGGTAACCTGACAGGAGCATGGAACGACACGGTCCCGAACGAGACTTTCCAAGGTTCAGTCTATGCCGAGCCGATGAAGTCTTCCCTAAAACCGGCGCTGCTCTTCATACGGCGTCCAGCGAAGCCTTCGCGCGCCGTTCATCAGGCGCAAGCGCTTCGTCCATGAACGCCACAACCGCATCCTTCAGGGTCATCGACCTCTGCTCCTGTGAGCCGAGACGCCGCACCGAAACGGTCCTTTCCTCAGCCTCGCGCTTGCCGACCGCCAGGATGATCGGAACCTTTGCCAGTGAGTGCTCACGCACCTTGTAGTTGATCTTCTCGTTGCGCAGGTCGGCGCGGGCGCGCAGCCCGTGAGCCAACATCGCCTCGGTGACCTGTTCGGCATAGGCGTCAGCCTCGGAGGTGATCGGGCAGACCACGATCTGCTCCGGCGCCAGCCAGAGCGGAAAATGCCCGGCATAGCTTTCGATCAGGATCCCGAGGAAACGCTCCATCGAACCGCAGATCGCGCGGTGGATCATCACGGGCTGGGTCTTCTCGCCATCCGGCCCGATATAGAAGGCCCCGAAGCGCTCGGGCAGGTTGAAGTCCACCTGCGTCGTGCCGCATTGCCAGTCCCGGCCAATCGCGTCCCGCAGCGTGTACTCGAACTTGGGCCCGTAGAATGCGCCTTCGCCCGGATTGATCGCGGTCTTGATCTTGCCGCCAGAGCCGTCCTCGATCCTTTTCAGGACCCTCAGCATTACCTGTTCGGCGCGGTCCCAAAGCGCATCGGAGCCGACCCGCTTTTCCGGGCGCGTGGACAGCTTTACCACAAGAGAGACAAAGCCAAAATCGGCATAGACTGACAGCATGAGTTCGTTGATCTTCAGGCACTCGGCTTCCATCTGCGCGTCTGTGCAGAAGATGTGCGCATCATCCTGCGTGAAGCCCCTCACGCGCATCAGCCCGTGCAGCGCGCCGGACGCCTCGTAGCGATGCACCATGCCGAACTCGGCAAGCCGTATCGGCAGATCGCGGTAGCTCTTCAGCCCATGCTTAAAGAGCTGCACATGCCCTGGGCAGTTCATCGGCTTGAGGGCGAACACACGCTGGTCGGCGTTCTCGTCCCGAGGGTTCATGAAGGCATAGGCGGACTTCACAGCAAACATGTTCTCCTGATACCAGCCCCAGTGGCCGGAGGTTTCCCACAAGCTCTTGTCGAGCACCTGCGGGGCGTTGACCTCCTCATAGTCGCGGCGCAGCCGGCGGCGCATGTAGGCCGTCAGCTGCTGGAACAGCGTCCAGCCTTTCGAATGCCAGAACACCGTGCCCGGTCCTTCGTCCTGGAAATGGAACAGGTTCATCTCGCGGCCGAGCTTGCGGTGATCGCGCCTCTCCGCCTCCTCGATCTGGTGCAGGTGCGCGTCCAGCTCCTCCTGCCTGGCGAAGGCTGTACCGTAGATGCGCGTCAGCATCGGATTTCTGGAATCGCCGCGCCAGTAAGCCCCGGCCACCTTCATCAGCTTGAAAGCAGTGCCGACCTTGCCAGTCGAGGTCATATGCGGTCCACGACACAGGTCGATCCAGTCCCCCTGCGCATACATTTTTAGCGTCTGATCCTCGGGAATCGCATCGACCAGTTCGACCTTGAAGGCCTCGCCCTTGTCCCGGAAGAACGCCTTGGCCCGGTCTCGGCTCCATTCCTCCTTGGTGAAGTGTCTGTCGCGGGCGATGACCTCGCGCATCTTCTTCTCGATGACCTGAAGATCATCGAGCGTGAATGGCTGGTTGCGGTAAAAATCGTAGAAGAAACCGTTCTCGATCACCGGGCCGATGGTGACTTGTGTTCCCGGAAACAACTCCTGCACGGCCTCAGCCAGCACATGGGCGCAGTCGTGCCGGATCAACTCCAGCGCGCGCGGATCCTCGCGGTTGATGAACTCGATCCTGGCGTCGCGGGCGATCGGATCATGCAGGTCGGCCACGACGCCGTCGAGCGCCATGGCAACGGTCCGCTTGAGCAGCGATGGCGAAATGCCTCCCGCGATCTGGGCGCCGGTCGTGCCCGCAGGAAAAGTGCGCTGCGCGCCATCGGGAAATGTGACGGAAACGGAGGATACGGAAGGAGCGCTCATGGGCTCATCTCCTGCTCACTCGGGGATACGAACCCCGTAAGTCAGTCCGGCCGCGCATGTGAAGGATCGCCGCAGCCCCGCGCCCGGAACAGATTGCAGCGTTGCCGGGGCTTGCGTCCTGATCGTGAAGCAAACACCTTGTGGACGGGATAACCGAGGCGCAGGGCGCAAACAAGCATGATCTTGACCTGGATGAGGCGGCTGTCTGTGGCGGCGGGACTTGCCGTTAGCCTCTGCGGCGCCGCTCTGGCACAAAGTCCGCAGGCACGCACCGTGCCGCAGCCGACCTATGTCCAGATCCGCGATGCCATGACATTCCGCCTAGCCGAGGGCCAGGGGCCACGCGGCGCCACCCGCTGGGTCAGCGCGACGGGACAGATCCAAGGCAACACGGCCTCCCAGTTCGAAGACTTCCGGAAAGCCAACAAAATCGAGGGCTTGCCGCTTGTTCTTGACTCAACAGGTGGGCGCGTGTTCGCCGCCATGGCGCTGGGCCGTATCGTGCGTTCGCTGCGCATGCCGACCACGGTGGCCCGCACCATCAGCGAAGGCAGTGGCGACATCGTGCGCAGCAAGGATGTCAGCTGTGCCTCGGCCTGCGTGCTCGTGCTGATGGGCGGCATCGACCGATCAGTTCCGGACGACGCGCGGATCGACGTGCACATGTTCAGCGTGGAGCTTGACGCAGAGGGCAACAAGGCCCGCGCCGATCCGACCTTCCGCGACATCGAGCAATCGCAGCGGGGCATGGCCCGCCATGCGGTCTACCTGTCCGAGATGGGCATTGCTGCGCGCTACCTCGAGATCATGACCGAGGCGAGCTTCAAGGGTGCGATGCGGCGCATGACGCGCGACGAGATCACACAGACGCAGCTAGCCGTGGTCACGCCGCGCGAATTGAACGCGCCAAGGCTGACAGGATGGTCGATCAGTTCGCGCGGCGCACCGCCGCAACTGATCCGCAGCGCGCTGCTTAGCGAGACAGCGCAGATGAGCGTGGACCATGAACTGGTCGTCGAATGCGACAATGTCCGGGGCTTCTACTGGACGACATACCGGCAGCAGCTACGCCGTCTTGAAGGCCAACGGCCACAGGGCCAGCCCGTCAGCGTGACGTCCGCGCGGCTCGAGACCGGCGGCTGGAACTTCGTGTTCCAGTTCCCGCCCCGTGGTCTTGGCATCAACACGGTGGGCAACGACCTCTGGCTGCGCCGACCGATGCCCCAGAAAGTGCTCGAGGATGCCGTCGCGAACCGCAGGCTCGACGTCGTTCTGGGCGGCCCAGGACGGGAGCGGCAGACCTCGAACCTGTTCGACCCAAGCCTGGGACGACTTCTGCCCGACTTCATCCGGCGCTGCGAGGCGAGGCCCGGGCTGGTCAGTGTCGGTCCGAATCCACGTCGCTGAGCGCGGCCTCAGGAGCGTTGACGCCCCGCCAGCGCCCGTACCGCCAGGGCGTCAGCACCGTCGCGCCGTCTGGCAGCGCCTCGCAGACGAGATCGATTCCGTTCGTGCCCCATGGATTGCAGCGGCAGATCCGGGCGAGTCCGATCCAGGAGCCGGCCCAGACACCATGCCGCTGGATCGCCTCGTCGGCATACGCGGAGCACGAGGGCCAGTGGCGACATTGCCGCCCGACAAACGCGGAAAAACTGAGTTGGTAGCCGCGGATGACGTAATGTGCCGCGCGGCGGCCGAGCCTCATCTCACCAGATCGCCCGGACGATGAGGGCAAGCGCGGTCAGGATGAGCGCGCTGAAGGTCATCATCATGCCGCCGACGCGGCCAAATGAACTTCCGGCGGAACTGGTCAGGCCGACCGCATGCAGGGCGCGACCAACCACGGTCAGGATGCCAACGCCGTGGATGACCGAAGCCGGAGCACCGATCAGGGCCAGCATCACCATGCCGGCCAGCGCAAAAGGCACGTTCTCGGCAAAGTTGGCGTGGACACGGATGGCCCTCGCCAGCATCGGGTCCTTGCCATCGCCGATGCCGATTTTCTTGGAGCGGCGCAGGCCGATCACACGAAACTGCAGCACGATCCCCATGAGGATCAGCACGCCTGTGTAGAGCGCAGCCGCTGAAACATGGGCCGGAACGTCTTCCATCAGCATCGGGGGTTTCCAGTTCTATTCGGCTGCAGAGGCAGCATGTGCGGCGGCCGCGCGGCGCGAATCGATCTGAGACAGTGCGTCGACCACCGCATCGAAGGTCAGCAGCGTCGAGGCATGGCGCGCCTTGTAGTCCCTGACAGGCAGCAGGACTTCAAGCTCGGTCCATTCTCCGGAGGGTGGATCGCCGCCCTCCTTCAGCATTCTGCGCACTTCATCGCGGACCGCGCGCAACTGCTTCTCTGTCGCGCCGACCACATGGCGCGCCATGATCGAGGACGAGGCCTGCCCGAGCGCGCAGGCTTTCACCTCATGGGCGAAGTCGGCAACACGGTCACCGTCCATCGTGATGTCCACAGTCACCGTCGAGCCGCAAAGCTTCGAATGCGCCACCGCAGTCGCATCCGGCGCCACAAGGCGTCCGAGCCGCGGTATGTTGGCGGCCAGTTCCAGAATGCGTTTATTGTAAACGTCGCTGAGCATGATGAGAACATTATAAGCAGTCTTGGTTCCGATGGCGAGTGTGTCGGCAGCACATGTCGGCAGCACATGTGCTGCGATGCTGTAACCTGGTGATCGCCCGCCGGCTCGCCATCACCACTGTGTGATCCTTGCGGCCAAGCGCCGCGCCTTGTGGTCCGCTGGTGGCGGCATCACGTAAAATAATTGTTAGCAAAGAAAGGTAGGCTCCACATGAATCCGGTGGTTAAGCCCTCTATCGCCACCTCACGACCGATGGTGGCGCAGTCCGCACAAGTGGCCCCGAAGAATGACCAGTTTCTGATCAGGCATCCGACGCGCGAGGAAGCGGAGGCCGCGGTCCGCACGCTCATCCTGTGGGCGGGCGATGACCCATCGCGCGAAGGGCTCCTCGATACGCCCAAGCGCGTCACCAAGGCCTTCAAGGAGTTCTACAAGGGCTATGAGGAGGACGCAGCCGAGATCCTTGACCGCGTGTTCGAGGAGGTCGATGGCTACTCCGACATTGTTCTGGTGCGCGACATCCCCTTCTATTCCCACTGCGAGCATCATCTCGTGCCCTTCGTCGGCAAGGCGCACATCGCCTACTATCCGGCAAACGGCGTGGTCGGCCTGTCGAAGCTGGCCCGTGTCGTCGACGCCTATGCGCGCCGCATGCAGACGCAGGAAACCATGACCGCACAGATTGCCAACGTGATCGACGATGTCCTGAAGCCGCGCGGCGTCGCCGTGCTGATCGAGGCGGAGCACATGTGCATGTCGATGCGCGGCGTTCAGAAGCATGGCTCCTCAACCCTGACCACGCAGTATCGCGGCATTTTCGAGAATGACCCGGCCGAGCAGGTCAAGTTCTTCACGATGGTGAAGTCGCAGCCGCTGCGCGCCTCGCTTTGACGCACGCCCTTATCGCGGGCTAGGCATGGAACGCGCCGGAAACGGCGCGTTTTCCGTTACGATATGAGGATAATCCCGTGAGCCAGTTTCCAGCGCCGGGCGGCAAGCAACAGATTGAAGAGGGGGGCGTTCTGTCGCCACGCTTTGACGCCGCCGGCCTGATCACCTGCGTCACCACCCATGCCGGAAACGGCGAGTTGCTGATGGTCGCACATATGAACGCGGAGGCCCTGCGCCTGACCATCGAGACCGGGGAGGCGTGGTACTGGTCGCGCTCGCGCCAGACGCTTTGGCACAAGGGCGACACATCAGGGCAGATCCAACAGGTAGAGGAGATCCGCATCGACTGCGATCAGGATGCCGTCTGGCTGAAGGTCAGGGTTGCGGGCGATGGCCGGTGCTGTCACACGGGCCGGGAGAGCTGCTTTTATCGTGTGCAGCCTCTCGCCGACGGGACCGCGGCACTAAGGCCGCTGATCATCTGCACACCCACTGACCAGAGCGATGCGACATGCTCATGAAGCAGACACCATACTGTCAAATATGACCGCTATCCCGACCATGGATCACCGGATGTTAACCGGCTGTCGGGCACTTCGCGCGATACTTTCCCATCTCTGGTGACCTTTGGAGGGTGCCGTGACTTGGGACAGGATCGTGCGCCGCGCCACGGGGCTTGGAGGGGGCGGAAGCACGATGAACATTGAGACCGTGGGCCTGCAGGAAGCGCCGGCCGGCAAGCCGAGGCTGGCATTGGCGCTCGGAGGCGGTGCCGCCCGCGGCTGGGCCCACATCGGTGTTCTCAAGACGCTCAGGAAGGCCGGCCTCGAACCGGATATCCTCGCCGGAACCTCCATCGGCGCTCTGGTCGGCGGCGTGTATGCGGCAGGTCGCCTTCAGGACCTTGAGGATTGGGCACGCTCTCTGACCAAGCGCAGGATGGTCGGGCTGATGGATTTTCACATTGGCGGATCCGGGCTGATCTCCGGTGACAGGCTGAAGCGCCTTCTTGGCACCGAACTGATGGACATCGCCATTGAGGACCTGCCACTGACCTACGCCGCGATCGCGACGGAACTTGGTACCGGCCATGAAATCTGGCTGACCCACGGATTGCTCGTCGATGCGATGCGGGCCTCCTACGCGTTGCCCGGCGTGTTTGACCCGGTGAAACTGGGCGGGCGCTGGCTGATGGACGGCGCCATGGTCAACCCGATCCCGGTCTCCGCCGCACGCGCCATGGGAGCCGACGTCGTGATCTGCGTCAACCTGAATGGCGATACCGGCGGGCGCGGCACCATCATCCAGTCGCACCGCGCCGACCTCGACCAGAATCACATGACCCCGGACCTGGAGATCCGCCCCGCTTCAAGCTGGCTCCGCTCCTTTTCCGGCGCGGCACGGCGCGTCCGCTCGCTGGTCGGGCGGGCGCAGGACGAAAATCCCGCGCCCGGGTTGGTGGGCGTCATGATCGACGCCTTCAACATCACGCAGGACCGGATTTCCCGCTCGCGCCTGGCGGGCGATCCACCGGACAGCATGATCTCGCCCAGGCTCGGCAAGATCGGGCTGTTCGACTTCCACCGCGCGCACGAAACCATCGAACAGGGCGCCATCGCCGCCGAACGCGCGCTGGACGACATTCTGGCGGCCATCGCGGCCTGCCCGGTCCTGAAATGAGGCAGCCTCAGGCCATCGAGATATAATCGCGCATCGCGCGGGTCTCGGCCTCGATCTTCTCGACATGGCGCTTGACCACGTCGCCGATCGAGATGATCCCGGCAAGCCGGCCATCTTGGACAACCGGCAGATGGCGGAACTTGCCCGCTGTCATGATTTCCATCGCGCTCTCGATCGACATTGCGGCCGAACATGTGGTGACCTTCGCCGTCATACGGCGCGACACCGGTTCGTCGAGAGCGTTCGCGCCACTCTGCGCCAGCGCGCGAACAATATCACGCTCGGACAGGATGCCGAGCACCGCCCCGTCCGCCCCGGTCACGACCGCAGCGCCGATCTTGCGTTCGGACAGGATGGAGGCGGCCTCCGCGAGGGTGCGATGCGGCTGGATCGTTTGAACGTCATGGCCTTTCTCGGCCAGGATACGAGAGACACTCATGGACTAAACTCCAGGGCTTGGCGCCGTGCCTGCCGGCGCTCTGTTCATGAACGCTGATGCGCACCGGTTCGCGCCGACGCAGGCGGTCAGTCTGCGACGAAAGTCGCATAGGCCGCAAGGGGAGAAAGCGAGGCAGCTCAGTGCGCCGCCGCGCTGCCGGGATCAGGCCTCACGATGGATCGGTCAAGCAGCGGAAAAAGTATGAGGCCGGCCAGAAAGCCCCCGATATGCGCCTCCCAGGCAATGCCCTGATTTTCACCCGCAATGGTCACGAAGCCCGCACCGAACAGCCAGTTTGTGGCAAACCAGAACACCACGAACGCCATTGCCTGCCGGTTCCACAGCATGCCCAACAGGCTCAGCGCCGGAAGGGCCTTCACCGCCGCGTCACTGGCCATCGCATCCATCCTCAGCCCGCGCGAAAACACGAAGCGGGCTGCCGCACCCGTCGCGGCTGACACGCCGGCAGACGCGCCGACCAGCGGCACGACATCGGTCGTGTGCATGCCAATGTGGGCGAACGCGCCGGCGATGCTGCCGATGGCGAACAGAAACACAAAGCGCCCCGCTCCAATCCGCCGAGCCAGCGGGCTGCCAAAGGCCGCTAACCACAGGCAGTTCATGACGATATGGGACGTCCCGGAATGCAGCACGGCGTAGCTCAGTACGCTCCACCAACGGACACCTCCGCCATCGACGAAGTAGCGCGCCACCTGAAGCTTCTCGGCTGCGGACGCCGGATTGAGACCCGCAGCCAGATCACGCACGATCTGCTGCTGGTCGGCCCAGCCAAACTCCAGGGCAAAGCGTGCGGGCACCACCGAGAACGTCGACAGCACCTCCATATCGGCCTGAAGATCGAGCAGAAGCCGCCCAAGATGAATGGCGGCCAGCACGCCGATGAGGAGCATGACCACAGGAGGGAGATTGAAGACCGGCTCACGCAACGGCGGAGCCATGCCAGTGTCCGGTTTGGGGCCAAGCCAGTTGGGATCAGACATTTCCGCACGATTGCCTATCGGACCCGGTCGCGCAAGCCGGCAACCGGAATCCGGCCAGCGCAAGAAAACGGGGAGACTGCTTGAAGCAACCTCCCCTTGCGAAACCCTGTCCGGCCCATTGCCCTGTTCGGGCGCACCGCACAAACCGCTTGAGTTGAGCCGACGTGGGCGAAGGAATGTCATCGCGTATCGGCAAACCGTGCCTATGGTGTCCCACGCACCGCCTCGCCGTGCAACGTCAACCAAAAATTAACGTTAACAAAGGGTTACCCGCACCTTTCACGAAAAACGGCATAAGCATCGCACAGACGGATCAGGCTGCCGGGATTTCGGGCCGCTCTGTCCCGTTCGGGAACAGTGGGCACGAACCGACCCGTGGCACTTTGCAATGCTGGGCGTGTTGGACAGACGATGAAGACAATGAGCACACAGATCGTGTTCGCCTATTGGGACGGCCTCAGGGGCTCCCGTTCGGCGCCCGAGCGCGGCGAAATCGAACCGGGTGCCGTGCGCCATGCCTTGCTGGACACCTTCATTCTCGAGAACGGTGCGTCAGGCCTGACCTTCCGCCTCGCAGGTACCCGTCTTTGCGCCCTGTTCGGCGGCGAGTTGCGCGACCGCGCCTTTGCGTCCTTGTGGTCAGATCCTGTGTCGCGCGTCGAGATCATGCGAATGGTCGATGCCGTCATGGACGAAAGCGCCGGCGCGGTCACCGGGCTCAGGGCGAACACGGCGGCGGGCGCGTCAGCCGATCTTGAACTGCTCGTCCTGCCCCTACGCCATGGCGGGAAGACCCACGCACGCGTGCTGGGCGCACTCTCCCCCGTGATACCGCCGGACTGGCTCGGTCAGGAAGCGATCGCATCGATCGACGTTCGCTCGATGCGGATCATCTGGCCGTCGGGGCGTCCCAGACCCGCAGCCGCGCCCGAAGAGCGCCGCGCGCGCTTCACCTTGCTGCATGGCGGACGCAGTTAGGCTGCGCTATTCGGCCCGCCAATGTCCAAGGGGGCAACAAAATGGCGCCCACGAACAAAAGTGTGAACGGAACCCCGCGACAGTAAGGCTGGATTAACCAGCAACCAGATAGGGTCTGGGCTGCAAAAACGATGCTTCGAGATGAACGCTGCAGCTCCGACCCTTGCCTCAAGACCGATTGAACGCAGGCGACATTCGCGTGTGAAAGTGGCCTTGCTTGGTCGCTACATGCTGCAGAACCGTTCGGAATACCCCTGCCAGAGTGTTGACATGTCCGTGGGCGGACTGATGCTGACGGCGCCGGTCAGGGGCCGCGCCGGTGAGCGCATCATCGTCTACCTTGAACACATCGGCCGCGTCGAAGGCGACATCACGCGCGTCACGCAGGAGGGCTTCGCCATGACCGTGATGGCAAGCCCTCGCAAGCGCGAGAAGCTGGCCGCCCAGTTGACCTGGCTTGCGAACCGCGCCTCGCTCGGGCTGCCGGAGGATCGCCGCCACGACCGCGTTCAGCCGAAGATCTCGCACATCATGCTGACGCTGGCGGACAGCTCGCAGGTTCCGGTTAAGCTCCTGGATATGTCACTGTCCGGCGCCGCCTTCAGCGCCGATGTCAAGCTGATGATCACGGACCTGGTCATGCTCGGCAAGACCCAGACGAAGGTCATGCGCAAGTTCGATGGCGGCTACGCGGTCGAGTTCCGCAAAGCCTTTGCCGTCGACACCATCGACCAGATCGATCTCTAGCCCACGCCACGCGTCGCGGACTGGCTTCAACGCCCGCCGCTAACGTCGACGGTCGCGCCGGTTGTGTAGCTGGCCTCTTCCGACAGCAGGAACAGCACAGTCTTCGCGATTTCATCCGGCATGCCGATGCGCTGCATCGGAATGTTCGGCCTGATCCGCTCGATGCGCGCCACGTCACCGGTGCTGCGCTCGTGGATGTCGGTCATCACCATTCCTGGGGAAACGGCATTGACGCGGATGCCCTCCAGCGCGGTTTCCTTGGCCAAGCCCACAGTGAACGCGTCGATCGCTCCCTTGGAGGCCGCATACCAGACATACTCGCCAGGGCTGCCGATGCGTGCCGCGACCGATGAGATGTTGACGATGGCTCCACCCGCGCCGCCATGGTGCATCGACATGCGCCTGACTGCCTCGCGTGCCACCAGCATGGCGCCGGTCACGTTGAGGTCGATGCAGGCTCGGATGACATCCGCCTCGGCCGTGTCGAGGCGCCCCGAACGGCCGGTGATGCCGGCATTGTTGACCAGATGCGAAACCGGCCCGAGTTGCCGGTCGACGCTGGCAAACAGGTCATTAATGTCGGCCTCGACGGCCATGTCGCCGGCCACAGCAATCGCGCGCCGCCCGGTTTCCGCTTTGATGCGCCCGACAAGCGCCTCGGCCAGCGCGCCTTCCACCCGGTAGTTGATCGCCACATCGTAGCCCCGGCGCGCGCCCAGCAGCGCTGTCGCTGCACCAATGCCCCTGCTGCCGCCGGTAACAACCATGATCCGCGTCATCTGATCCAACCTTTCAAGTTACGCCGGCCTGGCCGCGCGCGCGGCCCTGTGGCGCACTTAACCACAAGGCTGAACGGAATGCCGACAATTTGAGACAACCCGCTGATAGCCGGTTGACGCTGTGACTCAAACGCCGTGTCAACAACGCGATATGCGTAAAATGCAAGCTATTTCAGTGAGCCGATTGGGAAAACACGCATGCGATCTCCAGTCCCGTCAACAGGGACAGGAGCTTTCACATGCCAAAGAAGCATGGAACGACCTCGGGATGGATGAAATCAGCGGCCGCGCTGGCGGTGCTTTGCCTTTCGGCAGGCACGGCCCATGCCCAGACATCGCGCCAGGGCGCCATGACCACCGGAGCGCTGCCACCTGTGGGCAGCCTTGAGGTCAGCCGCTTGGGCGACAGCCGTCCTCCGATCGGCTGGGTGCAATTCTGCAGCACCCGCGTCTATGCAGCCGAGTGCTCGGTCGACACCGGCGAACCGGAGAAGGTCGAGTTGACGCCAAGGCTCTGGCGCACTGTCACCGGCGTCAACAGCAAAGTGAACAAGGACATCGAACCGATCACCGACATGGACCATTGGGGCGTCGTCGAACGCTGGGACATGGCGGAAGACGGCAAAGGCGACTGCGAGGAATACGTCAACATCAAGCGCAGGAAGCTCGTCGAGGCCGGCGTGCCGCGCCGTGCCCTGCGCATCGTCGTGGTGATCGATGAAGAGAACGCGGGTCATGCTGTGCTGATGCTGCGCACCGACAAGGGCGACTTCATTCTGGACAACAAGCGCAACGCCGTGCTTGCCTGGCACCAGACGGGCTACATCTTCATCAAGCGCGAGAGCCAGGACAAGGTCGGCTGGGTGCCCCTGGGTGGCGTCTCCGGCACGCTGGTTGCCTCGAACTGACCGGATCGCGCGCCGATGGCGTGATGGTTCGGTCACAATCATTCGAAGATCAAACGCAGCCCTGATCCATCCCCACCCGTCCAGGATCGGACTGCGCAACCTGGGGTCCGGTGCTCGAACAGCGCCGGACCCTCTTTTTGTCCTTCGGTGCTAGTCGGACTGCGTTGCACGCTGCCGGGATTTCGGATTTGCAGGGACTTGGTTGCACAGCAGGGACATTTCGCGACTGCGTACACCCGCGATTGTCAGGCGTCTTCGGACGGTCGCGGCCAGGTTCGGCCCGTCTCTTTCGGGTTGCAGCGCCAGCGCTGCGGGATCGACCACCTCCGCGAAGATCAGGCGTCGCCCATTCTGTTGGGGCAGATCCTGAGGGGGAATCCTTGCCCTTTGGGCGCGCGAGAACCCGTCGGATGCGCAGAGCGTCAGATGGTGGTGGAAGCCGCGCTCCTCGTCGTGGCCGAGCCCCAGCTTCTGCTTGGGCGCGGGATAGTCGCGCTCGACCCGCCACCGGATCTCCGGGAGCTGCACCATGCGAGACAAAGGCATGCTCTCTGGGCAGGTCGACAGCCAGTCCTTGCTGGGCTCGTCTTCACCCAGGGGCCACGCGATCAAGAGCCATGCCTCGGGGCAGGCTTCGCTGCGATCGCAAGCGCGGTGCGCCCGCCGCACGCGGACCCGGGCGAAGCGCGATGCGAGCGGCTCTTCGCTGCACTCCCGCCACCTGATATCGCTCCAAGCATCATCGGGCAGGCCGAGTGCCAGCGTTCTGTCGGATGCGGGCTGGTGCGGGCGATCACGGCGGATCAGCTTTGGCAGGCGCCATGGCGGGCCCGTTGGCATTTTTTTCTATTGATCGTCAGACCTTCCGCTCCCGCGCGCACGTTTGATCACCCCGCGCCGGACTTTTGCATCGATGCGGCGGACCTTCGACGCCTTGGTCGGCCGGGTCGCAATCCGCGGCTTCGGGCGCACTGCGGCGGCCTTGAACAGGGCGACCAGCCGCGCCAGCGCATCGTCGCGGTTCTGCGCCTGCGTTCGGAAGCTTTCCGCAATGATGACAATCTCGCCGTCCAGCGTCAGCCTGCGCCCGGCGAGCGCGGCGAGCCGCGCCCGCATGTCGTCCGGCATGCCGATCAACCGGTCGATCGGATAACGCAACTGCACGGCGGTCGAGAGCTTGTTGACATTCTGCCCGCCCGGCCCCGAGGAGCGCACGAAGCTCTCCGACAGATCGGCAGGGTCGATGGCCAGAGAGCGCGTGATCCTTAACATGAAAATGGAGTTATCACACCCATGCGCGCTGGGAAGCCCTTGCGGGCGCCACGCAATTGCGCTTTGGCATCCCCAGCCGAAAACCCGCCGGAGTCCCAGACGCCATGGCCAACCCGATGTCCCCCAAAGCCTTTCCCGTGTCCTGGGACCAGTTCCACCGTGATGCCCGCGCCCTCGCCTGGCGGCTGGCGGATGCAGGCCCGTTCGAAGCGATCGTCTGCATCACGCGCGGCGGGCTGGTGCCTGCCGCCATTGTCTGCCGCGAACTGGGCCTGAGGGTGATCGAGACCATCGGCATAGCCAGCTATCACGACTACAAGAACCAGACAGAGCTGCAGGTCGTGAAAGACATTGCCCCCTCGATCCGAGCCATCGGCGACGGCAAAGGCAAGGGCGTGCTCATCCTCGACGACCTCGTCGACACCGGCAAGACCGCGCGCGTGGTGCGCGAATTGCTGCCCAACGCGCACTTCGCCACCGTCTACGCCAAGACAGAAGGCCGCCCCATGGTCGACACCTTCATCACCGAGGTCAGCCAGGACACCTGGATCTATTTCCCTTGGGACATGGGCCTGAGCTACGTCGAACCCATCGCCAAGGAGACCAAGGGCTGAGCTGCCGGTCCGCGCATCGGATTGAAAGCTCCAGTGGCGTTTTCAAAGACGGTGAACGCCTGAGCCATCGCGCGGGCGAGCCGTCGCTAGGCAGCGCCCCTTAAACCGTCCTTAACCGCGACCAGGCACAGTGACCGCGTTCAATCCGCAATGGAAAGTGCGCTGCCTTGTCCCGGAATCAGAGCCCCCTCCCGGCGACAAGGCCGGTTTACTCGTTCGTCATTCCGCTGTTCAACGAAGAGGCAGTACTGCCGATCCTGCTGCACCGGATGGACCGGCTGCTGGAAAAGCTCGACGGCCCGGCGGAGGTGATCTTTGTTGATGACGGCAGCAAGGATACCTGCGGCATTGTTGCAGCCGGGCGCGCCAAGGATGATCCGCGCTACCGCTACATCGCGCTCTCGCGCAATTTCGGGCACCAGATCGCCATCACCGCCGGCATGGATGCAGCAGCCGGCGACGCCGTGATCATCATGGATGCCGACCTGCAGGACCCCCCGGAGGTCTGCCTCGACCTGATCGCCAGGTGGAAGGACGGCTACGAGATCGTCTACGCGCAACGCCTCAGCCGCGAGGGAGAGACGGCACTGAAGCTGTGGACCGCGAAAATGTTCTACAGGGCGCTGCGCAAACTGACTGCGGTCGACATTCCGCAAAATGTCGGCGACTTCCGTCTTGTCGACCGCCGCGCGCTGGATGCTTTCCGCGCCATGCCCGAGCGTGACCGCTTCGTGCGCGGCATGTTCGGCTGGATGGGCTTTCGCCAGACCGCCGTTCCGTTTCACCGGCTCGCCCGCGCCGCGGGCGAAACCAAGTATGGCTGGAAGAAGATGCTGCGCCTCGCGCTCGACGGCATCATCGGCTTTTCGGACCTGCCGCTGCGTGTCGCGCTATGGATGGGCGTCGCCGTGTCGTTCGCCGCGCTGGGCTACGGCGCCTCCGTGCTGGTCTTGGCGCTGTTCGGCTCCGGAACGGGGCTCGCAAGCGGCTGGGCATCGATGATCGTGGTGCTGTCGCTCATCGGTGGCATGAACCTGATCATGACCGGCGTGGTTGGTCTTTATGTCGGGCGCATCCACAACGAGGTCAAGCAGCGCCCCCTTTATGTCGTCGGCCGCACCGAAGGCTTCCAGAACGCCGCTGCTATGCCAGACGCCGGCGTCACCGGGCGGGGCCGTGTTCCCGTGGCGGACAGGCGCAAGATCGCATCATGAGCCAGGTTTTCGACAGCTACCGCAGCAGCTATGAGAACGTGGTGCAGGACTCGATCGCGTTTTCCGGGTTGAAACACGACTTCTTCCTTGAAGCCAAGATCATCCAGCTCAAGACCCTGTTCGAGCGCCATTTCGGCGCGGGCAAACCCGCCTTGCTCGATATCGGCTGTGGCGTTGGCCGCATGCACCCGCTGCTTGCGCCGCTGTGCGCCAGCCTGTCCGGCACGGACCTGTCGACGGAATCGCTCGAACGCGCCCGGCTCGACAATCCTGATGTGGCCTACCGCACCCAGGTGGCCGGCAGCCTTGACTGGCCGGAGGCCGGCTTCGACGCAACGCTGGCTGTCTGTGTGCTACATCATGTTCCGGTGGCGGATCGCGCGGGCTTCTTGGCCGAGATGGCCCGGGTGACGCGGCCTGGCGGCCTCGCCATCATCATCGAGCACAACCCATTCAATCCTCTGACGCGGCTGGCGGTTGCGCGCTGCCCGTTCGATCATGACGCCGTGCTGCTGCGCCATGGCGAAGCAGCGGACAGGCTCGCCGCAGCCGGCCTTCACCGCATCGAAAGCCGGCATTTCCTGATTGCCCCGACCCTGGCGTCCCCGGTACGGCGGATCGAGCGGCTGTTTGAATACCTTCCGCTGGGCGCGCAGTACATCAGCCATGGGGTGGTGCAGTGATGGCGCGTGCCGGCCTCCAGCGCCTGCGCCGCCCCCTGACGCTGCTCGCTGTCGGCGCAATGGCGACGCTGCTTTATGCGGCACTGGCGGTGTTTGGCGCGAGCCAGACCCACCTGCCGGCTTCACTGGTCTCGCTCATGGCCTACGCCCTGGCCGCCGGCTGTTCCTATCTGGCCCATCGTTTTTTCACCTTCAATGTCACCGGCAGCCATGGCGACGCGCCGGCCCGCTTCGCGACGCTCAGCCTCGCGGGCTATGCCATCGCCTTTCTGGCCCCGCTCATCCTCACCGACATGCTGGGCTGGCCATCGCCCTGGCCGATTGCTGTCACCTGCATTGCCGTTCCGCTGTTCAACGCATGGGCCCTGTCGCGGCTTGTCTTTCGTCTGCCGCTCCTCGGCGCAGCAACCCCATCTGGCCAGCCATGAGCGACGCCGCCCTCGACAGGGTTCCCGGCGACGCCGCAAGCCCTGAGGCATCGCGGGCGCTCGCCTTCGCGCTGTGCGCCTTTGCCGCCATTGGCGCACTGCTCACGCTGGTTGCGGGCGAATTGCTGAACGACCCGGACAGCCATTGGCACATCGCCATCGGACGCTGGATCGTGGAGAACCGGGCCTTTCCACATGCGGATCTGTGGTCCCACACCGCCCGCGGCGAAGGCTGGATCGCCAAGGAATGGCTGTCGCAGGTCTTCCTCTACGCGGCCCACCATCTTGCCGGCTGGCGGGGCGTAACCCTTCTCGCCACCCTCGCGACGGCCAGCAGCATGGCGATGATCGCGGCCTGGCTCTCGCTCCGCCTGCGGGCGACGATGGTGGTGGGGGTGCTGGCGCTGCTTCTTGTCCTCGCCTCCCCTTCGATCATGGCGCGACCCCATGTGCTGGCGTTGCCACTGATGACGCTATGGACGCTCGGGCTACTGACAGCCCTCGAGCGCCGCGCCACACCACCCTGGTGGCTGCTTGGCGTCATGGTGGCTTGGGCGAATGCGCATGCCGGCTTCACCATCGGCTTCGTCAGTGCCGGCCTTCTCGGCCTCGAAGCTGTGCGCAAGGCGGGTGCCGCCTGGTTCCGCACCGGGCTTCAATGGGCCGTCTTCCTGCTGCTCGCACTGGTCTGTTCCTGCCTGACTCCCTATGGCGCCGAGGCCTATCGCGTCACCTTCAAGCTGTTCGGCTCGGGCGAGCCGCTCGGCTATCTGACCGAATGGCAGCCCCTTGCGCTGGACATGGCAGGCCTTGCCGCCATGGGCCTTCTGGCGGCGCTTTTGTGTGGACTTGGTGCGAACCCGTGGCGGAACCTGCTGCGGATCATCCTTATCGCCATTCTCGGCTGGATGATGCTGCGCTACAGCCGGTTTGCGCTGGTGTTTGCCTTCACCGCTCCCTTGGTCGTCGCGACGCCGCTGGCGCAGCGCTTCGTCGGCCTCGCTGCAGAAGCGGCGGATAGCGCAGCGGCCCGGACACTGCCATTTCTGGCGGCCGGCGCGGCTGCCATACTCATCGCTGTCGCCATGCTCGCGCCAGCACCGGTACCCAGCCCAAGATCCACACCTGCCGCCGCGCTGGCCGCAGCGCGCGCCGCCGGTCTCAAAGGCCCGGTCTACAATGACTACGCGTTCGGCGGCTACCTGATCAGCCAAGGCGTGCCGACCTTTGTTGACGGCCGGACGGACCAGCTCTTTCTCGGCGGCTTCCTCACCGCCCTCGAGCGGGCCAGAACCAGCCCCTTGCCCGATGCGCTGCTAGCACTTCTGCAAAGCCGCCAGGTCACATGGGCGCTCGTCGCCACCGGGCAGGCCGAGGCAAGCCTGCTGGACAGCGCCGGCTGGCGCTTGATCCATCGCGATTCCGTGGCGACGGTCCTGGCCGCCCCCGGCCCGTGAGGCCCTTTCCCCTCTAAGGGCTTTGGCCTAGGCTGCGCATCCCCGAGGAACGCCCAACCGAAAGCGAAGCCAAAAATGGCCGCGATTGCCTTTTCCCTCCCCGCCACGCGCCGCTCGCTATGGTCAGCGCTGCTTGACGCCATGGCGGCCCATGGCAAGACCAAGATCGTGATCGAAGATCCCGAACGCCAGCCGCTGACCTATGGCCGGCTGGTGCTGGGCTCGCTGGTGCTCGGCGCCAAGCTCCGCGACATGACCAGCAACACCGAGCGCGTCGGCGTGCTGCTGCCGAATGTGCAGGGCATCGCGGTCACCATCTTCGGCCTTACTGTATTTGGCCGTGTCCCTGCCATGCTGAACTTTACCGCCGGCGTAAGGAATCTGAAAGCGGCCTGCGAGGTCGGCGGCGTCCGCACCATTGTCACATCGAAGCGCTTTGTCGATCAAGGCAAGCTTGACGACGTCATCCATGCGCTCGAACCAGGACGCCGCATCATCTATCTCGAGGATGTGCGCAGGCAGATCACCAGCTTCGACAAGATCAAGGGTGGCTTTGCCAGCCTGACGCCGCGATCGAGCCCCGGCGCCCGCACGCATCCCGATCAAGAGGCGGTGGTGCTCTTCACGTCCGGCACCGAGGGCACGCCGAAGGGTGTGGTCCTCTCCCACGCCAATCTCGTTGCTAATGCGATGCAGATATTCGCCCATGCCGATGGCATGCTCGCTGCCGATGATGTGGTGATGAACCCCCTGCCGGTGTTCCACTCATTCGGGCTCACGGCAGGAACCCTGATGCCGCTCCTCAACGGCATGAAGCTGGTGATGTATCCGACGCCGCTGCATTACAAGCAGGTCCCCAAGCTCATCGGCGAGACAGGCTGCACGGTTCTGTTCGGGACCGACACCTTCCTGCAGGGCTATGCCCGCGCAGCCGACGAAGCCGACCTGAAACCGGTCAGGATCGTCATCGCAGGTGCCGAGCGCATAAAGGACGAAACCCGCAGGATGTGGGAGCCGTTCGGTGCCATGATCTGTGAAGGCTATGGTTGCACCGAGTGCTCGCCTGTGCTCGCCTGCAACACCTTGGGTGATGGCGCGCGCAACGGTACGGTCGGGCGCATGGTCCCCGGTATCACCCATAGGCTCGAGAAGGTCCATGGCATCGACACGGGCGGGCGCCTGTTCGTTCAGGGCCCCAACATCATGCTGGGCTACCTTCTCGCCGATCGGC
Organism: Hyphomicrobiales bacterium; assembly: GCA_026400535.1. GTDB lineage: Bacteria > Pseudomonadota > Alphaproteobacteria > Rhizobiales > Beijerinckiaceae > Allobosea. The sequence goes on from JAPLOU010000042.1 coordinate 54,214, forward strand.
CGAACGAAACCGTCGCGCCCGAAGGCGGCTGGCATGACACCGGCGACATTGTCGACGTCGACGATGCCGGCTTTATCACCATCAAGGGCCGCGCCAAGCGCTTCGCCAAACTCGGCGGGGAAATGATCTCGCTGGCAGCGGTGGAGAGCATGCTCTCGGCGCTCTGGCCCGGCCACAGCCATGTCGTGGTCTCGCTCCCGGACCCAAAAAAGGGCGAGCAACTCGTGCTCGTCACCGAAAAGCCCGATGGTGACCGCAAAGCGCTGCTCAAGGAGGCCCAGGCCCAGGGTTTCCCGGAGCTCTGGATTCCGCGCGCCATCCTCGTCACCCAGACCATCCCGGTGCTCGGATCGGGAAAGGTCGATTACACCGCAACGCGCGAACTGGCACTGACCATGCGGTCCTTGCTGTAGGCGCCGGCCCTTTCCTGCGCGCGCCACGTGGGCTAACTCTCAACCGGCGCGGACATGGCGAAACTGGTAGACGCAAGGGACTTAAAATCCCTCGGCCTTAAACCGTGCGGGTTCGACCCCCGCTGTCCGCACCACGACCTTTCAGATTCAATCAAGCGTACCGATGATCAAGCGGTGTCAGTGGCTTGACGCAACAGAAGCCCGGCGAGGCGGCTGGCCCGCATTCAGCGATGGATCACCGTTACAATCCGTGACGCCGCATGATTCAGCGACGCGCCTCGGGGTCGGAGGACCGTTCCTGGCCCGCGCGCCCGATTTCAGCTCAGGCTCGGCTTGTGCGAACAGTCGGGGCCAGTCCTGAACGTGGTTTCCGCCGCTGGTCATGCCGGAACCGGTTGCCTGCTGTGCATTGAATTGGCCAGGTCCGGCGTCTGCCGGCCGAGGCATCGCCGACCAACCCTGGTTCTCGATCTTGGCACGGAGGGTCGCCACATCGTTGGCTTGCGCCTGCGGCTTCGGTCTCGCCTCGGCGCCGGACGCCCCGGCAGCCCCTTCCAGAGGCTGGTCTGCCCATTGCTTGCCGCTGGATGTCGAAAACTGCGCACCGAATGGCGCGATGCTTGCTCGGTGCGAAAAGAGAGATGATTTCAGGAATGTCAGTTTCGCCAGGATCACCGAGCTGACGATCGTTCCTGAGCGCTTCAACCCGCCGCGCAGCGTCATGCTGGCCTTCCACAAGGCGTTGCAGGCTGCCCAGGGCGACGGTGACGAATGGTGATCAGACAAGGCCAAAGTGACACCCGAAAGCGCGCATGCTATCCTTATGCGACAACCTGACACACAATCACTCCTGCAATCACTGTCCCGCAAAGCCAAGGTTCTGCAGTCTTAGCTCTTGAGATCGCTGATTTAATTCGGCTCGCGGGTTCGACCCTTGGCTGTCCGCGCCATTCAGGCCATCCGCCAGCCGTAGAGCCAAGCATAGCGCTTGCGCATGCCGGCATCGCCGAGTTGGGTCAGTGCGAGATCCCGGACCACCGATAGCGGGAAGCCGGCATGGTACATCCGGCCGTTGCCGCGCGCGGTGTCCTGCACCTTTGCAACGCGACCCATCCGCTGGCGGGCGAAGTCGGCAAGCGCCCGTTGCAGCGCGGCGGGCTCGGAACTGGCCCACGCCGGGGAAATCAGGCGCGCCAGCAGCCCGGCATCCTCCACCGCCATGGACGCACCCTGCGCCAGGAATGGCAGCACGGGATGGGCCGCGTCCCCGATCAGCGCCACATGGCCCTGCGCCATGGCCGCCGGCTTGCGGTCGAACAGGGACCACACCTGCCAGGCCGGTGCTGCGTGGATCAGTTTGCGCAGCGGTGCGGCCGCACTGGCCGCGATGTCAACAAGATCGGCGGGGTTTCCCGGCCCGCTCCAGTCCTGGGACGCGGTCTGGCCGTTGCGGACGACCACCAGATTGACGAAGCGCCCCTCGTCGACCGGATAGTGTACCGCGTGGCCATTGCGTCCCAGCCAGAGCGCGACACTGCGGGCGCGGGCGAAGGCCTCGGCATCGCGGGCGGGAACCAGCGTCCGCCACGCCTGATAGCCCAGAAAGCGCGGCTCCTCGCGGTCACCAAGGGCGGCCCGGACGCCAGACCAAAGGCCATCGGCGCCGACCAGCGCCGAGGCTTCATGACGCTCGCGCTGGCCGCGCTCATTCTCGATGGTGACAGAGACACCGTGGCTGCCTTGCTCGATGCCACACACCGCGCGCCCAACCATCAGACGGACATCTGGCAGCTTGCGCATGGCGTCGACCAGCGCGGTCTGCAGATCGCCGCGCTTGAGTGACCAGAACGGCGCCTCGTCGGCTTCTGGCTGGTCCTGCATCGGCATGCCGGCGAAGGCGCGCACATCGGACCAGCGGCGGATGTCGAGGCGGCGCGGCGACATGGCATAGCGCCCGACGCCTGCGGCCAGACCGAGCGCCGTCAGCACGCACGTCGCGTTCGGCGAGAGCTGAAGCCCCGCCCCTGCCTCGCTGAAGCCGACACGGCGTTCGGCCAGAATCACGGGCACGCCGGCCCGCGAGAGCGCAATCGCCGCCGTCAGGCCGGCGATCCCGGCCCCGGCGATCAGAACAGGTTGTCGGTTCATGCGCTCGCGGACGATCAGGCTGCCTTCGCCGAATCCCCGACCCACTCGCATTCGGCCGGCGCGCAATGACCGGCGCCGATACTGGCGGCATAAACATACAGCGTTGAGCAATAAGGACAGATGATCTCGCCGTCGCTGCCCATGTCAAGAAACACATGCGGATGATCGAGCGGCGGCTTGGCCCCGATGCACATGAACTCCTTCGCGCCGACCCTGATGGACGGCACACCCGGCTCATTGTGAAAATGCGGTACGCCCTTTTCGGCCATCTGGCGGCTCCTCAACCCGATTTCGCCGCACCATAGTGGGATGATGGGCGCGATGCCAGAGGGTAGTTTCCCGAACAACGGCAGCAGTTCACTTAGCGGCTACATTCTGCACTCGATTATTCTCGGGTCGGTTTTCATGGGATGGGCCCTCGGCTTGCTTGGGTCGCTTAAGTCCGCCGTCATCATGCCTGTTGAATTTGCAACCTCTGCAGCGGTCGTCATGCTCATGAATGCATGGAAGACTTGGTTCCGCTACGGCCCGGGTGAGTTGCTGCTGAGGTCCATTGTCGACCTGAGCTGGAAAGCAAGTCGGAACGAACAAGACGCAACAAGGACATCAAGAGCGGACTTCTCTCATCAGCTTCATGCCCTTCAAGCCTGCCGGCCCGTCGCGTCCGATGATGACATGGTCATGACCCACGATGCCCATGGCTTTCGCCACGTCGATCACCGCGCGGGTCATCGTGACAACGACCTGGCTGGGAGCGGATCGCCGGACGGAACATGATCCACCAGGATGATCGCGGTCGATGACAGTTCCAGCGCCCGCCTAACGATTTCGCGTGGGTAAACCGGCGCGTAGTCGACCTTGCCGACCTGCTGCACCTTGTCGGCGCTCATGGCGTTCTTCTTGTCACGGAGCAGGATGCGGAACTGCTTGTGCGCTTCGAACGTCATCGCCGGGCGGCAACAGTCGGTCTCCGACGATCAACGCGCAAGGATCTGCCGCTTCGTGACCTGGCCCCGTGCCAGACCCTGAACGGCGGCGGCGATGAACTCGAGATCGACGGCCAAGGCTTCACCGACACCGCGAACTTTGTTCAGCAAATGCTGAGGCGCAGCAACGACTTCAGCGAAAGACCCGAATCGGCACATCAATTCTTTCGCGATCGGTTTGACGTCCCTGCCGCAGGATCGAGTGGACTATACCCGGCTCGAGCATGTCGTCATCCGGCAGCCCATCTGCCCCTGCCGATGCAAAACGGTCGCGCAACCGGTCCCGATTGCAAAGATGATGTGGCTCGCCCCGTCCGGCCCGCCCGTCATCGGGGACTTGTCACGGCTTGCCGATCGGATAGTCGAGCCCGGCGGGTGACAGGGTGAAGATTTCGACGCCCGTGTCCGTCACGCCGACCGTATGCTCGAATTGCGCCGACAGCGAGCGGTCTCGCGTCACGGCCGTCCAGCCATCGGCCAGGACTTTGACTTGGGGCTTGCCCAGGTTGATCATCGGCTCGATCGTAAACAGCATGCCAGGCTCGATGCGGGGCCCCTCGCCGCGCGCCCCGTAGTGCAGGATGTTGGGAGCGTCGTGGAACAACTGGCCGAGCCCGTGTCCGCAGAAATCGCGTACAACAGAGCAGCGCTCCGACTCGGCATAGCTCTGGATCGCATGTCCGATGTCGCCCATGGTGCCGCCGGGGCGCACCGCTGCGATGCCGCGCATTAGGCACTCATGCGTGATCGCACACAGCCGATCGGCCTTGCGGTTGAGCTGCCCGACCGCATACATCCGGCTGGAATCACCGTGCCAGCCATCCACAATCACGGTGTAGTCGATGTTGATGATGTCGCCTTCGCGCATCGGCTTGTCGTCCGGCTGGCCATGGCAGACGACATGGTTGATCGAGGTGCAGATCGAGTGCCGGTAGCCGCGATAGTTCAGTGTTGCCGGATAGGCGCCATGATCCATCGCGAAGTCGAACATCAGCCGGTCGAGCCGCGCAGTGGTCACACCCGGCAGCACGTGCGGCAGGATCATGTCGAGCCCTTCGGCCACCAGACGCCCGGCCTTGCGCATCGCGGCAAAGGCCTCCGGTCCGTGCCGCTTGATCTCGGCGGTCCGGCGTCCGGCGCTCAGGGAAGGATCGGTCGTCGCCATGGTCGCGCTGTGCTGATGCTGATGATCGAGATGTAGGCTGTTCAGGCTATCGCGCAAGTCCACCGCCGCGTAAAGGGCGCGCACCGGATGCCCTTTATCAACCCGCTGCGCGATGATAGGACGCCCGCCATGACATCCACCCCGTCATCCGCCGACCGGCCCGCCTTCGGTGCCTTTGACCCCAAGGGCTTTGTCGCCTGGGCCATCGGGCAGACGCGCGCCAGCTCGTCCAACTGGTTCAGCCGCCGCAAGGCTTTCCTGCTCCGCAGGCTCGCGATCTCCTCGCTGAAAGGCAAGCCGGTCGACATCGAGGCGCTCGGCGCGCGCATGCGCATCTTTCCGCAGAGCAATGTCTGCGAGAAGCGGGTGCTGTTCATGCCGCAGTTCTTCGACACCGAGGAACTCGCCATCCTGGCTGCCGATTTGCGCGAAGGCTATCGCTTCGTCGACATCGGCGCAAACATCGGCGCCTATTCCCTTTTCGTGGCTGCCCGCGCCGGCGCGAAGGCCCGCATTCTCGCCGTCGAGCCACAGCCGGCGGTCTTCGCCAAGCTTGCCTGCAACATTAGCCTCAACCCGTTCGGCACGATCAAGGCCGTGGCCTGCGCCGTTGCCGACAAGGCCGGGGAACTGACGCTGTTCCTCGACCCCTCCAACGAGGGCGAGTCGAGCGTGCGCGTTCTGGCTTCGTCAGGCACGCGCTCGGTCAAGTCCCCCGCTGTGCCGTTGCTCGACCTGCTGAAGTCGGAGGGCTTCACAAAGGTCGACGGCATGAAGATCGATGTCGAGGGGGCGGAAGACCTGATCCTCGAGCCCTTTCTCGCCAGCGCCGGGCGGGATCTGCTGCCAAAGCTCCTGATGATCGAGGACTCAACCTCGAAATGGAGCGTTGATCTGAAGTCCCTGTTGCAGAAGAAGGGCTACACGCTTGAGAAGCGCACACGGCTAAACCTCGTTTTTCGCCTGACACAGACTTCCTAGGGCTGCGACGCTACGCAACGAAGGGAATGCGGCTACGCACCGCGATGCGGTCCACGCCCACGTCACAGGCATAAACAAGCACCTCGACCCCGCGCGCTATGGCCCGTTCCAGCGCGGCCTGATATGCGCCATCGATGTCGCCGGCAATGGCAAAGCGCTCGCCCTGCATCTGCACGATGAACAGCATGACGGCCCTGTGACCGGCATCGACCATGTCCCCCAGCTCCTCCAGATGCTTGGCCCCCCGGCTCGTCACCGAATCCGGGAACTCGACCAGCCCGGCCTGGCGCATCAGGTGGACATTCTTGACCTCGACATAGGCAGCAGGACGGCCCTCTCCCGAAAGAAGCAGGTCGATCCGGCTGTTCCTGCCATAGGCAACCTCGCGCCGGAGCGTCTCGTATCCCGCAAGATCGGGGATGAGGCCCTGCCCGATCGCCTCTTCGGCCAGCCTGTTGGGATTCGTCGTGTCGATCGAGACAAGCTGCGGCCCGATCCAGCCGAAATCGACTTCGATCAAAGTCCATGAATGCCTGAGCTTCCGCTTCGGATCGTCCGACACCGACAGCCAGACGCGTGAGCCAGGCGCACTCAACCCCATCATCGAGCCTGGATTGGCGCAATGCGCGGTGACGGTCTCGCCGCTGTCGAGCAGCACGTCCGCGAGGAAGCGCTTGTAGCGCCGGATCAGGCGGCCGGTGATGAGAGGTGGCAGGTTCATCGCTTGTTTCCCCTTGTCTGCGATGGACCGCATCACTACCACACCAGCATAGGATCGACGACCTCCCGGCCGCTCATCCCGCCACTGCAGGACCATACCATGTCAACCAGCCCCATCATCACCGCCGCCCTCCTGATCATCGGCGATGAGATTCTCTCGGGCCGGACCAAGGACAAGAACATCGGCCACATCGCCGAGTACATGACCAACATCGGCATCGACCTGAAAGAGGTGAGGGTCGTCCCCGATGAGGAAGACGACATCATCGCGGCCCTGAATGCGCTGAGAACGCGCTATACCTATGTCTTCACCACCGGCGGCATCGGACCGACCCATGACGACATCACCGCCGATTGCGTCGCCAAGGCGTTCGGGGTGCCGATCGACGTCGACCAGCGCGCCGTCGCCATCATGCTGGAACGCTTCAAGCCCGAGGAACTGAACGAGGCGCGCCTGCGCATGGCCCGTATCCCGCAGGGCGGTGAACTGGTACATAACGCCTACAACAAGGTGCCCGGCTTCCGGATCGGCAACGTCATCGTCATGGCGGGCGTTCCGGTGATCATGCAAGCCATGCTGGATGCCGTCGCGCCGACATTGCAGACGGGCGTGAAGCTTCTGTCCGAGAGCGTCCGCGCCGATATGAAGGAAGGCGACCTCGGCACGCCGCTGCGCGAAATCGCCAAGGCACATCCCGATACCATGATCGGCTCCTATCCGTTCTGGGACGAGACAGGCCAGCCCAACACCAACCTGATCGTCCGCTCGCGCGATCCTGTTGCGCTGGCGGCTGCAATGATGGCGGTGAAGGCCATGCTGGCCGGGTTGCAGGCCTCCTGACAGCCTTGTGATTCCGCCTGTCCTTGGCGCAGCGCGCCCGAACCGGCATCTTCACGCCATGACCACTTCGCTCTCGAAACGCACCGTCCTGCGTGGCGGTCTTGCCAGCGCCGCCCTGATCGGCATGCGCACTCGCCTGTTCTGTGCGGATGTCGACGTGCTGATCGTCGGGGCGGGGGCAGCCGGCATCAGCGCTGCGCATGAAGTCCGGAAGCTGGGCTTGAGCTTCCACCTGATCGAGGCCCGCGACCGCATCGGAGGGCGTGCCTTCACCGATGCGTCACTGGGCGCTTCCTTTGATGCCGGCGCGGAAATCATCCATTTCGCCGAGGCCAACCCTTGGGTCGAGATTGCGCGGGAGCTTGGGGTTGAACTTGATCTTTCCGGAGGGCGCATGGGCGGCTGGCAAGTTTTCAGCGGTGGCAAGCCGCTGGGCATGCTGGAGCGCGGCCGCCGCTGGCAGGCCTTCCGTGAGATGGAGGCGCGCATGGCCGCGGTCGAGCGCGCGGGCATCGACATGTCGCTGGCGGACGCAGTCGCCGATCTGGAGCCGGACCAGCGCGCCATTGCGCGCTCCGGCCTGCTGCTTGTCCTGGGCGAGGACGGCGAGCGCATCTCGGTGCTCGACAACCAGCAACTCTGGAACGGTGCGGACTACACCACACGCGACGGCTATGGCGCGCTTGTCACGGCCTATGGACGGGACCTGCCGGTCACGCTCTCGGTCCGCGCCGACATCATCCGCTGGGGCGATGGCGGCGTGCAGGCCGAGACATCTGCCGGCACGATCCGGGCACGAGCCGCAATCGTCACGGTCCCTGTAGGGGTCCTCAACAGCGGGGCGATCCGTTTCGTGCCGGACCTGCCTCCAGGAACACAGGGCGCGCTCGCCGGCATAGGCATGGGCGCCTTGACCAAGATCGCGCTGCGCCTGAACGGCGAGCGCTTTGCTCTCAACGACTCGACCACGCTCATGGACGGCACGCGCTCCGACGCGATGACCATGATCGAGGTCCTCCCCGACGCAAAGCCCCTCGCCGTCGCCATCTGTGGCGGCGATTTCGCCCGTGGCCTCGGCAGGGCCGGGGAAGCTGCGGCCATCGCCCATGTCACGGATGTGCTGGCGGGCATGCTCGGCAGCGCCGTGCGCCGTGCCGTGACCGGCGGCCGTCTCGCCTCTTGGTGGACCGAGCCACTGTCGCAGGGCGCCTATTCGGTTTGCCGTCCTGGCCAGAGCGGTGCCCGCCGAGCGCTGGCCGAGCCCGTTGCGCTTCGCCTTTGGTTCGCTGGCGAGGCAACGGCGGGCGGCGGCGCGATGACCGTCGGCGGCGCAACCTTGTCGGCCCGCAAGGCCGCGCGCGAATGCGCCGCGAGGCTCAAGGCCTGAGATTCAGATTTCCGAAACCATGGGCCGGTAGACTCATGCGGAATGGATATTGGGTGAGTGCGTGTTGCAAGGCGTTGATCTTCTGGCCGGACGGGCGCATCAGGCCTCCCCCATGATGGCGCGCTCCCCCGTCATTCTTGTGTTCGATTCCGGGCTTGGCGGCCTTACTGTCTTCACGCAGATCGTGAAAGCCCGCCCTGACGCCCGCTTTGTGTACGTCGCCGATGACGCAGCCTTCCCCTATGGCGCATGGCCCGAGGCCGAACTGATCGAACGCATCACGGCGCTGATCGGCCGCCTGATCACCGCCCATGAGCCGGACTGCGTCGTAGTCGCCTGCAACACAGCCTCAACGCTGGCCTTGCCTGCCTTGCGCGGGCGCCATGGCCTGCCCTTCGTCGGCACAGTACCCGCGGTCAAGACGGCCGCCGAACGGTCGGCGAGCCGCATCTTCAGCGTCCTGGCGACGCCGGGCACGGTGGCACGCGACTACACCCGAAGCCTGATCGGGAGCTTTGCCGCCGATTGCGATGTGACGCTGGTTGGCTCCGCCCGGCTTGCCGCGCTGGCGGAAAGCCACATGCGCGGCGAAATCGTCGCTGACGACGCCATTCTCGCCGAAATCGTGCCATGCTTCGTCACGCGCGAGACAGGCCGCACGGACGTTGTCACCCTCTCATGCACGCATTATCCGCTGCTGCTGCCGCGCCTTCAGGCGCTTGCGCCCTGGCCGGTGACATGGATCGACCCTGCCCCTGCAATCGCGCGGCGCATCGGCCATCTGCTCGGGCAGGCCCCGTCCGATCGGCCGGATGGCGAGGCGGTGATCGGATTCACGGCCGGCGCGCCAAACAAGGCCCTTGCCCCAGTGCTGGAGGCGTTCGGCTTTGAGCGCCTGCTGGCCGATCCGCTTAAAGCGGCAAAATAGAGCCGGCTTCGCCATTTCGCGTTGACATTGCCCGGTGTTCGTGGCTTTAAGCACCGCGTCGCGCGGGTCAGTAATGGCCCGCGTGACTATTTCCGCACCCGTGAACCCGCTGAGCATCAGTGGGGTTCTGTCGCCGGTCTCAGGTTTTGGCCTGGAACATGGAATAGGAGGGGCGGTCCTCAATCTCGCACCCAAGAGGACACGCGAAACATGTCGAAGCGCCACGCCGCGAAATACAAGATCGATCGCCGTATGGGTCAAAACATCTGGGGACGTCCGAAGTCGCCAGTCAACCGTCGTGAATATGGTCCGGGCCAGCACGGCCAGCGCCGCAAGGGCAAGATGAGTGACTTCGGCACGCAGCTGCGCGCCAAGCAGAAGCTCAAAGGCTACTACGGCTCGATCTCCGAGCGCCAGTTCCGTGGCTACTATGCCGAAGCCGTCCGCATGAAGGGCGACTCGGGCGAGAACCTCGTCGGCCTTCTCGAGTGCCGTCTGGACGCCGTGGTCTACCGCGCGAAGTTCGTACCGACCGTGTTCGCGGCCCGGCAATTCGTCAATCATGGCCACGTCACTGTCAACGGTCGCAAGGTCAACATCCCGAGCTTCGCCGTGAAGCCGGGCGATGTCGTTGCGGTGAAGGAAGCCTCGCGCCAGATGATCCTGGTGCTCGAAGCGGTCGGCCTGGCCGAGCGCGATGTGCCAGACTATCTAGAAACCGACCACAACAAGATGACCACCAAGCTGGCCCGCGTTCCGACGCTGACCGATGTGCCGTATCCGGTGCAGATGGAACCCAACCTGGTCGTCGAATTCTATTCGCGCTGATCCTCTTGGGCTGGAAACACGAAAGCCGCCCTTCCGGGCGGCTTTCTTGTTGTTCGGAGGGAGTGCCGGTGGTGTGCCTCAGCCACGTTCGCGCCCGCGTCCGCCGGGCATCGCCCTGCGCACGATGTCCTTCTGCGAGGCGTCGAGCGTGGCCCACAGCGGCTTCACCGCTGCGGACAACTCGCGCATGTTCGTGGCCCCGCGCGCGGCGCGCTCGGACATCATGTCGAGCCGATCGGGCAGCTCGGCATTGCGGAAGCGCTGGCCATTGCTTGCGCGGAAGGCGCGGCGCTCCTGCTGCATCTTGCCCAGCTGGGCCTGGACGGGGCCCCAGAGCTCTTCCTGCGCCGGCGTCAGCCTGAGCTCGCTCTTGAGGGCTTCGACCCTGCGCTTCATCCGCTCTTCCATCCGGGAGGCGCGGCGCTCCATCCGGTCCATGCGCTGTTCGGCACGCGGCTGCTCGCCCGGCCCCGGCGCGGCAGGGGCCTGGGCATAGGCGACAGCGCCAAAAAGGGTCAGTCCGGTGGCCGCAACGATGGCAAGGCGCTTGAATGACATGGGTGATCTCCTGATGGGTTCGGGTTTCTTGATGAACAAACCATGCGACCGCGGCGCTTTCACGGCGATGGCAACGGGATGAAACTTGTGTAATCTTTGTCGCTGACGCCTTGCGCAAGACATGCTAGCGGAACGCCAATGTCGACCGATGCTTTCCTGTCCATGTTCGGCGTGCGCGAGGCGCATGACCCCATCGATCCCATGAAGGCGGCCCAGAGCGCGCGACGCGGCGCCCTGCCCCGGCGCTTCTACCGAGAGGCGCAGGCCGAGTGGCGCTGCGGCCACTGGCATCTGCTACTGGACGGAAAGGCCGCGAAAACACCCAAACGCATTGCCCTCGCCGTGACAAACAGGGCAGTCGCGGAAGCCCTCGCCGCCGAATGGAATGCGCAGGCCGACGTTCTGGACCCCCTGCACATGCCGTTGACCCGGCTTGTCAATGCCGCCCTCGACGGCGTGGCAAACGAGGCCGAGGCGGTTCGCGCCGATATCGTGCGCTACGCTGGCACGGACCTGATCTGCTATCGCGCGGCCTCGCCGATCGAACTGGCGGAACGACAGGCCCGCATCTGGGATCCGATCCTGGGCTGGGCAAAGGCGACGCTGGGCGTCCGGCTCAAGACTGCAGCAGGGATCGTTCACGTCACGCAGGCCGACGGCGAACTTTCCAGGGTCGCGGCGGCGGTGGCGACCGTGCCGTCTCCGGTGCCGCTCGCGGCCCTCAGCACGGTGACGACGCTTGGCGGGTCCGCCATGATTGCGCTGGCGCTCGCCCACAGGGCTTTGGCCCCGGACGAAGCCTGGGCCGCTACCCATGTCGACGAGCATTACCAGGCCGAGGTCTGGGGCGCCGATCAGGAGGCCCTCCAGCGGCAGCAGCATCGCCGCCGGGAATTCGATGCCGCAGCGCTGGCATTGGCCAGTTGGCAACCGGCCTCAGCGCAGGAGTAGCAGATGGGTCTCGCAAAGGACGTCGGACGCAAGGATGCCGCCTACAAGCGGGCCGTCGACATGCTGAAGAAAACCGCCATGATCGACGGCCACAATGACCTGCCCTGGGTGATCCGGCGGGCCGCCAATGGCGATCTGGCGCGGTTCGACCTGACGAAGGTCCATCCCGAGACCGACACCGACATTCCGCGCCTCAAGGCCGGCATGGTGACCGTGCAGGTGATGGCGGCGTTCCTGCCCAGCGAAATCGCGAACCCGGCAACGGTGACGCTCGAGCAGATCGACCTGGTCCGCCGCATCGAAGTCCGCCACAGCGACGTCTTTCTGCCGATCCGCCGCTCCACGGACATCACCGCGGCAAAGCGCAAGGGCAAGATCGGCTCGCTGATCTCGGTGGAAGGAACGGTCGGCTGCGAAGGCTCGCTCGCCCCGATCCGCATATGGCACCAGCTTGGCGTGCGCCTCATCACACTCTGCCACAATGGCTCCCTGCCCTGGGTGGATTCGTCGACGGACAGGCCGAAGGCGGGCGGCCTCGCCCCCTTCGGCAAGGAGCTCGTCGCCGAACTCAACCGCCTCGGCATCATCATCGATCTGTCGCACGCGTCGGTCGAGGCCGCCCATGCGGTGATCGCGGCATCGAGCGCGCCGGTCGTGCTGTCCCATTCGAACGCGCACGCGCTCTGCCCGCATCCGCGCAACGCGCCCGACGATCTGATCAAGGCCGTGGCCGCGTCCGATGGCGTGATCATGGCGACCTTCGTGCCCTCTTTCATCAATCCCGATCTCTGGAGCCGGATCGAGAAGGCCAAGAGCGCCCGCTGGCCCGGCGCAACACCAGCGGAACGGGCCGCGATGCAGGATCTGCCTGAATCCGAGACCGGGCCCCTCCCGCTTGCGACGCTGGCGCAGTACTGTGACCATGTCGAATACCTGCTGAAGCTCGTGGGGCCGGATCATGTCGGCATCGGTGGGGATTTTTACGGCGGCGAGACGCCGGTTGGGCTTGAAGACGCGACGGTCTATCCCTCCTTGTTCGCCGAACTCATCCGCCGGGGCCATGGCGAGCAGGTTCTCTCCCGCGTCGCGGGCGCCAACTTCCTGCGCGTGATGCGCAAGGTCGAGCGCAACGGCCGGCAGATCGAGAAGGACGCGAGGCCGGCGCCGAAGACGCGCGCTCGCCGCCCGGTCCGGCGCAAGGTCGCCCTCTTCGTGAAATCCGCGTCCCGCTGACCTGTCCCCATGCAGACTTTTTCCTCCTCGGGCGTGGCGATTGCTTTCCTTGATGTCGCGCCCACCGCACCGGACCGGCACGAGCCGATCATCCTGGTCCATGGTTTCGCCTCCAACCACGCGGTCAACTGGGTCAATACCGGCTGGGTCAGGCTGCTGGCGGCCGATGGCCGGCGCGTGATCGCTCTCGACAACCGCGGCCATGGCAGGAGCGAGCGCCTGTATGACCCGGCAGCCTATGCCGCGCCGGTGATGGCGCGTGACGTTCTTAACCTGATGGACCATCTTGGCATCGCCCGCACCGATGTGATGGGCTATTCGATGGGCGCGCGCATAACGGCTTTCCTGGCCCACGCGCATCCCGGGCGCGTGCGCGCTGCCCTACTCGGCGGCCTTGGCATCAAGCTGGTTGACGGTGTCGGCCTTCCACCAACCATCGCCGACGCCATGGAGGCGGACAGCCTCGCCGATCTGACAGATCCGACACAGCGCATGTTCCGCGCCTTCGCCGAAGCCACCGGCTGCGATCTGAGGGCCATGGCCGCCTGCATTCGCGGCTCGCGCCAGACGATGGAGGAGGCTGAGGTCCGCAGCATCAATCTGCCTGTCCTGGTCTCGGTCGGCACGGTCGATCATGTCGCAGGCCCGGCGGCGCCGCTGGCCGCATTGCTGCCACAGGGGCGGATGCTTGATATCCCCGGTCGCGACCATAATTTGGCGGTCGGCGACCGCATCCACAAGGACGGCGTGATTGAATTTCTCCATGCCTTGTGACCGGCAGTCCCGCAGCCCGGTTCCTCGAGGCTTGCGGCATTCCAATCCCCTGTTCTGATGGTCGTTGATGACGGAAACGGCAACTGCACCCATGATCATGACCCAGGCGACCTTTCGGGGCGTCGATCACAACCGTCTCGTGGCGACGGTCTACGGCAGTGGCGGTCCACCCGTCCTGCTGCTCCATGGCGGCGGCCAGACGCGGCGCGCCTGGCACCGCACGGGTCTTGCACTGGGCCATGACCGGCAGGTGGTCGCCCTTGACCAGCGCGGCCACGGCCAAAGCGACTGGGTTGCGGACGGCGCCTATGCCTTTCCCGATTACGCACGCGACGCACAGACCGTGGCGGCCGAGATCGGCAGGAATACCGGATTGAGGCCGGCGGTGATCGGCGCCTCGCTGGGCGGCATTTCCGCGCTGCTGGCGCTCGATGCACCGGATGACCCGGCCTTTTCCGCACTCTGCATGGTGGATGTGGTGCCGGACATGAGCCCGGACGGGCTCGACGCGATCCAGGGCTTTATGCGCGCCCATGCGGCAGACGGCTTTGCCTCTGTCGAGGAGGCGGCAGATACGGTGGCGGCCTATCTGCCCCATCGCAAGCGGCCTAAGTCGCTGGACGGGCTGCGCCGCAACCTCCGGCATGATCCGGATGGCCGCTGGCGCTGGCACTGGGACCCCCGCTTTCTCGACGGGCCGCGTTCGGTCAACGCCGTCTGGGACGAGGTCCGCGACGCGCTGATGGCGCAGGCCGCAAGGCTCACGATTCCGGGCCTGCTGGTCCGCGGCGCCTTCAGCGAACTTGTCACGGAGGACGCAGCCGCCGACTTCCTCAAGATCGCCCGCGGCATGACCAGCGTCAACGTGGCCAAGGCGCGCCACATGGTGGCCGGCGACAGTAATGACGACTTCATCGCCGCAATTGGCGATTTCCTCGCCACCGTCACACCGCTGCCCGCAACGAAAGCCTGAACCGATGCCGATCTATGCGCTTGGCGATGCAACGCCGACCCTCCCCGCCCGCGGCGCCTTCTGGATCGCGCCCGATGCCCAGGTCATCGGCCGCGTCGAACTGCACGTGGATGTCGGCATCTGGTTCGGCGCCACCCTGCGCGGCGACAATGAGCTGATCCGGATCGGCGCGCGCTCAAATATCCAGGAGCGCTGCATGCTGCACACCGACATCGGTTCGCCGCTCACCGTTGGCACGGATTGTACCATCGGCCACCATGCGATCCTGCATGGCTGCACCATCGGCGACAATACGCTGGTCGGCATGGGTGCGATCATCCTCAATAATGCGCGGATCGGGAAGAACTGCCTCGTTGGCGCCGGCGCACTGGTCACCGAGAGCAAGGACTTCCCCGATAATTCGCTGATTGTCGGCTCCCCGGCCCGCGCCATCCGCACGCTGGACGACGCCGCCGTCGCGCGGGTGACGGCCAGCGCTGCCAACTATGTCGCGAACTGGCAGCGGTTTTCGGCGGGGCTGAGGCAGGTCGGGTGAGGCGCGCGGGCGACGGTTAGCGATGGTCACCGATGATCGGGCGAGAACGTCACGCCATCGCAGCCTTCACCGTTTCGACAAGCTGCTTCATGGTGAAGGGCTTGGGCAGGAAGTGGAAGCTCTCACCCTCGGGCAGGTTCTTCTTGAAGGCTTCCTCGGCATAGCCGGAGACGAAGACGAAGCGGGTTTTCGGGTTGCGCTTGCGCAATTCGCCGAGCAGCGTCGGGCCGTCCATCTCGGGCATCACCACATCGGAGACCACGAGATCGACATCCTTGCCGTGCGCCTCCAGTTCGCGCAGCGCCGCGATGCCGGAATCTGCTTCGAGGACGGTGTAGCCGCGGCTGGTCAGCATGCGGGCGTTGAGCGATCGTACCGCGTCCTCATCCTCGACCAGAAGGATGGTGCCCGCGCCGGTGTGGTCGACAGCGGCCACCGGAAGGGCCGCGATCGCCTTGGTCTTGGCTTCGGCGGCGGCCTCCTCCTCGGTGGCGACATGGCGCGGCAGGAAGATGCGGAAGATGGTGCCCTGGCCGATCTTCGAGTCTGCAAACACGAAGCCGCCGGTCTGCTTGACGATGCCGTAGACCATCGACAGCCCGAGCCCGGTGCCCTTGCCGACATCCTTGGTGGTGAAGAAGGGCTCGAAGATCTTGTCGATCAGCTCCTGCGGAATGCCGGTGCCAGTGTCCTCGACCTCGAGCAGCACATAATCGGCCTTCGGCATCGACGGATGGTTGAAGGTCCGCGACTCGGCCTCGCTGACATTGCTGGTCCGCAAGGTCAGTTTACCGCCCGGCTTCATCGCGTCGCGCGCGTTGACGGCCAGGTTGACGATCACCTGTTCCAGCTGGCCGACATCAGCCTTGATCGGCCACAGGTCGCGGCCATGGCGCACGTCGAGTCCGATCGTGTCGCCGACCACGCGCTTGAGCATCAGCGACAGGTCTGACAGCACGTCGCCGTATTCGAGCACCTGTGGACGCAAGGTCTGGCGGCGCGAGAAGGCGAGCAGTTGCCTGACCAGCGAGGCGGCGCGCAGGCCGTTCTGCTTGATCTGCATGATGTCCTGGAAGGACGGGTCGGTCGGCTTGTGGCTGGCCAGCAGGAAGTCCGAGGCGTTGATGATGACCTGCAGCACGTTGTTGAAGTCATGCGCGATGCCGCCTGCGAGCTGGCCGACGGCCTGCATCTTCTGGGCCTGGTCGATATTCTCCTTCAGCTTGCGCTCGGAGGTGGTTTCGAGCGCATAGACGATGGCCTTTTCCTCACCGCCTTCGCCGTCAATCACGGGTGCCACGAAAAGCCGGGCCGAGCGATCGCCCTCGCCGTTGATCGAGACATCGAGCGGCTTGATGTCGGCACTGCCAATGCTGGCGGCGGCGAGCGCGGGCTGCAGCGCCGCCCAGTCCGCCTCCTTGACCAGCACCGCCAGATTGGAGGCAGGCGCTCCGATCGACAGTTTGGCGAAAGCCGCGTTAGAGCGCATGATCCGCCCCGACCCGTCGACCGTGGCTATCGCCATCGGCGTGTTGTTGAAGAAGCGGGCCAACCGCACCTCGGCCGCCGTCCCGGCATCGGAGCCCGCCTCGCCGGGCGCGCGGTTGAGCACCAGCGTGCGCGAGGGCCCGGCCTTGCCGTCATGGCCGAACGCAACCTCGTGATGCAGGCGCACCGGCAGCGACTGGCCGTTCCGGCGCCTGAGATCGACATCGACGACCTCGGTGCGCACCTCCCCCGGCTGGCCGCTGATCGCGGACACCAGCGCCACCGCATTCACCGGCGCGATATCCTTCAGCAGCAGCCCCCCCGAGCCGACCTTGGCCAGATCATGGTCGAGCCAGCCCGCCAGCGTGGCGTTGAGATAGGGCACCGAGCCGTCGGGATCGATCGACATGAAGCCGGCCGGCGCATGATCGAGGAAATCGATGGCCTGCTGCAGCTCCTGAAAGACATTCTCCTGCCCTTCGCGTTCCCGGGTGATGTCGCGCACACGCCAGAGCGTGGCGTTCTTGCCGCCTGGCCGGGCAGTCATGTTGACCGAGACCTTGTACCAGCCGGCATCTCCCTTGCCTGTGAGTGGTGGAGACAGCCTGATCTCATCAGTCTGCGAGCGCCCCTCCCGGGCCGCCAGCGCCAGACGGTAGACCACCTCGGAGACGTCCGATCCGCCCGAGAACAGCCGCTCCACCGGCTTGATGTCGGCCACGGTCCGCGCGCCTGACAGGGCCTGATAGGCGCGGTTGGCATACAGGATGCGGTTGTCGGCCTCGGTCACGATCACGCCGTCATCGGCCTCGTCGACGATGGTCTTGGTCAGGTCATTGCGGGCCGATTTGCCGGAGAACTGCACGAGCCCGATCGACATGGCCAGCAAGCTGAACACGCCGACCACGGACAACAGCGCCAGAAAGGCCAGGATCAGCGGCTGTGCCCATTCATTGGCCAGGAAGCCAAGCGCGATCGCAGCGCCGACGATGACGCCGGCTACCATCAGCAGCAGCCCGACATTGCCCGGCTTGTCAGAGCGGTCGATGGCGGCGCCCTGGCCCGCAAGCCGGCCGGCCTCGCCCTTGATTGCCTCTGTCATGCTGCCTCAGCCTTCCATCATGGCGGCGGTCGCCAGATCCGAACCAGTTCACATCTGTTAGAACATGTCGCCCAAAAACGGAAACCGGATTTGCGGGCGCAACTTGCGACAAAACAAGGAGATAGGGCGCGGATCGGCGTTCACGTGGCTGCCGCTGCCTCACGCGCGCCTGTGCCGCGTGCGCATCACGAAGCCGATCACCTCCGCGACAGCCTTGTAGTGCTCGACCGGCACCGGCTCGTCGAGGTCTGTGGAGGCGTGCAGCGCGCGGGCAAGCGGCACATTCTCGATGATCGGCACGCCATGTTCGCCGGCAACCTCGCGGATCTTCAGGGCCATGGCGTCAACGCCCTTGGCAACGCACAGCGGCGCCTCCATGCCAGCCTCGTATTTGAGCGCAACGGCATAGTGCGTCGGGTTGGTGATGATCACGGTGGCCTGCGGAACCTGCGCCATCATGCGCTTGCGCAGCCTCTGTGTCCGGATCTGGCGCAGTTTGGCCTTGACCTCAGGGTTGCCGTCGCTGTCCTTAAACTCCTGTTTGAGCTCTTCGCGGGTCATGCGTTGGCGCTTCATCCAGGAAAAGCGCTGGTAGAGGAAGTCACCGACGCCGACGAAGAAGTAGATCGCCAGAACCCCGACCATCAGCTTCATGGTGATCGACAGGACAGCGGGAAGAAGCGCCGCCACATCCATGCGCGTGAGGGCGTCGAGCCGGTCATGCTCGTTCCACAGGACATAGCCAACGACCCAGCCGACGATCACCACCTTCAGCAGGCCCTTGATGAAGTTCGCGAGCGCTTCCTTGCCGAAGATCCGCTTGGCGCCCTGCATCGGCGACAGCTTGCTGAACTTCGGTATCAGGGGCTCGAAGGTCCACAGCGGCCGGTGCTGGATCAGGCAGCCGATCAGCGTCGTCACCATGATGATGCCCAGCACGAAGCCGCTGGCCAACAGGGCGGTCCAGAAGCCCTTGAAGGCAACAGACTGGAAAGCCGCAGCGCTGGATGGCACCTGATGGGCGTTCATCAGGAAGGATCGCATCGACAGGGCCGTTTCGCGCGCCGCGTAGCCGCCAGATATCAGCATGGCGAGCGCCAGTCCGGACAACACGAAGAAGGTGTTGAGCTCGATGCTCTTGGCGATGTCGCCGCGCTTGACAGCGTCTTCCAGCCTTTTTTGCGTGGGCTGTTCTGTCTTGTCATCGTCTTCCTTCTCGTCAGCCACGGCCGGTCACCTGCCTGAAAGCATCGTGAGGAAGCCGCCGAGCTCGCCTAGGAAAACCGTCATCATCACACCGAGAATGGCCGCAAGGATGGCCATGCCGATCAGGATGGAGGCGGGAGCACCGAGGAAGAACACCTGGAACTGCGGCATCAGTCGCGACAGGATGCCAAGGCCGAGATTGAACAGCAGCCCGAACACGATGAAGGGCGCCGACATCTGCACCGCGATCACAAAGGCCTTGCTGACCGCCTGCAGGCCCAGGGCCGAGGCGTCGCCGACAGACGGATAGGCTCCGGGCGGCAGTATCGCATAGCTGTGGTGGATCGCCCCGATGGCCAGATGGTGAAGATCCGTCACGAGAATGAGCGTGATGCCAAGAATGGTCAGGAAATTGCCGATGGTCGGGTTCTGCTGGCCCATGCTGGGGTCGACCGCGGTGGCGAAGCCGAGACCGATCTGGTTCGCCATGATCACGCCCGCAGTCTGTAGCGCGGACATGATCAGGCGGGCGGACAGGCCAAGGATGCCGCCGATCAGGATCTCCGAGATCAGAAGGGAAAGCAGCGCAGCCGGCTCGGACGGCACCTGCATCAGCGAACGGCCCACCGGCATCAGAAGCAGCGCGATAAAGACGGCGACGGCAAGCTTGGCCCGGTTGAAGACAAACCGCTCCCCAAGGCCCGGCATCAGCATGACCATCGTCCCGACACGGGCGAAGACCAGCATGAACATGGCCGCCAGATCGGGCAGGATGGTGATCGTCATGCGGATCCTTCGCGAGAGGGGCACATCCCCCGTGCGCTGCGCTCCGGCAACGATCGCGAGCGCAGCCGCCACGCTCAGCCGCCGCTTGCGATTCGCGCCGCTATCCTGACCATATAGCTCGCCAGGGCATCTCCCATGAAGGGCAGGAACAGCATCATCGAGGCAAAGACGGCAATGATCTTGGGGACGAAGACGAGAGTCTGTTCCTGGACCTGAGTCAGCGCCTGAAGGACCGAGATGGCAAGGCCGATGGCAAGCGCCACCAGCATCACGGGCGCACCCGCCTTCAGGAAGGTGACGATCCCATCTCGTCCGATATCAAGGATCATGGCGCCGGTCATGCTTGGAACTTTCGGGTCAGTGTGACGACAATGGTCGGCCGGTGCAGATCGCGATCAGACCTGCATCCGCATGATTTCCTCATAGGCTGCGATCACGCGGTCGCGCACCGCCACCAGTGTCTCTATGGCGGCTTCGCTTTCGGCGACCGCAGTGACGACGTTGACGAGGTCGGCCTGTCCGGCGACGGCCGCACTGACTTGCTGATCGGCCTTGACGCCGGCCGAGCCGACACCATCGACGGCCTGCCGCACCAGGGAGCTGAAGTCAGGCAACTGCCCGCCAAGCGCGCCGGCGCCAAGCCCCGGCTTGGCTGCGAGGGTCTTGGCGCCCAAGTTCTGCGCTGCCGAATAGGCACCTGCGACAAAGGATGATGTGGTCATCGTGCGAACTCCATCTGGTCAACGTCAGGCGCGCAGGATCTCGATTGTCCGTGAAATCATCCGGCGCGCTGCGGAAATCACATTGAGATTGGCTTCGTAGCTGCGCTGGGCCTCCCGCATGTCCATGGTTTCGACCAGCGAATTGACGTTCGGCAGCCTGACCTCGCCGTTGGCGTCCGCCGCAGGATGGCCGGGATCAATCCGCGTCCGGAAGGCAGAACTGTCGGTGCGCACCCGGCCAAGCTCGACGGTTCGGATGCCCAGTTCGCGATCGAGCTGCCCCTTGAAGGTGGGCACCTTGCGGCGATACGGATCGACGCCGGCGCGGTCGGCGGACGAATCCGCGTTGGCAAGGTTCTCCGAAATCACCTTCATGCGCCCGGATTGGACCCGAAGCCCCGACGCGGCGGCAACAATGCTCTTGAGCAGATCCATCAGCGCAGCTCCTTATCGGCCCTTGCCGATGGCGATCTTCATCAGCCCCATGCTCTTCTGGTAGAGCGTGGCGGCCAGTTGATAATCCTGATTGTTCTGGGCAACTTTCAGCATCTCGTCCTCGAGATTGACGGCATTGCCTGACGGCGTCGTCTCGAAGCGCTTGGGACGCATCGGGTCCGAGGCATTGGCTCCGCCTGCAGGGATGTGCCCGGCTTCGGTCCGCGCCATCTGCAGGCCAGCCCGCTGCGCCGCCGGCGGCTTGACATCCATCGGACGGAAGCGGGGCGTGTCGGCATTCGCGACATTCTCGGCCAGCACCTTCTGGCGGGCATGATGCCAGCTCATCCGGGACTTGAGGGCGTCGAACAAGGGCAGGCCGCCGATCGACATGGTCAGACTCCTTCACCGATGGTGGGAAAATCTTGCCGGCCTCATGGTTAACAGCCCGTTAAGATTGCTGGCGATGAGCGTGGTTTAACCAAGCGATAACCATGAGTTGGGCATACTCTCATCAGGTGCTATAAGCAGGCGTCCGGGACTGGCTGATACGCAGCAATCGCCCGGGCTGAACTGTCGGGGACGAAGACATCGTGTTTGGCTTCAATGAACTCTCAACACCGGTCAAGGCGATCATCGCCCTGGCGCTTGTTCTGGTCCTCGTCGTCATCGCAGGCCTGATCTTGCGTCGCGTCGCGGGCGGCAGGTTGAAGATCAAGGGCAATGGCGGCAGGACCCGCCAGCCGCGGATCGGCATCGTCGACATCTTCGACATGGACCGGCAGCGCCAGCTTGTTCTGCTCAGGCGCGACAATGTCGAACATCTGGTGATGATCGGCGGTCCAAACGACCTCGTCATCGAAGCCAGCATCATCCGCAGCGGCAGCCGGGCACAGCTTCCCGTGGCGCCGGAGATCCCCGAGGCAGCCGGATCGACTGAAGGCGAAGCGAACAATCCAGGCCTGGTGGCGTCGCGCCGCCCGCCGCAGGCCGCGGCAGCCCCCCCGCCCCGACCAGCGAATGCGCCCGCCGAGCCGTCACCGCTGCCGCAGCCCCCGGCACGTCCGCCGCGCGCCGAAGGGCCGGCTGAGCCCGCAGTGCCACTTCCCTCGTTCCTGTCGCGCTCGTCGGGTGTGGCGGCTGCCGCTGCCGCCGGAACGGTGGCGACCGCAACCGTGCGCGAGGCCACCGTTCCTCCGCCGCCACCGCCCGAGCCGCCAGGTCCACCGCCGCAGGCGATGCCGCAAGTGGTGGAAGCTGCTGCCAAACCGGATACCCCTGCGGCCGGAAGCACGGAGGCTTCGAAGGCGGAGAGCATGCCGGCAGCAGCCGCGCCTCAGCCGGTCCCAGCGCCGACCAGCCTGCCGCCAGAACCCAAACCCGTTGCGCCTGTCGTCGCTGCAAGCGCAAGCGATCTCGACGACATGACTCGCCAGCTCGAGGAGGCCCTGAAGCGCCCCTTTGCCGCCGCAAAACCTGCATCCACCTCTCCTTCACAGCCAGCCCCGAAACCGGAAACGGCCGCGCCAGCGCACCTTGGCGCACCGACCGCTCCTGCCCGGCCGCCTGCAATCGATTTTTCTGACACGGTCAATGATGCGCTGATGGCTGGGCTGACTCCCGAACCGGCTGTGCAGGCGCAAGCTGCGCCCGAACCGGAGTCAAGGGCGGCCGCAAAGTCCACATCCCCCTCGTCGAAGCGGGCAGCGGAAGCTGGCCCCGTTGCTGAAGCACCGAAGAGCCCTGCGCCAGCACCGGACCCCGTCCCAACTCCCGCTTCACCGGCCAAGGATGATCCCTTCTCTGTCGACGCGATCGAGGCCGAGTTCGCGCGATTGCTCAACCGCAACGGTCCGGCCAAGAGCTGAAACAGCCGCATGGCGCCTGATCAGCACCGTTGAATGGGGAAAAGCCGCTCTATCCCGCGCCGTGACGCCGGGGCGTGATATCGTCGGCATCCAAACCTGACTAGCGTGACCTCGTTGATCAAAGGTGAGTCGCGCCGTCCATGCCACCCCTCTCCCACCGCAGCGCTGGCGCGAGCCCGGGCCTGAGGCGCGCCCGCTGCCTGGCGGCCGTCTCGGTTCTGTGGCTCGGTCTCGTGGCCTGGACCGCGCCGGCCGTTGCGCAGACGATGACGCTCGACTTCGGCCAGGGCGGCGGGGTCACCGAGCGGGCGCTGCAACTGATTGCCCTGATCACCGTGCTCTCGGTCGCGCCGTCGGTGCTGATCATGGTGACGTCCTTTACCCGGATCGTCGTCGTGCTATCGCTGCTGCGCTCTGCCCTCGGCACCCAGACCGCGCCGCCCAATGCTGTGATCACGGGATTGGCGCTGTTCCTGACCGCCTTCATCATGGCTCCGACCTTTCGCGAGGCCTACACCGTCGCGGCCGCGCCCCTTCTGGCCAACCAGATCACGCCGCAGCAGGCCTTCGAGCGGGGGGTCCAGCCCTTCCGCGCCTTCATGCTCAAACATGTGCGCGAAAAGGACCTGGCGCTGTTCATCGAACTGTCGAGGGAGCCCGCACCCGCCACACCCGAGGAGGTCAGCCTTCAGGTGCTGATCCCGGCCTTCATGATTTCCGAACTGAGGCGAGCCTTCGAGATCGGCTTTCTGCTGTTCGTGCCTTTCCTGATCATCGATCTGGTCGTGGCCTCGATCCTGATGTCGGTCGGCATGATGATGCTGCCGCCGGTGATCGTGGCACTGCCCTTCAAGCTGATCTTCTTCGTCCTGGTCGACGGCTGGGGACTGGTCGCCGGCTCACTTGTCAAGGGCTACGGGAGTTAGCCCGGCTTGCCGCCGCTCGCCGGAGGCGTTTCGGCCTGCCGCGGCGGCTTCGCCGGCGCGTCCGCCGACGGAGCGCCCTCGGCTTCCCTTTGCTGCCGGGCGCGCAGGGCGGATGCGAAGTCCGGATAGCGCTTGCGGTACTCCGACATGAATTCTGTCAGCGTGTCAGCATTGGCCACCCTGCGGGCAAGCTCGCGCAGGTCCCCCGGCGCGGCGCGGTTGGCCCCAGTGACAAAGGCGAACGTGCGCGCGTCGGGCGTCTGCGCCATGGGAGCCGCATACTTCGCTCGCAGGCGGTCAAGGGACAGTGGCTCGTCGGCCATGACATAGGCCACACCCGCGCGCATCGCGTCGGCACGCTGCCGCTCATCCAACGGACCTGGCTCGCGCCAGGCGTCGCCAAGGATGCGCTCATGCGCCTCACCTGCCTCGCGCCAGCGGCGCGCGGTCCATAGGATGTCAGCCCTGAGGCGGTCGACTTCCGGGCCTCGCTCGCTGTCGAGGATCTCGAGGGCAAGGTCCGTGCGCGACAGGTCGGACAACGCCTTCGCTTCCAGCAACCGCCGGGCCCGCATCACATCCCGCGGCAGTTCCGGCAGTCGCGTTGTGGTCAGCGCGCCGAGAGCCTCCGCAGGCTTGCCGTTCATCAGCCTGATCATCGCCAGACGGGTTGCCACCGTGGCACGCGCCGCACCGGTCAGGCGGTTGTCGATCTGGTGCTGCAGCAGTTCGCCGGCCTGATCGAGAAGGTCGAGTTCGACAAGCCTGTCGGCAAGACGGCGGATGATTTCGTCACCCCGCCGACCGACCGGGAGGAATTCCTTGAAGTCGTAGAACAGCGCCAGCGCATCCACACGCGGCAGCTTGTCGGCCTTGCCTGTCGTGAACAGCTCCTCGAACTGGCGGGCGGCCTCGTCATGCAGCTTGCGCGTGATGGCGTGGTCGGGAAAAAAGCCATTGGCCTTGCGCGCCAGCCCGAAGGCGTCGCGCCAGCGCTGCTGCTTGAGGTAGATCGCGCCGAGCTCGCCCAGCGCCTCGATCTCAACCTCGTCGCCGCGCCATGTAAAGGCCACGGTCTCAAGCCGGGCCAGCGCCTCTTCGGCCGGAATTGACCCATCGTTCTCGCGATCGGCCAGCTGCACGGCCCTCAGTTGCACACGCGCCGCCACCCCGCGGTCATCGGAACCGAACAGCGCCTTGTAGCCTGCCATCGCAGCCTCCGGACGGCCGCTGGCCTCATCGAGTTGCGCCCGGAGAAACTCGACTTCGTCGCGCCCGATGTGGCGCGGTGCCAGCGATCCCAGAAGCACCAACTCACGTTCAGCAACGCTCAGGTCCCGCAAAACCAGAGCCGAGCGCACCAACTCACGCCTCACGACGCCCTGCAGCGCATCAGGATAGGCGTCGATGATCTCGGCGCCCCGCTTCAACCCTGCCAGGGCCTGGGGAAACCGGCCCCGACGGGCCTCGATGACCGCGCGCCAGAGCGCAGCTTCAGGATCATCCTTCAGGAACGCCTGGGCCAGGATGGCCTCGGCATCCCGGCTGCGCTGGAGCATCGTCTGCGCAATGGCGCGCAGGATGTGCACCTGCCGGTCCTGCCGCATGTTCGGATCCTCGCGCAGCACGGCGCCGACCGGCCCGAGACTTTCCGCATCGAGCCCGTTGGCAAGCTGGAACTGTGCCAGCCGCATCCGCGCCACCGTCCGCTCGGATCGTGGCGCCTCGGCCGCCCTGCGGATCAGCTCTCCCATGCGCTCGCGGATCTGGTTGCCTCTCGGTTCGGCCCATATCGCCCGGTCCGGCGTCAGTTTCAGGTCCTGCTTTGATGACATGTTCAAGTCCGCGGCCCCGTGGACCTCCGAAACAGCAAGGCTCGTGCTGCGCCCGATGATGACCTCGCCGACCCCTGCCCTCACGGCGACATCATCGGCAAAGCTGAGAACCGCGACGCCTTGCATGGTCTGGTTGAGCTGGAACTCGACAAAGCGCTGCGGCTTGGAAACCGCTGCACCCGGCCCGTACGCCGTGGCGACCGCATAACTCTGCCCGCTTTCGGAACCGATCCAGTGCACGCCGGACACGTTCTGCAGCGGGACCGACAGCACGATCTGCCCGCGCTCGTCGGTGCTGCGGCGAACGCGCAATTGCTGCACCGGCTGCGTGCCCTCATCCCCGATCGTCAGGGACCAGCGCATGTCCTCGCTGCCGAGGCGGACCAGGCCCGGCTGCTTGGTCTGCAGCCTGAGGACTGTGGCCTTGCCTTCCTTGGTCGCACTCGCTGCGGCGAGATGCGCGCCGGCGACACTCATCAGTTGCGCCGGATCAAGCGTGTCGACGGTATCGAAAACGACCACGATCTGGCCGCGGTCCTCAAAGGCGGCGGCGGCGGTGCGGCGCGGGAACTGGAAGTCGATTCGAGCGCCGTCCCTGGTGGCCGATGCCGCCATTCTGATCGCCTGCGGCGGCACCTCAACAGCCGGCGCAACCCGCTCGGCGGGCGCCACGGGAGGCGGCTTGGGGACCAAAGCGGCGAGCGCAGGCTTTCCGGCCTCGGCTTTAGCGGGCTCTGATTTTACCGCATCACTCCGGGCCGATTCAGCCTTGGCCGCTTCAGCCTTGGCAGGCTCAGGCTTGGCTGGCTCAGCTTGCGCAGACTCCGCCATTCTGGGCGTTTTCGTCGGGTCCGTCAGGTCAACGATGAAGCCATCATCCTCGCGAAAGCCCCGCGCCACGAGTGGTTTCGGGATTGTCAGGGTCAGGCGCAGGACGCCGCCTGACATGTCAACACCGTCCAGCTTGACGCCGTCCGGCAGGATGCTGCGCAGCCTCGATGCTTCCAGCCGCAGGGGCGCGTTCATGCTGATGCTGAGCTTGCCGGCGTCGAACTTGTGCTCAACGTTGACGAAGGACGGCAGATCGAACACCAGCCGCGACAAGGTTGGCAGCGTCGCCACGCGCACCTCGACCTGACGGACATCCGCCTGTTCGCGCGCCTTCCCAAGGTTGCGGGCAACGGTCTCCGCCGCCTTCAGCCGCTTCGCCAGATCATCGACGACATCGGGCGGCAGGCCCGGCAGCATGCCTTGCCAGTTCGCCGGAATGAGATCGATGAACACCTTCTCTCCAGCCTCCAGCACGTTGGTGGCGAACCGGTCGGTCAGGGCCATGCGGACGCCAAGCCCATCCGGATCGATGCGGGCCACAGAAACATAGCGCGGCAGTTCGCGCTGGAGGCGATCCGCCGACAGGCTTACCGGCTCGCTGAAGCTGATCATCAGCACGCCGCTCGACACGCGGGCTGTCACCTTCTGGGCAGAGGGAAGGGTCAGCAGCAGGCGGCCGAAATTGCGCTCCTCGCTGCCTCTTATCGTGGCGACATCGCCCTGTGCATACGCGGAGCACATCGACGTCAGCAACGCCGCAGACACCAGGAGGATGCGCGAAAACCGCAACGCCACAATCCGCACTCACACAACAAGGCACGCAAGACCGCCCTTCACGGGCAGACCCTTGAGCTACACTGCGCGAACGAGGTTAGCAGCGGGTTAAGGGGTTGACGTCGCTCGGCTGCACGAAGTGGCAGAACCTCACCTGATGAACTGGCTGATGTAGTCGGCGCCCAGCCCGTTGGCAGCGTAGTGGGTCCGGCACTTCTCGATGCGGGTGAAGACGTCGTCATAGCCGAGCGTCTTGCCGTCCGGATCGACGTAGATCATCGCCCCGTTGACCTGGAACAGCGTGATCATCTCCTCGACATGCGGATCGACGACAAGCGTGTGTGTTTCGCCGGGCGCCTCGTAGACGTAGGCGCCTTCGGTCGCGACCCAGTCATGCTCAAGATAACGCCACTGGCCCTTCAGCACATAGCCGTGGACCGGCTGCGGATGCCGATGGCGCGACAGAACCCCGGCGCGGCGCACGCGCAGCAGGTTAACCCAGTAGCCCCGGCTCGCCGACATGCACAGCGGCCGGAACCAGACATTATCATCGACCGGCACCCAGATGCGCTCGTCCTCCGGGATGACGTGAGGCACCACCAGTTCGGGCGGCGAATCCTGCGGCTGCGGATGGCGATAAGGCAGCCATTTCTCGGCCTGGCTGACATCGGCGGACATGGGGCTGGCCTTGTTCATGATACGGCTCCTGCAACGGGATGGGCCAGAGCCTACACGGTCAGGTAGCCACCATCCACTGGCAGAATCGCGCCCGTGATGAAGCGCGCCGCGTCCGACAGCAGGAACTGGACCACGGGCCCGATATCCTCCGGCGTGCCCCAGCGCTTCATCGGCGTGCGGGCCAGAATCGCAGCGGAGCGGGCATCGTCGTCCTGCAGGGCGCGCGTGAGGTCTGTCGCGATCCAGCCGGGGGCCACGGCGTTGACCCTGACACCATCCCCGGCCCAGGCCGCCGCCAGCGACTTCGTCAACTGAGCCACCCCACCCTTTGACGCGGCATAACCCGGCGCCAGCGGCGCGCCGAAGAACGACAGCATGGACGCGACATTGACGATCGCCCCGCCATGGGCGGCGAGTATGTCACGCGCCGCGACGCACATCCGCATCGTGCCGACCAGATTGACCTCAAGCGTCAGGCGAAACGCATCGACCTCGAATTCCTTGCCGCCGCGCTGGATGATGCCTGCGGCGTTGACGAGCGCGTCAAGACGCGAAAGCCCGCCGATCATGGCCCTCACCGCAGCGTCGTCTGTCACGTCCAGCGCGGCGAAGCGGACACCCGGATGCGGCTCGGCAGTAGCGAGCTCCGCTGCCGTCAATCCCGTTGCCAGCACCTCGTAGCCGGCATCAGCCAGCGCAATGGCAGCGCCGCGGCCGATCCCGCGCGCGCCTCCCGTCACCAAAGCCTGCGTCCTGTCCGACCCTGTCATTCGCCAAGGCTAGGCCAACGCGGCCAAGCTGCAAAGCCCGAAGCCGCCAATCAGCCTCCGATCTTCATCAATTCCGATTTCAATTTTTCAAAACGATGTGAAAGCCGCGGAAACTCGCCTAATCGGTCGTTGTCTCGCCATGGCGTTGGGGCTATAGCACCGGCAAAAGCAGTGTTCGACGTGACGAGTCGGGGGGCTCGCGGGGCAGGTCCCATGCTCCGTGGCGAGAAGTTGGTCGTAGAAACTGATGACACAGGGGTAAGCCATGGCCAAAGACATCATCATCAGCGCGGACTACAAACCGTCTGACGACGAAGCCTTCATGAGCGAGCGTCAGCGCGTCTACTTCCGGCAGAAGCTGGTCCGCTGGAAGGAAGACATCCTCAAGGAAGCAAAAGACACCATCCTGGCGCTTCAGGCCGAAAACGAAAATCATCCCGACATTGCCGACCGTGCCTCCTCCGAAACCGATCGCGCGATCGAGTTGCGCGCGCGGGACCGCCAGCGCAAGCTGATTTCGAAGATTGACTCCGCCATCGCGCGCATCGACGACGGGTCCTATGGCTACTGCGAGGAGACCGGCGAGCCGATTTCGCTTAAGCGTCTTGAAGCCCGCCCGATTGCGACACTGTCGCTCGAAGCCCAGGAGCGCCACGAGCGCAACGAGCGCGTGTTCCGCGACGACTAGGGCTCTCACCCCATGATGGGCAAAACCAACCGGCCGCTGGCCGGTTTTTTTGCCGGTGGCGCATCAGCGCTGCGGAAAACGGGTGGCTGACGGCTGTTGGTTGGCACTGATCCGCCCATCACACCCGAGACAGGGAGACGTCGCTGCTGCCGCCCCTGTTTTACCGCCTCGCCGCAGTCGCGGCCAGCTTTCGCGGGGCTGATCAGCTGATGGTTGCCGGCACGCCGCTGATCGTCGGCGCCCTGTTCGGAGCCGGTCCCGACATCATCGGCCTGATCATGGCCGCGCAAGGATCGGCCTGGCTGTTTGTCTCGCAGCCGGCGGGCGTCATGGTGGACCGCGTGGCCCCGCTGGACGCCATGAAGTGCGGCATGGTCCTCGCTGTTGGCGGCGTGCTGTCCGCCATGGCCAAGCGCTGGCTTCAGAGCCTGCCGCTGTTCGCGTTCGGCACCTTCATCAGCGCATCCGCCGCCGTGGTAGGGTTCCTGGCCGAAAGCGCCAGCGTTCAGGCGATCGTGCCGGGAGCGGCCCTCCCCTCTGCAAACGCCCGGCTGCAACTGGTGCAGTCCGCGGCCATGCTGATCGGGCCCCTGGCCATGGGGTATGCGGTTCTCCAGGGCTGGACGATGGCCGCATACGCTCTTGCGCTCGTGCTGGCCGCTTGTGGCCTCGCGCTTGCTCTGGGTTCCGATCCGCAAACGCCGCGCGCGCCGAGGCAGCGACAGCCGCTCACCGAGATGGCCGACGCTTCTGCTTCGTGTGCGGCCAGCCGCTCCTGCTCGGAATCGTTGCCTGCGCCCTGTTCTGGAACAAGGCTTTCTTTGTCCTCATGGCGATCTACCTACCCTTCGCCCTCGGCCCCATCGGTCTCAATGCCGCCGAGGCCGGCAGCGCCCAGGCGGCAATGGGCATCGGCTCGCTGGCCGCAGCCTTCGTGGCGGCACGGTCCATGCGCTGGCTCAGTCCGCGGACGATCTTGATGTTCGGGCCGGCAAGTTCCTGTGTTGGCACGATCCTGCTGGCGCTATCGCCGCTCGGCGGCTGGCTGGCGCTGCCCTTTGTCACCTTCCTGTTGCTCGGCTTCGGGCCGATCCTCTGGTTCGTCTGCCAGAACAGCAGCCGCCAGATCGTGACGCCGCCCGGTCTTCTGGGTCGCGTCGGCTCCGTCATCCAGGTGGCAATCTATGGCGTCAGATCAGTGGGCGCGCTCCTTGGCGGGCTGGTCGCGGCGCGTTTCGGGTTCGATGCCGCACTCATCCTGATCATAGCGCTGTTCGCGGCCTCGGCGACCTCAGAGCCATGCCGGCTTCGACCTGAAACGGCAATGAGGGCTTCGCGTGGGAGGCGCGAAGCCCTCATCATGCCGGGCTGATGCGCGAGGCCGGGGAGCGTTGCATCAGTCGGCCCAGCCATCCGGATCGGGTCACGGTGGCCGGTCGGCAACGGGCAGCGGGGCGCGTGGGGGAGCGTCGCCTGGAGCGGCCTGTGAGCGCGAGGGAGGTCAGAACGGCAGCAGGACGTCCATCACCTGCTGGCCATAGCGCGGCTGCTGGACATCGGTGATCTGACCGCGGCCGCCATAGGCGATGCGTGCCTGGGCGATCTTGGTGGAATCGATCGTGTTGTCGCTGTCGATGTCTTCCGGCCTGACCACGCCGGCCACGATCAGCTCGCGCACCTCGAAGTTGATGCGGATCTCCTGCTTGCCCTCGATCACCAGATTGCCATTCGGCAGCACCTGGTTGACGGCGGCGGCCACGTTTGTGGTCAACTGTTCGGAGCGCCTCACCGACCCGGCGCCTTCGGTCGAGGTGTTCGAGTTGATCGACACCAATGAGCCGGGATCGACGCTTTCGGGCAGGATTTTCGGCAGATTGGATTCGACGCCGAAGAAGTTGGGGACGCCCATCGAATCCTTGCCGGTCCGCGAGCGGTTGGTCTGGTTCTGCAACTCCGCCCGGTCGGTGACGCGCACCTTGACCGTGACAAGATCGCCGATCTGGCGCGCCCGCTGATCCTTGAAGAAGGCGCGAGAGCCCTGCCGCCAGAGCGAGTTGGGCCCGAACGAGACATGTTCGGGGTTGGGCATTGGCATGCGGACCGGCTTGTAGCCGGCCTGTGCCGTCGGATCCTCGATGGTCGAGAGCGCAGGCGGCCGCCCGACATTGGAGAGCCGGTCAAGCGAGCCGCAGCCGGCAAGGGGCAGCGCTGCCGCGGCAAGAGCAAGAACGCGAAAGGCGGAAGGGGTCCGGGACATGATGCTGCTTTCTCAGTTTGAGACGGCGATGCGGGCGGAAGCGACGCCGTTGACTGCGACGCGTCCGGCGCCCGTCACCATCGCCTGAAGGATCTTCTTTGATTGCATGTTCTGCACAGAGATGATGTCCCCCTGCGCCCCTGCCTCCTGAGCCCGCGCCCGCATGGTCAGCGACAGGCCGGGCGCTTCGTAGACCACGGTGACGATCTCGTTACGGGCCACGATTTCTTGGCGTTGAAGGTCGCTGGCGCGCAAGCCAAGCCCGGTCGACAGCGGCCGCCGCGCGGCCTTGCCGACAACCGCTGTGGTTTCGCTGACCATGTCGGCCGGCAGGCCTTCGCGCGGCCGGCGCTCGATCATGATGTCGCTAGCCTGGACGATCTCGCCACGGTTGATGTTGCGCATCGGCACGATCACGTCGGCGGTTTCGACAAGCTGGCCCGTGACCCGGACGGGCTTCAGCCGCAGCGCTGCGCTGCCAGGAAGCGTCAGGGTTGCCGCAACGCGCCGGCTGCGCGGATCATAGACCAGATCCTGGGTCTGGACCGCGCCGCGAAGCTCCGGTTCGACCGCCAGCAAGGGTGCGCCATTTTCCAGCGACAGGCTGAAGCCGCGCACGTCAACCCCGAAGCGCTCCTCGATGCCGCGGCGAATGGCGGCCTCAATGTCGACAATGCCGATGCGGCGCGCGGCGCGCGTGACGACAACCTGCGCGGCGCCGCCATCGCTGACATCCGCGACGCCCTGTGCCCGGACCGCCTCGACAATGCGGACAGTCTGGATGGTCCCGGTTTCGCCGAGCGCTGGCGCCCGGAACGCGGGCTGCGCGGCCATGGCGACCGGCAGGCCGGCGATCAGGTCGCCGAGCGTCAGAATGTCGCGCGTGGCGGTAACATCCGTTTTCAGGACTGGTTTGGCCGGCTGCGCCGTGAGGCGCAGGCTTGGTCTGTCCTGCGCCATGGCGACGCCGGCAACGGTCAGCGAGAAGGAAGCGGCGAGGAGCAATCTGGCAATCATGTCACATCACGCCCTGAAAAGCTGGCTGGTGGCCTGCATCATCTGGTCCGAGGCCGAGATGACGCGCGAATTCATTTCGTAGGCCCGCTGGGCCGCGATCAGCGATGAGATCTCCACCACCGAGTTCACGTTCGATTCCTCCAGGTAACTCTGCTGGAGCGAGCCGAAGCCCTCCCCGCCCGGATTACCGTCGATCGCGGGTCCCGAGCCTGCCGTCTCGACGAACAGGTTGTCGCCGATTGATTCAAGGCCGACACGGTTGACGAAGCGGGCCAACTGGATCTGTCCGAGATCCTGCGGCGCGGTCTGGCCAGGGATCAGCGCCTGCACCTGCCCGGTGCCGCTGATCGTGACGCTGCGTGCCGTCTGCGGAACGTTGATGCCGGGCTCCACGATATAGCCATCCTTGGTGACGAGCTGCCCCTGGGCGTCGAGATCGAAGGAGCCGTCACGGCTGTAGCCGGTCCGGCCATCAGGCATGCGGACCCGGAAGAAGCCGTCGCCACGAATGGCCAGATCGTACTCCTTGTCGGTCTGGGTCATGTTGCCCTGGCTCATGACACGACCGGTCGCCACGGTCTTGACGCCCGAGCCGATGAAGCTGCCCGCTGGCGCCTGCGTGCCCTGATCGGAGGTGGCCGATCCGGCGCGGCGCAGGTTCTCGTAAAGCAGGTCCTGGAAATGCACCCGCTGGCGCTTGTAGCCGTTGGTGCGGACGTTCGCGATGTTGTTCGAGATGACCTGGACGTTGAGTTCCTGGGCCATCATGCCGGTTGCGGCAGTGTAGAGGGCTCGCATCTGCGTTTCTCCTCAGAAAGAATCAGCTCTGGACATCGGACAGGCGGCGGATGGCGTCACGCTTGATTTCATCCGCACGGGTGATCAGGCTCGTGATCGAGGCGTAAGCGCGCTGCACCTCGACCATCCGGCTCATTTCGAGCACCGGCTTGACGTTCGAGCGCTCGACAACACCGGTCTCGACGCGGACCTGCGGTCCCGCGGGCTGGGCTGCGCCCGCGCTGGTAAACAGGTTGCCGCCCTCGTTTCGGAGGTCGCGCGGGTTGGCGAAGCGCGACAGGCGGAGCTTGCCGCGGTTGCCCTGGTCGGTGAAAACCGTGCCGTCCTCAGCGATCCGGACGTTCGTCTCGTTGGTCGAGATCTCGATCGGACCGCTCTCGCCGACCACGCGCAGGCCGCCCTGGGTCACCATCTGGCCGCGTGCGTTGATCTCGAAGCTGCCGTCGCGGGTGTACCGCGTCTGGCCGTTCGCGGTCTGGACCGTGAAATAGGCGTCGCCGCGCACCGCAACATCGAGCGGGCTGCCGGTGCGCTCCATCATGCCCGCGCTGAGGTCGATCGGTGTGCCGCGATCCACGACGAAGGACACACGCTTGTCTGGTCCCGGGAAGGTCTCGGCGCGGGCCACAGGCCCCAGATGCTCGGCAAAGCGCGTTGAGCGCGTCTTGAAGCCATTGGTGTTGATGTTCGCCACATTGTTGGCGATCACATCCATCTCACGCCGCAGCGCCATCTGGCGCGACAGCCCGACGAGAATAGCATTCTCCATCGCCCGATCTCCCAATCTCTCGCCGGTTGCCGGGACGCTCCCCAGCGCGGCAACCGCCGAAACTGGGTGGCAGGACCCGTGCCAACTCGGCTGATCAGGAAAGACCCATTCTTTTCAATGTATTGAGAGAAACGCCACATTCGCCGGCAAGAACGGTCAAGTGCCAGACGGGCAAAATCGTCCGGGCAAAATCTGCCGCACTTAACGAGACATTAACCATGAAACGCCACTGTGGCTTCAAGGAGCGTCCGCCTTGTGCGTAGGCTCGATTCACATCTCATCCCGCGAGCTTTTCCAGCCATGGCGAAGAACCCCGAAGAGAAGGAAGCCGACGACGCACCGGCCGCGGAAGAAGCGGAAGGTAAGAAGAAGGGCGGCATCAAGGGCCTGCTCGCCAACAAGCTCGTGCTCGGCGGCCTCGCCCTCGTGCTTCTGGCCGGCGGCGGTGGCGCGGGTTGGTTCTTCTTCATGAAAAAGCCCGCTCCGGTCGACCCGACCGTCGAGGCCAGAAATGCCCAGGCGAAGACCAGCTTCGTCGAGATGAAGGAAATGATGATCAATATCTCCGGCGCGCAGCCCGGCGAGCGGCAGAACTTCATCAAGATGAAGGTCGCCCTCGAAATCGCCGACGCCAAGCTGGCGCCAGACATCCAGCCGCTTCTGCCGCGCGTCGAGGACATGTTCCAGGTCTACCTGCGCGAGCTGAGGCCTGCCGACCTCGAGGGTTCGGCCGGCACGTTTCGGCTCAAGGAAGAGCTGCTCCGTCGCGTCAACATGGCGGTCCACCCCGCCAAGGTCGATGCCGTGCTCTTCAAGGAACTCCTGGTTCAATAGGCCAACAGATGAGCGACGCGGGCAAGGGCGAAAACGCAGAACAGGACAGTCTGGCCGACGAATGGGGCGCAGCCCTGTCGGAGCAGGGTGCGGAAGGTGGTGGCAGCGACAACATGGCGGCCGAGTGGGCCACCATGCTCGACTCGCAAACAAACTTCGATGAGGTCGAGAGCGGCGTCGACCGCCTGCTCACGCAAGATGAAATCGACTCGATGCTCGGCTTCTCCGTTGGCGAGATGGGTGCCGGCGGCCGCGCGGGTATCCGCGCCATCGTCGATTCCGGCACGATCTCCTACGAACGCCTGCCGATGCTCGAGATCATTTTCGAGCGAATGGTCCGGCACCTGTCGACGTCGCTGCGCAACTTCTTCAATGACAACGTCGAGGTCACGCTCGACGCGATCCGTTCGGTGCGCTTCGGCGACTACGTGAATTCGATTCCCCTGCCCGCCATGATCGCGGTGTTCAAGGCGGAGGAATGGGACAATTTCGGTCTCGTCACGGTCGAGTCGAACCTGACCTATGCCGTTCTCGATACGATGCTCGGCGGCAAACGCTCCAGCACCGTGATCCGCCATGACGGCAGGCCCTTCACGACCATCGAGATGAACCTGCTCAAGCGCATGGTCGGCGTTGTGCTGACCGATGCCGAAACAGCGTTCAAGCCGCTGGCAAGCGTGAGCTTCAAGGTCGATCGCATCGAGACCAATCCGCGGTTCGCGACGATCTCCCGTCCGGCCAACGCCGCCATCCGCGTCGACCTGCGTCTTGATATGGAGGGGCGTGGCGGCTCGCTCCAGGTGCTGCTGCCCTACGCCACGATCGAGCCGGTGCGCGAGTTGCTGCTCGAGAGCTTCATGGGTGAGAAGATCGGGCGCGATCCGATCTGGGAAAACCACCTGGCGACCGAAATCTACCAGTCGAGCGCGCCGATCGAAGCGGTCCTGCATGAGGAGCGCATGCCGCTGTCGCGGATCATGAATCTCGATGTCGGCGACACGCTCATCTTTGACGCGCGCCCCGACCGCTTCGTAACGCTGCGTTGCGGCGATTTCTGCGTGACCGAAGGCCGGGTCGGGCGCGTTGACGACAAGATCGCGATCCAGACTGTCGCGCCCATCCGCCGGTCGAAGACAACCATGTCGTCGTTCGACGTGGCAGCGAGCCAGCGCACCGGCGCCAGCCGCTAGCCCATCAGGATTTGGCACAGATGAGCTTCACGATTTCCCTGATAGCCGATGTGCTGGTAGCGATCCTCCTTGTCGCCACGATCGTCACTTGCATCGTTCTTTCCAAGCGCATCGAACGGCTGAAGGCCGATGAGGGCGCCATGCGCCGCACGATCGGCGAACTGCTCGCGGCGACGGACAGCGCCGAACGGGCCATCACGGGCCTGAAGGCCACGCTCGGCCATTGTGACAAGACGCTGGCCGAACGTCTGCGCACGGCCGAGCGTTACGCTGCCGATCTGACCGCGCAGGTCGAGGCCGGCGAAAAGGTTATCGAACGGATCAGCCGGATCGTCGACGCCTCGCGGCTGGTCGCACCAGCTCCCGCCAATGCCGAGGCGGACGATGGCAGCGCCGCCCGCCGCCGGCTCACCGACGCAGCGGATATGGCAGCCGCTATCACCCAGCGGGCGGTTCGTCGGCTCGACGGCAATGCTGCCTGAGTCTGCCGACAGCGGGAACCTCACGGGATGATTGATCGCAGACGCCTCATTCCAGCAGTCATCCTCGGCGCGTTGGGGCTGCTCGCGCTGAAGGTGATTTCGTGGACGGGGGTTGGCAGCCAGTTCAACTTCGTGCCGCTGGCCGATCAGGTCGCGCCAGCGACGGCGAAAGTGAATCCCGACGGCACCTACAATCCAGCAGAATTCAAGGGTGTTACGCAGATGTGGGCGAAAGCCCGTGAACCCTATGTCGTCAACGCCGTCGACATCACCGGTTCGGTGCCCGCCAAGCCCAATAAGGATGCTCCCCCCCCAGATCCCAAGGCCGCAGCGCCCGGCCCGAAGGAAGCGCCGGTGCAGGCTATACCCCCTGGGTCGTCGATCAAGGAGCGTTCGGCCGTCATGAATGAAGGCCAGAGGCCCCTCTCCCCGGCAGAGCGGGCGCTGGCGGAACGGATCGGCGAGCGTCGCGACGAAATGAACGCCCGCCAGCGCGAACTCGACATGCGCGAGAAGCTGCTCGAAACGGCCGAGCGCAAGCTCGAGAACCGCGTCGGCGAACTCAAGGCCGTTGAGGACAAGATCGAGTCGAAAAAAGATGACGGCGAGAACGCAGAATCTCAGGGACTGAAAAAGCTCATCATCATGTATGAGAACATGAAGCCCAAAGATGCAGCGCGGGTCTTCGACCGCCTGCCATCCGATGTTCTCGTGCCGGTGGTCCTGCAGATGAATCCGCGCAAGATGTCGGAGGTGCTCGCCTCCATGTCACCGGAAGCGGCGGAAAAGCTGACGATCGCGCTCGCCTCCCGCGCCCGGCCGCGAAACCAGCCGGCGGCGCCGGCGACCGGCCCCGCCCCGGTCGGGACCACCGAACTGCCCGCCATCGCGCCCGCCGCAACGCCTCCCGCGGCACGCGCCAACTGACGGCCCCGCACGAGTGCCGACATCAGCGTCATCGACAGAGCTGAGCCCGGGTCGACACGGCCCTTCAGCCGGTCAACGGTGGCAGCCGGCCTTGTTTTCGTGTCCAGCCCACAGCGTGCAGGATGACGTGCGCAACGCGCTGGTGATGCTGAGGCGCATCCTGGCGGAGGCGGACAGTTCGCTCGATCGCGCCGTGCAGGTGATGATGCTGATCACCGATCCGGCAGACTATGCAGCCTGCAACCAGGACCATGTCCGGCACTTCCCCGCAGGACTTCCGGCACGGCACACCGCCCGCATCGGCGTGCCCATCGGGGCCCGCGTCGATTTCAGCTGCATAGCCCTGGCCGGAACCTCAGCCGCCCCAACGTCCCAGGAACGCGCTGCGTTGCTTCAGGATCCGTAGCCCGAGCGCGGTCGGGGACGTGAACGGCGCGCGGTCATGAACCGCGCCGAGCCCGATCCGCTCGGCCAGCAGGCGCTTGCCATAGGTGTGCAAAGAGGCCAGCGACTGCATGATGAAGCTGACCACCGGCAGCGCGTCCCTGTACAGCGCCTCCGCACCCGCCTCGTCGCCTGAACGCATCCTTCGGTCAATCGCCAGCATGACATCCAGCAGTTCGGGGGCCGGAATCAGCCCGGCAGCACCGGCTCTGATCATGTCCGGCCACTCGACGCCGGCCCGACCAGCAAAAATCGCAAAGGCGTCATCGGTATCGGCGGCGAGCTGCGCCGTTTCGAGCGCGGAGCCCTCCCCCTTCAGCAGGGTGAAACCGGTGTGTCGCGACCGCAACAGGTTGAAGCTGGCCATGGACAGCGTTGCGCCAAGGAACTGGGGCGCGTGCTGGATCGCAACGGGCATGTCGGCATGCGCCATCATGGAGCTGAAGGCGTCAACCAGCGCCGGCTCGCTGGCCAGAGCCTCAGGGGCGGGCTGAAGGATGAGCCAGGACGCCCCCTGTTCGCGGGCCCGGCTGATCAGTGCCATCCGGTCGGCCGGATTGGGGCCGCCGATCGTGACGGCGACGGGCACGCGGCCCGCAACCGTGGCCAGCGTCAGATCAACCAGTTGGTGCTTTTCGACCTCGGTCAGTTTCATGATCTCGGTGGCGAGGCCCAGGACCGCAAGACCGTCCGGCTTCAGTGCGAGGCAGGCCTCGATCTGGGCCTTGATTGCCCCATGATCGATCCGGCCATCGCTGCCAAAATAGCAGTACAGGATGGGATAGACACCACGGAACGGGCGGGCCGAAAGGTCAAAAAGCGTCGTCATGGCGCACACGCGCCGCGCCACCGACGCAACCCCAAAAACGCCTCGCCGAAACCGCGCTGTCCCATTTGCGTCATGTGCCCCCGAACAGCCGGCAGCATATCAAAGCCGATTGAAGATGGAAGCACCACACCGATGGATCCGTTTACTCCCGCTCAGCGCGCCAGCTTGGCGAGTTCCACGGCCACGCGCAGTTCCACATGCCCGATCAGGTCTTCCAGGGCCGGATCGTCGGTTGTTTCTCGCCGCGAGTCGAGCTGCGCCTTTAGCAGCAGCAACTGTCGGGTCGGCACCGCGCCGCAGAGCAGCGCCGCCTTGAGCTTGTCGAGGCCATCGAGGAGGTCATGCCCGCGCTTCACCTGCCGGCGTTTTCGCTCGGTCGCGTCCTCGGTTGCCTGCAGTGCGAGCAGACCATCCATCGGCAGGGCGCCGGCGACGCCACCCATGCGGGCCGCTTCAGGGCGGCTGCCCTCCAGGGTGAAGCGCGCGCCCGACACCTGCGCGGCGCGCGCGGTCGAAGTGGTCGTCCGTTGAACGGCAGCGCGCGGATCGATCGGATACATGACCTACCCTGCCACGACGACAGTTAATGATGTCTTTCGACCCGGCAAATCCTGCCGCACCCGGCAGGAATGACCGGCAGCGGGCGCTCCCCACTTACCCAGGATTTTCTTAAAACACTGATTAATATGAGTTTTTATTCAAATCATTGATGGCACAGGCTTCGCATCGCGCAGACAGGACGTTCCTGTCCCAAGAGTTGAACAAGACGAGCCCGACCGTGACCTTCATGAGAGCACGCCCGATCCGACACCTGGCAGCAGCCCTTCTCCTGGCCTTCAGCGCCGTCGCAGGAGCGCTTCCGGCCGAGGCCATGTCGCGCATCAAGGACCTCGCCTCTGTCGAGGGCGTGCGCCAGAACCAGCTCGTCGGCTATGGCATCGTTGTTGGCCTCAACGGCACCGGAGACACGCTCAACAACGCGCCCTTCACCCGGCAGTCTGCACAGGCGATGCTGGAGCGTCTCGGCGTCAACACGCGCGGCGCCAACATGCGCACCGCCAACATGGCCGCTGTGATTGTCACGGCGACGCTACCTGCCTTCGCTACCCAGGGCACCAAGGTCGACGTCACCGTCTCGTCCCTCGGCGACGCAAAATCACTGCAGGGCGGGACCTTGCTCGTTACGCCGCTGCTCGGCGCCGATGGCGAGGTTTACGCCGTCAGTCAGGGCGCGGTGTCGATCTCGGGGTTCGCTGCCGGCGGCGATGCCGCATCGATCACGCGCGGTGTTCCGACTGTCGGTCGCATTGCCAACGGAGGCATGGTCGAGCGCGAGATCGAGTTCGCGATCAACAAGCTCAAGACCTTGCGCCTGTCGCTGCGCAACCCTGACTTCACCACCGCGCGACGCATGGCCGCAGCCATCAACGACTTCATGGGCGCACCCACCGCCGAACCAACCGACCCGTCCACGGTCGTGATCCAGATCCCCGCCCGCTATCAGGGCAACATGATCCGCCTGCTCACCGAAATCGAGCAGCTGCGCATCGAGCCGGACCAGACGGCCCGGATCGTGATCGACGAGCGCTCGGGCATCATCGTCATGGGTCGGGACGTCAAGGTCTCCACGGTCGCGATCGCGCAGGGCAACCTGACAGTGACCATCTCCGAGCAGCCGCAGGTCTCGCAGCCCGGCCCGCTCTCCAACGGCACCACCGCCGTCGTGCCGCGCACGGCCGTCAAGGTCGACACCGAAGGCGGCAACAAGCTGGCCATCGTCAGGGAAAGCGTCTCGCTGCGCGATCTCGTGGATGGGCTGAACGCGCTCGGCATCGGTCCGCGCGACATGATTTCCATCCTGCAGGCCATCAAGGCTGCGGGCGCCCTGCAAGCCGAAATCGAGGTGATGTGATGACCCTTGCCCTTCCAGGACTGGCACTGCCGGCCGCCAAGCTTGCGCTCAGCGCCACCGCCTCCGCGCTCAGCGCGGTCAAGAAGGCGCTGACGCCGGACGAGCAGAAGATCCGCAAGACCGCGGACGATTTCGAGACAATGTTCCTTGAGAACATGATGTCCCAGGTCTTCCCACAGGAATCGTCTGAAGGTCCGCTCGGCGAGAACGGCACCGGCGGCAGCGTCTACCGGGGCATGCTCGTCAACGAGTATGCGAAGAGCGTCGCCAAGTCCGGTGGCATCGGCATATCGGACACCATCTATCGTCAGATGCTCCAGATGCAGGAACGCAACAATGCAGGCTGACAACGCCTTCCATGAGCGCGCCCGTATCGGTTCGGCGCAGGAAGCCCGCACTCTGGTCGACGGCCTGCTGGCGACGCTTGGAAGCCTCGCGCACGTCATCGGCGAGGAAACCCAGTTGATGCGCGAGGGCCGCCTCGGCGCCGCTCTCGAACGGGAGCCGAAGAAGACCGAATTGTCGGGCAGATATATGCGCGGGCTTGAGGTGCTCAAGTCCAACGCGGTCGCCCTCGCCCGCTTCGTGCCCGACGATGTCAGCCGCCTGAGGACGGCCCATCTGGAGTTCAGCGAGTTGCTCGAGACCAATCAGGCCGTGCTGGCGACGGCGCGAGCGGTCTCCGAAACGATCGTCCGCAGCCTGGCGAAAGATGCCGGCCGAACCGCCCAGCCCCAGGGCTATGGCAAGAGCAGCTACGGCGGCGTGTCAGAGACTGTGGGCAGACCGCGCACTGGGCCGATCGTGCTGAGCAAGAGCCTGTAAAAATCGTTAAGAATGTCTCGAATGCGCCAATTTACGATTCATCATCCTTTCTTACCGCAGTTTAACGTCTGACGGCGATAATCCGATGGTCTCCGGCTTGGGAGATCGCATCAGGAGCGTCGTCAATGGATCTCGGCGGGATTAGAATGGCTCCCGCCGCCACAAGCGTATCGCTTGTGCCCCGCGTGGAGCCCACATCGAGCGGCACAAAAGCCGTTGCGACACAGTTGCCCAGAAGCGACGTGGTCGTGGACGTCCGCGGCCAGGCGTCTGCGACGCTCGACGCGCGGGCACAGGACCAGCAGGAGCAGGCGCAGCGCGAGGCGCTGTTGCGCAGCTTCATCCAGACACGCATCATCATCCGTCCCGAGACCCGCGAGATCATTTCGCGCTCTGTCGACACGCGCACCGGCGACGTGATCGAACAGTTCCCGGATCAAACGACACTGAAACTGAAAGACTACCTGAAAGCCATCCGCGACAGCATGGAGCGGCAGAACACAACGGCCCAGCAGGTCGCACGCACGGCCTGACCAAAACAGAAGGACCGGATCGCGCTTGCGCAAGCCCGGTCCTGTTTCTGTTGATCTGTGGCTGACGGCGCAGCGGGCGAGCCTTCCCTTTACTGGAACAGCCTCAGCACAGCCTGGTCGGACTGGACCGACAGCGACAACGCCTGCTGCGACAGCTGCTGACGCGTTTGCAGAGCGAGGACGTTGGCCGCCTCGAGGTTGGGATCGGCGGTCACCAGCTTGTCGGCGCCAGTCTTCAGCACATCGACAAGGCCCTTCGCGAAGCTTTCGCGGTTCTGGATCACAGCGAGCTTGTTGCCAAATTCGGTCTGATAGGACTGGACGGTTTTGACCGCCAGTTCAATGGTTGATGTCTGAGCCGCGAAATCAGCGGCAACAGCCGTGCTTGCCGATACCACGCTGACCCCGAGCGCAGCGAGGGACACATCCTTGCCCGAGAGGGTCGTGCTCGAACTGGCTATGCCGCTTGTGACCTCGTTGAAGGCTACCCTGAACGATGTCAGCGCATTGAGCAGATTTTGACCGTTGAAGCTGGCGTCCTGTGCGAGCTGCGCGATGGAGGTCAGCTGCTCATTGAACTGAGCCGCGTAGGAATTGAGAGTCGCCTGTGTAGGCGCGTTCACAACAGTCGACACGAGCGCAGGCGCGCCGAGGAGAGCAGCCTTTGCGGTGCCTGTCACCGTCACCGGCGAGGTTCCCGCGGATGTGATCGTGATGGACCCGTTTGCAACCACGGCATTGTAGGCGCCGTTCGTCTGCGTATTGATCTGATTGACCACGTCGTTGACGGTCGAGGTTGCCGTCAGACCCGCGAATGTCACCGTCGTGGCAGCGCCGACGGCAGGGGTCAGGATGATCGTTTCGCCGTTGGCGATTGATGTCGCCAGCCCGCCTGCGGCCGGCGTGCCCGTCACGGTTGTGGTGCCGATGACGGCCGCGCCGCCGAAGCCGAGCGTGGCCGCACTGGCCGTGGCCCGGTTGGCGCTCGATGCCGAATCGGCCGCGACCTGATTAATGATACCCTTGGCGCTGTTCAGGGCCTTGGTGATCGCTTCCAGAGCCTTATCGGCAGCCTTCAGCGTCTGGATGCCGTTGCTGAGACCGTTGAGGATGCCTTCAACCGATTCAGAACGATCGGAAAGCCCCTTGGAGGTGAAGTAGTTCAACGGGTCGTCAAGCGCGCCGTTGACCTTCTTGCCTGTCGCAAGCCTGTTCTGGGACACAGCCAACAGGTCAGCCGTCCCTTGCAGCGATAATAGATTTGTCCGAACCCCATTCGAGAGTGGAACGCTGGCCATGATTGATTCCCATCTGCCTAAGATGGTTAATCATCCACAGTTATGGTTAATGATGTGTGAAGAGACAGCGGCGGGCGTGAGGCCCGCCGCTGTCCATGTCTGATGGTCCTTGTTGTTCCGCGATCAGCGGAACAGGCGCAGGACGGCCTGGTCGGCCTGCACCGAGAGCGAGATCGCCTGCTGCGAGAGCTGCTGGCGGGTCTG
>JAPLOU010000100.1 GCA_026400535.1 Hyphomicrobiales bacterium
GGCCCGGCTTCCGCCTTGAGCTTCCAGAATTCACCAAGCGTGTTGGCACGCACATACCCGAACGCAGGCCACTTCATTGCTTGAGTGCTCCTCGGCGTTGCGCCCCCCCTGTTGATCCGGAGCGTTTGGCCTTGCCAGACGCAACAAGTAGACGGAGCCGGGTCAAGGTCAAGGGATGATGCCCTCAACCCCACGGGTTACGGGTCTTATCCCCGCCCCGTGGGCCGGGAAAACCCCCCTTTCCGGAAACGACGCCCTGAAGCAGGTCCCTCACCCATCCACGATCGCAACCGCCCGCGTCCACCCCGCCGATGCGCCCGCAATCTTCACAGGAAAGCATGACACAATGAAGCCACGGTCCGGCAGGCTTTCGAGGTTGCTGAGCTTCTCGATGTGGCAATAGCCGATCTCGCGGCTGGCCTTGTGGCCTTCCCAGATGATCGAGGCGTCGCTGTCGCGGGCAAACCGCTCTCGGGTCGCCGAAAATGGCGCATCCCAACTCCAGGCATCGGTGCCGGCGATGCGCACGCCACGCGAGGTGAGGTAGAGCGTCGCCTCGCGCCCGATGCCGCAGCCTCGGTCGAGGTAGTCGGGCTGGCCATAGGCTTTCCCGGCAGCGGTGTTGACCAGCACGATGTCAAAGGGCTGCAGGACATGCCCGATGCGCCTGAGCTCCGCCTCGACCTCGGCCGCTGTGCAGACATGGCCATCGGGCATCGCGCGGAAATCCAGCTTCACGCCTGGCGCGAAGCACCAGTCCAGCGGCACCTCGTCGATGGTGATGGCCCGCTCGCCACCGCTCATCGTCGAGTGGAAATGGTATGGCGCATCAAGATGGGTGCCGTTGTGGGTGGAGAGGCTGATGTTCTCCACCGCCCAGCCCTCGCCATCCGGCAACTGGTCCTCGCGCAGCCCCGGAAACATCGCAGCCACCTGCGCCGCGCTTTGCCGATGGGTCACGTAGTCGATCTTGGGCAGCATCATCGGCGGGTCGGACGCGATGCCCGCCTTCAGCGAG
Organism: Hyphomicrobiales bacterium; assembly: GCA_026400535.1. GTDB lineage: Bacteria > Pseudomonadota > Alphaproteobacteria > Rhizobiales > Beijerinckiaceae > Allobosea. The sequence goes on from JAPLOU010000100.1 coordinate 1,019, forward strand.
ACGGAGATATCGATGATGCGGCGTGCCATCTGTCAGCTCTGGTTGGTGTAGATCAGCGCCGACTTGTTCTCGTCCGATTGCGGATGCACCGCAGAGAGCAGTCTGATTCCGGTCACGACCGTGCGGTCGACACTCTGTGCATCCGGCCAGTTGATCTCGATCAGGTTGCCAGCCGGGTCGCGGATGTAGAGTTGGAGTTGGCCTGCAGGCGTCTCGAACAGGTGATAGTTGTTGAATGCATCCTGCGCGAAACAGCCCTGTGCCTTGGCCCGCAGGTAGACCGCCTCGAAATCATCCACGTCGAGCGCGAAATGGGCATACTGGCTGGAGGGCGTGTCGACCTGGAAAAGGTGCAGCTGGTTGTCGCCCATCTTCAGCCATTTGACCTTGATGCCGAAATTCGGTGCCGCGATGCGCGTCATCCCGAACATCTGCTCATACCAGCTCAGCGATGTTTCGAGGTCGACGGCGCGCACACTGACATGGTTGAAACGCAGGGCTTTGGCAGGTTTCATCATGACGGGCTCCGGGACAGGGCGTGCATCATAGGTGGCCAGATTGGCGGTCAAGGCAAGGGGCTCGCGGATCATCTGGCGCGCCTGCCCCACATCATGCAATGTGGCTTGATGACAAGATCCTTCCCCGGAAAGCCCCGTTCCGCAGCCGTCATCGGCGGCTCGATTGGCGGGCTGTTTGCCGCACTGCTGCTGCACAAGGCCGGTTGGGATGTGAACATCTATGAGCGCAACGCGCGCGAACTTGCCGGGCGCGGCGCGGGCATCGTCACCCATCCCGCCCTCAATCATGCGCTGGCAGCGGCAGGTTTTGCGCCATCGGAAGACCTCGGCATCGCCATTGCGGTCCGCCGCACCTTCGCGCGAGACGGCTCGCTGCTTGGCGAACGGGCCTTTCCGCAAGTCAACACCTCGTGGGACCGGTTGTTCCAGCTTCTGCGCGCGGCGTTGCCGGAAGGGCGCTATCATCTCGGCAAATCGCTGACCGGCATCAGCCAGGGGACGGCCTGTGCGACGGCCCATTTCGCCGATGGCACGAAGACCGACGCTGATCTGATGATCGGTGCGGACGGCTTCCGCTCCTGCGTGCGTGCAACCTTCCTGCCGGATGTGGTGCCAAACTATGCAGGCTACATCGCCTGGCGGGGGCTGATCGATGAGAGGGCCTTTTCACAGGGCGCTCACTCAGCCTTGTTCAGCAGCTTTTCATTCTGTCTGCCGCCGGGTGAGCAGATGCTGGGCTACCCGGTGGCGGGCCCGGACCATGACCTGAGACCCGGCCATCGGCGCTACAACTTCGTGTGGTATCGTCCTGCAGATGAGCACGGCGAACTGCGCCGCCTGCTCACCGATGACAGCGGCACCTTCCATGATGTCTCGATCCCGCCGCCACTGATCGCCAGGGCGGTCGTCGCCGAGATGCGCGCTGCGTCCCAGGCCAGCCTCGCGCCCTGTTTCGCGGAAGCCGTGGCTCTGACACCGATGCCGTTCTTCCAGCCGATCTACGATTTGACCGTGCCGCACATGCATGAGCGACGCGTGGCGATCATCGGTGATGCGGCCTTCGTGGCGCGGCCCCATGTCGGCGCGGGTGTCACCAAGGCCGCCGAAGATGCGGCAGTGCTGGCCAAAGCCTTGTCAGAGCATGCCGACATCGATGCAGCGCTGGCGGCGTTTGATGCCGACCGCACCACCATCGGCCACCGCATCATCACCCGAGCACGGCATCTGGGGGCCTACATGCAGGCGCAGGTGCTGACCCGCGCCGAGCAGGACGCCGCCGAGAAGCATCGCTCCGCCGAGGCGGTGATGCGCGAGACCGCTTCGCTTGCCTTCCTGGACACCTGATGGAGCCCGCCACCCATGCCGCTGTTCTGCATCCACGGACTTGATCGCGAAGGCCACCTTTGTCTGCGCGAAGCGCACTATGCCGCCCATCGCGCCTATCTTGAAACGGCCGCGGTGCAGGGCATCACGCTCCACGCCTCCGGCCCGCTGGTGAGTGAGGACGGCGCCCGCATGATCGGCAGCCTGTTTCTGGTCGAGGCGGACAGCCTTGCCACTGTGACGACCTTCAATGCCGCTGACCCGTTTGCCAAGGCTGGCCTCTGGGCGCGTGTCAGCATCAACCGCTTCAACCTCCGGCGCGGGCAAGTCGGCACTGCGCCCAACATCTGATCGCACCACCTGATGAACTGACCGGAGCGTCCAACATGACCAAGCCAACCGACTTCGCCTATTTCAGCGAGGAGCACTCCGCCGAGGTGGTCAACGCGCGCATCGACGCCGAGGTGGCCGACCCCCGACTGGCCAGCGTTGCCGCGAGCCTGACGCGGCACCTGCACGCCTTCATCAAGGAGGTCGAGCCAAGCCATGAGGAGTGGCTGGCGGGTATCAGGTTCCTCACCGAAACGGGGCACATGAGCAGCGAGTGGCGGCAGGAATTCATCCTGCTCTCGGACATCCTCGGCGTCTCGATGCTGGTCGACGCGATCAACAGCCGCCGCCCTTCCGGGGCTACGGAAAACACCATCCTCGGGCCGTTCTACGTCAAGAACCCGCCGACGCTGCCCAATGGCAGCACCATCTGCCAGGACGGCAAGGGCGAGCCCTGCCTCGTGCATGGCGTGGTTCGCGACACGGATGGCAAGCCGATCGCCGGTGCGCTCGTCGATGTCTGGCAGACCAATGATGACGGCTTTTATGATGTGCAGCAGAAGAATGTGCAGCCAGAGATGAACATGCGCGGCGCCTTCCGGACCGACGCGGCAGGCTGTTACAGCTTCCGAACGGCGAAGCCGCGTTACTATCCCATTCCCGCTGATGGCCCTGTCGGCCAGTTGCTCGGCAGGCTTGGCCGACACCCGAACCGGGCGGCGCATATCCATGCGATCATCTCGGCGGACGGATATGACACCGTGATCACCCACATCTTCGAGCCCGGCTGCAGGTTTCTGCGCGAGGATGCGGTGTTTGGCGTGAAGGAGAGCCTCGTCGGCACCTTTGTCCGGCACGATGGACCGGAGCTTGCCGCCACAAACGGCTTCGACGGCGCCGCATCCTACCTGGAGGTCGAGGTCGACTTTGTTCTGGCGACGGCCAGCGGCCGCTCCGCCATGGTGCATCAGGGGTAGTGTGAATCGGCGCACCGTCCTCGGCTTCCAGACGCCGGAGGAAGTCTTCATGGCTGATCTCGTCAAATGATAAAAGCGATACCGAATATTCATCCGACAAGCCTCGCTGCTCCTCCGCTGTCAGCTCACCGGGCTTGTGCAATAAGGTCAGCATGCGGCTTGGCCGGCGACTGGTGAGGGCCACCAGCTGGTACTGTCAACTTGCCGAGCGGCGCCCATGCGAAGACGGGGCGCTTTCCCCTGGCGCTACGCGGCGATGCCCAGTTCGGCGATCTCGCGCCACACGATGATCGTTCCGGAACGAAGCGCTCGATCGTCTGATGACGACAGGGCGTGGCGGGGACAGTTGTGGAGGTTGGCGACCGGATCGTGGATAAAGACGAGGCGCTCCAGGTGTCGGGCAGATGTGAACCGCTTGATCCTCTCTCGTCTCTGCGTCGGCAGATGCGCATTCTTTGCCCGGTTGTTGAGGACCTTGTGCTGGCGATGCTCGACATTCAGGCGCATTCCCACCCGGGCCGCGCCATCAAACCGGGCTTGTCGGTGACCCTGTCCCGTCGCACCTTTGTTTTGCGCGGCCGCTTATGTCGGGAACAGGAAGGTGATGCCGGCACGTGCACCAAAGCCCTTGGGGCCACTGTTTGGAGTGATCGCATAACGTCGCGTTGACCGGAACAGACAGCTTTTTGGAATCCCAATTATAGGTTGACTCGGTATTGAGCGAGAAAGTCCACTTGTCAGCCGTCGTATAGGAAACGAAAGGCTGGACAAAGGTCAGATTTACATTGGCAGAATTGGAACGTGTTTCGGCAACAGACCAGAGATGGTTGACAAGGACACCGGTTGTCCAGCCACCCGTCTGCTTGAGGGCGACGATCGACGGACCGGCGCTCCACTGGCTCGTCGATAACAGCTTATCGCTGCCGGTTGGTAGAATGAAGGCGGGGCCTATGCCCCAGATAATGCCATTTGCAGTCGGCTGCGAGGGCGAGAAGAAGAAGCTTTGGGTAATGTCGCCAACGCCCGACTGATCACCGGAGCCAGGGAATACTGGGGACTGAGAGACAAGCGGCACAATCGTGCGTGAAATCAGATTCCATTCAGAATTCAGCCTTATCGGAACAACAGACCGAATATTGAGGGTAGATCTCTGGCCTTTGTCGAGTAGGCCAATGCGCCGTCGTAGTTGAATTGTAGAGGAACGCTGATCATTTCTGCAACAGGGTTGCTCAAGTTCTTGGCAAGTTCTGCTTCGTCATCAGACTGTGCGTAGGACGCGGTTGACGCGATCAAAAGGCTGGTCAAGAAAAACTGAATACGTTAACACGCATGACATATTTCGCATCGACATAACGCACTTTTTTCTAACCGATCGGCTGGCACAATCACACGCACCGTGCTATGTAATACTACAGATCAATGAGGTATTACGAGGATCGCCATGCCCACGACCGTCACCAGCAAGGGACAGGTCACCATCCCCAAACCCATCCGGGATCGGCTCGGCATCAAACCGGGGACGAAGGTGGCCTTCAGCCTCGACAAGGATGGTCGCGCCTTCATCCAGGCCGAGGATGGCGGGCGACCGCTGACCAGTCGCTTCGAGCGCCTGCGTGGCACCGCCACGACGCCCCTCAGCACGGATGAGATCATGGCGCTTACGCGGGGCGAAGCTGCTTGATTCTTGTCGACACCAATGTGCTGCTCGACATCGCAACGAACGATGCGAACTGGGCGGACTGGTCTATCGAGCAGCTGGACGCGGCTGTCGTGCGTGGTCCGGTGGTCATCAATGCCGTGGTCTATTCGGAGTTCTCGGTCGGCTATGACCGGATAGAAGATGTCGAACGCCTCCTGAAGGACGTGGACATTGGCTGGGCAGATGTCCCCCGCGAAGCACTGTTTCTCGCGGGCAAGGCCTTTCAGCAATACCGCCGACAGGGCGGGAGCAGAACAGGCGTCCTGCCTGACTTTTTCATCGGCGCCCATGCTGCAGTGTCGGGCATGACCCTGCTGACCCGCGATCCTGCGCGGTATCGGTCTTACTTCCCGAAGCTCGGCCTCATCTCGCCACCCTGACAACAGGCGTTCAACCACGAACTGCTGCGAGCGCTTCGCGGGCGGCCGGCGTCCGTTGAGCCGCCATGTGATGACGCTCAGCGCATCCTCCCAGCGACGGTGAGCGGTGGCGCGCGACAGACCGAAGCGCCAGCAGATGGGCTTGCATGGCGTGCCCTCGACGCGCGCCCAGACGAGCTTTGCGTCTTCCGGCTCCAGCCAGACGAACCAGTTGAAGGTCTTCTCCATCCGGGAGATGGCGGCAGGCGACGGCGGCGGGCGGCGGACAGCCTCGATGATGCGCCGGGTCAGGCCAGTATGGCGTCCTTGTCCCGGATATGACGGAGCGAGGGGCTTCTGACATGCTCGATGATCAGGCGGTGGATGTCATGGGCGTCGACGTCATGGTCCATGGTGGTCTCCTTTGGCGGGTGAACGCCGAGGAAGAGGCGAAGCGACAGAGATGGAAAAGGTCCTGCCATCCGCCGGCGGACCCTCTCGAGGAACGCGTCGGCCTCATCCGACAGGCAGGGATTTCATGCGCGCTGACCGAGGCCACGGGTGATGGTCATTGTTGCGCGCTCTGATACGGGCCTTGCAAGCATCATGGGGAGCGGTTGGCCATCGTGATGGGAATGGCAACCTTGTTCTGCGGGGTACTGTCAACTTGCCGACGCTGAGGCGAGAGAGGATCATCAAGCGGTTCACATCCGCCCGACACCTGAAGCGCCTCGTCTTGATCCACGATCCGATCGCCAACCTCTATACTTTCCCCCGCCACGCCCTGTCGTCATCTGGCGATCGAGCGCTTCGTTCCGGGGCGATGGTCGTGTGGCGCGAGATCGCCGAACCGGGCATCGCCGCGTAGCGCCCACCGAAAGCGCCCCGTCTTCGCATGGCCGCCGTTCAGCACGTTGACAGTGCCCTTCAGATAGAGCCAATGCGGAGGGCCTATGACGGATAGCCGGGAGGATTTACGATCGTGACCGCACAGCACACAACCAATCCCATGACCCTCCCGGACAATCTGCCACGGCCAGACGATGACGGCGGCGCGGCTCATCTCACCGGCATGCGAATGCCCAGCCTCTCGTTGCCCTCGACCTCAGGTGAGCCGGTGGACCTGTCGACGCTGCCCGGTCGCGTCGTTGTCTATGCTTATCCCATGACGGGTGTGCCCGGTGTCGAACTGCCGCCTGGTTGGAACGATGTTCCGGGCGCGCGCGGGTGTACGCCCCAGACTTTGTCGTTTCAGAACGAGAAAGACATGTTTTCGCGGCTGGGCGTTTCCGTCCTCGGTCTCAGCACGCAGACACAAGCCTATCAGAAGGAACTGTCCGAGCGTCTGGGGCTCTCGTTTCCCATCTTGAGCGACGCTGACTTCATGCTGACCGAGGCCCTTCGTCTGCCCACCATGACCGTGGAGGGCATGCGGCTCATCAAGCGGCTGACCCTGGTGATCGACGACGGCCTCATTGTGCATGTCTTCTATCCGGTGTTCCCGCCCAACGAGTCCGCCGCACAGACCCTCTCATGGCTCCGTCAAAATCCCCTCGCGGGCACCTACGACCCGGGCGTGACGATCTATACCACGCCGGTTTGCCCCTACTGCACAGCAGCGAAGGCGCTACTCGCTGCCAAGGGTATCGCCTTCCGGGAAATCGATGTTGCCCAGGATGACACTGCAGCGGCCACCATGGTTGCCCGGAGCGGCCGGACAACTGTCCCTCAGGTCTTCTTTGGCGCCACGCACGTAGGAGGCGCTGATGAATTGCAGGACCTTGATCGCGCCGGGCGCCTGACCTGGCCCCACTAAATCAAATCCCGGATAATCCCATCACGGCCGTGTCGTGATGCCAAGGATTCATGCGTAAAACCGTCGATGATGTTGAGAATCAGCACAGTTGCGGCAGCAGGTCCAGGCGGACGCCAACATCAGACAGCCGCCCCGCCGTCACTGGTGTCTGCCGCAACAGCGCGATCAACCGCTCTTGCCAGCGCGGACCTCAAGCGGTGCCAGGATAGCCAAGACGAGTTCAACCTTGGGGACGCGAGCAGGTTATCGCGTGGCTGTCAGAGGGTTCGTGTTGCGGGCCGATTCACATGGCCATCGGGTGGTGTATGGAAACGACGCACTGGAGATGCCGGGCTGACGTAAAGCCAACCAGCCTGGTCACGCAGGCAGTCAGTTGACAGTGACGTCTGTTGCGCCAGCTTATCGGGTGCATTCTACATCTGTCCGGGCAATCATCGCGTTCCGATCGCTGATCCTGGTCGACACGCCGTCGTGACTGGGCAATGCCATCTCAATCAAATGCTCTTGCACATGCTCTTGCTGATGCCCAGGTGCCGAGCCTGGGCTCCTCACCGAGGGTCAATCAGCCTCATTCGCGCCGGTTGCGACCGGGGCCAGATGGACGACGCCATCGATGGCCCGGCTGCGTCCGGATCAAGTCTGCGGCATCGTCGCGCGCGGGTAGACCGTCACGATCGCCGAGCCGTCGCGTTCGCCGCCCCCGCCCGCGACGAGGAGACGGTAAAGTGTCAAGGCCTGCGAGGCCATCGGCATTGCGAGATGCTTGGTCTTCGCCGCCGCGGAAAGCATCTCGAGATCTTTCAAGACCTGGCGCGCAAAGCCGCGCGGGGCAAAGTCTTCATCGACCATACGCGGCACCAGCACCGGCAACAGATTCGACCCGGCGTGGCCTGTGGCGAGCGCCCCAGGGATCTGTTTGGCATCGACCCCGTAGGCCTGCGCGAGGCGCACGGCCTCGGCAATAACGCAGTAGGTCGAGAGCACCAGCGTCTGATTGATGAGCTTGGTCGCCTGCCCCGCCCCGAGACCGCCCATCAGGGTCGCCTTGCCAAGCGCGCTCAGGATCGGTGCGGCGGTCGCCAGGTGTGCGGCATCTCCTCCCACCATGATTGCCAGCTGGCCTGCCTCCGCGGCTGGCGGCCCTCCCGAGACCGGTGCATCAAGGAAGCCGAGACCAGCCATGGCGAGGGCGGCGCCGATGTGCCGCGTCGCCGCCATGTCGGTCGTCGAAAGATCGACCACCACCTTGCCGGGATGCGGCGCATGGACGAGACCGTCTGGCGCGAGACACACAGCCTCGACGGCCGCCGTGTCAGTGACGCAGATGAGCGCAACATCGGCCTCGCTCAGGGCTGTCGCGGGCGAGGCCGCTGCAGTCGCGCCGGCCGCCATCGCGACCTCCACGGCCTCGCGCCGCACGTCGAAGCCGACGACCCGGAGCCCGGATGCGATCAGGCGCCGCGTCATGGCCTGCCCCATCAGGCCGAGGCCGATCAGAGCCACACGTTCAGTCATCGACGCACCTCACCGGAACATGTTGGGGATGTAAAGGACAAGGCCTGGCATCGTCACGAGGATCGCGAGGGTCGCGAGCAACGGCAGGTAGAAAGGCAGCATCTCCTTCAGGATTGTCGTCATTTTCTCGCCCGTCATGCTGGCGAGCAGGAACAGTGACAGCCCGAAGGGCGGCGTCACCGTGCCGATCATCAGGTTGAAGATGATCACGATGCCGAGGTGGATCGGATCGACTCCAAGGGCCACGAGCGGAGGCGCGACGATCGGCACCAGCAGGATCGTCGCGGTGGTCGAATCCACGAACATGCCGGCAATGAAGAAGATGATGTTGACGATGATGAGCAGCATCAGCGGATCGCTGGTCACCCCGCGGATCCAGGCCGCGTATTGCTGCGGAACCTGTTCGACTGCGAGAATCCAGCCAAACATCGCCGCGACAGCCACGATAATCAGTACGGCCGCTGTTGTGCGTACCGTCGCAACCGCGGCTTCGGCGATGAAACCCCAGCTCATGTCACGGTAGACCATGAGGCCGATCAAGAGGATGTAGACGACGCAGATGCCCGAGGCCTCCGTCGGCGTGAAGAAGCCCGACAGCATGCCGCCGACGAGCAGGATCGGCGTCATCAGGGCCGGGAAGGCCGGCCAGAACGAACGCCAGAGTTCACCGAAGGTCGGCCAGCGATCGGCGCGCGGATAGTTGCGAATGTTGGCCAGGATCGCAACCGTGATCATCAGCATCGCGACGCAGATCAGCGCCGGGATGATGCCGGCCATCAGAAGTTGCACCGCCGAGATCGTCGTGACGGAGGCGTAGATGATGATCGGGATCGAGGGCGGGAAGATCGGGCCCACAATCGCAGAGGCACCTGTCAGTGCGGCCGCGAATGGCACCGGAAAGCCGGCGCCTTTCATGGCCTTGATCTCGATCTTGCCGATGCCGCCAACATCGGCGAGAGCTGCGCCCGACGTGCCGGAGAAGATCAGGCTGCCGACAATGTTGACCTGCGCGAGGCCGCCGGGAAGGCGTCCGGCCAAGACATGGGCGAAGTGGTAGATCCGATCGGTGATACCCGCTGTGTTCATCAGGTTGCCAACAAAGATGAACACGGGCACCGCGACGAGCGGGAACGAGTCAAGCGCGTAAAGCACGCGCTGCGACACGGTCGCGAGCGGAATTCCCTCCCACCAGATGTAGGCGAGCGAGGGGATCAGGATCGCGAAGACGACCGGGAAGCCCGAGACGAACAGCAGAAAGAAGGCGACCAGGACGAGAGTACCGAGTTCCATGGCATGCCGCCTCAAAGGATGGGAGGGATCGGGTTGGTCGGCGGCGGGGCGCGCCGGAGTGCGAGCCACAGGAGGCCAAGACCCGACAGGCCGAGGCCCAGGATCATCGGGGAGGCGAACAGCCAGAATGGGATGTCGATGGTCGGCGTGCGCGTTCCTACATTGGCCATCGCCGAACGATAACCGACAATGGCGACGATCACGAGGGCGCCACCGCCGGTCATCAGGATCACGCGCTCGAGCAGACGGCGTGCGAAAACCGGCAGCTTGTCGACGAACTCGGACAAACGGATGTGCTCGTTCGCACGAACAAGAAGCGGCATGCCGAGGAACACGGTGCAGATCAGACCCCAGCGCGTGAACTCCTCCAGACCCACGATGGGCCTGGAGAAGAACTCCCGCAACACCACCTGGCCGACCGGCAACACGATTAGGGAGGCGAGCGCGACCAGCGTCATGAGGCCGAGCACGCGCTCAAGAGAAGTCCAGACACGCTCCATGCGCAAATCTCCGGCGTCAGGCCGCCCGCCTCACGATCGAGGCGGGCGGCGGGGGGTTCGAAAGATCAGCTGCTCTGGATCTGGTTCAAACGCTCCAGGAGCGGCGCCCAGTGCGGGAAGTCAGCGAGCACCTGACGCATCACGGCGGTCCGGAACGCCTGCACGTCCAGGCCGCTCGACGCATCGATGATCGTGACACCTTGCTGACGCAGCTGCGCGATCTCCTGCCCTTCAGCATCTGCCTGCCAGGCCATTGAACGACGCGCCATTTCGGCGAAGGAGCCCTCGAAAATCGCGCGATCGCCGGCGGGGAGGCCCTGCCACACGCGCTCGTTCACGAAAACGGCAATCACCGATTCCATGTGCGCCGTCATCGCGACAAACTTGTTCGCCTCGAACATCCGCCGCGAAATGATGGTGTTGAGCGGGTTCTCTTGACCTTCGACAAGACCGGTCATCAGCGCTGGCATGATCTCAGCGATCTCGACAGGCGTCGGGATCGCGCCGATCCCGCGCAGCATGGTGTTCCAGAGCGGCAGCGGCACGCCGCGGAAGCGCTTGCCCGCCATGTCGGCCGGCGACCGGATGGCGAAGCGCGACGAGAAGTGGCGCGCACCACGGTAGAAGTTGCCGACGATGCGCACGCCGCCCGCCGTCACGAGTCTCTCGTTGATCTCGCGCAGAACGGGTGAGGTCGCCTCGGCGGTGGCGCGCATCGCGTGATTGGCATCGCGGAACGCGTAGGGAGCGTTGAAGACGGCGACGTCGCGGTCGAAGCGGTCGAGCGACGCGAAGTCGTGATGCGCCATCGCGATCGAGCCGATGCGCACGCCGTCGATCATCTCGGACAGGTTGCCGAGTTGGCCGCCGGGAAACACCCGCAGGTCGATACGGCCCTGGGTCCGTTCGCGAACGAGGCCTGCGAGCTCGCTCGCGTAGCGTCCTTGCGCCTCGGTCTCCGTGCCCACATGGGCGTAGCGCAACGTCGTGCGTCCTTGTGCATTCGCGGCCTTGCCCCCGATGAAGGGAGCGGCCAGAAGGCCGGTGGCAAACAGGCGTCGGTCGATCATCATCCTTGTCATCTGTCGTTTCCTCCGTATCGGTCCTCGTTGTTGTCGGCCCCCGGGACCATTGGGGGTGATGTCAGCTTATCGCGTAGATGCGCCTCGCATTGTTACGGAAGAGGCCGGCGCGGGCGGCCTCCTCCAAGTCGCTGGTCAGTTCGTCGAAGCTGTCGAATATCTCGTTGAACGAGCCGCACAGCCCGTCGACGGGATAATTGGAGGCAAACATGCACCGCTGCCAACCGAAGATGCGGATGGCATCACGCACGACGGGCACCTGCAGCTCTGGCGTCCAGCGCTCGCCCGGCACGCCAATGCCGGAAATCTTCAGGGCGACGTTGGGCCATGCGGCGATGCGCTCCATCGCCCCGCGCCAGCCGGCAAGGCCTTCCACGGAACGGTCGGCCGGCAACCCCGCATGATTCACGATGATCGGCGTGGATGGGAAGTCGCGGGCGAGATCGGCAGCGGCTTCGAAGTGCCACCACGGCGTCTGAAGGTCGAAGCGCAGCCCGTGATTGCCGAGGCGCGAGAACCCCGCACGCCAGAGCGGGCAATCCATCGACCCCGGCTCACCGCGGCGCGCGTCGCGCCGGTCGCGCGCGGCCTTCGGCTTGTGCCGCACGCCGCGGACACGCGGAAACGCGGCCTGGACGGCGAGAACCTCCCCCACGTCCGCGCGGTCGAGCCAAGCCTGAGCAACCACCACCGTCGGAAGGCCATCGCAATCCGCGATCGCGTGGATGTATCGGGTTTCCCCGATCGGATCTGCCGGGTCCCATTCAGCCTCAACGTAGACGCTTCCGACGAGGTCGAAGTGCCGAGCAGCGAAACGATGATCGGCAACCGAGTAGCTGCGCCGCAGGGCCTCGTAATCACCGTAGCGGAACGCAATCGATGGTCGATCCTGGAGCCAGGGGTGGCGATTGCGTTCGAGATCCCAGACATGATGATGCGCGTCGACGATCGCTAGCTTCGCGCCTGCGCGACGTGCGTTCGAACGCCGATCCGCGTCCGCTACCGTCATGCCTCTCCTCCCGTCATCCGCCGCGCTTCTTTTCGGCGCGGTGGTCAAGAACCGCGTCAGGCGACCTCTTGCGTTCGTCCGCTGGCCAGAGCGAGTTTAGCCGCGAGCAACAAGGCCGCCCGGGTCGCACCAGGATGGGCGACCCCCTTGCCGGCGATGTCGTATGCGGTGCCGTGCGCCGGCGTCGTCACCGGCACCCGATGGCCGCCGATGAGCGTGACGCCATCCTCGAAGCCGAGGAGCTTCATCGCGATCTGGCCCTGGTCGTGATACATCGTCTGGACGGCGTCGAAATCGCCACGTTTGGCACGCAAGAACACGGTGTCCGACGGGAACGGGCCCTCACACTGAATCCCAAGTGTCTGTGCGTCTGTGACGGCTGGAGCGATCTCGTCATCGTCCTCATGGCCGAAGTTGCCACCGTCTCCGGCGTGAGGATTGAGAGCGGCAACCGCGATGCGCGGAGCAGCAAATCCGGCAGCCCGCATGCAGCGGTCGGTCAGCACGATCGCCTCGCGGACTGCCTCGCGGCGGATCAGGGGCGCCACGCCCGAAAGTGGCACGTGGGATGTCACACGGGCGTTCCAGATCGTGGGCAAGACGTTGAACTCGCGGCCAGGAGGCTCGCCGAGACCCGTCGCGATGACGTCAACCTCGTCGACGTAGCTCGGCTCGGCGAGCCGCATCGCGTGCTTGTTGAAGGGCGTGAACGACACCGCGTCCGCAAGGCCCTCGGCAGCAAGCGAGAGGACAGTTCGAAAGTTCTGCATGGAGAAGGCACCGCCCGCGCGCGAACTCGTCCCGGTCGTCAAGGTTGCGGGATCGAGACTGCCGCTGTCGAGCAGGACCGGTCCGTTCGCAAAATCCGGACGGGCCGATCCGCGTATCCAGGCGGTCAAGCGCGTCGACGTTCGTGCGATCCGCGCGCCTTCGTCCAAGGCCCGCACGTCGCCGACGACGAGCAGATTGACCGCGGCCCGCACCTGCGGGTCGTCAAGCACCTTGGCGAGGAGTTCCGAGCTGATCCCGGAGGGATCGCCCATGGCGAGCGCAATGACGGGTTTGCCGTTCAGGACAGGTCTCGGGGCCATCTGAGCTTGACGCCTTCGTGGAGATACCTGAGGGTTGCATGCAATCTGATGACTGTCAAACCCGTTTAAGCCTCAATCGACGCCAGCTTTCGAGGTCTTGCATGCAAATGGACGAACTGACCGGCGCTCCGTCGGTACTCGCCCGAGGCTGGGCGACGGATCAGGCGGCCGACCGGCTGCGCGAGATGATTCTCGACGGTGCGCTGGTGCCCGGCTCCCGGATTTCCGAGCGCATGCTTCAGGAACGCTTCGGCTTCTCGCGTACACCGCTGCGCGAGGCCTTGAAGGTGCTCTGCGGCGAGGGTCTCGTCATGATCGAGCCCAATCGCGGAGCGATTGTCACGCGCCTGTCGCTCGGCGAGTTGGAAGCGGCGTTCGAACTCCTCGCCGTTCTCGACGGTGCGGCGGGTGAGATGGCATGTCGCCGTGCGGGTGATACGCAGATCGAGGCGATCGCGGCGCTCCACCATGACATGGTCGACTGCTATCGTGCCCGCGACCTGCAGGGATATTTTGGGCTCAACAAGGCGATCCATCTCGCATTGGTGGACGCGGCTGGCAACCCGTCGCTCGCGCGCATCTACCGGCTCGAATCGGCTCGCGTTGACCGCTACCGTTTCGCCGGCAATCGCGCGTCTGCGAACTGGGCCCGCTCGATCCGGCAACACGAACAGATTCTCGACGCCCTGAGAGCCCGCCAGGGTTCGCTCTTGCGCGAGTGCCTGGTGGCCCATCGCGCCTCCGGACTTCGTCTGGCCCGCGAGCAATACGAGCGGGAGGCGCGGTCACTGAACCCTGTGCCATGAGCTTATCCGCTGGTCCGCGGTTCCCTTGCATCTCGATCGCGAAATGTCGGGCCGTTTCGGATCCGAAACCTATGTGATGGAAGAACGCGTTGCCGAACGCGGTGCTGCCTTCCCTTGCAGCAATCTTGGGATCGCGCAGGAGCCAAGGGCGGATCACGCCTCCTCTGTCGCCAACTGGCTGGCTGTCCTCAAATCCGACAAGGAGGCCAGCTTTACCGCCGCCTCGAAGGCGAGTTGGGCGGCCTTCTACCTGATGGGCTTCACCAGCTCCCTGCAATGAGCTCCTGTCATCAAGGCGCGATATCGCCTCCGCAGCGGTTCAGGTGCGCCGGTCTTTGGATTGCAGCACGGCTTCGGCGTGGCGGCTCACCATCTCATGGACCTTGCGGCTACGATGAACCAGAAATCCTCCCTTCGTGAAGACCCGAAACCTGTCTCATGGATGCTGACGGGAAACAGTCCGGTGGCGGCCTTCCGCCCTGTCACTCAGCGTAGGCAGCCTCCCGCACCAGGTTGGCGATCGGCCCCGACCCCAGGACCGAGGTCTGCGTCATGACGACGCCGACGATCCGGTTGGTCGGGTCGACCCAGAACTGCGTGCCGTAGATGCCGCCCCAGCCCCAGGAGCCGGCAGGCAGGCGTGAGCGCGCCGCGGCAGGGTCCAGCAGCACGCCCGCACCGAGGCTATGGCCCCAGCCCGGGCCACGCAGCGTGGCCATCGACCCGGTCTGGTTCTCGGCGATCAGCCGGACTGTCTCGGGGAGCAGAATGCGGACGCCGGCGATTTCCCCCCCGCGCGCCAACATGGTCAGGAAGC
>JAPLOU010000011.1 GCA_026400535.1 Hyphomicrobiales bacterium
CAGGGTTTCCCCCATTGTCCAATATTCCCCACTGCTGCCTCCCGTAGGAGTCTGGGCCGTGTCTCAGTCCCAGTGTGGCTGATCATCCTCTCAGACCAGCTACTGATCGTCGCCTTGGTGAGCCATTACCTCACCAACTAGCTAATCAGACGCGGGCCAATCCTTCGGCAATAAATCTTTCCCCTCTCGGGCGTATCCGGTATTAGCTCAAGTTTCCCTGAGTTATTCCGAACCGAAGGGCATGTTCCCACGTGTTCCTCACCCGTCTGCCACTGATGTATTGCTACATCCGTTCGACTTGCATGTGTTAAGCCTGCCGCCAGCGTTCGCTCTGAGCCAGGATCAAACTCTCAAGTTGGAGAGATTTGATAATGGCTGGTCACTGCGTATTGACGGAGTTCACATCAGGCTGCTTTCGCAGCCAAATAGTGAGCTCGAAAAACGCTAGACCGCCAATGTCTCATCAATGACTGACCCGAAGGCCAGTCCGCAAGAACATCGCCGTCCACGTTTCTCTTTCTGTCTGCACTTGTCAAAGAGCGTCGCTTCAGTGACAACTTTTGCCACATCCCGAAAGTGATTCGGGCTGAGGCAACCGTTTCTCTAGAGAAGCGTTGTCGAGGCGTTGCCGCGTGGCGTCGCCGTCGGTGTGGAGCGGATATAGTCGGGGGTGGGTTGAAGTGTCAACACCCATTTTCGATCTTTTTGCCGATTTTGTATTTTTCTTCATCGCCTTCTTGGCCGCGCGGCATCCGAATGCCCCGTTTGCGGCTTCTGGCGCCTTTTTTCCGCCCGGAACTGCTGATTTGTCGCGCAGGATGGCGCACGCATTGATTATCTCCCGGCATGGGGGCATGCTCTGCGTCGCCTGCCCGCCATCCCGGCGCGACAGGACAACAGGGTTCCGCGAGATATCACGGCTCCAGGGGGCCATCCGTGCCCCTGAGTGATGCGGCAAGTCTGAGGATCGGGAAACCCGACGGATCATGAACAGCCACGTGTCGCTCAACATGCCGGGCTCTACCCTGTCGCCGCCGCGCCGGATCGAGTCGGCTGGCCGTGGTCCGGCCATCTATCTTGGCGACGAGCCGGCCATGTCGATGACCGGGACGTCGCACCCGGCCGGGGAGCGGCATGGCTTCTCGTTTCGCTGGCTTCTGGCAAGTCTTCTCGTCGGCGTGAGCGGCTCCGCCCTGCTGGGCGCGGCGATCTATGTGGCGGTCCAAGGCGACACGATTTTCGCCGAACCTCCCGAGATGGCCGCAGCGCCGGCGTCATCCGCAACCAGCCCGGCCGCGCCTGCGACCCGCAAGAGTGACAGGCTCGTCCAGCAGTCGACCCAGCCGAGCGCCCGTCAGCTCATCCGGGCGCCCTTCACCCAGCGTGTCGGCGACCGCGAGGTCATCAAGAACAGACCCTTCGTGCGCCTCGCTGCGGGCCTGTCGCTCACATCGGGAACCTACGCTGCCGACATCCCACCGTTCAATCCGCTGAGGCTGTTTGCCGAAGGGGGGCCGGCGGTGGAGCGGCAGGCCGAGCAGCCGCTTGACGTGCCCGATGCCGATGTGTCGCTGGTCAAGCAGGATCTCGGCCTGATCACCTTTGCGGATGAGCCGGGCGGTTTATCCGATGCCGATGTCATCGCCCAGCTTCAGGAGGAGCGCGCCAACCAGGCCGTGGCCGGCCAGCGTGCGGTCCTGCCGATACCCCCGCAGCTGATGCTGAGCCGCACGCTGCGAACGCCGGGAGAGCCGCTTGGCGGCCCTCTTGCCTATGCCCCTGCTACTCAGACCAGCTTCTCCAACATCGAGGTGCGCGTCGTCCCCGAGAATGTGACCGAACTCGCCAAGACCCGGCCGAACGCAACCCGCGAGCCGCCGGTCGAAGAGCGGGTCCTGCTGATCCGCCGCGGCGAAACGCTCGAGGTCGTCCTGCGTACGGCTGGCGCCACTCCAGAGCAGCTGCGCACGCTCGTGACGGCGCTGGGCGGACGCGCCAAGGTCCAGGCGCTGCCTGAAGGCCAGGTAATCCAGATCATGACGCTCGCCGGGGCCCGGCCGAGCGATCCGCGGCAGCTCGTGCGCGTCTCGCTGGTGACCGAAGGCCGCGTGGAGCAGATGGCCGCCGTCAACGATCGTGGCAGCTTTGTGCCGGTAACCCTCCTGCGCGAGGAGGATGAACCTCGCCCACGCAGGCCGGCCCGCGCCGCGCGCCGCGGTGGCGACGAGGAGGAAGAGGATACCGGCAACGAGGGCACTGGCGCACGCCTCTATGACAGCCTTTACGAGACCGCCCTGCGCTACGAGATGCCGCGTCCACTCATCGACGAGATGGTGCGCATCTTCGCCCATGATCTCGATTTCCAGCGCCGGGTGAGCGGCGGCGACAGCCTCGAGGTGATCTTCACGGATGAGGATGACGGCGAAGGCAGCCGGACAGAGCTCCTGTTTGCCGCGCTTTCGGTCGCAGGCGAGACGCGGCGCGTCTATCGCTTCCATGCTCCCGATGACGGCGTGATCGACTTCTTCGACGAGGAGGGCCGGTCGCTGAAGAAATTCCTGCTGCGCAAGCCGGTGGCCGGTGATGTCGAGATGCGCTCGGGCTTCGGCATGCGCTACCACCCCATCCTGCGCTACGGAAAGATGCATACCGGCGTCGACTGGGCCAATGGTCGCGTCGGCACCCCGATCATTTCAGCCGGCCATGGCACCGTGATCAAGGCCGGCTGGGACTCAGGCTATGGCCGCCGGGTCGAGATCCAGCATGCCAATGGCTACGTGACCACCTATTCGCACATGTCGTCGTTTGGGCGCGGCATCGAAGAAGGTGCGCGCGTGCGCCAAGGTCAGGTGATCGGTACGATCGGTAATACCGGCCTCTCGACCGGACCTCACCTGCACTACGAGGTCGTGGTCAACGGCAACTTCGTCAATCCGATGAAGATCCGGCTGCCCCGTGGCCGCGAACTCGATGGACGGATCCTGGCGGAGTTCAGGCGCCAGCGCGAGGCGATCGACGAGCTGATCGTGCGCGGTGGCGGCTCCCGTGTCGTCGCCCAGCGCGACGTCCGTCAGAACTGACGCCGGATCAGGACAGATTCCACCCCATGCTGGCCTTGATCCTGATTGTCCTGCCCGTTTTTGTCCTGATCGGCGTCGGCTATGCGGCCCGCCGCTCGAACCTCGTCAGCAACCGCACGGGAGACGGACTTTCGGAGTTCGTCTTCACACTGGCTGTGCCGTGCCTTTTGTTCCGCACCCTCGCCAGGGCCGAAATCCCGGCCGTCCAGCCCTGGGGTTACTGGATCTCCTACTTCTCCGGCGTGGTGATCTGCTGGACGCTGGCCATGTTGATCGCGACCCGGGTCTTCCGCCGCTCGGGGCCTGCCTCGGTGGCCTGCGGATTTGCGGCAGCCCAGTCGAACACGGTACTGGTCGGCATCCCCATCATTCTGAAGGCCTTTGGCGAGGCTGGCACAGTTCCATTGGCGCTGCTTCTGGCGGTCCACTTGCCCGTGACCATGACGGCGGCAACCGTGCTGGCGGAGGGACGCAAGACGTCGGCCCGGGCGATTGCCCGCAAACTGTTGACCCATCCCATCATCATCGGAATCCTGCTTGGCACAGCCTTCCGGCCCTTCGCCGCCGAAGCCCCGGCACTGCTCTGGATGGTCGTCGACATGCTCGCCGAAACAGCCGTCCCCTGCGCCCTCGTCACGCTGGGGATCGCCCTGTGCCGCTACGGACTTGAAAGCGGTCTGAAACTGCCCCTGATCCTGAGCGCCCTCAAGCTTGTGCTGCACCCGCTGATTGTTTTCGTCCTGATCACAACCGTCTTCACGATGCCGCCGGCATGGGCCGGCGTGGCGGTGATGTTCGCAGCCTGTCCCTGCGGCATCAACGCCTATCTCTTCGCGGAACGTTATCGCGACGGCATGGCAGAGGCCTCGACGGCGATTGCCATGTCGACGCTGTTCGCGATGCTGACCATGGTGCTGTGGCTCGGCGTTCTCGGCATTCAGACCTGAGCGAAGCCCAGGCGCGTGCGAATCATGGCCGGCGTCTCGCCTGCGGCCCTGAGATCGGCCAACGCCGTCGAGCCCCGGCTCTTGGCAAGCTTCTCGTCCGTGTCATCGCGAATCAGCACGTGGAACTGATAGAGCGGCGTCGGCAGCCCCAGCAGCGCCTGCAGCAGGACATGGATATCCGTCTGGGCTTCCAGATCCTGGCCACGCACGACATGGCTCACAGCCTGGAGCGCATCGTCCACGACCACGGACAGGTGATAGCTGGTCGGCGTCTCCTTGCGCGCCAGCACGACATCGCCCCAGCGCCCTGGCCGCACGGTGACCTCCTCGACCCGTCCGTCTGACCAGAAACGCTGATAGCTGAGGGCCCGCCCGCACTGCTCAAGCGCCTTCGCCATGTCGAGCCGCGTCGCCAGGGCGTCGGGACCGGGCGCAACCAGCCGGCAGGTGCCGGGATAGAGGAGCGCACCGTCCGGATTGCGCAAGGGCGGATCCGCCGCTGCCGCCTTGATGGCCGAGCGCGAGCAATTGCATGGATAGAGCAGGCCCATGGCGTCGAGTTGCAGCAAGGCCGCGCGGTAGTTGTCCATATGCTCCGATTGCCGCCGCACGTCCGGCTCGAAAGCAACCCCGAGCCAGCGCAGGTCCTTCAGGATAGCCGCCTCGTAGGCGGGGCGGCATCGTGTCGGGTCGATGTCCTCGATGCGCAGCAGGAGCCGCCCGCCAAGCCGGCGCGCCTCGGCCTCATTCTGGAGCGCGCTGTAGGCGTGCCCCAGATGCAGCCGTCCGTTCGGGCTCGGTGCAAAACGCAAAACGGGTGGCGACATCGGCAATCCTGTGATTCGCGGTCCGTTGACTTATAGGGGAAAGCCGGATCGAACAGGGTGCTCCAATGCAGCGGCGGATCGAGACAGATGACGACATCGGGGCCGGCCTCGAGCACCTTGTTGCAATCGAACCCCGGTTCAGGCCGATGATCGACGCCGCAGGGACGGTCCCCCTGCGCCGGACGGAAGCAGGCTTTGCCGGGCTCTGCCGCATCGTCGTGGCGCAGCAGGTGTCGGTTGCATCGGCAAAGGCCATCTGGGGACGCGTCCAGGCGCGCTTTCCCGCGCTCGGCCATGGCGACATCGCGGCCGCCTCCCAAGCGGATCTGCGCGCCTGCGGCCTGTCGGGCCCGAAGATCAGGACCTTCCAGGCCCTTGCCGGAGCCACAGCCTCCGGTGGCCTCGACTTTTCAGCCCTTGCGGCGGCCGACGCCGCCACGGTCCATGCGGCCATGACCGCCATCAAGGGCATCGGCCCCTGGACGACCGACATCTATCTCATGTTCGGCCTTGGCCACGCCGACGCCTTCGCGCCCGGCGATCTCGCCCTGCGCGAAGCAGTCCGGATCGGCTTCGGCCTTGGGGCGCGGCCATCGACGAAGCAATTCGCCGTGATGGCGGAAGCATGGTCCCCCTGGCGGGCCGTCGCCGCACGCCTGCTCTGGGCCTACTATGCCGCCGCCAAACAGCGCGATGGTGTTGGCCTTTAGAGACGCAGCTCAGTTCAGTAGCTCTTGGCGCTGGCCGGCATGGCTACGCCCCGCGCCGCCGCAAGCTCGGCCTTGGCGGCATTGCGCAGAAGCACCTGATCGGTCGCGATCGAGCTCATCTGGAAGCCACGCCCGATCATTTCGGCCGCGCGCGCCCCGGTCATCGAAAAGCAGCTGGCAATCTTGCCATGGGCCTTGCAGCGGGCCGCGACATGGGTGAGCGCCTTGTCCACATCGGGATGGAACTGATCGACATGTGCGCCGTTTGACAAGGCGATCGACAGATCGGATGGGCCGACAAACACCCCATCGATGCCCGGCACGCTCAGGATATCATCCAGGATGTCGAGCGCCTCGCGGGTTTCCACCATCGCCAGCGCCAGCGTGATCTCATTCGCCGCCTTGAGATAATCCCCCATCTGCAACCCGGTCAGGCCCGTGGCACGATACGGTCCCCAGCTGCGCTCGCCCATCGCAGGATACTTGCAGGCGGCGGCGAACTTCCTGGCGTCATCGAGCGTGTTGATCATCGGGGCCACGATGCCGACCGCCCCCGCATCGAGCATGCGCGACGCCATGGCGAAATCACCGACAGGCGGGCGCACGAAAGCGGTCTTGCCCGCCACGGCCGCCGCTCCGATCGCGAGAATGGCCGATTGTGTGCTGTGCAGGCCATGCTGCATGTCGATCACAGCGGTGTCGAACCCGTCGCGCATCAGGCTTTCGGTCACGAGCGGCTCGGTCAGGCCGATAAAGGCCGCATAGGCCGGATGGCCAGCCCGAAGCGAGGCAGCAAAGCTGGTGAAAATGTTCGACATGGCGGATCCCCCGGAATTGTTCCTTGCGCCCATCAAAGCAGCATGCCGCACAAAAGAAAACGCCCGGCACGGGACCGGGCGTCATGCGTTCCAGACGGAGCGGGGCGAGCTGGTCAGCCCTTCGCCTTGATCTCCTCGATAGCTTTCGCCATCAGCTCGTCCATGGTGCGGCGGATCTGGTGATCGCTTTGCGCGACGCCGGCAGCGGCAAGATCGGCCTTGATCTTGCGCATCACGTCATCATCGCCAGCCTCCTCGAAGTCGGCCATCACGACGGACTTCGCATAGGCCTCGGCGTCGGCTCCTGCCTTGCCCATCAGATCCGCAGCCCACAGGCCCACCATCTTGTTGCGGCGGGCGGAGGCCTTGAACAGCAGCTCCTCGTCATGGGCAAACTTTTTCTCGAAGGCATCCTTGCGGTCATCCATGCCAGCCATGGCGAAACTCCTGAGCAGAGAAGGGAGAGCCGTACGGCGAAGCGCTGGCCCGTGAACGCGATATAGGGGGACCCGCATGGTTTCGCCAGCACGAGAATCACCACCCCGGCGTCCGATCCGCCAAAAATCTTGCACTTGCGGGATGAAACCGCCATATGGGCGAGGATCAGTGGACAGTCCGGCCCGTCCGGACAATCCGCATTGTAGCGTGTTGCCCGTTCGACTAGCTTCTCTGTTCGTGGAGATGGTGCGCGTCAATGACCGGGCAACCAAGTTCCAGCCGACGCTGCGCCTGCCGCAGCCTGAGGCCCTGCTCTGTAAGGAGCGTCGCTTCGCCATGGATATCCTCAAACCGCGGGTTTTTCCGATGAATCGTCGCCGTCGCATCTACGAGGGCAAGGCCAAGGTCCTTTACGAAGGCCCCGAACCTGGCACGCTGATCCAGCATTTCAAGGATGATGCAACCGCGTTCAACGCCCAGAAGCACGAGGTCATCGACGGCAAGGGCGTGCTCAACAACCGCATCAGCGAATTCATGTTCCAGAACCTGAACGACATTGGCGTGCCGACCCATTTCATCCGCAGGCTGAACATGCGCGAGCAGCTGATTCGCGAGGTCGAAATCATTCCGCTGGAGGTCGTGGTTCGCAACATCGCGGCCGGTTCGCTCTCCAAGAAGCTCGGCATCGAGGAGGGCACGCAGCTGCCGCGCTCGATCATCGAATTCTATTACAAGAATGACGCGCTCGGCGATCCGATGGTGTCCGAGGAGCACATCACGGCCTTCGGCTGGGCCACGCCGCAGGAGATCGACGACATCATGGCTCTCGCCATTCGCGTCAACGACTTCCTGTCGGGCCTGTTCCTCGGCGCCGGCATTCGCCTTGTCGATTTCAAGATCGAATGTGGCAGGCTTTGGGAGGGTGAGATGATGCGTATCGTCATCGCCGACGAGATCAGCCCTGATTCGTGCCGCCTGTGGGACATCAAGACCAAGGACAAGATGGACAAGGACCGCTTCCGGATGGATCTCGGCGGTCTGATCGAGGCCTATACGGAAGTTGCCCGTCGGCTCGGCATCATCGTGGAGGGCGAGCGCCCGGCGTCAAACGGCCCGCGCCTGGTGCAGTGACGGCGGCAAAGCACGCCTTGGTTCGGGAGCCGCTGCGCCAGCGCGCCGGCGCCCGTTTCCGGTTCGGGCTGTCTCTGGCGGCGCTCCTGCTGCTGCCAAGCTGCGGGCTGTTGCCACCCTTGAACTACAATGTCACGACCTTGCCGTTCACGGCGGAGCAGGGCTGGGTCCAGTTGCCCACCCGGCGCTGGTTGCTCAATCCGGGCATTGATCTCGACATCGCCCTGTTCTGCCCGGCTCAGACCTGCGCCGGGGAGCAGTCTTTCGTGGCGCGCTTCGAACTCAGCGGCCGCGAAGCAGGCTTCGCTGATCTTCTAGCCCGGGACCCTGGGCAGGCCCTGTCGGCAACGAGCCCCACCACGCCGCGCCGCGACAGCCAGCGGATCAGCCGACAGCATGTGACGCCCCTCGCGGTTGCCGGCTGGGCCGGCGGCAGCCTTTCGATCCACTCGCGCAAGACCGGTTCGGCAACAGCGGAGGTCGCGGTCATGGCCAGGCGCGAGGGCGCACGCGCTTTTGTCATGATGGCCGTCGCGCCGACGCGGGCCGCTGCCATCCGGCGCGTTGCACAGGCGGCCGAGTGAGCAGGACCACAGTTTTCCCGCTGCGGAGGCCCGCCACGCCCTTGCCTTGGCCAGCGCAATCCGCTTTGACGGATCGGTTTTGCAGCAGCGGCCCCTGGGCACGCCTCGCCGTCGGAGAGACATGATGAAAGCCCGCGTCACTATCACGCTCAAGAACGGCGTTCTTGATCCGCAGGGCAAGGCCATCGAAGGCGCGCTGGGCTCTCTGGGCATCCCCGGAATCGCCTCGGTCCGGCAGGGCAAGGTTTTCGATATCGAATTGACCGGCCAGGACATCAAGGCCGCGGAAGCCGCCCTCAACACGGCCTGCGAGAAGCTCCTGGCCAACACCGTCATAGAGCACTACCGCGTCGAATTTCCGGGCTGAGGGAGCCACGCATGCGCGCCGCCGTGATCACTTTCCCCGGCACAAACCGCGATGGCGACGTGTCCAGGGCGCTCCGCGCCAGTGGTGCCGATGTCACGCCAACCTGGCACGCCGACCATGCCTTGCCGGCGGGGACCGATCTCGTGGTCCTGCCAGGCGGCTTTTCTTATGGTGACTACCTGCGCGCGGGGGCGATCGCCGCCCGCGCCAACATCATGGACGCCGTGCGCGCCCATGCCGCGCGGGGGGGTCTCGTGCTCGCCATCTGCAACGGGTTCCAGATCGCCTGCGAGGCAGGGCTGCTGCCGGGCGTTCTCGTGCGCAACGCCAATCTGCGCTTCGTCTGCAGGCGCCAGACCCTGAAGGTTGAGCGTGCGGATTGCGTGTTCACCGGCCATTACCGGCGCGATCAGGTCATCAATGTCTGCATCGCCCACGGAGAAGGCAACTATATCTGCGACGCAGGGACGCTGGCCCGGATCGAGGGCGAGGGCCTGGTCGCCTTCCGCTATTGCGATGCTGCGGGGTCTCTGACACCGGATGCCAACCCGAACGGCTCGCTGAACCACATCGCCGGCATCTATTCCGCGAACCTGCGCGTTCTGGGGATGATGCCCCACCCCGAGAACCTCACCGAGCAGCTCACCGGCGGCGCCGACGGCAAGCCCCTGTTCGACAGCCTGGGGCGGGCCGCCTGAAGCGCGGACATCGCCTACTTCGGCGCCAACCTGACCGCGCCGTCCAGCCGGATCGTCACGCCGTTCAGCATGTCGTTCTCGACGATCGATCTGACCAGCATGGCATACTCGTCCGGCCGCCCGAGCCGTGACGGATGCGGCACCGACTGCTCCAGCGCCTTGCGGTAGTCATCGGCGATCGACGCGAACATCGGAGTTTCAAACAGGCCAGGCAGGATCGAGACCACGCGGATCCCGGACGAGGCGAGGTCGCGGGCCACCGGCAAGGTCATCGCCGCAACGCCGCCCTTGGAGGCAGCATAGGCCGCCTGCCCGATCTGGCCATCCTCCGCTGCGACCGAGGCGGTCGTCACGATCACGCCGCGCGAACCATCCGCGGTGACCGGCGCGAGCGCCGCCATCGACACGGCCGTCTTGGCAATCATGCGGAAGGTGCCGAACAGGTTGACCGCGACTGTCTTCTCGAAGCTGGCCAGATCATGCGCGACCAGCTCGCCCGTGTCGCGCTTTCTGGCGACCACCCGCTTGCCGGGCGCGATACCCGCACAGTTGACCACGAGGCGCTCGGCGCCGTGCGCAGCCCGCGCCTTTGTGAGCGCTGCATCGACCGCTGCGTCGTCTGTCACGTCGCAGATGCAGAACAGCCCGCCAATCTCGGCGGCGATGGCCTCGCCGCGCGTCGCATTCATGTCGAACAGCGCGACCTTTACGCCAAGCGCCGCCAGCATCCGCGCCGTGGCCTCGCCAAGACCCGATGCGCCGCCGGTGACCACTGCCGCCATTGAGCCGTCAATTTTCATGCCACCGCCCCTTGCCTGTTGAGCGCTCCTGCTATCGGCAAAATCCGACAAGGGAAAGGCACGGCCCTGCACATCCCGCCGTGCGGCAAACGGCTTTCGAGCAGACAGACTTGTTTGGGCGGCCGGCAAGACCCATCTCATCAGCGCTGCCGGAGGACATGATGTCGGGACCATTCGGACAACCGTTCACCCCCAAGGAAATCGAGGCCATGCGCAAGCTGGCGGCGGACGAGGACCGGCTTGGACACAGCATGCTGCGGCTGCTCGGCCGTGTCGCGCGATCCATTCCCTTTGCACAGGATGCACTCGCCGCCTGGTGCTGCGCCCGCGATCCGGCCACGCCGGCCAGGGTACGGTTCATCCTGATCGCGGCCGTAGCCTATTTCGTGCTGCCGATCGACACCATCCCGGACATCGTCCCGCTGCTGGGCTTCACCGACGACGCCGCCGTTCTCACAGCGGCCATTGCCAGCGTCGCCGGCGAAATCACGCCAGAGCACCGCGACAGGGCAAGGGTTATCCTCAAGGGGCTGTAACGAGCGCGGTCAGTTGGCCTCGACCACGCCTTCGGCTTCAAGCATCCGCCGCAGCCGCGTGAACGCCAGCCGGATCCGCGATTTGACCGTTCCGAGCGGCACGCCGGTCGCTTCGGAAATCTGGCTGTGCGACAAGCCTTCGAAGAAGGCGAGCTTTACGAGGTCAAGCTGCTCGGCCGGCAGCGTGAGCAGCGCGACATGGACGGCCTCGTCGCGTTGCTGCACGTCCATCAGCTTATCAAGATCGGGCGTCGCGGCCGGTTGCAGCATCGGCTCCTCGGGGTCGAAGTCGCCCTTGTCGCGCCGAGCCAGGTCAATGCGGCGGTTGCGTGCGATGCGGTAGAGCCAGGTTGACAGCGAGGATTTCGCCGGATCGAACAGCTGTGCCTTGCGCCACAGGGTCGCCATCACATCCTGGACAATTTCTTCGGCCAGCGCGGCATCGGTTCCAAGCCGCATGAGATAGGCGTTCAGGCGCGGCGCGAAATGGTCGAACAGGCGCGTAAACGCCTCACGGTCGCGGCGCTCCGCCACATCCGCGACCCAAGCCGCAAAAACCGCCGGGTTCGACAAGTTGCTTCCCCTCGTCAGCCGGCGCGGCCTGGTTGCGCACAATGCGGAACAGTTCCACCCGGATCAGGGCAGCGCAGCCGACGACCCCCCGATAGCGGCGCTGCTCCCGGGCAGATTGGCATGTTCCGGGGCGAAACGGAACAGAAATAAGCCATATCGCAATTTTGCCCGCTTCATGGCATTGAGATATCAAAGGTTGGTTCCGGCCTCTTCGATTCCCATCCCCGGTGCTACATGGACGTCATGATTCGCAATTGTCTCGCCTCCTCGTGTCTGGTCGGCGCTGTCGCCCTGGCGGCTCTCCCGGTTTCCGCCCAGACCCGTCAGCCCGCAAAGCCCCAGGCAACAGCCGCGGCCCAAGGCCAGGCTGCGGAGCTCGGCACCTTCGGCGAGTGGACCGTCTATGAGACGCCGCAGGGCCGCAACAAGGTGTGCTATGTCCTGACCAAGCCCAAGGAGCGGATACCGAAGAACCTGACGCGCGACCCGGGTTTCCTGTTCATCACGGCGCGGCCGGCGGAACAGGTGCGCAACGAGGTCAGCTTCGTCCTCGGCTTCGCTGCCCGCGAGACCACGCCGGGCGAAGCGGTGATCGGTCCGACGAAGTTCGCGCTGGCTCCAAAGGGCAAGAGCGCCTGGATCGCCAACGCTGCGGAAGAGAATGGCTTCATCGATGCGGCACGGCGTGGCCAGAGCCTCAACGTGACCGTTACCTCCGGGCGCGGCAACGCCTCCACCGACCGCTATTCGCTGGCCGGCCTGAGCCAGGCGCTTGAACGCATGCGACGCGCCTGCCCGTGATGGGCATCGTGCTTTCTTGAAGGCCGACTCGGCAGCGCCGCGATTTCGTGATACCGCCTCGCCGATGAGCGACATCCTCACCCTTCCAGCAAGCGAGACCCACGATCCTGCCTCTAGCCTTCCGGCTGCGGGGTTCTCACCGTCCACGCTGCCATCACTGGTTGGCCGCACCCGGGCCGGCCTTGCCGCTGCCCTCGACGAGATCGGCGTGCCGCTGAAAGAGCAGCGCATGCGGACCGGCCAGATCTGGAACTGGCTCTACCACCATGGCGTCGCGGATTTTGCCGAGATCAGGAATGTCGGCAAGGATCTCAAGTCGGCGCTGGAGGCGCGCTTCACACTGGCCCGCCCCACGGTCAGCGCCGCGCAGGTGTCGAAGGACGGCACCCGCAAGTGGCTTGTCCGCATGCCGCCAACCGGCCCGCGCGACAAGGGCGCCGAAATCGAATGCGTCTACATCCCCGAAACTGACCGCGGAACGCTCTGCGTATCGAGCCAGGTCGGCTGCACGCTGACCTGCACCTTCTGCCACACCGGCACCCAGAAGCTTGTCCGCAACCTGACCACCGAGGAAATCGTCGCTCAGCTGGTGGTGGCCCGCGACATGCTCGGGGATTTTCCTGGCCGCACGCGTCCGACCGATGGGCTCCTGCCCGTTGATGGCAGCCGCTTCGTCACCAATGTCGTCTTCATGGGGATGGGCGAGCCACTCTACAATCTCGACGCCGTGTCCGACGCCATCGACACGATCGCGGATGGCGATGGCCTGTCGCTCGGCCGCCGCCGTATCACTGTCTCGACATCGGGCGTCGTGCCCGAGATCGCGCCACTCGGGTCGCGCACCAACAGCATGCTGGCCATTTCGCTGCATGCTGTGCGAGACGACCTGCGCAATGAGCTTGTTCCGCTCAACCGGAAGTATCCGATCGCCGTGCTTCTGGACGCCTGCCGCGGCTATCCGGGCCTGTCGAACGCGCGACGCATCACCTTCGAGTATGTGATGCTCAAGGGCGTGAATGATTCAGATGCCGAGGCCCGCGAGCTTGTCCGGCTGCTCAAGGGCATCCCGGCCAAGATCAACCTGATTCCGTTCAATCCCTGGCCGGGCACGCGCTATGAATGCTCGGACTGGGATCGGATCGAGCGCTTCTCGGACATCGTGTTTCGCGCCGGCTACGCCTCGCCGGTCCGCACCCCACGCGGCCGCGACATCCTCGCCGCATGCGGGCAGCTCAAGAGCGAGACCGAAAAGCTCTCGGCCCGCGCCCGGCTCATGCTGGACGAGGCGGACGCCGCTGATGCCCGGCAGGCCTGAATCATGCGCAGCGCGGCCCGAATCCTGCTGATTATTCCACTCGGCCTCATCATCTCCTTTGGCGCGGGCGGGTTCTTTCTGATGCTGGCGACAGTGGCGTCACCCGCGCTCGCGGGCATGGTGTTCGGCGCGTTCAACGCCTTCGCAGACGTCGTTGTCGGCCTGGCTTTCGAAGGCGAGGACCCGACGGCTCTGGCGGCCGCCGCGGGCTGGCAGGGTTTCAAGCTGGCGGCTGCGATCCTCATTCTCCCGGTCCTGATCACCGCCATCACCAGCGAACTGTTCCGGATGTCGAGCGGTCTGGTGCAGATGGGGCTGACGGGCCTGTTTGCGGCAGCGCTTCCGGCCGCGATCATCGGGCTGAAGCGCCTGCCGACCGGGACCGAGACGCAGGTTCTCGCCGCTTTCTTTCTGACCGGGGTCGTGACGGGGGCGATCTACTGGCTGATCGCCGGGCGCGGCGCGGCGGGGCCGGACCAGAGCCGTGTCAGCGGCCCGCCTGCGTGAACAGGATCTTCACGGCGAAAATCCCGAAAATCCCGCCAAAGATATAGTCGATCGCCCGCAGGGCCTTCGGACGGGCCTTGAGATAGCCGACAAGCTGTTCCGCCACGAGAATCATCCCGATGGCGAGCGGGATCGAGATGGCAACGAAGTAAAGCCCCATGAACGTCATTTTCGCCGCAGCGTCGGGGTCCCCGACGCTGACGAACTGCGGCAGGAAGGTCACGAAGAACAGCACCACTTTGGGATTGCTCAGATTGATGCCGATGCCGAGCAGGAAGCTGCGCCAGACCCCTGTTTCCTGCTCCTGCGTCGCAAGCCCCGTCGTCTTGACATTCAGTGATGAGCCGTTGCGGATCGCGTCGTAGGCCATCCAGCCGAGATAGAGCGCGCCGACAACTTTCAGGATCGTGAAGGCGGTCGCCGAGGCGCTGAGCAGGGCCGACAGGCCAACAGCCGCCAGCAGCGTGTGGACAATGCAGCCGACCTGCGCTCCGCCCATGGCGGCTATGCCGTGACGACGCCCGCGCGCCATCGTACGCGAGAGGAACAGGCTCATGTCCGGACCGGGCGTGATGAACAGCACGATGCAGGTCAGGGTGTAGGCGGCCAGCACAGGGCCCTCGGGCAGAAAGGTCATGGGGCGCGTCAATCTCCGATCGCCACGCCCTCACGGCGCGAATCGGCGCCACCAAGATAGCCGATCGGCGAGACGAGGATGGCCTGGATGCCAGAAGTCATCGCGATCGCCCGCACCTCATGGCCCCGCGTCTGCAGCGTGACGCCCCAGGTCTCGGCCTCCGAGCCGCGTTCCAGTTCGGTCGGCCCGTTGCGGCTGCCGAAATTGCCGAGATCGACGGCCTGCTGCGGGTCAAGCCGCCAGTCGAGCAATCCAACCAGCGTCTTGACCACATAGCCGATGATGTGGCTTCCGCCAGGCGAGCCAACCACTGCATAGAGCCGGCCGAACGCGTCGAACACCAGCGTCGGCGCCATCGAGCTGCGCGGACGCTTGCCGGGCTCGACGCGGTTCGCCACCGGCACGCCACTGGCCGACGGGGCGAAGTTGAAGTCCGTCAGCTCGTTGTTGAGCAGGAAGCCCCCCTTGGTCATGATCCGCGCGCCGAAGCCATCCTCGATCGTCGTGGTCATCGAAACCGCGTTCCCGTCCTTGTCGATGATCGAGATGTGGCTTGTGCCATACTCGATCTGCGGGTCGGAGGGCGCCAGCAGCTGCGCGCGCCGCCGTGGCGGCTCACCGGGCCGCGCGGTTCCCATCGAGCGCTCCTCGCTCATCAGGTTGGCGCGGGTACTCAGATAGGCCGGGTCGATCAGGCCTGTGCTCGGCACATCCACGAAGGCGGGATCGCCGACATAAAGATTGCGGTCGGCAAAGGCGAGGCGGCCCGCCTCGCTGATCCAGTGCACGGCGTTGGCGCCGGGGCCCATGCGGCCAAGGTCGAAGCGCTCGACCATGCCGAGGATCTGCTGCACGGCGATGGCGCCGGAGCTGGGCGGCCCCATGCCGCAGATCGTATAGACACGGTAGCGACCGCACAGGGGCTCGCGCTCGATCACCGTGTAGCCAGAGAGGTCGGCGGCCGTCATATCGCCGGGATTGGTTGGATGCCCGGTCACCGTGCCAAGAATGTCCGCCGCCAGCGGGCCGGTGTAGAAGGCCGCCGCCCCCTCGCGGGCCAGGCTGCGCAAGGTGGCGGCAAAGGCCGGGTTCTTCAACACGAAGCCGATCTCGCGCGGCTTGCCGGCCGCGTCGTAGAAATAGGCCCGCGCCACCGGATCATTGCGCAGCGCCTGCTCGCCGGCCAGCAGGCCATTGAGGCGAGGCGACACGGCAAAGCCGTTCTCGGCCAGTGTGATCGCGGGCTCGAACACCTGCGCCCAGGGCAGCTTGCCCCACCGCTTGTGGGCTTCCTCCAGCAGCCGCACGGTCCCCGGTACTCCGACCGAGCGCCCCCCGACCACCGCAGCCATGAAGCTGAGCGGTCGGTCGTCAGGGCCCAGGAACCGCTCGGGCCTGGCCGCGGCAGGAGCCGTCTCACGCCCGTCGAGCGTCACCACCATGCGGGCGGCCTGATCCCAGTGAACCATGAACGCGCCGCCGCCGATCCCTGAGCTTTGCGGCTCGACGAGGTTGAGCACAAGCTGCACCGCGACCGCCGCGTCCACGGCGCTGCCGCCAGCCCGCAGGATCTGCCGGCCAGCCTCCGCGGCCAGCGGATTGGCAGCGGCCACCATGTGCTGGGTCGCATAGCCCAGGCTGCGCTGCGTCCGGCCGGTTGCAGCTTCCGGTGCCGCCGGAAGGGCCGTCTGGGCATGTGCGGCCTCATGAAGCCCGGCAGCCAGCGTGGAGCCGAGTAGGGCCGCGGCCACCAGCCGCATCGCCCCTTGGTTGATCGCCAGCATGATCCGCTTCCTCCGACGATGATCCTCGAAGCCAAGAGTGACCAGATCACGCGCGTCTGGCAACCGGGATTTCCGTCAAGCTGACGTTCGGGCCGGTGGCTTTTCGCCTTCCTCTTCGCGACCTGGATCGATAAAGTGCACGCATATCCGTTCACAACAATGTGATCGCCCAGACGACCGACCGGAGAGGATCCACCCGTCATGTCCACCATGCCACTTGTTCCCGTCGGCATGCGCTATGCCCGCACCATGCCCCGTATCGTCCGCGTTCTTCTCATGACCGCCGTGCTGGGACTGCTCGGTACAGCCCTCGCCGGCTGCGGGTACAACACGATCCCGACGCTGGACGAGCGCGCCAAGGGCGCCTGGGGCGAAGTCCAGAACCAGTATCAGCGGCGCGCTGATCTGATCCCCAACCTCGTGGAGACGGTGAAGGGTTTCGCGCAGCAGGAGCGTGAGGTGCTGACCCAAGTCATCGAGGCGCGTGCCAAGGCCACACAGGTGAAGATCGATGCCTCGACGCTGAACGACCCGGCCAGGTTCAAGGAGTTTCAGGACGCACAGGCGGGCCTATCGGGCGCCCTCGGCAGACTGATGGTCGTCGCCGAACGCTACCCCGATCTGAAATCGAACCAGAATTTTCTGGCGCTGCAGTCGCAGCTTGAAGGCACCGAAAACCGGATCACGGTCGCACGGCGCGACTACATCGAGGCCGTGCGGGCCTACAACACAGAGGTGCGGACCTTTCCCGGCGTGATCTGGGCAAAGCTGTTCTGGGGTGCGCAACCAATGGAGACCTTCACCGCGACCGCGGGCTCCGACCGGCCGCCGAATGTCCGGTTCGGGAGCTGAGGCGCGCCAGCCTATTGCGGCCGCGCGCCATGCCTGACGGATCGGCCTTGCCAGCAGGTTTCCAGCAGCGGCTGAGGCTTCTGCTGGGGGCTTTGTGTCTCGGGCTGACCTTTCTGATGACTGAGGCACAGGCCACGGACCCGGCCTTGCCGGCGCTCTCGGGCCGCGTGGTCGATGCCGCCCGCCTCCTCGACCCGGCCGCGATCCGGCGCATCAGCGACAAGCTCGCTGCGCATGAGATGGCAACCTCGGATCAGGTCGTCGTCGCCACCGTGCCCAAACTTGGCGATCTGACGATCGAGGACTACGGCAACCGGCTTTACCGCCGCTGGGCCCTGGGCACCAAAGACAGGAACAATGGCGCGCTGCTCCTGATCGCTCCGACCGAGCGCAAGATGCGCATCGAGGTCGGCTATGGACTCGAAGGCGCCCTGACCGACGCGCTGGCGAAAACCATCATCACGACCGCCATCGCCCCGAAGTTCCGGACAGGGGACTTTGCCGGCGGCATCGAGGCGGGCGTCGACGCCATCATCGATGTCCTGAAGGGCGATGCCGAGCAGTGGCAGCGACGACCGCAACTGCGCAGTGATGGCGATAATCCCCTCGCGCCGGCGATCATCGTTCTGTTTATCCTGCTCATCGGGCTGATCATGGTTGTGCAATCGCGCCAGACAGGACGATCCGGCCCGGCGCGTTATCATCGCACGCGCGACGGACGCTGGATCATGCTGCCGGGAGCGCCCTCCGGCGGCTGGTCCGGCGGGAGCGGATCTGGCAGTGGATCGGGCAGTGGATCATGGGGTGGCGGGGGCTCGTCCGGCGGCGGCGGCGCCTCCGGGGACTGGTGAGGAGACGGCCATGACATTGACCAAAGCCGAGCGTGACACCGTTGTCGCCGCCATCGGCAGGGCGGAAGCCATCACCTCAGCCGAGATTGTCGTCGTGGTCGACCGCATCGCGGGCAGCTGGCGCAGCTGGTCAATGGTGGTGGCCCTGCTGCTGGCCCTGGCCGTGCCATGGCCGCTGATCGAATGGACGTCCTTTGCGACGAGGACGATTTTCGCGGCTCAACTGCTGGTCGCCGCGGCGCTGATCGTGCTGTTTCTGCCGCAGGCAACCCGCCTGAAACTCGTGCCGCGCCCGCTGCGCCGGCGCCGCGGCCACGAGGCCGCCTTGCGCGAGTTCAGCGCCCGCGGCCTCTCCGCGACCCGGGACCGGACAGGTGTGCTGATCTATGTCGCACTGGCCGAACGCTATGCCGAGGTCATGACCGATACCGCCATCAGCGAGGCGGTCGACCCCGACATCTGGCGCAAGGTCGTGGCGGACCTGATCGGCGCCATCGCAGCCGGTGATCTGGCCCAAGGTCTGACAGCGGCGGTGGACCAGGCCGCTGCCATTCTGGCCACAGCTGCTCCACCCCGGGACGATGACATCGACGAACTGGAGAACAGGGTCATCGTGATCTGATCGCCCTGAACGCCGCCGAGCCTCAGAAGCCGGGCGCCTTCCCGGCTCCGATCACACGGCCCACCTTGCCGGCATCGGAATGGATCAGAACCACATAGGTCTCGGCATCGGCCTGCCGCGCCAGCGATGCCGGCAGATCGAGCGACATCGGCGCGCCGCGCCAGTCCCCGATGCGCATCAGGCTGCGCACCACATTGGCGTAGGACACCTCGCGGCCACGGTTTTCCCCGCGCTGGATCACAACGGAGCGAAAACGCGCCACGGTCAGCAGCCAGATCGAACCGGACCCTGCCGTGCCGGAGACCGAAACCTTGATCTGCCCGGCAGCCTCGCTGACAGCGACGTCAAGCGGCAGGGGGGTGGACTGATGGGCGGAGATGATCTGCATCATGGCCTGCCGATCCGAAGCAACCGTGTGGGCCACGCCATCGATCACGGCCTGCGGCGTGTAGATCTGCCCGTCGCCGCGGCTCTTGGCGTAACCCCGCTGGCGCTGCGTGAAGGCGGCGTGGGCGAGCGTATCCTTCCAGCCCAGATAATCCCAGTAATCGACCGGCAAGGTCAGCACCAGAAGTCCGGGATCGCGGGCTAACTCAACAAACAGGGCATCCGCAGCCGGACAGGATGAGCAGCCCTGGCTGGTGAACAGTTCGAGGACGGCACGCGGCTTGCGGAGGTGTTCGGCCTGGGGCGCTTGCGACAGGGCGGTCCCGGATAGGCAAACCGCCAGCAACAGGCCGGTCAACGTCGTGGACAGCGGATGTTTCATCGAAACAATCAACCCGATTTCGCCGGGTCCGGAAAATCACGTTGCGTTGAAGTGGCCGACGCTGCGGACTTCGCCTTGAGGGCCTCGGCCTGCGCCACCATGGTCTGACGCCAGCGGCGATGCATCCACAGCCATTGCCCCGGATGCTCCCGCACCCAGCCCTCGACCACGCCGGTCATCATCTGGATCGCACCCTCGACACTGATATCCCCGTTCTCGTCACGGGGCAGATCGAGCGGCGGCGTCAGCTCAAGGCGAAAGCGGTGGCCGGGGAGGCGGATGACCCTGACGCCGTGCACCGGGCAGTCGAAGCTGCGGGCGAACTTGGCCAGGACCGGGTTGGCCAGCGCCTTCTGGCCCATGAAATCGACCACCACACCGCGGGTGAAATGCTGGTCGATCAGCATCCCGAGATGCCCACCCTGCTCCAGCACCCCGTGCATCTCGAAGACCGCGCCGCGCAGCGAGGCGGCGAGTCCGCCCATGGTGCCGGACCGGACCTCATGGATGACGGCCGCGACAGCCGGATCATTCGGTGGCCTGAAAACGGCCGTGGCCTTCAGGCCATAGCGCGCAGCGCAGATGGCAGGCAGCTCCCAATTGGCAAGATGGGCGGAGAAGATGATGCCGGGTCTGCCATCATCCCTCAGCGCCGCGAAATGCTCGATCCCGGCCACCTCCACCCGCCCATTCGGATCAGGATTGTCGGCATCATAGTCGAACAACGTGGCCAGATGGGCGTATTCGCCTGCGGTTCGGCCCAGGTTGTCCCAGGCCTCGTTGAGAATCGCCGCCCTTTCGGCCTCCGACCTGTCCGGAAACGCCATGGCGAGATTGGCCCTCGCGATCCGCTGCTGCGGCGTCAGCGGGCCGAGCTTGGACAGAAGCCAGCCGCCGGTCGCACTGGCGCGGGCCGGCCCAAGCGCACGCGACAGCGCGAACGCCGCGCGCACGGCCAGAATCATGGCGAGAGCGGCTGCCTGCGAGGCGAGCCTGCGAAACCGGAACACGGAGCGTCAGCCTTGAAACGATCAGATCACGATCAACCCATCGCGCACATGACGGCGCAACGCGTTCCGGTCAACCATTTTCGCCGGACGCCGGGCCCGTCACAGGCGGATGATTACCTTGCCGAAGACCTGACGGCCCTCGAGCCGGGCAAGCCCCTTCTCGAATTCGGCAAGATCGAACACGGAGTCGATCACCGGCGTCATGCCGGCAGCCATCTTGTCGAGCGAGGCGGCGATATTGGCCATGGCGCAGCCGAAAGACCCGAAGATGCGATACTGCTGCTGGAACAGCTGCATGAGATTGATGGTGGCGGTCGCGCCGGACGTCGCCCCGCAGGTCACCAGCCGCCCGCCACGCTTAAGGCACAGCAGCGAACCGTTCCACGTATCAGCCCCGACATGTTCGAAGACGACATCCACCCCCTTGCGTTTTGTGAGCCGGCGGACCTCGCCCTCGAAACGCTCGGTCTTGTAGTTGATGACATGGTCGGCCCCGAGCTCCAGCGCCCGTGCCGCCTTTGCGTCGTCCCCAACGGTCGTATAGACCGTGCAGCCGATCGCTCTCGCCATCTTGATCGCCGCCGTGCCAATCCCGGATCCGGCCGCATGGACGAGGATGCTCTCGCCCGGCTCAAGCCTGGCGTTGTCGAACAGCATGTGCTGCACCGTTCCAAAGCCGATGGGCGCGCAAGCCGCGTGCTCGAACGAGACGCTGTCCGGAACCGCAACGCACAGGCGTTCCGAGCGGTTCAGCACTTCCCGTCCAAAACCGTCGATGTGGAAGCCCATGATGCCGGCGACGTTCTCGCACAGGTTGTCACGGCCCTCGCGGCAGGCCTTGCAATGCCCGCAGGTGTCGGCCCCGTACAGTGTGACCTTCTGCCCGAGCCGGAAGCGCGACACGCCCTCACCGAGGGCGATGACCTCGCCCGCGGCCTCGACGCCGGCCGCCTGGGGCATCTTGCGTTTGGCGAAGGCCATGCCACGGAACCCCCAGACATCGAGGAAGTTCAGGCCCAGGGCCCGGATCCGGACCTGCACCTCGCCGGCCGCCGGGAGCGGCGGAGGCTCGATCTCCTCGAGCCGGAGGTCACGGTCGCCGTGAAGCATCAATGCGCGCATGTCGTGTTGTCCTTCGGCTGGCCCGCAGGGCCCGCAATCCATCTAGCGCTGCAGACCCATGGACGCCATCAGGCCCCCATCGACGGGGATGGTGGCACCGGTGATGTAGGCTGCTTGCGGGCTCATCAGAAACGCCACCAGTGCGCCGATCTCCTCGGGTCTGGCAAAGCGCCCTGCGGGAATCTGGCTTTCCATCTTCACGCGGTAGGCGGCGTATGCCTCCATCATGTCGGTATCGACAAACCCCGGCGCAATCGTGTTGGCGGTTATGCCGCGCTTCGCCGTCTCCAGAGAGAGGCTGCGCATGTAGGCTTCCAGCGCCGCCTTGGTCGCGGCATAGGCGGCGTTGCCCTGATTGGCACGGCTCGCCGTCACCGATCCGATGGCGATCACACGGCCCTTCCGCCGCGCCATCATCGGGCGTACGAAGCAATTGGCCAGCTGGGTGAACGACCAGAAATTGACCTGCATCGCGGCCTCGGCCTTGTCCTGGACCAGCATCATCGACAGCGAGTCGGCAGATTGCCCGGCATTGTGGACCAGCCCATGGATCTCGCCCAGCGCCGGCGCCCGCGCGCAGAAGGCTGCAACGGCCGCCTTGTCAGCCAGATCAAGCGGAACCGGCGTAACGGACAAGCCGCTTTCGACGCTGAGGCTTTGCGCCAGCTCCGCCGCCTGGCTCGCCGATGAGCGATAGGTGAACACGACCGCATGACCGGCCGCGACCAGCGCCCGCACAACGCCCGCCCCGATTCCCTTCGCTCCGCCGGTGACCAGAACCGTTCCCGTCATCACATCACGCCGGGCTGTCGGCAAAGACGAGACAGGTATTCTGCCCGCCGAAGCCGAAGGAGTTCGAGATCACCCGCCGCACGGCGGCATCGCGCGCCACGTTCGGCACGACATCGAGCGGAATGTTGGGGTCCGGCTCACGGTAGTTGATCGTCGGCGGAATGCGGCCATGGGCGATGGTCAGCAGCGAGAACACCGCCTCCACCGCGCCGGCCGCCGTCAGGGTATGACCGACCATCGACTTGTTCGACGAGATCGGCAGGCGGCCCATGCGTTCGCCGAACACGGCCGTGCAGCTCATGGCCTCCATCTTGTCGTTTTCGGGCGTCGACGTGCCATGTGCGTTGACATAGTCGATCTGGTCGGGCTCAAGCCCTGCATCGGCCAGCGCCTGCTGCATGGCGACGATGGCCGGACGGCCATCGGGCGAGGAGCGCGTGCGGTGAAAGCCGTCGCCCTTCTCGCCGCAGCCGAGCACGAAGCCAAGGATGGCGGCACCGCGCCGCCGCGCGCTCTGGTAGCTCTCCAGCACAAGCGCCGCGCCGCCTTCGCCCATGACGAAGCCGTCGCGGTTCTTCGAAAACGGCTTGGAGGCCGCCGTCGGCGGATCGTTCTGCGTGGACAGCGCCGACAGGAGCGAGAACCGGATCAGCGACTCGGCCTGCACCGAACCGTCCGTGCCGATGCACAGAGCCGCTTCGGTGTCCCCGCGCCGGATCGCCTCGACACCCATCTGGATGGCGGTCGCGCCGGACGAACAGGCGGTCGACAGCGAAATCGGCGAGCCTTTGGTGCCGAAATGATCGGCAATGTGGCCGGCAACGGATCCAAACAGGAACATCGCATGATAGGCCGTATGGCGGTGCTGCGCCGCGTCGGCGAGCAGCGCCTGGTAGGTCACATCGCCATTGCTCGACGCAGCCAGTTCCTGCTTCTGGACCCATTCGAGCTCCACCGGTGGCACAGCCATGAACAGCGGTCCGGGAAAGTCGCCCGGACGCCCCAGGCCCGACTGCGCGACCGCTTCCTCGGCGGCGATCAGGGCCAGCTTCTCGGACAGCTCCGGCGCGGCAAAACTTCTGTCGAACAGGTCGTCCACGGTTCCGGCAATTGTCGTGCGCAGCCCTTTCGTGGGAAAACGCGTGATCCGGTGGATGCCGGAGTGGCCAACAGTCAGCCGTGACCAGTTGTCGGCCTTGCCCTGTCCCAAGGACGTGACCACGCCAAGACCGGTGACCGCCACGAGCGGGCGACCCGATGGGTCAAGATGCGCCGAACTCATCCCGTGCTCCTTTCAGGCCCGGCTCAGGCGGGCAAGGCCCTCGCCCCGATGGTGACCGACGCCGGTGACGACAGCCTCCCTGCCGCGGCCCGCCTGCAGCAGCGCTGCCGCCAGCGCCACAGCCGCCGGAAAGGCGGCCTCGATGGCATGGCCCGTGAGATCACCCATCGCGACGATGTCGGCTCCGGGCGCGATCGCGTCCAGCGCCGCCTTCTCTTCGGCCACGCAGGCTGGAACACCGCTCGATGCCGATACCACCAGCGGCACGCCGGTCTGCGGCCCCGCCATGGCGGTGAGCGTGCGCACGATGTCGGCCGGGTTGCGGCGCGTCCGGTCCGCCACGACGCTGTCGAGCCGCGCCTGCGCCGTCGCCCCGCGGGCCCGGGCACTGTGAGCCGCTTCGAGAACGAGGAATGCGCCAACGCTGCCGGTGACCATGCCGCCATGTCCCGCATCACGGGACAGTGTGGGAACGACATCGCCGGTCAGCATCACGCCCCCAAGCTCGTACAGCAGCATCATGTCGCGCCGTTCGGCATTGTAAGAACCACCGACCAGGATCATGTCCGCCTGGCCGGCGGCGATACGGGCATGTGCGATGCGGATGGCGTCGACACCGGCCTGCTCCTCGCCCATGAAGGTGCGCGAGGGCCCGGTGACCCCATGGACGATCGAGATGTTGCCCGCCAGCAGATTCGACAGCTGCGCCAGGAACAATGTGGGGCGCAGGTCGCTGAGCAGGCGTTCATTGAGGAACACGCCAGGTTCTGCGGCCGTCTTCAGCCCCGTCAGGATCTGCGCGTCGACGGCGTGATCGCGCTCGCCCCCGCCTGCGGCGACGATGACATGCATGCGGTCCTTGGCCTCGGCGTCGGACTTGATGCCGGCGCTGTCGAGCGCAAGGCCCGCCGCGTAGACGCCGATGCGCTGCCACGGCTCCATCTGGCGCTGGTCGGATTTCTTCGGAATCTGGCGGTCATATTCGACCGCGCCGAGTGGATGCACGGGATAGGGGGCGAAACTCGCCGCATCGATGACAGGCGCACGGGCGCCATCCACCGCTTCGATATGCGGCGCGACACCCTCGCCAAGGCTCGAGAGCAGCCCGATTCCCGTGATCACGACCTCGCGCGTCATCAGCTCACGGCCTCGGGCTCAAGGCCGATCGCGGCGGTGCGCGCGCGCATCAAAACGGCCAGATCGGCCGGGAAGGGCATCAGCCGGAAGCGCAGTTCCGCATCGCAAATCGGCTTGCCCTCGATGGAGATCTTCGCCTTGGTCGCGACATAGCCCGACCCTACGATGCTGATGGTGGCCTCGATCACGAGATCGGCATCCGGCTCGACGAAGGTGCGGAAGCGCGCCTTGTCGACGGTCATCAGGAACGGCATCTGTGTCAGCCCGTTGAGGCCAAGGATGAGGTAACCCGAGGCCTGCGCCATGGTTTCCGTCAGCAGCACGCCCGGAACCAGCGGATGGCCCGGAAAATGTCCCTCGAACACCGGGCTGTTCCTCGGCACCCTGGCAGCCGCCACGAGCCGCTTCCCATCGGCATCAAACAGCATGACCTTGTCGATCATCTCGAAGTATTCAAGGCGCATGGGCGGAACGGCTCGGTCGGCTGGGCTGATCGGTGGCGCGTATCCGCGCAGAGCGAAACCGTTTAGCCCAGAACCATATCGCTTGTCACGGGTGGGGTGGCCGTGGATTTGCCACGGTGTCCCGCTCCTCAGCCGGTTGCAAGACAAGGGCTTCGGTTCGCGCGTTGAACGGAAACATCCTGGGACAGGCGCAGCGTGGGAAACACGCGGTTGGGTAACCGCGCCATCAGGCGCTTTTCGCCGCCACCAGCCCGTCGATGCGGGCGCAGAGATTCTCAAGCACGAAGTACTGCTCTGCCGGGGCCTTGCCCTCGTTCACTTCCTGGGTCCACTGCTCCAGCGGCAGCTTGATGCCGAACGCCTTGTCCACGGCGAAGGCGATATCGAGGAAGGCCAGCGAATCAATGCCGAGATCATCGATCGCGTGGCTGGCCGGCGTGATCTTCTCGCGCGGGATGTCGCAGGTTTCCGAAATGATGCCGGCAACAGTCTCGAAGGTGGATGACATGGGGCGGGTTCTCCCGTCTTTCAGTGGTTCGGGACGGCGCGGATGATGCACGGGAAGCGCGCACCGGGCGCCCGCCCCGGCGATGAGTTGGCTGTCTCCCTACACGACGAAGGGGGGTGGGGGGAAGAGGGAGCGTCGTGGCCGGCTGTTGCGGCCCTGGATCAAGGCCAAGAAGGCCCGATGTTGCATCACCCGTCCATGTCCTGTCACCGCCAGTGCAGACGGCATAGCCAGAAAAAAGCCGGGCGCTCGCGTGCCCGGCTCAACGCCCCGCAAGCGCCGCTCGGATTCAAGCCGCGAGTTGCCTCAGCACATAGTGCAGGATGCCGCCATGCTTGACGTAGTCGATCTCGTCGAGCGTATCGATGCGGCAGATCACCGGCACCTTGGTGACCTTGCCGTGGGCGGAGGTGATGGAGACCTCCATCTTCTGCTTCGGGGTCGCCGTGGCGAGGCCGGCGATCGAGACCAACTCGTCGCCCTTCAGGCCGAGTTTCTGCCAGCTCATGCCCTCTTCGGCGAAGACGAAGGGCACGACGCCCATGCCCACGAGGTTGGAGCGGTGGATGCGCTCGTAGGACTGCGCGACCACAGCGCGGACGCCGAGCAGCTTGGTGCCCTTGGCAGCCCAGTCGCGGCTTGAGCCGTTGCCGTATTCGACGCCGGCGAAGATCACGAGAGGCACATTCTCGGCCTGGTAGCGCATGGCGGCATCATAGATGAACATGCGGCCGCCCGACGGATAATGAATGGCCTTGCCGCCTTCCTTGGTCGACCCGTCCGCCTCCTTCACCGCGAAGTTCTTGATGCGGATGTTGGCGAAGGTGCCGCGCGTCATGATCTCGTGGTTGCCGCGCCGTGTACCGTACTGGTTGAAGTCCTGCACGGCGACCTGCCGGTCCTGCAGGTACTTGCCGGCAGGGGAATTCACCTTGATCGAACCTGCCGGGGAGATGTGGTCGGTTGTGATCTTGTCGCCGAGCAGCGCCAGGATGCGCGCGCCGACCACATCCGTGACCGGCTTCGGCGTCTTGGTGATACCGTCGAAATAGGGCGGATTCTGCACATAGGTGGAGCTCATGTTCCACTTGTAGGTCTGTCCGCCAGCGACCTCGACCGCCTGCCAGTTGGCGTCGCCCTTGAACACGTCGGCGTATTTCGACTTGAACATCTTCTTGGTGATGGTCTTCTCGATGAAGGACTGGATCTCCTTGTTGGAGGGCCAGATGTCCTTGAGATAGACCGGCTTGCCGTCGGAGCCTGTGCCGAGCGGCTCCTTGGACAGATCGATCTGGGTGGAACCAGCCAGCGCATAGGCCACCACCAGTGGCGGCGACGCCAGATAGTTGGCCTGCACATCGGGCGAGACGCGGCCTTCGAAGTTGCGGTTCCCGGACAGAACCGCCGAGGCGATGATGCCGTTGTCATTGATCGCCTTCGAGATTTCAGCCGGCAGCGGGCCGGAATTGCCGATGCAGGTGGTGCAGCCGAAGCCGACGAGGAAGAAGCCGAGCTTGTCGAGCTCCGCCTGCAGGCCCGACGCGTTGAGATACTCCGAAACGACCTGGCTACCGGGCGCCAGCGAGGTCTTCA
Organism: Hyphomicrobiales bacterium; assembly: GCA_026400535.1. GTDB lineage: Bacteria > Pseudomonadota > Alphaproteobacteria > Rhizobiales > Beijerinckiaceae > Allobosea. The sequence continues at coordinate 27,556 of JAPLOU010000011.1, forward strand.
CCCAGGGCTTGACCTTGAGGCCCCTGGCGTTGGCCTTCCGCGCGAGCAGGCCGGCAGCCATCAGCACGGCAGGGTTCGACGTGTTGGTGCACGATGTGATCGCGGCGATCACCACATCGCCATGGCCGATGTCGAAGTTCCTGCCCTCGACCTTGACCCGCCTGGCGAGCTCGCCGGCCTTCTTGTACTCGGTGTCCATCGCGGATACGAAGCCGGCCTTCGCGTCCGCGAGCGACACCCGACCTTCCGGCCGCTTCGGGCCTGCCAGAGACGGCACCACCGTGCCAAGCTCCAGCTCGATCGTATCGGTGAACACCGGATCCGGCGAGGACTTGGTGCGGAACAGGCCCTGATGCTTGCAGTATTTCTCGACCAGCGCGACGCGGTCGGCCTTGCGCCCAGTCATGTCGAGATAGGCCAGCGTTTCCTTGTCGACCGGGAAGAAGCCGCAGGTCGCGCCATATTCAGGTCCCATGTTGGCGATGGTGGAGCGGTCCGCCAGCGTGAGATTGTCGAGGCCGGGGCCAAAGAACTCGACGAACTTGCCGACCACGCCCTTCTTGCGCAGCATCTGCGTCACGGTGAGCACGAGATCGGTAGCCGTGATGCCTTCCTTAAGCTTGCCCACAAGGCGAAAGCCGATCACTTCGGGCAACAGCATGGACTGCGGCTGGCCCAGCATCGCAGCCTCCGCCTCGATGCCGCCGACGCCCCAGCCGAGCACACCAAGACCGTTGACCATGGTGGTGTGCGAATCGGTGCCGACCAGAGTGTCGGGATAGGCGACCTCGACCGTGACCGTCTTGCCCTTCTTGTCCTTGGTCTTCTGCTTCGCCGTCCAGACGGTCTGGGCGAGATACTCGACGTTGACCTGATGGCAAATGCCGGTGCCGGGGGGCACGACGCGGAAATTGTCGAAGGCGCCCTGGCCCCATTTCAGGAAGTTGTAGCGCTCGCCATTCTGTTCGTATTCGCGCTTGACGTTCTGTCCGAGTGATTGCGGCGTGCCGAAGAAGTCGACCACGACCGAGTGGTCGATCACCAGATCGACTGGCACCAGCGGGTTGATCTTCGAAGGATCGCCACCGAGCGTGGTCATGCCGTCACGCATGGCAGCAAGGTCGACCACGGCCGGAACGCCGGTGAAGTCCTGCATCAGCACGCGTGCGGGCCGAAAGCCGATCTCCTTGTCAGCCCTACCCTTGGCCTGCAGCCAGTCGACAAAGCCCATGATGTCGGCTTTGGTCACCGTGCGCCCGTCCTCGAAACGCAGCAGGTTCTCCAGCATCACCTTCATCGAATAGGGCAGCGCGGAAATGCCGCGGAGCCCATTCTTCTCGGCCTCGACGAGCGAATAGATCAGGTAGGATTTGTCGCCGACCTTGAGGGTCCTGGCGCAGGTGAATGAATCGAGAGAAGCCATGGGGCTCACATCCTTCGGGGCAAACGGTCACAGGGCAGGCCTGATGCATCAGACCGGTTCTGAAGGCCTGTGACAAGAGCACCGAGGCGGCCGGACGGCCAGCCAAGGTGCACACCACAGCATCACAATGCGCGCCGCCCCGGGAGTGCCCGGGCCCCGCGCCTGTCAGCGCGCGGCGAAGCCAAGCGCTCTATAGAAGAATTCACATCGTTACGCTATTGGGACATCAGTCTAAAATGCGGTTGTCCGGCGGTGAAGGCTGCTGTCGCCGCCTCAGCCGGATGACCTCGACCTTGCCTGATCCCTACAGCCTGACCGCGCGCGATATGGCCTGCCGCCGCAACGAGCGCAGCCTGTTTTCGGGGCTCTCCTTCGCAGTGTCCGGCGGTTGCGGACTGGCGCTGACCGGACCGAATGGCGTCGGCAAGACCTCGCTGCTGCGCATTCTGGCAGGTCTTCTCCGGGCCGAAGCCGGCACAGTTGGCCTCGCGCCGGCCCTGCCCGATCTTGATCTGCCGCAACGCAGTGTCTTCGTGTCCAGCCGCGATCCGCTCAAGGGCGCGCTGACGGTGCGCGAATTGCTCTCCGGCTGGCAGGCCATGGTGTTTGGGGGCGAGGGGGGCAGCGTCGAGGGCGCGCTGCATGCCTTCGACCTTGCCGCCCTCGCGGGCGTGCCCTGCGCCTACCTGTCCTCCGGCCAGCGCCGCCGCGTGTCGCTGGCGCGGCTGAAACTGTCCTCCAGCGCCCACCGCCCCGTCTGGCTGCTCGACGAACCGACGAACGCGCTCGATGCCGCCGCCCGCTCCCGCCTGGCCGCGGTCGTCGGTGACCACCTTGCCAACGGTGGCATGGTCATAGCCGCCACGCATGACCCGCTCGGCTGGCCCGATCTGGCCGCGCTCGATCTTGGGGCGCATGTGGCAGGCCGGCAGGCCGGGGCGGCCCTGGCATGAGCGGCTTTCTGGCGCTCGTCCGCCGCGATCTCGCGCTCAGCCTGCGCATTGGTGGCGGCGCCTCCTTCGCACTCGTCTTCTTCCTGATGATCGTGACGCTGACCCCCTTCGCCATCGGCCCAGACCTGAACCTGCTCGCCAGGATCGCTCCCGCGATTCTCTGGATCGGCGCGGTGCTCGCCACGCTGATTGGCCTCGACCGGCTGTTCCAGGCGGATGCGGAGGACGGCACGCTGGACCTGCTGAAGGCCGGCCGCCTGCCTCTCGAAGGCATCGTCCTGGCCAAATGTCTGGCCCACTGGCTGACCACCGGCCTGCCGCTGGCGCTGGCCGCGCCACTGTTCGGGCTGCTGCTCGCCATGGAGCCTGCCGGCATGGCGGCGGCGGCGCTCAGCCTGCTCATCGGCACGCCGGCGCTGACCTTCATCGGCGCGGTTGGAGCCGCATTGACGGCGGGCATCAGGCGCGGCGGCGTGCTGATCGCCATCTTGGCCCTGCCACTGATGATTCCGGTCCTGATCTTCGGCGTCGCCGCCTGCAATGCGGCTGTTGGCGGCACCATCCCCTTTTCCACGCCTCTGGCGATCCTTGGCGCGCTCACCCTGATCTTCGCCGTCATCGGCGTGATCGGCGCGGCTGCCGGCCTGCGTCAGGTCGACTGAGCCTGCTGCAAAAGCGCGCACGCATTGCGCAAGCGGCCATGTCCGCGTAAATCGTCGATGGGGAAACACAACAGACGCCATGACCATCATCAATCAGCTCGCCAATCCAACGCGCTTCATGGCGCTGTCGGGCAGGCTTCTGCCCTGGATCGCGGGCATGGGCGCTGTCTGTCTGATCATCGGCTTTTACGGCGCCTGGTTCAGGGCGCCCGCAGACTACCAGCAGGGCGAAACCATCCGTATCATGTATGTGCATGTCCCGGCTGCGTGGCTGGCCATGCTCTTTTACACCCTGATGACCCTCTCCGCGGTCGGCGCACTCGTCTGGCGGCATCCGCTGGCCGAGGTAGCGCAGAAGGCGGCCGCACCGATCGGGGCCTGCTTCGCGCTGGTCTGCCTGATCACAGGCGCGCTCTGGGGCCGCCCGATGTGGGGCACCTACTGGGTCTGGGATGCACGGCTGACCTCGATGCTGGTGCTGCTGCTGATCTATCTGGCGATCATCGCGCTCTGGCGCACCGTTGACGAGCCGGCGCAGGCCGGGCGCGCCGTCTCGATCCTGACCCTGGTCGGCTTCGTCAACATTCCGATCATCAAGTTCTCTGTCGACTGGTGGAACACGTTGCACCAGCCGGCTTCTGTCTTCCGCATGGGCGGGCCGACGATCCACCCCTCGATGCTCTGGCCCCTGCTGATCTGCGCCGTCGGCCTCTCGCTTGCCGCGGTGGCCCTTCATCTGGTCGCGATGCGCACCGAGATCATGCGCCGCCGCATCCGCACCCTGACGATTCTGGCCGCGGACAGGGCCGATCGCGCGGCAGGCATGGCGGGATACGGGAGTGCGGCCCAATGAGCGCCCTCGGCACCCACGCCCCCTTCATCGTCGGCTCCTACCTGATGGCCGGCATTGTTCTCGGCGCCCTGACCGTCTGGACACTGCTCGATCACCGCGCCCGATCACGAGAACTCGCGGCGCTTGATCCGCGCCGGGGCCAGGACAAGCCATGAGCGCCGCCGATTCGGTCCCGGCGCAGAAGCGCAACTGGCTGTTTCTCGCCCCGCTGGTCTTCTTCGGGCTCCTCGCCACCCTGTTCCTGTTCCGGCTTTTTGCCGGCGATGCGTCGCGGGTTCCCTCTGCACTGATCGGCAAACCCGCGCCTGAACTCGCCTTGCCGTCGCTCGAAGGCCTTGTGCGCGGCGGCGCGGCGGTGCCCGGCATCGCTCCGGCAGACCTGAGGGCGGGCCGCGTCACGATTCTGAATATCTTCGCCTCATGGTGCGCGCCCTGCCGCGTTGAGCACCCGTTTCTGGTCGAGATGAGCGGCAGCGAGGCCGTGCGCGCCGGACGCGTTCAGGTCCTGGGGCTCAACTACAAGGATGAACCAGAAAATGCGCGCCGTTTCCTCGGCGCGCTCGGCAATCCCTACGCAGCGGTCGGCACGGACCGGAATGGCCGCAGCGCCATCGAGTGGGGCGTCTATGGTGTGCCCGAGACCTTTCTGGTCGGAAAGGATGGCACCATTCTGAAGAAGCATATCGGCCAACTCACCGAAGAGAGCGCCCGCGCCCTGCTGGCCGAAGCGGTGGCGGCGGCAGCAAGGGCTCCGTAACCATCTGAGCACGCGTCTCCGGATGTCGAGATGTCCGGCGCGGGACGCAGGGACCGGCGGCCTGCCTGGCGCTTGACAGCGGCTCGCCCGCAATCGCACTCTTTGCCGGCACGGTGATGGTGGATTGAAGGGCGAGGTCATGACGAACCTGACGCGACGCGGACTGGTCAAGTCGGGACTCGGGCTTCTGGCTGCCTGCGGACTGACCTCGGGCGTCGAGGCGCAGCGCGCGAAACTCCTGCGCTTCGGCCTGTCGGCCTGGCCGCCAAACCTTCAGCCCTGGGTCTCGACCGGCGCGTCGGCGGGCACCGTCAAGATGCTGATCCATTCGCGGCTGATCGGCTATGACCGCGCCGGAAATCTGGCCGGCGAACTGGCGGAGGGCTTCGGCCATGAGGCGGACGGCGCATGGGTGTTCCACCTCGTGCCGAACGCCGTGTTCCACAATGGCGAGCCGGTCACCTCTGCCGATGTCCGGCACACGATCGAACAGATTGGAGGCGAGCGTTCGACCGCCTACATGCGGGCCCAGTTCCAGTCTGTGTCACGGATCGAAACGCCGGATGCCCGCACAATCCGCATCTACACCAAGGAGCCGGTGGCGACGCTGCCGACCTGGTTCGGCAACTACAACATGCCGATCGTCTGGCGCGGCTCGCCAGCCAACGAGCCGGTCGGCTGCGGCGCCTATCGCCTGGAATCGCAGGAGCGCGGCACCTCGCTCGATCTTGTCGCCTTCGACCGCTATTTCCGAGCCGGCCTTCCGCGCATCGAGCGCCTGCGGCTTGTGGTCTACGCCGACGAGAACCTGCGTTTCGCCGCGTTGAAATCCGGCGACATGGACATGATCGAGTACGTGCCGTGGCAGTCGATGAGCGGCGTTGAAAGCGATCCGAGGCTCAGGCTCGACACACAGTACGGTCCGTTCATGGACATCCTGTTCAACGGCACCAAGGGACCCTTCGCCGATGCGCGCATCCGGCGGGCCGTGGCCCATGCGGTCAAGCGCGAGGACATTGTTCAGGCCGCCTTCTTCGGCCGCGGCAAACCGCTCGAAGGCGTCCCGATTGTCGAAGGCACGCCCTGGTGGGATGCGGAACTGTCAAAAGGCTGGCGCTATGATCCCGCCGAGGCGAAGCGCCTGCTCGCCGCCGCCGGGGCGCCGAACGGCTTCCAGACCGTGATGCTGGCCACAGCCCAGTTCGGCATGCACAAGGACACCGCTGAGGTCGTGCAGCAGCACCTGGCCGCGATCGGCATCCAGTGCGAGCTTCGCCTGCCGGATTGGTCGACCCGGGTGCGGCTCGGCACAACAGGCCAGTACGAGATCGCCATCCATGGCGTCTCCGCCGACAACAACGACCCGGACGGGCTGACCGTGATCATGGACACCTCGCTGTCGCCGACACATGGCCGGTCCTTCGGCGTGCAGGCTCCGCGCACGATCGACCTGCTGGCGCGCGGACGGGCCGAATTCGACGAGACCAGGCGCGTCGCCATCTACAAGGACATGCAGCGAGCCGCCCTTGAGGAGGTTCCGTTGGTCGGATTGGCGTGGCGCGCGCAAGGCTACGGGATGGACCGGCGCGTGACCGGCTTCACCAACATCCCGGGCGCCCTGTCGACCTCGTCCGGCTTCATGCTGACCGAGACGACGATCGCCTGATGGCTTATCTCGTCGGCAGGATCGCGAGCTCGGTCGTTCTCGCCTTTGCCGTGGCCACCATCGTCTTCCTCGCCCTGCATCTGGTGCCGGGCGATCCCGCCGAGCTTCTGCTGTCCACCGGCGGCATCTCGCCTGACCCTGCTGCCGTCGCGGAGCTGCGCGAGCGTCTGGGCCTCGACCGGCCGCTGCATGTCCAGTACCTTGGTTTCCTGACAGGGCTTCTGCGTGGCGATCTCGGCAGGTCCCTTGTCGATGACTATTCCGTTGCCTCGGCAGGTCCCTTGTCGATGACTATTCCGTTGCAGCCGAGATCGCGCTGCGCCTGCCGCGCACGCTTGAACTGATCGCAGCGGGAACGATCATCGCGCTCGCCATCGGCGTTCCGGCGGGAACCTATGCCGCTGTCCATGCCGGCGGCGCCTTCGACAGGATCATGTCGGGGGTGATGGCCCTCCTGATGGCCGTCCCGGTGTTTGTGCTGGGCACCTTGCTGATCCTGTTGCTGGCGCAGACCCTGAAGCTGATGCCGGCCGGCGGCTTCGTGCCGTTCTGGCGCGATCCAGGCCAGCACCTGCTGCTGCTCTCCTTACCGGCGCTTGTCATCGGCAAGGGGCTGGTGGCCATCGTCTTCCGCATGACCCGCGCCAGTGTGCTCGACATCCTGCCGCGCGACCATGTGCGGACGGCTCGCGCGAAGGGCCTTGCCGAGGGCCGTGTCCTCCGCGCCCATGTCGTGCGCAACGCCTTCGGCCCGGTCCTGACGGTGCTTGGACTGCACATGGGCGCCCTGCTCGGCGGCACGGTCCTCGTCGAATACGTGTTCAACTGGCCGGGCCTGTCGACACCCCTGATCCGCGCCGTCGAAGGGCGTGACTACCCTATGGTGGTGGGCATTGTCCTGACCGTGTCCGGCCTCTTCCTCCTGATCAATCTGGTGGTGGACCTGCTCTATGCCGCTCTCGATCCGCGCATCCGGGCGGGGTGATGCGGCGCCTTCGTCCCCGCCTGGCCTTGCCGGCCCTTCTGATCCTGAGCCTGGTCGTGATCGCGCTGGCTGTGCCTTTTCTGGGTCTGCCCAATCCGGTCCGGCAGGACATTCCCAACCGCCTGACCGGCATGGCGCCGGGCGCGCTGCTGGGGCGCGACGAGTTCGGGCGCGATGTCTTATCACGCCTGCTGTGGGGCGCCAGGATCAGCCTGTTCATTGCGTTCACGGCCACGACCATCGCGGCGCTGGCCGGGACCCTGCTCGGCCTGCTCGGCGGCTGGTTCCGCGGCATGGCGGAGTTTCTCAGTATCCGCCTCGCCGACGTCATCCTGTGCTTTCCGCCGATCCTGCTCGCCCTGCTGGTCGTGACGATCATGGGGCCAGGCGTCGCCACCCTGATCCTGATGCTGTCGATCCTGTACACGCCGGGCTTCGTCCGGGTCGCCTATGGCGAGGTGTTGTCGACCCGCAATCAGGACTTCGTCACAGCCATGACGGCGTTGGGGGCCACCACGCCGCGCATTCTGGCCCTGACGGTCCTGCCCAACATCGCCAGCCCCCTCTTGGTGCAGTATTCGCTGACGCTCGGCGCCGCCATCGTGGTGGAAAGCGGGCTGTCCTTCCTCGGACTTGGCGTGGTGCCGCCGACACCGTCTTGGGGTCTGATGATCCGTGGCGCCCGCGCCACCATGGAGCAGGCCCCGCTGCTGCTGCTCTGGCCTTGCCTCGCCCTGACCGTCACCATCCTGGCCTTCAATCTGCTCTGCGATGCCTTGCGTGACGCCTTCGATCCCAAGAGCGCGGCCGGTGCAGGCGCCCGGCCGAAGCCGCGCCTGGTCGACTGCCTCGCGCCGGGGCTGTTTCCGTCGCGCGTGGACCCCGGCGCAAGCCTGTCGGTTCGTGGCCTGACGGTCGAGATCGACACAAAGCGCGGGGTGATCCGCCCGGTCGACGATGTCTCTTTCACAATCGGCGCCGGCGAGACGCTCGCCATTGTCGGAGAGAGCGGTTCGGGCAAGTCGGTCACGGTCACCGGCCTGATGGGTCTGCTTCCCGCCGCCGCCCGCCCTGTCGCGGGCGAAGCGGTGTTCGAAGGCCACGATCTTTTGCGACGGAGCCCGGATCAGCTGCGTGCGCTGCGCGGCGCGCGCCTCGCCATGATCCCGCAGGATCCGATGAGCAGTCTCAACCCGGTCCACAAGGTCGGCGATCAGGTGGTCGAGGCGATCCTGGCCCACCGCAGCATCACGCGCCCGGCGGCGCGGGCCGAGGCGCTGGCCCTGTTCCGGCGTGTCGGCATCGCGGACCCGGAGCGCCGGCTCGATGCCTGGCCGCACGAGATGTCGGGTGGCATGCGCCAGCGCGTCATGATCGCCATGGCCATCGCCAACCGGCCCGCCTTGCTGATCGCCGACGAGCCGACCACGGCGCTCGATGTGACCATGCAGGCGCAGATCCTCGATCTGCTCGCTGACCTCAGGCGGGAAACCGGCTCGGCCCTGATCTTCATCACCCACAGCCTCGGCGTCGTGGCCGAAATCGCCGACACTGTCATGGTGATGTATGCCGGACAGGTGGTCGAGCAGGGACCGGTGGCGAGCGTGTTCGCCGCGCCGCTCCATCCCTATACGGCCGCCTTGCTGGCTGCCGTTCCGCAGGACGACGCGGCGCCGGAACCAATCCCCGGCGCTGTACCGCCGCCTCACCAGTTCCCGCAAGGCTGCCGCTTCGCACCGCGCTGCGGCCATGCCCTGCCGCCCTGCGGCGAGGCCCAACCCTTGCGACAGTTCGGCAACGGCCGCGAGGTGCGTTGCGCCCGCGCGGGCGACCTCCGCTTTGGGAGGGCCGCGCATGACGCCTGACGCCGAGCCTCTTCTGGTCGCAGAGCATGTCTCGGTAAGCTTCAGCCGCAAGCGTTTATTCGGACGCGGGCCGGCTGTCAGGGCCGTTCAGGATGTCTCGCTCCGCATCGGGCGGGGCGAAGCTGTCGGCATCGTCGGGGAAAGCGGCTCGGGCAAGAGCACGCTGGGCCGGCTGCTGCTGGGTCTGATCAAGCCAGCCTCCGGCGAGGTGCGCTTTGACGGCCGCGCCCTGCAATCTCTGTCGCGCGCGGAGTGGCGTGCCCTGCGCCAGCGCATGCAGATCGTCTTCCAGGACCCTTACGGCAGTCTCGACCCACGACGGCGGATCGGCAGCCAGATCGCTGACGGGCTCGCCATCCACCGCCTCGTCGCACCTGGCCTGTTGCCCGAAGCAGTCAATGCCTTGCTCGAACAGGTTGGCCTTGACCCCAGCCATGCCGAACGCTTCCCGCACGAGTTCTCCGGCGGGCAATGCCAGCGCATTGGCATCGCCCGCACGCTGGCGAGCCGTCCCGACTTCCTTGTCGCCGACGAACCAGTCTCCTCGCTCGACGTTTCGATCCAGGCGCAGATTCTGGACCTCCTGGACCGGCTGCGCCGCGATCTCGGGCTCGCGCTCATTCTGATCAGCCACGACCTCGCTGTTGTTCGGCATCTCTGTGACCGTGTCGTGGTCATGTATCTCGGCCGGGTGATGGAGGAAGGGCCGGCCCGATCGGTGCTCGATGCGCCGCGCCATCCCTACACCCGAGCCCTCGTTTCGGCGATGCCGCGCATCGGCACTGGCGGAAGGCCGACGCGGATCCTGCTGCCCGGCGAGCCGCCGAGCCCTAGCGCCCCGCCCTCGGGCTGCGTCTTCCGGACGCGCTGCAGCTTCGCCATCGCGGCCTGCGGCGAGGCCGTGCCGCCGCTGACGCAGACCAACCATGATCACGGCGTGGCGTGCATCCGCCTCGCCGACCTGCCATGAATAACACGGGAACGGGGAAACCACGATCATGATGAGCGTCACGGAACCGAAAGTGCACATGGGCATGATCACCGGCGGGGAAGCCCGCGAGATGATGGCGACGAACCCTGTCATCCTCGTGCCTCTCGGCAGCCACGAGGATCAAGGCCCGCATGCCCCGATGGGCGACTATCTGCTCGCCGAGAAGATCGCCGAACTGGCCGCAGTGCAGGCGACAGCGGCGGGCACGCGCACGCTGGTGGCGCCGGTGCTGCCCTTCGGCGGCGCCGATTTCTTCGGGCCCATGCCCGGCGGCATCGCCATCTCGCAGGCAACCCTGACGGCGGTGCTGACCGACATGATCGCATCGCTGCACCGCAACGGCCTGACGCGGATCATCGTCATCAACGGCCATGGCGGCAATGTCGGACCGATCAACGAGGTCTCTCGCGCCGCCCATCGTGAGAAGGGTCTGGTGATCCCCAGCCTCTACCTCTGGCGCATCGCCTACGCGCTGATGCCGGGCCTGATCGGCGCCGACCTCGCGGCAAAGGTCGCCGGACATGGCGCCGATCCGCTCACCAGCCTGAGCCTGCA
>JAPLOU010000028.1 GCA_026400535.1 Hyphomicrobiales bacterium
AGCCAAGCGACGCCATCTCGAGCATTTCCTCGAACGAGACCTTGTCGAGCCGTGTCGCCTTAGTGACAATGCGCGGGTCGGTGGTGTAGACGCCGTCCACGTCGGTGTAGATGTCGCAGCGGTCAGCCTTCAGCGCTGCTGCCAGCGCGACCGCAGACGTGTCGGAGCCGCCGCGCCCGAGCGTGACGATGCGGCCGCTGTCCTTGTGCACGCCCTGGAAGCCGGAAACGACCGCCACGGACCGGTCTTTGGCAAAACCCGCCAGAATGCCAGCGCCATCGACATCGACAATGCGCGATGAGCCGTGGGCGTCGGAGCCGTAAAGCGGCACCTGCCAGCCCTGCCACGAGCGGGCCTTGAGGCCCATGTCGTTGAGCACGATGGCCAGCAGGCCGGATGTGACCTGCTCGCCTGCGGCAACAACGACATCGTACTCGGCCTGATCGTAGCGGAGACGACCACGGCCACATCGTGACCTGCCTCGACCTCACGCTTGACATGGCGGGCGACATTCTTGATCCGCTCCACCGTGGCGACAGAGGTGCCGCCGAATTTCATCACCAGACGCGCCATGCGGCCTATCGTTCCGTTTGCTTTGGGTCCGGGACAAGCGCGCTGATCTGCCCGCTCGCCATCTCATAAGTGAGCGGCGTATACATGGCCGAAGCGCTGGCGCAAAGTCGGCGAAAGGGATGACAGCGTGGCTGCGACAACCAAAACCAACGCGCGACGGAGTGGATCGCACTCCACGGTCGATGCCGCCGAGATCGGACGCTTCGATGCGCTGGCCGACAGGTGGTGGGACGCGAACGGCCCGATGAAGCCGCTGCATAGCATGAATCCGGTGCGGCTCGGCTTCATCCGTGAACAGGTGATCAGCCATTTCGGCCTGGACCGCCGGATCATTGCGCCGCTTGCCGGCCTTGCGGTCGCCGATGTCGGTTGCGGCGGCGGGCTGCTTTCCGAACCACTGGCGCGGATGGGCGGTACCGTGACGGGCCTCGATCCGGCCACGCAGAACATTGCGGTCGCCAAGGCACACGCCGTGCGCATGGAGCTCGACATCCGCTACCTGCCGACAACAATTGAGGACATCGTTGCGGATGGCGAGCGCTTCGACGTGGTGACCGCGCTGGAAGTCGTCGAACACGTTGCCGACGTGCCTGCCTTTCTGGGCGCGCTGTCCTCGGCCCTGAAGCCGGGCGGTCTGTTGGTCATGTCCACGCTCAACCGCACCCTGCGATCCTATGCGGCTGCGATCATCGGCGCGGAATACATCATGCGCTGGCTCCCCAAGGGCACGCATGACTGGAACAAGTTCATCCGCCCGGTCGAGCTGGAGCGCGGCCTCAATGAGGCCGGTCTTCAGGTTCTCGAGACCAGGGGCATGGTTCCGGACCCGTTCCGGATTGGCTGGCGGCTGGCGGATGATACCGCCGTGAACTACATCCTTGCTGCCGCCAGGGCGCAGTGACAGATTGCGATTTCTGTAACAGCTCGCCTTCATGTCGCATTGCGGCATGAAGCACATTTCGCTAAGACCAGCTGGAAAATTCAACAATTGAATCGGGCGCAAAAGAGCCCGGTCGGGGGTAAGTGCATGGCGGATCAGAGCAGGCCGTTGTCGCCGCATCTGCAGATCTATCGCTGGTCATGGACCATGGCGATGTCGATCCTTCACCGTGCCACGGGGGCGGCGCTCTATCTCGGCACGCTACTTCTGGCCGTCTGGCTGATCTCGGCGGCTTCCGGCAAGGCCTCGTTCGATGCGGCGCAATGGGTCGCCTCGAGCTGGCTCGGGCGGCTTGTCCTGTTCGGTTACACCTTCGCGCTGATTCACCACATGATGGGCGGACTGCGCCATTTCGTCTGGGATCTCGGCCACGGCTACGAGGCGCAGCAGCGCATGAACATGGCCAGACTGACCCTTTTCATCTCCGCGCCGTTGACCATCCTGATCTGGATCGTCGCCTACGTCGTGCGTTGAAGGACCGTTCCATGCACAACAATTCCTCGATGCGCACGCCGCTGGGCCATGTTCGCGGGCTTGGTTCCGCCAGATCCGGCACCGGGCATTTCTGGCTGCAACGGGTGACCGCGGTGGCGAACGTCATTCTTGCCATGGCCTTCGTGGTCATCGTTCTTGCGCTCGTCGGAAAGCCCTATGACGCCGCGATGGCGCTTCTGTCGCATCCCGTCGTCGCGCTTTTGATGCTTCTGTTCGTGGCGTCGGGCCTGATCCACATGCGGCTCGGCATGCAGACCATCATCGAGGACTATGTCCATGGCGAGGGCACCAAGGTCCTCGCGGTGATGGGCAACACCTTCTTCACGGTCGCGGTTGGCGCCGCCTCCGTCCTTGCAATTCTGAAGATCGCCTTTGGAGGCTGAAGCCATGGCAACCGCATCGATCAAGACGCCAGCCTACGACGTCACCGACCACAGGTTCGATGTGGTCGTGGTTGGCGCTGGCGGCGCGGGCCTTCGCGCCACGGTCGGCTGCGCACAGGCGGGGCTGAAGACGGCCTGCATCTCGAAAGTGTTTCCGACGCGCTCCCATACCGTCGCGGCGCAGGGCGGCATCTCGGCGGCGCTTGGCAACATGGGCGAGGATGACTGGCGCTTTCACATGTATGACACCGTCAAGGGCTCCGACTGGCTCGGCGACCAGGACGCGATCGAATATCTCGTGCGCAACGCTCCCGCCGCCGTCTATGAACTGGAGCATTGGGGCGTGCCGTTTTCGCGCACCGAGGCCGGCAAGATCTACCAGCGCCCGTTCGGTGGCATGACCACCGACTACGGCAAGGGCATCGCCCAGCGCACCTGCGCTGCCGCCGATCGCACCGGCCACGCCATCCTGCATACGCTCTATGGCCAGGCCCTGCGCGCGCAGACCGAGTTCTTCATCGAGTATTTTGCCATCGATTTGATGATGAGCGAGGATGGCCGCTGCCTCGGCGTGGTGGCTCTCAAGATGGATGACGGAACGCTGCACCGCTTCTGCGCCTCGCAGACAATCCTGGCCACCGGCGGTTATGGCCGGGCCTATTTTTCCGCGACCTCGGCCCACACCTGCACGGGCGACGGCAACGCCATGGCGCTGCGCGCCGGGCTGCCGCTGCAGGACATGGAGTTCGTGCAGTTCCATCCGACCGGGATCTACGGCTCCGGCTGCCTGATCACGGAAGGCTCACGCGGGGAGGGTGGCTATCTCACCAATGCCGAGGGCGAGCGCTTCATGGAACGCTATGCGCCGTCGGCCAAGGATCTGGCCTCGCGCGACGTGGTGTCGCGGTCGATGACGATGGAAATCCGCGACGGGCGCGGCGTCGGCAAGAACAAGGACCACATCTACCTGCATCTCGACCATCTCGACCCGAAGATCCTGCACGAACGGCTGCCCGGCATTTCGGAAAGCGCGCGCATCTTCGCCGGCGTCGATGTCACCAAGGAGCCGATTCCGGTGATTCCGACCGTTCATTACAACATGGGCGGCATCCCGACGAACTATCACGGCGAAGTGCTGACCAAGAAGAATGGCGACCCGGATACGGTCGTGCCCGGCCTGATGGCCATCGGCGAGGCGGCCTGCGTCTCGGTGCATGGCGCCAACCGGCTCGGCTCCAACTCGCTGATCGATCTTGTGGTGTTCGGCCGCGCCGCCGGCCTGCGCTGCGCCGAACTGGTGACGCCGGGCGAAAAGCAGCCGGACGTGAGCGAGAGGCAGAGCGCACTGGCGCTGTCGCGCCTCGACCGCTACCAGAACGCCCATGGCGGTACGCCGACCTCGGTGCTGCGCGCCCGGATGCAGGCCACGATGCAGTCCAACTGCGCCGTGTTCCGCACCGGCGAGGTGCTCGACGAAGGCCACGACGCGATCCACACGATCTGGGGCGGCCTGCCGGATGTGCAGGTCAAGGACCGCTCGCTGATCTGGAACACCGACCTGATCGAGACCCTGGAATTCGACAACCTCATCACCCAGGCCGTGGTGACGATGGACTCGGCCCAGAACCGCACCGAAAGCCGCGGTGCCCATGCCCGCGAGGATTACGCAGAGCGCGACGACAAGAACTGGATGAAGCACACACTGGCCTGGATCGACGATCACAAGCGCTCGGTGACGATCGATTACCGCCCGGTGCACACCTACACGATGTCGAACGAGATCGAGTATATCGCGCCGAAAGCGCGGGTGTATTGAGGACTGAAGCGCTATGGCCGAATTCAACCTGCCCAAGAACTCCCGCATCACCGAAGGCCAGAGATGGCCTGCACCGGTTGGGGCGAGGAACACCACCGAATTCCGCGTCTATCGCTGGAACCCGGATGACAAGGCCAATCCGCGTGTGGACACCTACACGGTCGACCGCGACGATTGCGGGCCGATGGTGCTGGATGCGCTGATCTGGATCAAGAACAAGGTCGATCCGACACTGACCTTCCGCCGCTCCTGCCGCGAGGGCATCTGCGGGTCCTGCGCCATGAACATGGACGGCAAGAACGGGCTGGCCTGTACCACGGGCATCGACGAGTGCGGCGGCCACAAGGGTGGCAAGGCGGCCAAGGTCGCGATCCATCCGCTCCCGCACATGCCGGTGATCAAGGATCTGGTGCCCGACCTGACGCGGTTCTACGCCCAGCACGCCTCGATCGAGCCATGGCTCAAGACCACGACGCCGGCCCCCGAAAAGGAATGGCAGCAGTCCAAGGATGACCGCGAGAAGCTCGACGGGCTGTACGAGTGCATCCTGTGCGCCTGCTGCTCGACCTCGTGCCCGAGCTACTGGTGGAATGGCGACCGCTACCTCGGACCCGCCGTGCTGCTGCAGGCCTATCGCTGGCTGATCGACAGCCGCGACGAGGCGACCGGCGAGCGGCTCGACACTCTTGAAGACCCGTTCCGGCTGTATCGCTGCCACACCATCATGAACTGCGCCAATGCCTGCCCGAAAGGGCTCAACCCGGCCAAGGCGATCGCCGAGATCAAGAAGATGATGGTGGTGCGGCAGGTCTGATCCCGCGCCTGCGGCGGCACGTCATGGACTGTTCAGGTCCGCATCGGCAGGTTAAGGATCGCCCGCTGCCGCAGGCGCGTCCAATCGGCCGCGACGGATGGCAAGAGGCGTGTCGCTGCCGGCGCAGGCTTGGCGGCTGCAAGGGATCGGGGCTGGCGCAATGAGGCTGTTTGTCGAGACGAGGGCCGTTGGCCTGGGCAAGCTTGGTCTTGCCGCAACATTGGCTCTTGCCCTTGGCGCTTGCGCCAACGCGCAGCGGTTTGCCGGCCAGTCGATCGGTTCACGGCCGCTTGGCCCGGCCGAGGCCGCTGCGTCCGCACCGGCCTTGCCGTCCTCGCCATCGATCGCCACCGCGCCCGTCGAGAGCCAGTCGCTGCCGCCCCCGCCCGGGGCATCGGCTGCACCCTCGCAGGCTGCCGGCGGTTCGCTGCCGCCACCGGCCGATCCGTTCTTTCAGCCGCCGGCCCAGCCGCAGGCCCCCGCTACCCCGCCGCCAGCGCCACGCGCCATCGAGACCCCCACGCTCGGTGGCGGGGCGCGGGAGATCGCGACGCTCGGCAGCGGGACCAGCGGCGGCGGTCGTCCTGCGGTCACGTCGCGTGACGGTGTGATCGGGGGGTGGACAGCCCGCGAGGCGACCGGAAGCTCATGTCGCGTGACCCTGTCGAGCACGCCCGCGCTTGATCTGTACCGCGCCAGCGCTGCAGGCTGCGGCAACCGCGACCTGCAGAAGGTCACGGCCTGGGACTACCGCGATGGCGAAGTCTATCTGTACCAGCCCGGCGGCTCCGTGGCGGCGCGCCTGCGTGTCGGCGACGGCTCCTCGTTGACCGGCGTCATCGCCCGCTCGGGCGCCGGACTGACCATGTCGCGCTGATCAGCCTGCGGCCCGGCGCATCTGCCATCGCGATCCGGTTCCCGCATCGAACGCGCGCAGGACGATCTGCCGTGTGCGTCTGGGGCCTTCGATGCCGGCAAAGAACATGCTGTCGTCCAGCGTGACCTCGGCATCGGTGCCGGTGAAGTGCCAGACAGCGCCACGGGCGGTGACCAGCCTCACCTCGTTCGCGGTAACGGGCTCGGCGCGCACCGAGGGATGCAGGTGAAAGCGTGTCACCAGTCCATCGGCTGTGCCCGGTGATCTGGGCGCCGGCGAGCAGCTCTCCTGTCCCCTGATGCTCAACCCGTCGAGGCCGACGGCAAGCTGACGCCTGATGTCGAAACCGTAGCGCTTGCGGTAGCCGTCATGGCAAAGATCGAGGGTCTCGCCCTGCGCCGATGTGCTGCGGGCGAGCGTCACCGCGCGCGGCCCGTGCAGTATCCGGATCTGGCCGTTCAGGGAGATGAACGCGCAGCTTGAGGTGTCGGCGAAGCTCGGGGTGTTGTGGGCGGCCGTCGACTTCAGTTCGACCGGGACCTCGCCGGATCCGCCGCGTGGTGCG
This sequence comes from Hyphomicrobiales bacterium, assembly GCA_026400535.1. Classification (GTDB taxonomy): domain Bacteria; phylum Pseudomonadota; class Alphaproteobacteria; order Rhizobiales; family Beijerinckiaceae; genus Allobosea. The sequence continues at coordinate 6,464 of JAPLOU010000028.1, forward strand.
CCGCAGTTGACGATGATGCGCTCGCGTCCATGAGAGAACTCGAAGGACAGGCAGCCGGCCATGGCGTCGGCGGACAGCGCGAAGGGCGGCGCGGGTCCGGTGTCGGCGATCAGCACCGCGCCGTTCGCCTCCAGCCGCTGGTAGCCGGTATAGGGCGCTTCCGTCGCTGCGCGCCCGCGGCTGTCATGGCTGGCGAAGATGGTCGCGAGGGCGTCGACCTGGCTGGCGCCCATGCCATTGAACAGCGCGATCGAGCCGTCCGGGTGCCGCATCATCTTGAGGTGCGGCACGATGCGGTCGATGGCCGAGATGACGCCGCGCGGGGCCTCCGCGCCGCGGGCTGCGTAGGTCGAGCGGAGCGGCAGCAGGTCCAGCATGAGGTCGACCAGCACGCGCGGATTTCGGCTGAGATGGCCGCCATCAGAGAGGACCTGGACGTCGAGCATATCCGACAGCAAGCGCCCGTAACGCCGCTCGAGACCAGCGCCTCCCTCGACGCAGAGCCCCAGCAGGGTCAGGGCAAGGGCGGCATCGAGATGAACCACCGGATCGTCGGTCAGGCTTCTGGCCGTACGCAGCAGCTTTGCCTCGCTGCGCACTGCTCCGAGGTAGGATTGGTAGAAGCCATGGGTCGCGTCATCAAGCAGCATCGCTGAATGGGCCAGAAAGGCGATCAGGCGCCGCGCCGCAACCTTCGGCTGCCGGGCGATGGCGGGACGCTGCGAGCCGCGCGCCAGAAAATCGCTCACAAGGGTGCGGGCATTGTCGCGGGCGAGCGCCGAATTGCCGGCCTGCAGGTGCCGCAACCAGCCAAAACCGTAGAGCGCCTCCTCCCAGCTTGCGCTGGGCGCGGGGACGGCGAACGGGGACGCTCCATTGGTCGCGACGGAGCGGCCGGCAAAGGCGAACTGCCCTGCATAGATCTCGGCGGCGACAGTCGGGTCAGCCGTGCGCAGGTCTGGCGGTGCGAACAGGAAGCTGGTGGGCTGGAACCGGCCGAACGGATTCATGGGCGACGTGACATGGCCAAGGCCACGCGACAGGCTCCGCACCGCGGCGCCACTTGTCCAGCTGAACGCCTTGATCCTGTGTGCCCAACGTCTCACAAATGCCCACGCCTCATTCCGTGCCCATGACAGACGGGCACGCTCACCACCCCAGCATCACCGGCCGCCCGCTCATGTCCTGCGGGCCTCGCACGCCCGGCATGACTGGCTTGTGAGACCGATCACGATAGGTCAACCGTGTTCACTGTCGCACAAACCGCGCGGCGAAAAAGCCTCCCCAGCCAGAAACCCGCGCGCTATCCCCATGCAGTTGATGGGGCAGGGCGCGGAATTCGCCGCGCGCCGTGGTGCAGCCGGCGACCCCGATTTCGGTCTGCGCAATCGGCAGGAGCGCCAGATCGGGCCTTGCAGCAAGGACGGCGCTGACCTGGTCCTCGCCTTCCGCGGCCTGCAGGGAGCATGTACAGTAGATCAGCGTTCCACTCCGGCGGGTCAGGTCCGCGGCGCGATGGATGAGCCTGGCCTGAAGCGCAACGAGTTTGGCCTGGTCCTGCGGCGTCTTGGTCCATGCGATATCCGGATGGCGGCGGATGGTCCCGGTGGCGGTGCAGGGCGCATCGAGCAGCACGGCGTCATAGGGCTCATGCTCGAACTGCGTGCCATCCGCCACGACCATGTCGGCGGACAGACCGAGGCGCGACATGTTCTGCGACAGGATGCCGAGCCGCTGTCGCGATCGGTCAAGCGCCGTCACCTGTGCGCCCAGGGCTGCGAGCTGCGCGGTCTTGCCGCCCGGCGCCGCACACATGTCGAGAACGGTTTGGCCGGCGCACAGGCCCAGCAGCCGGGCAGGCACCGCCGAGGACGCGTCCTGAACCCACCAGGCGCCTTCGGCGTAACCCGGCAGCTCGTGCACCGGCGTGCGCTGACGCAGCCTGAGGGAGCCTGTGGGCAGCATGATGGCGTCGAGCCTTGCGGCCCAGCCCGGCGCATCTGCCCTGACTGTCAGGTCAAGCGCCAGTTCCTCGCTGAACGAGGCGGCGATGGCGCGCGCATGGGTCTTGCCGTGATCGCGGATCCAGGCCTCCCGGAGCCAGTGGGGCGTGTCCGCGCCGAGCGGCGCCATCCCGTCGCGAATGCTCTGCGCCTCGCGCCCGATCTTGCGCAGCACCGCATTGACCACGCCTGCGAAGCGCAGGCCCTCAGGCTGAAGCTTGGTCAGCGCCACGGCGACGTCGACGGCAGCATGATCGGCCGCCTCCATGAAGAGGATCTGTGCAGCAGCGGTCACGAGGATCGCCTGGACCGGGCGGGGCAGCGACCGCGCGCCTTGTGCAAGCCTCGCATCGACGGCCTGCGAGATCGTGCCGAGATGGCGAAAGCTTGTGATCGCGATGGCGCGCGCCAGAGCCGCGTCGCGGCCCTCAAGCCGGCGGGCTCCGGCGATCTCCTGATCAAGCACATCATCCAGTTGCTGGCGGGCGGACAAGGTGCGCTCGAAGGCTCTGGCGGCGGTCAGGCGTGCCAGCCGCCCCGGCTCTGGGGTGGCCGGCGCGGAGCTGGGACATGTCGTTGTGTTCAAGTGGACGATCCTGCGGATAGGGGCTCCGGGCAGAGGGCGGACCCTGTGCCTGCGCCGGACAGCTCGGGGCAACCGTGATGACGGCATCCGCCGGAGCGCGTGTCCGGTTTGCGAAGGCCCTGAGCAGCGATTACCGAATTTGCGCGCCCGTGTCATCACCAGAGCCACAGCAAGCCAGGCGATGACAGGCGCCGCCCGCCCCACTGCGCCCCGATCACATTGCCGCGCCGGGACGCGACAAAGCCGCTCGCAACACGTATACCGTCGCTCCATCAGGTTTGCTTGCGTCGGGTTGGACAGTCATGGATCAGGTGAAGCCAAAGGGGGCAATCGCCGATGCCGGCGCAGGGCCGGCGCCGGAGTTGCCGAATGCTGCGCCGGGCAAGCCGCTTGCGGCGGCGGCGCGCCGCGCGCTTGCCGAGGCCGCCGCCCGCAAGGCCGCGCAGGATGCGAAAACCGCTGCCCTCAGCATGGCGCGCGAAATCGACGGGCGCGGCGGGCTTGAGCCGGTCCGTTACAATGACTGGGAGGTCAAGGGACTGGCTTCGGACTTCTGACGCGTCCAGGCCGATCGAGGATGGTTTTGGTGTCCAGGATCATGGTCTGTCGGCAACAGCCTCAAGCCGGGGCACGAATTGCGCAGGCGTGTCCGTCGCCAGACAGACAAGCGGTTCGTTGCCTTGCTCCGTGTCGGGTTTGCCGCGTGTCTGCCAGCGGGGTCACGTCCTGACCGCGCCTGTCGGCAGCGTGTCGCCGCTTGCGGCTTGTGCCGGTCAGCATCGGACCGGACCAGGCGCGCCGGTCCCCTGCCAGGCCGCTCGTCCGTCAGCCGGTCCATGACGGTGCTGTTTCCAGCAGGATCAAACGCGACAATGGAACGTTCATCACGCCGGTCGATCGGGGGCGAAAGCCTGCCGGACTTGCACTCGGCAGGCCTTGCTGTGCTGCCTTTAGCGGGCGCTGCCAAAACCCGTATCCACATTTGCGCGCAATGTTCTAAAAGGCCCGACCGGAGTATGCGCCATGTCTGAGCCTTCAGTGCCCTTGCCCATGCCTTCACCTGACCGTCTGGCAGCGATCAGCCGACTGTTGGGCAATGCCCATGACGCGCTCGGACTGAAGCTCGGCTTCCGGCTCTGGGACGGCTCGCGGGTTCCGGCCCACTGGCCCGCGGACGGGCTGATGATTTGCCTCGCTGACGAAGGCGTGATCGCGTCGATCGTGCGGCGTCCGCGCGCCGACACGCTGATCAAGCTGCACGTGGCCGGCCGTATCGAGGCGGTCAACGGCACGATCTTCGACATCGCTGCGGCGCGTCCCGAGGGCAAGGTCCTGCGCGCCATCCGCGGCGTCTCGAAGCTGGCCACCTTCAATGTGATCCGCCGCTTCTGGTCTGTCGACCGCGGGCCTCGAAGCGTGCTCGACGCGGTGCGCCACGACGCGATCGACCGCGACGGCAAGCCCACCACGAACAAAGCCAACGTGGCCTACCATTATGACGTCTCGAACGCGTTCTATCAGCTCTTTCTCGATCCCGAGATGGTCTACACCTGCGCCTACTTCACCGAGGATCATGACGACATCGCGCGCGCCCAGCGTGACAAGCTCGACATGATCTGCCGCAAGCTGCGGCTGAAGCCTGGCGACCGCTTTCTCGATATCGGCTGCGGCTGGGGGGCGTTGGTCTGCCATGCGGCGCAGAACTACGGCGTCGAAGCCCACGGCGTCACGCTGGCGGAGGAGCAGTTGAAGCTCGCAAGGGACAAGGTCAGGCGGCTTGGGCTGGAAGGCCGCGTGACGCTGCATCTGAAGGACTACATCCAGATGGAGGGGCAGTTCGACAAGATCGCCTCGATCGGCATGTTCGAGCATGTCGGAATCAAGAACCATCTCGACTATTTTCGCAGCGTGAACCGGTTGCTGCGCCCGCGCGGGCTCTATCTGCACCACACCATCGCGCGCAGGGCGAAGAAAACCGATCGGGCGTTCAACAAGATGTCCGCCGAGTACCGCGCTCTGGTCCGCTACATCTTCCCGGGCGGGGAACTCGATCACCTTGGCATGTCGATCGCCAATCTCGAGCGCACCGGCTTCGAGGTGCATGACGTCGAGGGCTGGCGCGAGAACTACCAGCGCACGACCTATCTGTGGTGGAAGCGCCTGCATGAGCGGCGCAGCGAGGCCGAGGCGCTTGTCGGGCCGGAGAAGACGCGCCTGTGGCTTCTGTATCTGGCCGGATGCTCGATGGCGTTCCAGCGCGGCGGAGCCTCGATCAACCAGACGCTTGTCTCGAAACGGACGCGCGGGCCGTCGGGCCTGCCGTTCACGCGCGCGGATCTTTATGGCTGAACCGCCGCAGCCGGCTCCAAGGCCAATGAAAAACGCGCCCTGTCAGGCGCGTTGATCGGGTGCCGCAATTGTGATGATGACGCGTGATCGATCACTTTTTCACGAACATGTCGAGTTTGCCGTAGTGCTCGGCCAGCACATAGTAGAAGGTCAGTCGAGACTTTGTCTTGTCGGCTTTCATGTGCTCGCAGATGGCCTTGATGGATGTATCGAGGTCAGTGGACTTGAGACCGAGTTTCTTCTTCAAGAAGTTTTCGCGCACGCGATCCAGTTCAGCTGGATCAGTACATGCAACATAGCGCGTGTCCGGCTTGCTCATGACAAGCGCGTATGCCTTCATCATTCCAGCCGCCGCCGCTTCGTTGATCGGCTTCTTGGCAAATTTCTTGAGATCGGCCATATGATCCATCAGTAGCCCCTCTTTGGCTTCGAGTTACTTTCGTCACGTGTTCGTGATCGCTAGCGATCTGAATACGATAATCACGTTTTCCGACGATAGGCGAGCGGTAAATTCAGCAACATCTGCAGGACGCTTTGTCCGGTTCGGGCCAACGAACGTCGTCAGCGCGTGACGACCACGGGCGTGCCAAGCCTCACGCGTGGATACAAATCGACAATATCACTGTTGCGCATGCGAAAGCAGCCATAAGATGCGGCGGTTCCGACGCTTTGCGGCAGGTTCGTGCCATGGATCGCATACTGGCCGCCAGGTCCGAGCCCAATGGCGCGTGCGCCCATCGGGTTGTTGGGTGCGCCACTGGGAATCAGGTCCGGCAGCCTGGGATTGTCGCGCTTCACCGATCGCGGCGGCGCCCAGGCCGGTTCGACCTGCATTTCCTCGACATACTTGATCCCGAACCATTGCTTGCCGGCTTTTCCAACGGCCACCGTATAGCGGATCGCCTGACCAGGTTCGGTCACAAGGTAAAGCTTGCGCTCCGCCGTGCGGACCACGATCGTGCCCGGCTTGACCGTCACGTCCGCAAAGCGGACCCGCTCGCGGGCGGCGGCATCGCCGGACAGGGCGGGCATGGCGAGACACGCTGCGGCCAGGCAAGAACACAGAGCGAAACGCGACACGGCACACCCATGCTGAACAACGGCGGGTGCAACTGTGGCGGAGAAGAGTCACCTTGAGGTTTGGAAACGTGCTTGATGGAGCATGAAAACCGGAGCCTGCCGCGTTAACGCTGCCGCGCGCTCACCAGCGCAGCCACCTGCGCCCCGCCAGCGCGCCGGCAAGCGTCACGACCGCAACCGCCGACAGATACCAGACGGCCAGGAACAGCGGGGAATCATCCGTGCAGTGAAGGCCGTAGAGCACCGCACCAAGCCCTCCGGCGAGCAGGCCGGCGGATGCCCCGGCCAGTGCCGGATTGGACGGCGCGCTTTCGCGCAGGCCATGGATGATGGCTGCAAGAGGAGCCAGCGACAGCAGCGGAATGCTGATCAGGCAGAAGATGGCGGTCTCGCCCACCAGACGGTCGCGCCAGTCCTCGAGGCCAAGCATGCCAAGATCGGCGACGCCGGCGAGCGAGATCGCAAGCAGCGCTCCTGCCGCGGGCGCCAGCGCCCGCGGCGCACGGCCCTGTGGTGTCGCGCTGATCCTGACCGCGCGCCATCCGGCTGCGGCCAGAAGCGTGACCAGGGCCAGCTTCAGAACGAACCAGCCGTCGCTCCACGACTGGGTGAGGTTCTCCCTTACGCCGATCGTGGCGAGCAGAAGGGCTGCAGTGATCGGCACCGCGATGGCAAGGCCCCGCAGCAGAAGGGTGCTGACGGGCGGCATGGCCGGAACGGGGTCGCGCGACAGCGCGTCAATCAGGTCATCGGTTCGCATCGGGTCCGCTCCTGTTGGCGCTGTCATGGCCGAAGGTCCGTGACAGGGTTTTCAAGGCCCGGTGCAGCGCGACGCGCACGGCCCCCTCGTTCATGTTGAGCGCGACCGCCACATCAACGGTGCGCTGCCCATCCACGATGATGGCCTCGACGATACGGGCCTGACGCGGCGGCAAAGACGCGATCATCCGGGTGATATCGCTGCCGGCCAGTTCGTGCTGGGCGGATGGAGCCGGGATCACCTCGGCGAAATCGTCCATGGACAAATGGTCGTGACCGGTTCGCTTGCGCAGGGCGTCGATCAGCTTGTGGCGCGCGATTCCATGCAGCCAGGGCCCCACAGCCTGGCTGGAGTCCCAGGTGTGCCGCTTGGTGTGGATCGCGATCAGCGTTTCCTGCACAATGTCCTCCGCTTCGGCGGGCGAGCGGCCCGCGCGCTTCAGTGCTCCCTGGGCCCAGCCGCGCAGGTAGCCCGCCACATCGCCCAGAAAGCTCCGATAGGAGGCTTCATCACCGGCAAGTGCGGCCAGCAGCAGCCGTTTGAAGGCCGTTTCCTTCTCATGGGCCACCCGTGGGCTCCCTCTTGTTCGCAGACACCGCGGCGCCTGTTACAGGTGATCGTCCATGCGCGCAAAAAGAGCAACCGCGCGGCAGCGCGCGCTGCGGTCTTGCCAGCAGCCAAAGCGCCGGCGGGGAGCTGGGCCGGGCGGGCGAAGCGCGCTACACCAAGTTGTTGATTGCGTGCGCCGGGATTGGGCGCTCTTGTAGGCGCGTGCCGCGGAACGCGGTGCGTGCGGCGACCCAGCAGTGGATAGCATGACCTTTCTGGCCGACAAGCGACTGTGGATCGTTCTTGCGCTTGTTGCTGCCGTTCTTGGCCTGCGGCTCGCCGGGCTCGGCGATCTGGTCTCGGTCGAGACCTTGCGGCTGCACCGTGCAACGCTGACGGGCTATGTCGAGCAGCATGCGGTCCTGGCGGCGCTGATGTTCGCTGCGGTCTATGCCGTGGCTGTCGCCCTCTCCTTGCCGGGCGCGACCGTGCTGACGCTGGCAGGCGGATTCCTGTTCGGGCCGCTGCTGGGGACTGTCCTCAACGTCCTTGGCGCGACCACCGGCGCGGTTCTCGTCTTCGTGTTTGCCCGTGCGCTGTTTGGCGGCAATGTGCTTGACCGGTTCGGCGACCGGGCTGTCAGGCTTGGCGCAAACATCAAGGCCAATGCCTGGTCCTACCTGCTGGTTCTGAGGCTCGCGCCGCTGTTCCCGTTCTTTCTGGTCAATCTGGTGCCTGCCTTTGTGGGGGTGAAACTGCCTGTCTTCGCGGCCACGACCCTTCTGGGCATCATCCCGGGAACGGCGGTGTTCACCACGGCGGGGGCAGGGCTCGGCCGTATTCTGGACGCAGGCGGGAGCCTCCACGTCGCGTCCGTGCTGACGCCGGAGGTGCTCGCCGGATTGTTTGGACTTGCGGCCTTGTCACTGGCCGCCATACCGCTCAAGAAGCGGTTTGGCGGTTGAGGGCGATGACATGACGAAAGCGGTCCTGGGTATACTTGGCGGCTCGGGGGTCTATGACCTGCCCGGTCTTTCGGATGTGACCGAACATGCGGTGAGCACGCCATGGGGCGAGCCGTCCGACATGTTGCGCAAGGGACGGCTCGGCGACACCGACGTCGTGTTTCTGGCGCGCCATGGCAGGGGACATCGCCATTCGCCTTCCGACATCAACTACCGCGCCAACATCGACGCCATGAAGCGGATGGGCGTGAGCGACCTTGTGGCGCTCTCTGCCTGCGGCTCATTGAAGGCGGAACTCTATCCGGGCCTTCTGGTGATGGTGGACCAGTATGTCGACAGGACCCACCGGCGCGAAAGCTCCTTCTTCGGGGCAGGCTGCGTGGCGCATGTCTCGATGGCCCATCCGGTGGGGCCGCTGCTTCAGGGCCGGCTCATGCAGGCGGCGAAGGACGAGGATGTACCGGCTGCCAAGGGCGGAACCTATGTCTGCATCGAGGGACCACAGTTTTCCTCCTACGCCGAGTCGCAGACCTATCGCGGCCTTGGCTATGATGTGATCGGGATGACCGGCATGCCGGAGGCGAAGCTGGCGCGCGAGGCGGAGATCACGTTTGCAACCGTCGCGATGGTGACCGATTTCGACTGCTGGCACAGCGAACATGACGCGGTCGACGTCCAGGCGGTGATTGCGACCGTGCGCGCGAATGCCGCGAACGCTGCGCGCCTGATCGCCCGGCTTGCCCGTGACCTGCCCGCCAGCCATGAATCATGCCCCGTGAAGTCGGACCGGGCTCTGGATGGCGCCATCATGACCGCGCCTGCGATGCGTGATCCGGCGCTGCTGGCGAGGCTCGATGCCGTCGCCGGCCGCGTTTTGGCCTGAGATCAGCTTCCCATCAGGTCGAGGACGGTTTCGAGCATCACCTTGATGGCGATCCCGGCATCCGCTTCGGTCATGGTCTCGAGCGGTGAGTGGCTGATGCCCTTCTCGTTGCGCACAAACAGCATGGCCGCGGGAAAGGCGCGCGCGATCGCCATGGCGTCATGGCCCGCACCGGACGGGATGCGGCGCGCCGCGAGGTTGGCACCGGTGCGGGCGATGCCGCGTTCCAGCGCCGCCTGCAGGTTCGCCGCCATCGGCGTGGCCGCGAGCCGCGAGTAGCGCTCGATCGTCAGGTCCACGCCGCGTCGCCGCGCGATGGCGTGGAAGCGCTCTTCGACCGCGTCGTCCATGGCGCGCACCGTGCTGTCGAGCGGGGCGCGGAAGTCGACAGTGAAGGACGCCGCAGCCGGAACGACATTGGTCGCACCCGGTTCGGGCCTCAACACCCCGACCGTGCCGACGGCGTCGGGCTGGCCAAGGGCGATCGCCTCAAGCGCGAGGGCCATTTCGGCTGCCGCGGCCAGCGCATCCTTGCGCAGTGTCATCGGAACCGTGCCGGCATGGCCAGCCTCACCCGTTACCCGGACGCGGGCGCGGACCTGGGCATTGACGGCCGTCACGATGCCGACCGCCTCGCCGTTGACCTCCAGCACCGGGCCCTGCTCGATGTGCAGTTCGAGATAGCCGGCGATTGACCCGTCCTTGCGCCTCAAGGCTTCCACCTTGTCCGGATCTCCGCCAAAGGCGATGAGCGCCTCGCGCACGCTGATCCCGTCCGTGTCGCGGGCGTCGAGCCAGGCCGGCTCGTAGCCCGACGACAAGGCGGCGGAGGTCGAAAGGTTGGTCGGAAAGCGGACGTTCTCCTCATCGCCGAAGGCCATGATTTCGAGGGCGAACGGCATGGCCGCCATGTGCGGCTGCAAGGCTTCAGCCACCAGAAGGCCGGCGATGACGCCGAGATTGCCGTCATAGGCCCCGGCATCCTTCACGGTGTCGATGTGCGAGCCGATCATCAGCGCGGGAAGGCCGGCGGAGCGCCCCTCGAAACGGCCCTGCACGGAGCCTGCCGCGTCAATATGGGCGCTGAGGCCAATGCGCTGCATCTCGGCAAGGACATGGTCCGCCGCGGCGCGGTGCGCGCACGACAGATAAAGTCGGGTCAGCTTGCCCGGCTCGTCGGTGAAGCGGTTGAGGGCGGCGAGCATGCCGAAAGCGCGGGCGCCCAGTTCTGCGGCGGAGCAAGACCGTGAGGCTGGCCCAGGAATGATTGCAGGAATGATTGCAGGAATGATTGCAGGAGTGATCGCACGGGTCATCGCGTCACGATAGGACAGGAGCACGGCGCACGGAAACCCCGCAACCGTCGCAACCCGCCAATTTTTTCCAGCCTCAATGAGCGTTGCTGAACGCCTTCCGGCTCAGCACCGTGCGCAGCAGGATCGCGACATCAAGCCAGAGGTTCCAGTTGTCGATGTACCACAGGTCATAGGTGACGCGGTTGGCCATCTTGTCGTCGGTGTCGGTCTCGCCGCGCAGCCCATGCACCTGGGCCCAGCCTGTGATGCCGGGTTTGACGTTGTGGCGGCGGGCATACAGGCTGATCTTCCCCCCGTACTCGCGGTCATGGGCGACGGCATGGGGGCGTGGGCCGACCAGCGACATCTGGCCCCGAAGCACGTTGATGAGCTGCGGCAGCTCGTCGATGTTGTAGCGCCTGAGCCACGCGCCGAAACGCGTGATGCGCGGATCGTTGCGCGTTGCCTGCCGGATCACGTCGCCATCCTCCAGCGTGCTCATGGTGCGGAACTTGAAGATCCGGAACTCCTCCTGATTGAAGCCGGAACGGCGCTGCATGAAGAAGACGGGGCCCTTGCTGTCGTACTTGATCGCAATCGCCACGAGCGCGAAGACCGGCAGCAGCAGCACCAGCAGCGTCGCTGCGCCAAGAAGGTCAAACAGGCGCTTGATGACACGGTCCGGCGCGCTCAGCGGAGGGGGGGTGACTTCCAGGCTGGCGATCGCGCCGATGCGGATGATGCGCGGATTGTTGAACCGGTCCAGCACCTGTTCGGGCGCAAGGCTGATCGACACGGGCAGGTTCATGAAGGCGTCGATGCACCGTTCGATGATGTCGCGCTCGGACCACGGCACCGCAAGGTAGATTCCGTCGGGGCGGGACCGGCGCGCGTTGTGGACCGCCTGCGTCAGATCCTCCGCCAGCAGGGCCTCGCGCTCGGGCCCGGTCATGTCCGTCCTCGGCTGCCTCAGGATGACCATGTCCTGGATCATCAGCCCCGTGTTCCAGGGCTGGTGACGGGCCATGAAGGAGGTCATTTCGGCCTCGCGTCCGAGCAGCAGGACCCGCTGGGCCGCAAGGCGCCCGGTCTTGCTGGCGATCGAAACGATCTTCACCACCCACCATCGGGCCAGCGCGATCAGCGGAATCCCGGCAAGATAGGTCAGGATGATGACCCCGCGCGAATAATTGTCGCCGACTTTCGCCAGAAAGACGATGGCGATGAAAGCGACCATCGTGACATTCCAGACATTGAACGCCTCGATCATCTGGCCCTTGCTCGTGAGATGGCGGGTCAGTCGGTAGCGTCGCTGCAGCATGTTGGTGAAGCAGAAGATGCTTGCGATGAAGACGGCAAGCTCGACGGTCAGGGGGAAACTGCCAAGGTTCTGGTAGACGGCCAGGTGGTAGCCGATGCTGGCCGTCCAGACGATGCCAAGCACGGCAATGACATCGACCAGCGCCGTCGCCACGCTCACCAGGTGACGCCAGTTGGCCACGTCCCGCTCGCCGGCCACTGGGAGGACCGGCTGCAGATTCTGAACTGTCTTCATACGCAATCCCGGAACCGCCGAAAGCGGTCCACGCCACACATGTCTGTCCTTCGCCGGCACAGGCCCCGATCGGGATGGCCGGACTGCCGACACGGTTGCAGCCTTCGTGCCGTGTCAAAACGGGACAGTGGCCTGGAGCGTGGCGGGTGGCGGCGAGGCGGGTTGTCAAGAGATGCTCAAGGGGACATCCGGCCAAGGGCCCATGGTGTTGGGCAGGTGTCAGGCGAATCGACGTTGTGCCCGCGCCGGCGCTGTTCGTGCCAGCCATGGCCGCGCGGACAGCTGCGCGACCCTATCGGTCGGCAAGCCGGCCACAGCCCGCGCTGGTGTCGAGGCCGTCAATGAACTAAGATTCCAGCCAATCCACTGAGTGGGAGCTGATCAAGGTCTGAACTTGGAACGGTTTGGCATGTTTGCGATCGATACTCAGGCTGAAGATCCAGGGCGGGCGGGCAGTGGGCGCGAACGCCGGTCTGCGGGGGCTGGCGCAGGCAATCCCCTGGGGGCGCTGCCCGGCTTTGGGCGCCGCCACCGGTGGCTGGTCGCACTGACGGGGTTGCTCGGCCTGCTGCTCGGTGCGGCGCTCGGCTTGCTGACGCCGGACCGCTATTCTGCGACCTCGCAACTCCTGATCGATCCGCGCGACCTGAGGGTTCTGCAGAACGAGGTCTCACCACATAACACCAGCAGTGACACCGCTGTGACCTATCTTGAGAGCCAGCTCCGGGTGATTGGATCCGATGGCGTCCGCCGCAAGGTGATCGAACGGGCAGGGCTGGCAGGAGATCCGGATTTCGGGGGGGCTGGCAGCAGGCTCGGCGCGCTCCTCGGGTTGCCGTCGCAGGGCGCGCGTGAGCAGCGCGACCCGGTGCTGCTGGCGCTTGCGGCCATGGACACTCTCGTGCACGTCCGCCGTTCGGAACGGACGTTCGTCATCGACATCACGGCGGTGACCGGCGATGGCGACAAATCCGCCCGGATCGCCAATGCCATGGCCGAGGTCTATCTCGAAGACCAGGCCGCCGTCCGCTCCGGAGCGGCGCAGCGGGCCTCCAAGTTGGTCGGGGCGCGGCTGAACGAGCTGCGCGAAAGCGTGCGGCAGGCCGAGGACAAGGTCGAGCGTTACCGCGCCGCCAACAATCTGGTGGGCAGCAGCGGAAAACCTGTCTCCGAGGAGACCCTCGCCGTCAGCAACACGCAACTGGCCCAGGCGCGTGCCCGGACCACCGACGCCCAGGCGAGGTTTGATCAGGTCCGGTCGGTGCGGCCGAGCAGCATCGAGGCGGGAGGAACGCCTGAAGCGCTCCAGTCCGCAACAATCGCGACCTTGCGCGGGGTGCTGGCCTCGGCCCTGACGCGCGAGGCGGACGCCCTTTTGCTGTACGGTGCGCAGCATCCGCTGCTGGTGTCCGCGCAAGCGCAAGTCCGCGACGCGCGCCGGCAGATCGCCGAGGAACTGGCGCGCACCGTACAGGCGGCGCGCACCGAACTCGACCGTGCCCGCGCCTCCGAAGCCGCGGTTGCCGCGCAGGTCGAGCGGCTCAAGCGTGAGACGCAGACCACAGGCGCCGCCGTGGTGCAGCTCAGGGAACTCGAGCGCGAGGCCGATGCGCACCGGCAGGTGTATCAGGCGTTCGTGCTGCGGGCCCGCGAGACCAGCGAGCAGACCCCGGTGGACAGCACCACTGCGCGCCTCATCACCAGTGCAACCGCGCCGCTCGAGAAGACCGGGCCGAACCGCAAATTCCTTGCGATCGCGGGGTTGATCCTGGGGCTCGGCCTCGGCGTCGCGCTCGCCATCCTGCGCGACAGGATGGGGAACCAGCGGCCCGCTGCGGTCGTACAGCCGGTTGCCGCGCCGGCCGCGTCAACCCGCGCTCCAGAGCCGCGGCGCGGCTTCTTCACCAGGGCTGCCGTGACCGCTGCCGTGTCCGACCAGGGCGACGGTGCTGCGGTACGCCCGACCGCTGCAAGGCCCGTGGCGCGTGGTGACCGCTCGGCCAAGCCGATGCAGGGGCGCTGGCGCGGTGCAGCGATACAGACATCGTCGACGCCGGCCGAGCCTGGCCCGCTCACGGTGATCCTGCCGTCCCCGCAGTCGGGGACGTGGCGCAAGGCAGCGCAGGTGGCGACCTCGGCTTTTCACGGCACCGGCTTTGCAACGGACACATGGGATGATCCCAGGTCGCCGCTCGGAGCTGCTGTGCTTGCCGTGCGCGACCGCCTCATCCTGTCCGAAGTGCCGGGACAAAACCGCAAGGTGGTCGTCCTGGGGCTCGGACCGGGCGCCGGGACCTCGCTGGTCGCGCTCAACCTGGCCCTTGCCAGCGCGCGGGAGAAAGCAACCCCGCTGCTGATCGATCTGGCGAACGGTGCGGCCTCGCTCAGCGCCAGCTTTGCGGCGGACGCCGTGCTTGGCGCGGAGGATGTGATCAGCGGCGCAGCGGGCCTCATCCGCGCCGCGCTGCAAGACGACGAGACCGGCGTCTTCTTCCTGCCGCGTCCGGCGGATGCGGCGCGGAAGCCGGCGCCATGCCCGGCGCGGCTGGGCAGCGGCCTGCTCGACCAGACCCGCCGCTTCGACACCGTCATCATCGATGGCGGCTCGGTCATCGACGGGGCGTTGCCCTACATCATGGCGGAACTTGCGGACGACATCGTGCTGGTGGCGTCGAGCCAGGTTGACGAGCAGGCCCGTTTGCGGCTGATGCGACGGGCGCTTGGACCCGATGCCGAGAAGGTCCGGGTGGTGGTTGCCAACCAGGCGGCGGCAGCGTGATCGGGCGACGATCATGATGATCGGAGCGTTGCGCGCTTCGGCGCTGCTGGCCGGCCTGCCAGCGCAGACCGCTGCGCGGCCGAGCCTGGGGCGTCCTTAACGCTGCTTTGCCGGTCTGGATCTTGACCGGTCCGGTCTGCGCCGCCGTTACGGCTGATATTGGTGCTGGCCGGCCATCGTGCCACCCAGTCGCCTTCTGAATGACGGGCGCGGCACGCTCATCGTCGTCCTCATGGGTTATCCTGGCGTTGGCCGGTTTCCGGACGCGGCCAGGCACAGCGGCGATGACATCGTGAAGCCCGAGCATGCGGGCTCCTGGCGCTGGTCATGATCCTGCGGCTGATGGTGATCATGGCCTTCACGGTCGGCACCGTGCCGTCACCGACGCTGAAGGAGATTCTGGAGGCAGTCTTGCCCGCTCAGACCTGCACGGGGAGGACGCAGATCCGGGATTTCGCTTCCGGTCGGCCGGACCACAAGCCGCGCGGGTTGATCAACCGGGTGGGGACCGGTCCGCTGCTGATCGCGCTCCATCAAACGCAGGTCGCCATCGGGTGGCTGGGGGCGGAAGCCGGGCTCAAGACCGCGCAACACCGCAAGCCTGGACAGAACTGACCACTCAGAGGTAGCGCAACAGGTCCTTGGCCGCGTCGGCTGGCGACCGCTCAAGATTGAACGCGCCCACGAACTGGCCGCGCTTGTCCATCAGGTAGATGATGGCGGTGTGGTCCATGGTGTAGTCGCCATTCGAGGTGGGCACTTTCTTGTGATAGGCGCGGTAGGCCTTGACCGTGGCGTCGATCTCGCCCTGGCCGCCGGTCAGGCCGATGATGCGCTCGTCGAAACTGGCGAGGTAGTTCTTGAGCACTTCGGGCGTGTCACGGGCCGGATCAACCGTGATGAACAGGGCGCGGACCTTCGCAGCCTTCGGCCCGGCCTCCCGCAACATCTGCGAGAGCTCCATGAGCTTGGTTGGGCAGATGTCCGGGCAGTTGGTGAAACCGAAGAAAACCAGCACAGGCGCGCCTTCGAAGTCCGTGCTGCGCATGCGCTTGCCATCCATGGCTGTCAGCTCGAACGGGCCGCCAACGGAACTGGCGCGCGTCGCCTCGGGCGAGGGCGCAAAGGTCCACAGCGCGGCCAGCCCGAGCGCCACCAGGCTGAACAGAAAGGCTGCCGCCGGCAAGATGAGTGCGCGCTTGGACATCGGAACTCCAGAATCGTGGCTGCGCTCAGAAACAGCGTGCGATCGCGGCGATCAGGCCGTCGGTGAACAGGCGCTCGCCCTCACGGACCCACAGCAGCAGGCCGGCGCCGACAAAGCAGGCCGCAGTGCCGACCAGAAGCCAGCGGGCGCTCGTGTTCGGGGGTGATCGATCGGCTGTGTCGCTCATGTCCGTTCTCTAGCGGAGATGGGACATGCTTCCAAGGGCAGCGATGTCGCGCACCCGAAGCATGCAAAAGCCGCGTGCCCACGTCCGGTGGCATCGCCGACCTTGATCTGGTGATATCGATCAGGGACCAGACGCATGCCTCGGATCGGGATGGCTGCCACACGGGCGGCCACGGCACTGGACCAAGGTGCTCAGGGTATGAAGCCGTCCCTATTCCCGTCGCGCCGCGAAATGGGTGTCGATATCGCTGGGCGTGATCGGGGCTGCGCCTGCGGCCAGCAGCTTGCGTCCGCGCATGTGATCGGCCGGGCGGTTGATGCTGTCGATGGCGACCAGACGGCCCGCCCTGAAATAAAACACCGAGAACCGGCTTTCGGCACGGTTGCCGCGCGCCTCGACATGATCATGGCCATGGGACAGGCCGACCATCTGGAGCTTGAGATCATACTGGTCGGACCAGAACCAGGGCACGGCCTGATAGCGCGCCGCATCACCGATGATGCCGGCGGCCACGATCCTGGCCTGATCGACCGCGTTCTGGACCGATTCCAGCCGGATCATGCCGCTGCCATGTGGATTCGGGAATGATGCGCAATCGCCCAAGGCGAAGATATGCGGGTCGGAGGTGCGTTGAGCGGCATCGACAACGATGCCGTTGGCGATGCCGAGGCCAGCGGCTTCGGCCAGTTGCGTGCGCGGGCTGACACCAATGCCGGCCAGGACGATATCGCAGGCCAGCTCCGCCCCTCTTGTGGTGTGAACGCCACTGACCGCGCCGTTCCGCCCGGCAATCGCCGCGATGCCGTCGCCGAGACGCAGATCGACGCCGTGATCCCGGTGAACTCCGGCAAAGAAGGCCGAGACATCCGATCCAACGGCACGCGCCATCAGGCGATCCTGCATTTCGAGCACCGTGACCTGCTTGCCCAGCTTGCGCGCGCTTGCGGCCACCTCGAGCCCAATGAAACCACCGCCCACCACAACGAGCCGCCCGGCGGCTTCGAGGCGCAGCTTCAGCGCCTCCGAGTCGGCGCGGCTGCGCAGCACCATCACGCCGTCCAGATCTGCGCCCGGGCAGCCAAGCGGGCGGGCGGAGGCGCCGGTGGCAAGCACGAGATGATCATAGCCAAAGCGCTGGCCCGCCGCGGTGGTGACCGATTTAGCGGCGTGGTCGATCGCGGTGACCTCTGCGCCCTGATGCAGTGCAATGGCCTGCTCGCTGTAGAAGGACGGGCCGCGCATCAGCAGCGCGTCGGTTCCCTTCTCGCCGGTCAGGTAGGCCTTGGACAGCGGTGGGCGGTGATAGGGCAGCGCCTGCTCCGCGCCCAGCAGCGTGACCGGTCCGCTGTATCCGGCCGCGCGCAGCTCCACCGCGGTCTGCACACCGGCCTGGCCTGCGCCGATGATGACCGTTCCGCTCACGCCTAGCTGTTCCCGTAAACGGTGTTGAGCTGGCTGCCGACCATGATGAAGGTGGTGCGCTTGGGCACCTCCTTGAGCTTGACGGCGCCGATATAGGTCATCATCGAGCGCACGCCGCCCATGATCTCCTGCATCGTGCCGTCGACCGGGCCGCGATAGGGCACCTCGACCGTCTTGCCCTCCGAGGCGCGGTACTTGGCGACGCCGCCGGCATATTTCTTCATCGCCGTGTCCGATGACATGCCGTAGAACTGCATGCGGACCGGGATCTTCTGGCCGTTTTTCTCGTCGTAGATGATCTCGCCCTCGCATTCGTCATGGCCGGAGAGCATCCCCCCCATCATCACGAAATCGGCGCCCCCGCCATAGGCCTTCGCGACATCGCCGGGAACCGTCAGACCGCCATCGCCGCAGACCTGCCCCTTGAGGCCGTGGGCGGCGTCGGAGCACTCGATGATGGCGGAAAGCTGGGGATAGCCAACGCCCGTCATCTTGCGGGTTGTGCAGACCGAGCCCGGGCCAATGCCCACCTTGACGATGTCGGCACCGGCCAGCAGCAGCGCCTCGGTCATGTCGCCCGTGACGACATTGCCGGCCATGATCACCGCCTCCGGGTTCTCGTGCCGGGTGCGGTGGATGGTCCTGAGGAAGGCCTCGGTGTAGCCGTTGGCCACATCGATGCAGATCTTGCCGAGCGGCACTCTCGCCTTCACCGCCTTGAACTTGTCGTGGTCGGCCTCGGCAATGCCCAGCGTGTAGAAGCTGTTCGATGCATCCTCCGTGGCGAAGAAGGCGGCCAGTGTCTCGACCGGATAGTGCTTGTGCAGCGCGGCCATGGCGCCGAAGCGCTTGAGCGCGCGCGCCATCGGAATCGTGCCGGTCACATCCATGTTGGCTGCGATGAGGGGAAAACCTGTCCAGTCCGTTCCGGTGTGGAGAAAGCGGAAGGTTCTGTTGACGTCAACGTCGCTGCGGCTGCCCAGCGTCGAACGCTTGGGACGGATCAGCACGTCCTTGAAGTCGAGTTTCGGATCGTTCTCGATGCGCATCGGTCAGGCTCGCGGGCTGGATCATCCGGTCATGAAAAGGCCCCGCAAGCTGTGGTCGCGGGGCTGGACATGGCACGGTTATATCCGGCTTTGGGGTGTTCATGAAGCCCCTTTCGCGCAAGCCGGCCTCAGGGTGTCGAGCAGGCCGAGCCCGGTCATGCCCTGCTTGAGCATGATCTGGGCCGCCGCATTGGTCAGCCCGGTGAACAGGATGAGGGGAAGAAGGCCGATCGATGAGGCGGCTGGCATGGAAGGCCGATGACCGACAGGCGCGGCAATCGCCTCTTGGGATCGGGCCACAGCGTCAAAGCTTCGGCGCACGCGTGGGTGGGGCGCGGCTAGTCCTCGAGATGGCAGGCGGCCAGCCGGCCATCCTTCAGGGTCCGCAGTGCGGGGCTGTCGACACTGCAGCGCGCCACCGCAAACGGGCAGCGTGTGTGGAAGTGGCAGCCTGGCGGCGGGTTCTGGGGCGACGGCACATCGCCCTCGATCACCAGTTTTTCGCGCCTGGCGCGCGGATCGGGCAGGGGCGCCGCCGAGATCAGGGCACGCGTGTAGGGGTGCCGCGGATTGGCGAAGATTGCGTCCCGGTCCGCCACTTCGACAATGCGGCCGAGATACATCACGGCAATCCGGTGGCCGATATGCTCGACGACGCCGAGATCATGGCTGACGAACAGGTAGGCGAGGCCGAACTCCTCCTGCAGGTCCATCATCAGGTTGAGCACCTGCGCCTGGACCGAAACGTCGAGCGCCGAGACCGGCTCGTCCGCCACGATCACGCTCGGGTTGAGCGCCAGCGCGCGGGCGATTCCCAATCGCTGCTTCTGGCCGCCGGAGAACTCGAATGGATACTTGTGCATGGCGTCGCTGCTGAGGCCGACCTTCCTGAGCAGAGCGATGGTGCGGTCGCTGCGTTCCGAAGCCGGAATGTCGCCGAAATTCTCGAGCGGCTCGGACACGACCGCGCCCGCCGTGAGGCGCGGGTTGAGGGAGGCGGACGGGTCCTGGAACACCATCTGGATGCGCTTGCGCCAGGGCTGCATCTGGGTGCGCGACAGGCCGGTGATATCGGTGCCATGCAGCCTGACGGTGCCGGCGGTCGCCGGGATCAGCCCCATCGCAAGCTTGCCGACCGTGGACTTGCCGCAACCCGACTCGCCCACCAGACACAGCGTCTCGCCGGGACGAATGGCAAATGAGACGCCATCGACCGCCTTGACATGCGCCACAACCCGCCGCAGCACGCCCTTCTCGACGGGGAAGTGCTTCTTCAGACCGTCGACGTCAAGGACAGGTTCGGCGCTCATGCCGCGCTCGCAGTGCTGGCCAGAACGGTTTCGGCGTGGTGGCAGGCGACACTGTGAGCACTGCCGACCGCGCGCAGGTCGGGCGCCTCGGCCCGGCAGCGCTCCGTGGCGAAACTGCAGCGCGGCGCCGCTCCGTGGCGAAACTGCAGCGCGGCGCAAAGGCGCAGCCGATGATGGGCGCGCGCAGCGATGGCACCATGCCGGGGATTTCCGACAGCCGGCGCTTGCCGCCGAGGCGCTTGTTGAGGCGCGGGATGGAGGCCATCAGGCCGCGGGTATAGGGATGGGCCGGCGCGTCGAACAGGCCGGTGACAGACGCCTCTTCGATCTTGCGGCCGGCATACATGACCATGACGCGCTGGCAGGTTTCGGCAACGACACCGAGATCATGGGTGATCAGCACGACTGCAGCGCCGGTGCGCTCCTTCAGTTCCAGCATGAGCTTGAGAATCTGCGCCTGGATTGTGACGTCGAGCGCGGTCGTCGGCTCGTCGGCGATGAGCAGGCGCGGATTGCAGGCCAGCGCCATGGCGATCATCACGCGCTGGCGCATGCCGCCGGAAAACTGGTGGGGATAATCGGCAAGCCGCTTGCGGGCATCGGGTATGCGGACGAACTCCAGCATCTCGCCGGCGCGGGCCCATGCCTGGTCCCGGGGCTTGCCCTGATGGATGCGAACCGACTCGGCAATCTGGTGGCCGACGCTCAGCACGGGGTTGAGGCTCGTCATCGGCTCCTGGAAGATCATCGCCACCGCGTTGCCGCGGATGGCGCGCATCTCGTCTTCGTCGAGCTTCAGCAGGTCCTTGCCGTCGAACAGGATCTCGCCCTCGACCGTGCGGCCGAGACGGGCTGGCAGAAGACGCAGGATCGAGAGCGCTGTCACGCTCTTGCCGCAGCCCGACTCGCCGACGATGCCGAGGGTCTCGCCGGGCATCACATCGAAGCAGACGCCGTCAACGGCCCGGGTCACGCCATCCTCATTGAAGAACTGCGTCTTGAGGTTGCGAACGCACAGGAGGGGGCTGCCGGTCACATGCGCCTCGCAAGCCGGGGGTCCAGCCGGTCGCGCAGGCCATCGCCGACGAGATTGACGGCGAGGACGACGAGCGCAAGCGCCAGGCCGGGCGCGAAGATCGTCCAGGGGGCGCGGCTGAGGAACAGGCGCGAGGATGCGACCATGTTGCCCCAGGTTGGAATGTCCGGCGGCGTCCCGGCGCCGAGGAAGGACAGGGAGGCCTCGATCAGGATCGCGGAGGCGCAGATGTAGGTCGCCTGGACGATCAGCGGCGGGAAGGTCGAGGGCATGATGTGCCGGAGCAGGATCTTCCAGGTCGGCGCGCCGCCCGCAACGGCGGCCTCGACATAAGGCGCCTCGCGCACGCTGAGCACCACCGAGCGGACCAGCCGCACAACGCGCGGAATTTCCGGGATCATGATCGCCACAATCACGGTCGTGACGCTGGCGCGGGTGAGCGAAACCAGGGCGATGGCGAGAAGGATGGCCGGAATGGCCATGAGGCCATCCATGAAACGCATGACGATGGTGTCGGCGGTGCGGAAGAAACCGGCGAGCAAGCCGATCATCAGGCCGATTCCGACCGAGAGGAAGGCGACCGTGAGACCCACCATCAGGGACACGCGGGCGCCATAGACGGTGCGGGCGAAGACATCGCGGCCAAGACTGTCCGTGCCGAGCCAGTTGACGGCCGATGGCGGGCGCAGGCGCTGGGCGGGCTGCATCCTGATGGGGTCGCCCGCGATCAGCGGCGCGAAGAGCGCCAGAAGTGCCATCACGACGAGGATGACCGCGCCCGCAACCAGCGTCGGGTTGCGCCGGACGAAGCGCCACGGCCGAAAGCGCGCAGCGGATGGAGCCTGGGCTGTGGCGATGCTCACCGCGTCAATACCTGATCCGGGGGTCGATGACGGTGTAGGTGAGATCGACCAGGAGGTTGACCAGCACATAGACGCCAGAGAAGATCAAGATCACGCCCTGGATGATCGGATAGTCGCGCTTGGCGATGGCATCGACGACGAGCCGGCCGATTCCGGGAATGTTGAACACAGTTTCGGTGATGACCACGCCGCTGATCAGCAGCGCGACGCCGATGCCGATGACCGTGACGATCGGCACGCCGGCGTTCTTCAGCGCGTGCTTCAGCAGCATCGACTGATTGGCAACACCCTTCGCCTTCGCTGTCCGGATATAGTCCTCCGACAGCACGTCGAGCATGGAGGCCCGGGTGATGCGCGCGATCAGCGCGATATAGGCGAGGCCGAGCGCAATCGAGGGCAGCACCAGGTTGCGCGCCCAGCCGTCGAGCCCCTCGCTCATGGGCGTGTAGCCCTGCACGGGCAGCCAGCGCAGTTCGATGGCGAACAGGTAGATCAGGAGATAACCCACCACGAAGGTCGGGACCGAGAAGCCGACGACGGAGACCACCATCAGGGCCCGGTCAATCCAGGTCCCGGCCTTCCAGGCGGCCAGAACGCCAAAGGTGATGGCCAGCGTCACCGCCACCACAAGCGTCATCAGCGCCAGCGAGAGCGTGGGTTCCAGCCGCTGGCCGACGAGCTTCAGCACCGGTTCGTTCGAAAAGATCGAGACGCCGAGATCGCCCTGCAGGACATGGCCGATCCAGCGCACGAACTGCACCGGCAGCGGGTCCGAGAGGCCCAGCTTCTGCCGGATCCCGTCGATCGCCGCGGGTGTTGCGTTGTCGCCGGCGATGATCGCAGCCGGATCACCGGGCGACAGATGCAGCAGCAGGAAGACGAAGATGGCGACCATCGCCATCACCAACAGCGTCGAGAACAGGCGACGGATCACGTATGAGAGCATGTCGCAGGCTCAGTCATGATCCGTGCCACCGGTCCGACGATGCAGTCCCCGGTCATCCCGTCCGGCCGACGTTCCAGAACGGCGCCAGCTCGGGCATGCCGATCATGCCCGTGAGGTTGGCGCGCATGGCGGATGGCTGCAGCCACTGGCCATAATGGACATGGGGGACATAGTTCCAGGCGTTCTCCTGCATCGCCCGCGCCGCGGCCATCCGTTCCTCCGGCGTGGCGGCGGCGGCCCAGGCATCGCGCAGCTGTTCATTCTTCTCGTCCGTCGGCCAGCCGAACCAGGCATTGGTCCCGTTTGAGGCATGCCCCGCCAGGGATACCGGGTTCGAGTAGGCGCTCCCGGAGGCCGAGGTGAAGAAGATGTTCCAGCCACCCTGATCCGGCGGATTGCGGTTGGCGCGTCGGGCAACGACCCCGCCCCAGTCCGACGTGACAAGTTCGACATTGACGCCGGCAGCCCGCAGCCACTGCTGATAGAGCAGGCCCGCATTGGTCATGTGCTGGACATTGGACGCGGAGAGCAGCACCACCGGCCGGCCATCATAGCCCGCTTCCCTGAAGAGCTGGCGTGCGCGATCGATGTTCTGGCCGCCCTTGAACCAGTCGGTGTTGGCGTCGTTCTCGGTGGGCGTGTTGCAGGCGAAGATCGAGCCGCAGCCGCGATAGTACTTCTCGTTGCCGAAGGTCGCCTTCATCACCTCTGTCGGGTGGGTGAGGTAGAGCATTGCCCGGCGCGCCAGCACATTGTTGAAGGGGGCATGCAGATGGTTCAGGCGGCACCAGCCCATGGTGCCGGACTGGTTCATCACCTCGAGCTTGATGTTGCGGTCCTTCTCGAGCGTGTCGATCAGGTCGAGCGACGGCCATTCGACGAAGTCGATCTCACCGGCCTGCAGCGCCGCGACCTGGGTCTGCGGATCGGCCATGTTCTCCATGATGACGCGGTCCATGCGGGCCACCTTGCCGCCGGCCATGAACGAGGCGGGCTCGGAGCGCGGCACATAGTTCGGGTTGCGGTCATAGACGTAGCGCGCGCCCTGCCGGCTCTCGGTGCGGTTGTAGATAAAGGGGCCGGAGCCGATGTACTCGCTGATCTGGGTCTGCGGATCGGTCAGCGCTTCTTTCTCGCGCATCATGTAGCAGACATTGGTCGAGGCCTTGGCCAGCCAGTCGATCAGCAGCGGATAGGGCTCGCGCAGCACGATCCGGAAGGTCTTTTCATCCACGACAGGCGTATCGGTGACGCGCCGGAACATGTGCTGGCCGCCGCCGTCGCGGGCCGCCCAGCGCCGGATCGAGGCCACGCAGTCCTTGGCGGTCACAGCCTCGCCGGAGGAGAAGCGCAGGCCATCGCGCAGGACGAATGTGTAGGTCTTCTTGTCGTCGGAGAGATTGAAGCTCTGAACCATCTGCGGCTGCGCGCGGTACTGGCTGTCGATGCCGAACAGCGTGTCGTAGATCAGCCCGCCATGGTAGGACGCCATGTTGGCCGTGGTCCAGATCGGATCGAATGCCGCCAGATCGCCGTGCATCACGGCCCGCAGCGTTCTGGCGCGGGTCGGCGCGGCCTGTGCGAACACAAGTGACGGTGATGCAATCAGCGCGCTGGCTGCGGTTGCGGCTTTCAGAATCTCACGGCGTGTGGACATGGTTACCCTCCCAGATGAACCTTGGCTTCAACATGTATGCCAGGATTAACGCACGGTCCCGTGGCCGAGTGCAAGGGGCATCTGCCATGCAGCTGGCGCCGTTGTCTTCGCCGCGGAATTGGGCTTCATTTCGTGTTTCCCGCCAACCGGATGTGACCCATGCGCCTGTTCACTGCCTCGCTCGGCACCGAAAGCAACACATTCTCCCCGATTCCCACCGGCCTTTCGAGCTTCATGGGGGCGTATCATCACGGACCGGGGCAGGCCCCCGAGATCCCGCATCACTATACGGCGCCGCTGCACGCCGGCCGCCGCCGGGCGCGGCAGGAGGGTTTCACGCTGATCGAGGGATCAGGGTTCGGCACCGAGCCTTCGGGCGCCTGCGCCAGGTCGGCCTATGAGCACATGCGTGACACGATCCTGGGCGAGATCAAGGCGGCGATGCCGCTCGACGGCGTCCTGCTCGGCATGCATGGCGCCTTCGTGGCCGAGGGCTATGACGATGTCGAGGGCGATGTGCTGGAGCGGGTGCGAAAGATCGTCGGCCCGCAATGCGTGATCGGGGTGGAACTCGATCCCCACTGCCACCTGACGCACAAGCGCGTCAGCATCGCGGACATCATCATCCTGTACAAGGAATACCCGCACACCGACTTCATGCCGCGGGCGGAGGAACTTCTGACCATCGTGCTGAAGACAATCCGCGGCGAGATCAGACCGGTGGCCAGCCTGTATGACTGCCGGATGATCGCTTTCTTTCCGACCACGATGGAGCCGACCCGGTCGTTCGTCGACCGGATGTCGGCGCTGGAGGGCCGTGACGGGGTGCTGTCGGTGTCGCTGGGTCACGGCTTCCCGCATGCCGACGTTCCGGAGATGGGCACGCGGGTTCTTGTCTACACCGACAACAACAAGAAGGCTGGTGACGCCCTGGCCACGAGGCTCGGCAAGGAGATCGTCGGGCTGCGCGGCAAGACCTCGCCGAAGCTGCTGAGCATCGGTCAGGCGCTGAGGCAGGCCGCCACGGTCGACACCTCCAAGGGGCCGGTGGTGATTGCCGAGCCTGCCGACAATGCCGGCGGCGGCTCGGCGTCCGACAACACGATGTGGCTGCAGGCCTTGATCAAGCGTGGTGTGAGGAACTGCGCCGTCGCCCCGATGTGGGACCCGCAGGCGGTGGCCTTCGCCCACACCATGGGCGTGGGCGCGCGTTTCAGGGTTCGCATCGGCGGCAAGACCTCCGAGCTGTCCAACAAGCCGGTCGATTGCGAGGTGGAGGTGATCGGTCTCGCACGCGATGGCCTGCAGTCCTTCGGGGACGCCAAGACGCCGATGGGTGACATGGCCTGCCTCCGGATCGGGGGCGAGATCGATGTGGTGGTGCTGAACCACCGCACGCAAGCCTTTGGCCTTGAGATGTTCACGCTGGTCGGCGTGGATCCGCGCAAGAAGAGCCTGATCGTGGTCAAGTCGGCCCAGCATTTCCATGCCGCCTACGGCCCGATCGCCTCGCGGGTGCTCTACAGCGAGACGCAGGGACCCTCGACACAGAACTATGCGACCCATCCCTACAGGCGGGTGACGCGACCGCTCTACCCGCTCGATCCGAAGCCGGGCACCGGATCTCTGGTGCTGTAGGCCCATGGCGAGCGAAGACCCGGGCGTCGCCGTTGTCGGTCTTGGCAACATGGGCCTTGGCATGGCCGCAACGCTGCTTGGCAAGGACTTTGCCGTCGCGGGGTATGACCTGTCGGCGGAGCGCTGCGCCCTTGCCAGGGCCGCCGGCGTCACGATCGTGCCCGACCTGCCCACGCTGGCGCGCGGCGCCGCGATCCTGGTGCTCTCGCTGCCGCTCGCCCGGGATGTCGCGGCGACGGTCGAAGGCGCCGATGGCCTGCTGGCCCACGCGTCGCCCGGGTCCGTGATCATCGACACGTCGACCTCGGAGGTGGCGACATCGCGGCGTCTGGCAGCCCTGTGCGCCGCAAGGTCCATCGGCTTTCTCGATGCGCCCGTGTCCGGGGGGCCGGCAGGCGCCCGCGCCGGGACGCTGGCCATCATGATTGGCGGCGACACCGGCCATGTCGCCATGGCCCGGACCGTGCTCGACGCCATGGGCACGACGGTGCTGCATGTCGGCCCCTCCGGTGCCGGCAACGTTGCCAAACTGGTCAACAATCTTCTGGTGGCGTCCCACCTGCTGACCATGTCGGAAGCCATGCGCCTGTCGGAAGCGGCGGGGGTGCCGGCCGCGGACGTTCTCAAGGTCGTCAACGCCGCTTCGGGCCGCAGCGCGGTCTCGGAGGTCAACTATCCGCGCTGGATCGAGAGCGGCCGTTTCGACTCTGGCTTCACCATGGGGCTGATGCGCAAGGATGTCGGGCTGGCGGCGGCGCTCGCTGCACAGGTCGGGGCCAACCTGCCGATGTCGGAGCTTGCGGCCAAGCTGTGGCGAGAGAGTGCGGCCGGGCTGGCGGATGGCGAGGATTTCAACCGGATCACCGCGTTGCCAGCCGTTCGGGGGACACGGCCATGAGCCATCCTCCGGTGCACCCGGACCGCGCCGCACGCTTGGCCGAACTCTTGGCCGTCTTCCTGCCAGGCAGCCGCATCGGCAGCGTCATCGCCGGAGCTGTCGAGGGCGGAGGTGGCGGGGAGATTGTGCTGACCGATGCCTTTACCGGACTGCCGCTGGCGGCCTATGCCGATGGCGGCGCGGACGCGGCGCAGGCGGCTGTCCAGGCGTCCGAGGCTGCCTTCCCGCTCTGGCAAGCGCTGACCGCGTCGGCCCGCGGACGAGCCATCTGGGCCATCGGGCAGCAGGTTCGCCAGCATGCCGCAGCGCTGGCCGAGATCGAGGCCATATCGGCGGGCAAGCCAATCCGCGACGCGCGGGCCGAGGTCGGGCGCGTCGCCGAGATGTTCGAGTACTATGCCGGCTGGGCCGACAAGATCGAGGGTTCGGTCATTCCCGTGCCGACCAGCCATCTCAACTATGTCCGGCGCGAGGCCTACGGTGTTGTCACCCAGATCACGCCATGGAACGCGCCGCTCTTCACCGCCGGCTGGCAGATTGCACCGGCGCTGGCGGCTGGCAATACGGTGGTGCTGAAGCCATCTGAACTGACGCCGCTGACCTCGCTGGCGCTCGGCGTGCTGATTGCCCGCACCGATGCGCCAAGGGGTCTCGTCAACGTCTTGGCCGGACACGGCCATACGGCGGGCGCCTCCGCAGTGGCCCATCCTCTGACGCGCCTGGTGGTCTTCGTCGGATCGGTCGGCACGGGCCGTGTCATCGCGACGGCTGCCGCTCAGGGCCTCAAGCCGGTGATCCTCGAACTGGGCGGCAAGTCGGCGAACATCGTCTTTGATGACGCCGACATCGAGCCGGCGCTGCTGGGCGCACAGGCGGCGATCTTTTCAGGCGCCGGACAATCCTGCGTGGCAGGCTCGCGGCTTCTGGTGCACCGGGCCATCCGCAATCAGGTGGTGGCGCGGCTGGCGCAGGCCGCCAGGCGCATTCCGATCGGCGATCCGCTTGACGAGGCGACCCAGATCGGTCCGATCAGCAACCAGCGCCAGTGGAGCCGCATCAGCGGGATGGTGGCAGAGAGCCAGCTGGAAGGGGCCACCGTGGCGGCTGGCGGCGCGCGGCCGGCGGGCCTTGAGCGTGGCCATTTCTACGCCCCGACCGTCCTCGACGCAGTGACGCCCGGCATGATGATCGCGCGCGAGGAGGTGTTCGGCCCGGTTGTGTCGGTCATGACTTTCGACGACGAGGATGAGGCTGTGGCGCTTGCCAACAGCACCGCGTTCGGGCTGGCGGGGGCGGTCTGGACGCGTGATGTCGGGCGGGCGCACCGGGTGGCGGCGAAGGTCAGGGCAGGGACGTTCTGGATCAACAGCTACAAGGCGATTTCCGTGATGTCACCGTTCGGCGGCTTCCACGCTTCCGGGCATGGACGCTCGTCCGGCCTTGAAGCGCTGCATGCCTACACGACGACCAAGAGCGTCTGGGTCGAGACTGCGAAACAGCCCGTGAGCGCGTTCGGCTACGCCGCAGAGCGCTAGCAATCAGCCGAGCGTGCGGGCCAGAAAGCCTCTCAGGCGCTCGGTCTGCGGGTTGCTGAGCACCTCGCGGGCAACGCCCTGCTCCTCGATCAGGCCGCCATGCAGGAACACGACCTTGTTGGCGACGTCGCGCGCGAAGCTCATTTCATGTGTGACGACGATCATGGTCCGGCCTTCCTGTGCGAGGCTGCGCATGACGCGCAGCACTTCGCCGACCAGTTCGGGGTCGAGCGCGGATGTCGGCTCGTCGAAAAGCATGACCTCGGGCTCCATGGCAAGCGCGCGGGCGATCGCCACGCGCTGCTGCTCGCCGCCGGACATGTGGGCCGGGTAGGCGGCCTTGCGGTGCGCCACGCCCACGCGTTCAAGGTAGCGCTCGGCGCGCGTCACCGCGTCGGGCCGGCTCAGCCCGAGCACCCGGACTGGTGCCTCGATGACGTTCTCCAGGGCAGTCATGTGGGCCCAGAGGTTGAATTGCTGGAAGACCATGCTCAGACGCGCCCGGATCCGCTGCAACTGCTTGGGATCACGCGCCGCCAACGCGCCGGAGGCGTCCGGGGTCAGCTTCAGTTCCTCGCCCGCGACAATGATGCGACCTTCGTTCGGCCGCTCCAGCAGGTTGAGGCAGCGCAGCATCGTGCTCTTGCCGGAGCCGGAGGCGCCGATCATTGCCATCACGTCGCCCGCCTTTGCGCTCAGCGAAATGCCTTTCAGGACCTCGACCGCGCCGAAGCGCTTCTTGATGTTGTCCGCGCGGAGTTTTTCTGGTGCATCCGGCATCAGGTCCTCACAGGCTCAGCAATCGGCCGCTGCGGTTCAGGGTGGTTCCGGCAATCTTGCCGAGGCGCTTGCCGGCGGTGGTGAAGCGGTTGGCGCCACGTGCGAACAGCACCCCATCGGACTGCGCCGTCACCACCGTGACCACGCCGCTGATGGGGTCGATGATGTCGGCGACCGCGTCGCCCGCCTTGACCATGGCTCCGGCCTCGACATGGAAGGCGACGATTCCGGATGCTGGGGCCGTCAGCGGTTCGGCGCTGGCCAGGCGTGTGACGCCGGCCATGGTGGCGGGGATCGGCGGCACCGCGCCTGCCACCACGCCGCAATGGCGCAGAAAGGCGATAATCGCGTCGGCATCGGCCCGTCCGGTGGCATGGCCGACATCGGCCTGGCCGCGCAGCTCGACCGTGACCGCGTGGCTGGCGAGCGGAACCGGATGGTCTGGGAACCGCGCGCCGAGCTCGACCCAGGGCCGGCTGAACACCTCATCGAAGGGATCGCCACCCGACTCGACCGCCGTGAGTGTGGCGCGCGAGCCGAGGAAGGCTCCGAGCGGCGCGAAGACATCCGCCGATGTCGGCTGCGTGTACAGATGCATGGCGCCTTCCGAATCGCAATGCAGATCGAGGATGAGGTCGGCGCCGGCGGCGAGCCCCACCAGAAGCTTCTTGAGCGCACCGACCTGCGTCGACGGTGTCCAGGCTGCGATCTCGTCGGCGATCGCCGCCCGGATCAGGGCGGTGTTGGCCTGCGGGTCGGCGCCGAGCCTGCCATCGACGCGGGCGGCGACGCCCGGCGTCAGATGCGGATAGTCCCGGTTGAAATTGACACCGTCAGCCAGCGCAAAGCGGCCCATGGCATGGCCAAAAACAATCTGCCCGAGTCCGAGCGGGTTGGCGACGGGCACGAGGTTGATGCGGCCGCTGATCATCCCTTCTGCTTCCAGCGCCAGCAGGCGTTCGCGCAGGTGCACGGCACAGATCATGCCGGGGATTTCGTCGGCGTGCAGCGCGGCCTGCACGTAGACCTCGGGACGTGCGCCCTCCTGGCCGAAGCTCTGCATGACAAGGCTGTGGACCGAGCCGGGTGCGAGAGGGGGAAGCTGATGGACCTTGGTCAACATTGCGCCGGGCAATCCTTGTTCGGCTACCGGGCCGCGACCGGGCCGGAAACCTTGCGGTTCAGATGCTTCAGGTAGCGCATTTCAAGCAGCTTGAAGATGCCGACCACGGTGAAGGTGAGGACGAAGTAGAAGATGGCCGCGACGCCGAACGAGTCGGTGACGCTGAGGTGGTTGTAGTAGACGTCGCGGGCGACCCGCGTGATCTCGACCAGCGTCACGGTGCTGGCCACAGCCGTCGCGTGCATCAGGCCGACGACCTCGTTGCTGTATTGCGGCAGCGCACGACGCAGCGCTCCGGGCCAGAGAATGCGGGCATAGATCTGGAGCTTCGTCATTCCGAGGCTCTGGGCTGCCTCCAGTTCGCCCGCAGGGGTCTGGCGCAGAGCGCCAGCGAAGATTTCGGTGGTGTAGGCGGTCGTCGACATCGAGAAGACCAGCCAGGCGCAGAACCAGGCGTCCTTGAACAGGAACCAGACCGCGCTCTGGCGCATCCACGCGAATTGCGCGAGGCCGTGATAGACCATGAACATCTGCACCAGCAGCGGCGTGCCGCGGATGACGTAGGTGAAGAGGAACACCGGCATTGACAGCCACTTGTTCTGCGACACCCGGGCCATGGCGAGGGGGATCGACAGGACGAAGCCGGTTGCCAGCGCGATGGCGAGCAGGATGAGGGTGACCCGCAGGCCCCTGAAGAAGTCAGGCAGGGCGGCGAGGACGACAGGCCAGTCGAACATCAGAAATCGACCTTTCTGACGCCGAGGGAATAGCGCTTCTGCAGACAATGCAGGCCGACCAGCGACACGGTGGTGATGGCCAGGTAGATCACGGCGATGGTCGCATAGAAGGTGAATGGCTCACGCGTGGCGGAGGCCGCGAGGCTCGCCCGGTGGACCATGTCATCAAGACCAATGATCGAGACCAGCGCTGTCGCCTTGACCATGATCAGCCAGTTGTTGGCGAAGCCCGGAATGGCGTGGCGGATCATCTGCGGCAGCACGATGCGCGAGAAGACCTGCAGGGGCCTGAGACCATAGGCATGCCCCGCCTCGATCTGGCCGCGCGGGATGGCGAGGATCGCGGCGCGGAAGGTCTCCGTGAGGTAAGCGCCGAAGATGAAGCCTAGCACCAGGATGCCGGCGATGAACGGGTTGATGTCGATGTAGCCCCAGCCCTGCCGGTCGGCCAGATTGTTGATGGTGATCTGGCCGCCATAGAACAGCAGCAGCAGCAGCAGCAGTTCAGGCACGCCGCGGATCAGCGTGGTATAAATGTCGGCTGCCCAGTGCGCCAGGCGGCTTTCCGACAGTTTGGCCGCTGCGCCAAGCAGGCCGAAGACGCAGGCCACCAGCAAGGACAGCACCGCCACGCTGAGCGTCGATTTCAGGCCCCCCAGGATGGCGGGCAGATAGCCGTGCAGGATCATGGAGGTGCCCGCATGTCATGACCGGCCTGATGCCGGTCATCCCCGGTTTCGTGCGCAAGAGTGCGGGTCAAGCTGTGACGATCAACCGGCACGGGGCCGTTGATGACACGGTTGCTGGCTCGCTCAGCTGCCGAAGATGTCGAAGTCGAAGTACTTCGCCGCCATCGCCTTGTAGGTGCCGTTGGCGCGGATGGTCTTCAGCGCCTCGTTGATGCGGGCCTTGAGGTCGCCATCGGTCTTGCGCACCGCGATGCCGACGCCGCCGCCCGTGCCGATGCGGAAGGTGTCGCCGATCTGGCCATAGCCCTTGCCTTCGGGCTTCTTGAGGAAGCCTTCGGAGGACACCACCGATGAGCCGACGGCGATGTCACCGCGGCCGGCCGCGAGCTCCATGTAAACGTCGGTTTCCTTGGCGACGAGCAGGATCTCGCTGTCCTTGTAATTGTCCTGGACGAACCTGGCGCGCGGCGAGTTGCGCAGCACGATGATCTTCTTGCCCTTGAGGGTCTCCGGCTTCACGTCAGGGAACGAACCGACCTTGCCGACCCAGCGCGAGGGCACGTCATAATAGGGGTTCGAGAAATCGACAGCCTTGAGGCGCTCTTCGGTGATCGTCATCGAGGCGACGATCATGTCGAACTTGCGGGCGTTGAGGGCCGGCAGCATGCCGTCCCATTCCTGCTGCACGAGGGTGCAGGAGGCTTTCAGCTCGGCGCAGACGGCGTTGGCGATGTCGATGTCGAAGCCTGAGAGCTTGCCATCCGGTGAAATCGACGAGAAGGGTGGGTAGTTGCCTTCGACTCCGATGCGCAGCGCCTGCTGGGCAAGGGTGGATGTGGTCGTGAGTGCTGCGAAGGCGGCGGCAATGAGAATCGTGCGGATCACGGCTGTCTCCCGGGTGTGATCAAGAGGATGCTTGACCATGATCGGAAATTTGCAGAAAAACAAGTCATGAAAATTATCGATCCTCAAGCCTTGCGTGGCCGGGCTCCGGGCCTCGCCTTTGCAGCGTCTGCCCTGGGCAAGGTCCTGGCGAAGGAACAGCGCAATGGTTCGGCGTCGAACAAGCGGATCGCCGACTACCTGTTGCGCAATCCGGTGCGGGCCGCAGCGGCCAGCATCGAGGATGTCGCGGGCGCAGCCGGGGTTTCGAGCGCCACCTTGAGCCGTTTCGCGCGCGGTGTCGGTCACGCCGGATATGCCGAGTTCCGGCATGAGCTGGCGGCCACGCTGCAGGCGGTCCTGCAGCCGGTGGAGAAGCTGAAGGACAGCTTCCTCAGGGCCGGGCCTGAGGGAGCCCTGGCGGCCGAGGGGCTTGAGTCGACCATGTCCAACATCCGGGCGACGGCGGAAGCGCTGACGGCGGGTTTGCTCGCCGATGTGGTGACGCGGCTGGTGTCAGCGCGCGCCGTCTATGTGATGGGCTTTGGCCTCAGCGCCCATCTGGCCGGCTACCTGACGCTCGGCTTGCAGCCCTTCCTGCCGTCCGTGATCAATGTTGTCGACTATGGCGGCACCGAAATCGCCGCCGGCAAGCTGATGCGGCTCGATCGGAGCGACCTTCTGGTGGCCATCTCCTTACCGCGCTATGCCCGCGATGTGGTGCAGCTCACGGCCTATGGCCGCGATCAGGGCGCCCAGGTCATCGCGATCACGGATTCGCCGGCCTCGCCGCTCGCAGCCCATGCCGATGTGCTGCTGCTCGCCGAAGCCAGCCACCCCGTGCTGTCGAGTTCATCCAGCGCGGCGATGCTGGTTATCGAGGCGGTGATGTCTGCGCTAATGGCGTCGAATCCGGGTAATCTCGCGCATGCCGAGGCCCTCACAGCCGCCATTTCAGGCTATCTGGTGTCAGGCACCTGACCCGATCAGCCGCCGCTGAGCTGGATGCGGCGCGCGGCGTGCATCAGCCGGGGCAGGTAGGTCTTGATCATCTCGGGTTCCGAAATGCGCGCCGATTGCGCGCTGAGATTGATGGCCAGCGTCGCATTGCGCGGCCGGCCTTCGATTGACACCGCGATCGCGCGCAGCCCGATTTCGAGCTCTTCGCTGACAACGGCGTAGCCGCGCATCCTGACGAGCGTGAGGCGCTCTTTCAGCGCGGCCCTTGTCGTCAGGGTCCTTGGCGTCAGCGCCTGCAGCTGCGAGGTCTGCAGGAAGGCCTCCAGTTCATTGTGGTGCATCTGCGCCAGGAGGGCCTGTCCCATGGATGCGGCATGGGCCGGCAGGCGCGAGCCCACGGCAAGGCCGACCGTCATGATGCGGTGGCGGGCCGGCGAGCGGGCGACATAGACGATGTCGTGGCCATCGAGGGTGGCCGCCGAGGCGGACTCCCCGATCTCCAGCGTCAGGTCCTGCAGGATGTCGCGGACAGTTTCCAGCTCCGACATGCCGGACAGGTAGGCGTGGCCGAGTTCGAGCACGGCTGCTGTCAGTTCGAAGTTCTTGCCGTCGGTGCGCGCCAGACCCTCGCCACACAGCGTGTAAAGAAAGCGCCTGGCGGCGGCGCGGGTCAGACCGGTTCGGTCCGCGACATCGGTGATGGTGAGGCTGCGCACCCCGGCAAAGCTGCGCAGGACAGCGAGGCCCCGGCTGAAGGATCCGACCGTTTCAAGTTTCAGGACCATGGCGTGCGTTTCGTCATCCCGCTGGGGCCATCGTGTTCTGATCCGTAATTGTTCGAAGAGCGAACATCAAGCCGCTGTACGCACATATCATTGCGCGCCCTCGGCGGGATCGGCATGGTGCAAGGGCGGCGATGCGCTTGGGCAGCATGGCCACGGGCGGGAGAACGTCACGATGGCCGAATTCATGTCCCTCAGCGCTGCTGTCGAACAACATCTGCGCGATGGCCAGAGCGTTGCGATGGAAGGCTTCACGCACCTCATCCCCTATGCCGCCGGCCACGAGGTGATCCGGCAGGGCAAGCGCGAGCTGACCATCATCCGGATGACGCCGGACATTCTGTATGACCAGCTCATCGGCATGGGCCTGGTGCGCAAGATGGTGTTCTCCTGGGGCGGCAATCCCGGCGTCGGCTCGCTGCACAGGATGCGCGACGCGGTCGAGAACGGCTTCCCGCAACGGCTCGACCTGGAAGAGCACAGCCATGCCGCGATGGCCAACGCCTACGAGGCCGGCGCGGCCAACCTGCCCTTCGCGGTGTTCCGCGGCTATAAGGGCGTGGACCTGCCGAAGGTCAATCCGAACATCCGCTCCGTGACCTGCCCTTATACCGGCGAGGTCCTGGCCACGGTTCCCGCGATCCGGCCCGATGTGGCGATCATCCATGCGCTGAGGGCTGACCGGCAGGGGAATGTCCTGCTTGAGGGCATCGTCGGCGTGCAGAAGGAAGCTGTTCTTGCGGCGAGGTCGTCGATCGTCACCGTCGAGGAGATCGTCGATGATTTCGGGCCGCGCAGCGCCAATGCCGTGATCCTGCCGCGCTGGACCATCGGAGCGATCGTCCATGTTCCGGGCGGGGCCTATCCCTCCTATGCCCACGGCTATTACAAGCGGGCCAACGCCTTCTACATCGGCTGGGACGCGATCGCGCGCGAGCGCGAGACCTTCGCAGCCTGGATGAAGGCGAACGTGCTGGAGGCATCGGCGGACAGCTTTGCAGGCCTGGCCTTCGGGGCCGGGCAGAGCGCCTGAGGACAGCACATGAGCTATTCCCCCACCGAGATCATGACCATCGTCGCCTCCCGCTTCCTCAGGACCAGCGATATCTGCTTCGTGGGCATCGGCGCACCGTCCGCAGCCTGCAATCTGGCGCGGCTGACCCATGCGCCGGGCATCACGCTGATCTACGAGTCAGGCACACTCGGCACGCGGCCGGACGTCCTGCCCCTCTCGATCGGCGATGGCGAGTTGTGTGACACGGCGCTGACCACCGTGTCCGTGCCGGAGATGTTCCGCTACTGGCTGCAGGGCGGGCGCATCACGCTCGGCTTTCTGGGCGGCGCGCAGATCGATTGCTTCGGCAATCTCAACACGACGGTGGTCGGCGACTATGCCAATCCCAAAGTCCGGCTTCCCGGCGGCGGTGGTGCGCCCGAGATCGCATCGAGTTGCGGCGAGGTCTTCATCATCATGGCGATGAACCCGCGCGCTTTCATGGCGAAGTTGCCTTTCATCACCTCGATGGGGCATGGCGCCGGCAAGGGCTCGCGCGAAGCGCTGGGCCTGTCCACGAAGGGGCCGACGCGGCTGATCACCGACCTTTGCCTGTTCGAACCCGATCCAGAGACCAGCGAGTTGATTGTCACGGCAATCCATCCGGGGGTGACGCGCGAGATGATCCAGGCACAATGCGGCTGGCCGGTGCACTATGCGGCCCAGGTCGGCCTGACGCCAGCTCCGACCGACAATGAGCTGGCTGTCTTGCGCGATCTTCAGGCGCGCACCAAACAGGCGCATGCTGCGTGACGGAGGGTGCAATGACGAGGCTGATCTATCCGCTCGACGGGCTGAAGGCGCACCCGCCGTCCCTGTCTCCAGCGTATGCCAGCACTGTCCGGCGCGCGCCGTCCAAGCCGCTGATCCTGTTGCCGCACGCACTGACCGAAGTGACCGGTCCGGTCTATGGTCATGACAGCGTCGTGCCCGGTGAAGCCGACCTGACACGGCAACATGCCGGCGAGCCGCTTGGCGAGCGCATCATCGTCACCGGACGCGTCATGGACGAGGATGGCCGTCCCGTACCCGACACGCTGATCGAGGTGTGGCAAGCCAATGCCGCTGGCCGCTATATCCACGTGAAGGACCAGCATCCGGCGCCCCTCGACGCCAACTTCACCGGCGCGGGCCGCTGCCTGACCGATTCGGACGGGCGTTACCGTTTCGTGACCGTGAAGCCCGGCGCCTATCCCTGGCGCAACCATCACAACGCGTGGCGTCCGGCGCACATCCATCTGTCGCTGTTCGGACACAGCTTTCTCAGCCGGCTGGTGACACAGATGTATTTTCCGGGTGATCCGCTGCTTGCGTTCGATCCCATCGTCAACTCGATCCCGGACGAGGCGGCGCGCAATCGCCTGATCGCGCGCTTCGAGCTGTCGGTCACCGAACCTGAGTGGGCGTTGGGCTACCAGTTCGACATCGTCCTGCGCGGGCAGCAGGCCACGCCGATGGAGGAGCCCCACGATGACTGAGCAGCTGCCCCCGGCCCACGAGCTGACGCCATCGCAGACGGTCGGGCCGTTCTTTCACTTCATGCTGACGCCGAAAACCTATGGCGTGCGCGAGATCTTCACCGCTGACCTGACCAAGGAGGGGCCGGGCGGCGAAAGGCTTCGCATCGAGGGCCGCGTCCTTGACGCGGACGGCGCACCCATTCCAGACGCCATGCTGGAAATCTGGCAGGCGGACGCCAACGGAGCCTATGCGCATCCCGCCTCGCCCAAACCTGCCGCCAATGGCTTTTGCGGCTTTGGCCGCTGCCCGACCGACGCCCATGGCGCATTCGCGTTCGACACGATCATGCCGGGTATCGTGCCGACGTTCGATGGCGCGCCACAGTCGCCGCACATCGCCGTCACCCTGTTCGCGCGCGGCATGACCAGGCATCTTGTCACGCGGATCTATTTTGCCGGCCGGGACGATCTGGCCGCCGACCCGGTCCTGGCGCTTGTGCCGCAGGAACGGCGCGGCTCTTTGCTGGCGAGCGCTGTCGCCAAAGGCCTGTGGGAGTTCACCATCAGGCTTGGCGGCGACGACGAAACCGTGTTCTTTGAGGCTTGACCTCGGGCCCCGCCCGTCAACCTCCTGTCTTGGCCATCCCGGAAAGCCTGCCATGCCCGAAGCCCTGATCAATGGCGTTACGCTCAGCTACGAGGTGCGTGGACCGGCCGGTGCGCCACCTGTGGTGTTCTCCAATTCGCTGGGCACGAACCGCGCCATGTGGGCGCCGCAACTGGCGGCGCTGACCGGTCGGTTCCGCTGCCTCAGTTACGACACGCGCGGCCACGGCCAGTCACCGGTGTCGGAGCGGCCTTTCGGGATCAATGATCTGGCCGATGACCTCGCCGGTCTGATCGAGCATGTCTTCGGCAAGGCGATGGTGCATGTCGTCGGTTTGTCACTGGGCGGCATGACCGGCATGGCGCTGGCGATCCGGCGGCCGGATCTGGTGGCCTCGCTGACCCCGATGGCGACCTTTGCCCTGACGGCTGCGCCCGCGTCCTGGGTCGAGCGCGCCGCAATCGTTCGCAAGGGCGGTGTCGAGGCCTTCGCGTCGACCATCCTGCAGCGCTGGTTCACACCGGGCTTTGCCAGGCTGCAGCCCGCGCTTTATGCCAGCACTGAAGCGATGCTGCTGGGGACGCCGCGCGAAGGCTATGCGGCCTGCTGTGACGCCATCCGCGACCTTGATCTGATGGCTGGCCTGAAAGGTATCACGGCACCGACACTGGTGTTCTCAGGGGCCGACGATCCGGCCTCGCCGCCTGCCCTGCAGGACGCCATTCGTGACGCCATTGCCGGGGCTGGGCTCGTGCGCCTCAGCCCGGCGGCGCACATCATGAACCTCGAGCAGCCCGATCAGGTCAACGCGCTGCTGACGGCGTGGCTCGATCTCAACCGCGACCGCCTTGGCTCGCCGGCCCAGCGCCCGGCGGCGCTGGAGGATGGTCTTGCCAACCGCAAGGCGGTTCTGGGCGCCGCCCATGTCGAGCGCTCGCTGGCCAGTGCCGGCGCGTTCAGCGCCCCTTGGCAGGAGTTCATCATGCGCACTGCCTGGGGTGAGGTCTGGGGCGATGCGACGCTGCCGTGGAAAACGCGCTCTTTGTTGACCCTGCAGACGATGATCGCGCTCAACCGCGAGGAGGAGTTCAAGCTCCATCTCAGGCCCGCCCTGCACAATGGCGTGTCCCTGCACGAGCTGCGCGCCGCCCTGATTCAGGCCGCCGTCTATATCGGCGTGCCGGCCGCCAACAACGCCTTCAAATGGGCGCGTGACGTGCTTGGCGACGAATTGGACGCGATCGGAGCCTGAGCCGCGTCAAAGCCGCGCCGTCACGCCGCCATCGACATAGAGCACATGGCCGGTAACGAACGAGCCGGCATCGGAGGCGAGGAAGATCGCTGCGCCCACCAGTTCTTCGACCTTGCCCCAGCGGCCAAGGGGCGTGCGGTTGGTGAGCCAGCCGGAGAATGCCGGGTCGGCCACCAGCGCCTTGTTCAGTTCGGTATCGAAGTAGCCGGGACCGATTCCGTTGACGCGAATGCCATACTGGCCCCAGTCGATTGCCATGCCCTTGGTCAGCATCTTCACGGCGCCCTTGGAGGCGGTGTAGGGGGCTATGCCGGGGCGCCCCAGTTCGCTCTGGACGGAGCAGATGTTGATGATCACGCCGCGCCGGCGGGCGATCATGCCCTTCACGACTGCCTTGGAGACCACGAAAACGCTGTCGAGGTTGGTCCGCATCAGGCGCGACCAGTCCTCTTCGGCATAGTCTTCCAGCGGGCCGCGCTTCTGCATCCCGGCATTGTTGATGAGGATGTCGATCGGGCCGACTTCGGCTTCGATGCGCTCGACTTCCGGTCCGACTTCGGCGCTGCTGGCTGCATCGAAACGGCTCGTGCTGAGCTCATGCCCCGCCGCGCGCAGGCTGGCCGCGGCGCTGTCGAGGCGTGCCTGATCGCGGCCGTTGAGCACCACATGGACACCTGCCGCCGCATAGCCTGCCGCCAGCGCATGGCCGATGCCCGTGCTCGAGCCGGTGATCAGTGCAATCTGGCCTTTCAGATCGAACAATGTTGATGTCATCATCTGTCCCCCATGCCGCGCGATCCTAATCAGACTGGCACGGATTCGTCACCCGTCGCGGATGCGCAAGATTGAACAACAGGGAGAGGCCGATGAAGGCTGTCATGATCCATGCCGCGCGCGACCTGCGCATCGCCGATGTTGCGGTGGCCGTGCCAGGCCCGGGACAGGTGCGGGTGCGGATCGGCGCGGGCGGGATATGCGGCTCTGACCTGCACTACTACCAGCATGGCGGCTTCGGCGTGATACGCCTGAAGGAGCCGATGGTGCTTGGCCATGAGGTCGCCGGGACCGTCGAGGCGCTGGGCGAGGGGGTCTCGCATGTGGCGGTCGGCGCAAGGGTTGCGGTCAGCCCCAGCCTGCCCTGCGGCGTTTGCCGCTTCTGCCAGCGCGGCCTGCAGCAGCACTGCCTCGACATGCGGTTCTATGGCAGCGCGATGCGCTTTCCCCATGTGCATGGGGCGTTTCGGGAATCGGTGGTCTGCGAAGCTGTGCAGGTCCATGAGGTGACGGGCGATGTCAGCCTCGGCGAGGCGGCCATGGCGGAGCCTCTGGCGGTCTGCCTGCATGCGGCCAGACGCGCCGGGCCGCTTCTGGGCGCACGTGTGCTGGTCACCGGCTCCGGCCCGATCGGCGTGCTGGCGGCGATCGCGGCGCGCCGGGCCGGAGCGGCGGAGATCGTCGTCACCGACATTGCCGACCAGCCCCTGGCCTATGCCAGGGCCGCCGGGGCGGATGCGGGGCTGAACACGGCTGCGCATCCGGCGGCGCTGGAGCCCTACAAGGCCGACAAGGGACAGTTCGACGTCTGTCTCGAGGCATCCGGCAACGGCCACGCGCTGCGCGCCGCGCTTGACGTGGTGCGTCCGGGCGGGGTCATCGTGACGCTGGGGCTGGGCGGCGAGGTGAGCCTGCCGCTCAACACCGTGGTCGCCAAGGAGATCGAACTGCGCGGCACGTTCCGCTTCCACGCGGAGTTCGGGCTGGCCGTCAGGATGATCAGCCGGAAGCTGGTCGATGTGAAGCCGCTGATCAGCCACACGATGACCGTCGATGATGCGCTGGTGGCCTTTGAACTTGCGGGCGACCGTTCGCAGGCCATGAAGGTGCAACTCAGCTTCTGACCGCACGGTCAGGGCAGATAGGTCATCGGCAGTTCGTGGGTGTCCTTGATCTGCTCCATCACGAAGCTGGCGGAGACATCGGTCATGTCGACCCGCGCAATCAGGCGCTGATAAAGGCGATCATAGGCCGCCACATCCGGCACGCGGGCGCGAAGGATGTAATCGATATCGCCCGCCGTGCGGTAGGCCCCGATGATTTCGGGAAGCTCGGCAATCGCGGTGCGGAATGCGCGCGCCCAGTCTGCATTGTGCCGACCGGTGCGCACCACGATGAAGACCGACAGGCCGAGGTTGAGTTCGCGCGGTTCGAGCAGCGCCACGCGGCCCCTGATGACGCCGGCAGTCTCAAGCTGCTGGACGCGCCGCCAGCAGGCATTGCGCGACAGGGCAACCCTTTCACTCAGCGCATCCAGGGACAGATCCGAATCGCGCTGCAATTCGGTGAGGATGCGTTTGTCAATCATGTCAATCTGATGGGATTTTATCACGAAATTTCCTCCTTTTGCGAGAAACAATTGCGTTTCTCGCGCAATCCATCAAGACATTCGGGACAAGTTTCCTGGCGCTTCCGGCTAGAATTCGGTCGTTGTCATGGAAGAGCGCGATGTCCAACCCCTTCACCCGTCATCCGGAAGCCCTCGGCGAGAGCTTTGGCCAGCACTTCGGCCATGCGATGGGCTATTCGGGGCGGTTGTTCCTCGCGTCATGCGCGGCCTTTGTCCACGCGCTGTTGCCCTTCCTGTTCGAGAAGACGGCCAGCACCATGATCAAGGCGATGTATGCCGACATGACGAACCGCGGTGCCACCGCTCAGGTCGAGCCGGCCTCCAGAATTCAGTCGGCCGCGTGAGCGAATTTGCGAAGCGGGGTTGAAACGCTCCATCATGCTGGCTATACGCACCGGCGGCAGCAGTGTAGCTCAGTTGGTTAGAGCGACGGATTCATAACCCGTAGGTCACCAGTTCAAGTCTGGTCACTGCTACCAGTTGCTCAGGGGCGCGCCGCGCGCTTTTTGAGCCTGACCACCTTGAAGTAGCCCTTGCCGACATGGGTTGTCTGATAGCGGCCGGTGCGCTGGCCCCAGTCCGTGATGCGGCTGACCTTGAAATCCGTGCTCCAGCCGACTTTCTTGGCCAGCGGCGCGAGCGCCGACCAGAATGCCGCGCCCGGACCTTCAGACGCCACCAGACGGCTTGAAATCACGATTTCGCCGCCAGGCCGGAGCACGCGGTCCATTTCGTCCAGCGCCTGTTCCGGGTCAGGCACCAGCGTGATCACGAACTGGGCGGTGACGGCATCAAACGCCTCGTCGGCAAAACCCAGGCGGCATGCGTCCATGACGCAGAGCCCGATGACGGCGCAAAGGCCGCGTTCACGCACCTTGCGACTGGCGACCTGGAGCATGTCTTCGGACAGATCGACGCCAACCACGCGCTTGTCGGCGGGAAAATAGGGCAGGGTCAGCCCCGTTCCGACGCCAATCTCCAGGATATCGCGCCCGCAGGCCACCGCGGCGTCGACCGCTTCGCGCTGGGCGCGCGCCAGCAACTGGACATAGACCTTGTCGTAGAACTTCGCCCAGACACGATAAACGCGCTTCTGGCCCTCAAGGTCATAGGTCACCGGCATGGAAGGGGAGGTCCGTTCTGGGTCTGTCAGGCACTAGCGGCGAGCGCAGCCGCGGGCGGGTTGGCCGCGGCCCGAGCGACCGGCTGGATGATGCCGCCGCCAAGCACGCGCGCATCCGGCCGGGCGCTGTCATACAGCACGCAGGCCTGTCCCGGCGCGACGCCTTCTTCGGCATCAAGCAATTCCACCAGCCATTCGCCGCCAATGCGGCGCAGCAGGGCCGACTTTGGCGCACGGGTCGAGCGGACGCGGGCCGCAACCTCGATGCCGTCGATCACATCGCCGGGCAGGTCCGCGCCAAGCCAGTTCATGTCCCTGACCCGAACGGTTTTCGTCGCGAGCGCGCTGCGCGGCCCCACGATGACGCGCGCTGTGTCGGCATCCAGCCTGACGACATAGAGCGCTTCGCTCGCCGCTACGCCGATGCCCTTGCGCTGGCCGACCGTGAAGCGAAGAATGCCATCATGATGGCCGAGCACCTGGCCGCCCAGGTCGACAATCTCGCCGGGCCGTGATGCGCCTGGTCTGAGCCGCTCGATGACATCGGCGTATCGGCCCGAGGGGACAAAGCAGATGTCCTGGCTGTCCGGCTTGTCGGCGATGGCGAGGCCGAGTTCGGCCGCCAGCTCGCGGGTGCGGCTCTTCGGCAATGCGCCAAGCGGGAAGCGCAGAAGGTCAAGCTGGTCCTGCGTTGTGGCATAAAGGAAGTAGCTCTGGTCGCGGCCTTCATCAGCGGCGCGGTGCAGCGTGCGGCGGCCGTCGGATCCGGCTTTGGAGACGACATAGTGGCCCGTCGCCAGGGCATCGGCCTCAAGTTCGCGGGCAAGGCCGAGCAGATCGCGGAACTTGACCGTTCGGTTGCAGTCGACGCAGGGGATCGGGGTTTCGCCGGACAGGTAGCTGTCGGCAAAGCGCTCCATCACCTCATTGCGGAAGCGGCTTTCGTAGTCGAGCACGTAATGGGGAATGCCGATGGCCTCTGCCACGCGGCGGGCGTCATGGATATCCTGCCCGGCGCAGCACGAACCAGCCCGGTGCACGGCAGCACCATGATCGTAAAGCTGCAGCGTGACCCCGATGACCTCATAGCCCTGGGATTTGAGGAGCGCCGCAACCACGGAGGAATCCACCCCGCCCGACATCGCCACGACGACGCGGGTTTCATGAGGAGCCTTGGCGATGTCCAGCGAGTTCGGCAAAGGCCCCTGATCCTGGTTTGTAGCGCTGTCGAATGACGATGGCTCATCATATAGGGCCGTTCATGAGCCGATGCCAGCCGGTTTGGATGTCATGCAGACGCCGGCAGGGCGGCAGAACTTGCC
Organism: Hyphomicrobiales bacterium; assembly: GCA_026400535.1. Taxonomy (GTDB): domain Bacteria; phylum Pseudomonadota; class Alphaproteobacteria; order Rhizobiales; family Beijerinckiaceae; genus Allobosea. The sequence continues at coordinate 50,191 of JAPLOU010000028.1, forward strand.
GCGCTGCCAGCACAAAACTGCCTCGCATGGCCGTGCTGGATGGTGGACGTTTCAAGAAAGTCTTTTTTTGACAATACCTTGAGGAGAGAACAGGGCTGGCGCGATGCTTGCTCGGGTACCGGAGTGACCCGTCAGAAAGAGAGCACAAGTTGAGTATCAGCGCCGCCGCCTTGAGCCTGCCCAATCCGTTGCCTGCCCGCCCGGCCGCGCCAGCGCGCGCCGAAGACCGTGCCGCTCAGGAGCGGGTGTTCGCGTTGCCGCCTGAGGCGCGCTCCCCCGAGGCCTCCCCGCGTGCACCCATCAAGATGGGCAAGACTGCACCGCAGGCGCCTGCGACGGAAAGCCCCGAAACCGGCCGCGACAACGCTCTGTCATCGACGGAGAGTCCTCAGGACAAGGGGGCGACCGAGACAGCCTCCAAGTCCGAAAACGCATCCGGGCATGCGCAAGCGGTGATCAGCGATCCGAATCCGGCCGTGGATGCAAATGTTGCGACCGAGACACAGTCCGTTGCACTGGCCATGGCAGCCCCCTCCCAGCTCCCCGTCCCGCTGGCTGCTGAGATGGTGATGGCCGTAGGCCAGCTGGTGCAAGGGATAGAAGCTCGGGTGCCCAATGCTGCCGTTTCGCAGGCAAGCGACGCACTTGTATCGGCCCCGGCGCCGTCGGGGGGAGGCAAAGCCGTGGTTACTGCGCTTCCTGCCGGGCTGACCGCGACGGATGAGACGATGGTGCTCTCACAACAGCCCGCCGCGCAGGCCGCCCTGACGGCGGGCGACAAGGGCGTGTCCGAGCTGGTGCAGGGTGCCGAACAACCGCAGCAGGCGCAGGCCGCCCTGACGGCGGGCGACAAGGGCCCGTCCGAGCTGGTGCAGCGCGCCGAACAACCGCAGCAGGCGCAGGCCGCCCTGATGGCCGGTGCCAGCGCCGAGAAGCCGGCAGACGGGCCACCGGTCGCGGTGACGGCGGGCGACAAGGGCGCGTCCGAGCTGGCGCAGCGCGCCGAACAGCCGCAGGCCGCCCTGACGGCCGGCGCCAGCGCCGAGAAGCCGGCAGACGGGCCACCGGTCGAGGTTATGGTGGGCGACAAGGGCGCGTCCGAGCTGGCGCAGCGCGCTGAACAGCCGCAGCAGGCACAGGCCGCGCAAGCCGCCGCGCATCGGCCTGGCGAAGGGCCTGAACCTGGCACGCCTGTGTTGACCCTGCAGTCTGCGGCCAATCCTGACGCGCTGCCGCCACCCTTGGTCCAGCCAGGCCGGCCGGAAGGGGCGGAGGCGTACCTCGCCAAGCCGATCCCGCCCGGCGCCGTGCCGGTTGAAATTGGGTTGCGTGCCTTGCAGGGCGCACGTGAGTTCCAGATCAGGCTCGACCCGGCAGAGCTCGGGCGCGTCGACGTCCGGCTCGAGATCGGGGACGACAAGTCGGTCAGCGCCAAGATCATTGTGGACCGTGTCGAGACGCTGCACCTGCTGCAACGCGAGGCGAAGACGCTCGAACGCGCCTTCGAGCAGGCTGGCCTCAAGTCAAGCGACAACGGCATCGACATCACCTTGCGCGATCACGGGCAGCAATCGAACCAGCAGCGTGGCGAGGCCTTCCGCGATGACATCAGCGGGCGGACGCGCAAGGCTGCCGCCGCCCCGATTGTCCTGCCTGCCGACATGTCGGTCCGCCGCTCGCTGCATTTGGGCGCGCTCGACCGTTCGATCTGAGGAGCCAAGCCCATGACCACGATTGCAGCCGCCCAGTCCGCTTCGAACGCCGCCGCAACCACGTCGACCGCCAAAAAGAGCGAGCGCGCCCAGATTGCCGGCAATTTCGACCAGTTCCTGCAGCTCCTGACGACACAGCTCAAGAACCAGGACCCGACGTCGCCGCTCGACACCAACCAGTTCACCCAGCAGCTTGTCCAGTTCGCGCAGGTCGAGCAGCAGCTGAAGCAGAACGAGACGCTGACCTCTCTGCTGAGCATGAGCAAGTCGACGAGCACCGCCAACGCCATGGGCTTTGTGGGCAACCGCGTGACGATGGACGGCTCGACCAGCCGACTGAGGGACAATGCCGCCGAATGGCGCCTGGACGCGCCGCGCGGCGGCAACGCCACCGTCACGATCAAGGATAAGAGCGGCAACATCGTGCAGACCAAGACAGTCACGCTGACCGCAGGGGCGCAGACCTTCAAATGGGACGGCCGCAAGGCGGTCGGCCTCAACGCGCCTGATGGTGACTATTCGATCGTTGTCGACGCGACCGACGCACAGCGCAATCGCATCGATGTGAAGACCGAGGTGACCGGTATCGTCGATGGCGCCGACTTCAGCGGGGACACCCCGGTCCTGGTGATCGGGACGGCTCGCATTCCCGTCGACAAGGTCAAATCCGTGAGCCGCCTGTAACCGTGCGGGAGCCGGGGATGACAGCGGCGGCCCAGAGCAAATCCGTTGCTTCCGGCGGGCCGGATGGCCTTAGGCAAATTTTAAGCGGCATGCGCGTACTGTACTCCGGACATTGGTCTGTAGAGTTGTGTGAGCGTGAAATGACCGAGGGCCTTAGACCACGAGTGAAGTATGTCATCGGCCCCGACGGGAGCCCGTTGACGATCGCCGATCTACCGCCTCCGGGCACCCATCGCTGGGTGATCCGCCGCAAGGCCGAGGTTGTTGCGGCGGTGCGCGGTGGCTTGCTCAGCCTTGAGGATGCGTGCCAGCGTTATACGCTGACCACCGAAGAATTCCTCAGCTGGCAGCTCTCCATCGACCAGCACGGCCTCGCCGGCCTGCGCACAACGCGCATTCAGCACTATCGGCAGTAAGCCCACCAGTTCAGCCCGTTAACGATTGGCTAAGCCGTTTTCAGCGCAGTTGCGCCGGAAACGGCTTATTTTTGTGCGCAGCCTCATTCTGTTAACCACCTGCTAACCGCATGCCGGGAAAAACTTGCCTACCTGTTCGTTCGGGTCCGTACGATGCGGGCCGGGAACCGGTCCTTTGGTTGGTGTGAGGCAATGGCGTGAACAGCCTGGTTCAGCAGTTCAGCAGATTGGGTGCCGGCCGGCTTGCCGCCATGCTGACGGTGGCGGCTGCCCTTCTGGTTTTTTTCGGCTTCGTGATGTTCCGTTTCTCGCAGCCAACAATGGGTTTGCTCTACAGCGACCTGTCGCTTCAGGACGCGGCGCAGATCGTCAAGGACCTTGAAACGCGGAACATCAAGTATGAGTCGCGCGGCGACGGTTCAGCCATTCTGGTGCCGCGTGGCGACATCCCGCGCATCCGCATGGAACTCGCCTCCAAGGGGCTGCCATCGGGCGGCGGCGTGGGCTACGAGATCTTCGACAAGGGCGACGCGTTCTCGTCCACGAGCTTTGTGCAGAACATCAATCACCTGCGCGCTCTCGAAGGCGAGTTGACCCGCACCATCCGCGGCCTCGGACGGGTGCAGAACGCGCGCGTCCATCTGGTCATCCCCGAACGCAAGCTGTTCGAGCGTGACCGCGAGCCGCCGCGTGCCTCGATCGTGCTGAAGCTGCGTGGGGATCTGGAAGCGGGCCAGATCAGGGCGATCCGCCACCTGGTCGCGTCTGCGGTCGAAGGTCTCAAGCCCGAGCGGGTTTCGATCGTCGATGAGGGCGGCCGGCTTCTGGCCGACGGGGCGCAGGGCGACGCGGGCGCAATGGCCGGATCCGTCGGCGACGACCGCCAGACCACCATCGAGCGCCGCGTAAAGGCCCAGATCGAGGAAATCGTGGCGAGCGTGGTCGGCTCTGGCCGCGCACGGGTTCAGGTCAGCGCCCAGTTGGAAATGAACCGCGTCGAAAGCCGCTCCGAGACCTTCGATCCCGAAAGCAGGGTGGCGCGCTCGACCCAAAGCCGCACCGAAAGCTCCGCCAACAGCGAGCCGGGCGCGCAAGGCGTGACGGTCGGGAACGAACTGCCGGGAGCGCAGGGGCAGGGCGGTGGACAGGCCCAGACCCGCGAGCAGAGCAGCAAGAACGAGGAAATCACGAATTTCGAAATCTCCCGCACGACGCGGACCGAAGTGCTGGAGGGCGGCCGGCTCCGCCGTCTGTCGGTCGCCGTGCTGGTCGACGGCATCTATGTCCGTCCTGCTGCAGGGGGGGACGCGGTCTATCAGCCGCGTCCGCAGGAGGAACTCGACCGGATCGGCGCGCTTGTGCGCATGGCCATTGGCTTTGACCGCCAGCGCGGCGACCAGGTCGAGGTTGTCAACCTGCGCTTCGCCGACGCGCCGCAACAGATCGAACTGAAGGAACAGACACTGATGCAGCAGCTGCTGTCCTTCACCAAGGAGGACATCCTGCGCGCCATCGAGCTTGGCGTCATTATTCTTCTGACGCTGATCGTCCTGCTCACAGTGGTGCGACCGCTGCTCAAGCAGGTCCTCTCACCCGACAAGCCGAAGGGCAGCAATGGTGATGGTGGCGGGGCTGAGGGCGGCGGTGGTGGCGCAGGAGGAATGCAGTCCCTGCCCCAAGCTGCCGGGGGGCAGCAGATGCTGGCCGGGCCCTCGTCCACGGACACACCGTCGGAGCGCATGCTGGCGCTTGCGCAGATCAAGGGCAATATCAAGGCACAATCGGTCGAGAAGATCGGCGGCATGGTCAACCAGAACCCATCTGACGCCGTGGCCGTGCTGCGCTCATGGGTTCACGAACAGCCATCGGGAGCCTGAGCCGTGGCCAGCGCACCCCGCTCAGGCAAAGGCGCCGTCACGGCCGATGCCCAGTCGAAGCAGCTGACCGGCCCACTGAAGGCTGCGGTCATCCTTCTGCTGCTGGGCGACGAGTTCGGCAAGCCGATCTGGACCGAACTTGAGGATCATGAAATCCGCATCCTGTCGCGCTCGATGACCGAACTGGGCACCATCGAAGCGGAGACAGTCGAGAGTGTCATGGTCGATTTCGTGGCGAAACTGTCGAATTCAGGCTCGGTGACGGGCACTTACGACCGGACCGAGGCGCTGCTGATGCGCATCCTGCCCAAGGCGCAGGTCTCGGCCATCATGGAGGAAATCAGAGGTCCGGCGGGCCGCAACATGTGGCAAAAGCTCGCCAACATCGAGGCCGCCGTTCTCGCCAACTTCCTGAAGAACGAATACCCGCAGACCGTCGCGGTCGTGCTCTCGAAGATCAAGCCGGACCATGCCGCGCAGGTGCTGAGCATGCTGCCGGAAGATGTCGCGATCGACTGCGTGCAGCGGATGCTGCGCATGGAGAACGTGCAGAAGGAGGCGCTCGACCATATCGAGCAGACCCTCCGCTCCGAGTTCGTGGCGACCCTGACGCAGACCCAGCGGCGCGATCCGCATGAGATCATGGCGGTGATTTTCAACTCCTTTGACAGGCAGACGGAGGGGCGGTTCCTGTCCTCGCTTGACGCCATCAGCAAGGATGCCTCGCGCAAGATCCGTGCACTCATGTTCACCTTCGAAGACCTTCAGAAGCTCGATCCGGCAGGTATCCAGACCTTGCTGCGCGTCGTGGACAAGGACACGCTCGCCCGCGCGCTCAAGGGCGGCAACGACAAGGCCAAGGAGTTCTTCTTCTCCGGAATGTCGGCGCGTGCCGCCAAGAACCTGCAGGACGACATGCAGAGCCTTGGGCCGCTCAGGCTGAAAGAGGTCGATGAGGCCCAGTCGCGGATCGTGAAGATGGCCAAGGACCTCGCCGACAAGGGCGAACTGATGATCGCCAAGAACAATGCCGAAGACGAACTGATCTATTGAAGTCGAGCAAACCAGCATGAACGCCGCCAGATTCACCTTCGAGACAGACTTTCGCGCCGAGGCCAATGGCCGCCGTGCGACCGATGTCGACGTGGCGGCGGCGCGTGAGCAGGGCTTCAACGACGGCTATGCCAAGGGTCAGGAGGTGGCGGAGGCCAAGGCAAGCGCCGCGCTGACGCACATGGCCGGGCTCATCTCGGTCCAGGCCGAAAGGCTCCTTGCTGTCCATGACGACCGCATGGCGCAGATCGAGGCCTGTGCCGCCGCGCTGGCGGTCAAGATGGCGCGGCGCATGGCTGGCGCGGCGCTGGCCGAGAGGCCGCAGGCCGTAATCGAGCAGGCCGCGCGCGAATGCCTGGTGCATGCCCGCAGCGCTCCGCATCTGGCCGTGCGCGTGCATGCCGACTTCGTCGAGGATGCAGAGCGCCTCTTCGGCAGGCTGACCCATCAGAGCGGCTATGCCGGCAAGGTCATCATCCTGGGCGAGCCCGAGATCGCCGCCGGCGACGCGCGCCTCGAATGGGCCGATGGCGGCGTCGTGATCAACCGCGAGGCTGTCGACGCCATGATCGATGCCGCCGCCGAGAAGGTGCTGGGTGCCCGCCCGGACACCCTGCTGAGCTGAAGGAGCGCCAACCATGTCCAATGCAGACCTTCCGCTTCCACCTCTGACGGCCGGTGCCGGAGCGCTGTCGCCGTCCGGGCATGACAGGTCGGGGCCTGTGGCGAACAAGACGGCGGAGGACCTCGAGCAGGTTTTCGATGTGCCCGTTACGGTCGCCGCGATCCTGGGATCGCACCGCATGCCGATCGGTGATATGCTGAAGCTTCAGCCGGGCGCTGTGCTGGAGCTGGACCGCCGGGTTGGTGAAGCCATCGACATTTTCGTCAATGATCGCCTCGTGGCGCGCGGCGAGGTCGTGATCGTCGAGGACAAGCTTGGCGTGACCATGACCGAGATCATCAAGGCCGAGCGGTAAGCCGCCCCGTGCCGCCAAGCGCAGTATGTTCCGGGGCGCGAGGCGTCCCAGCTGGAAGGAATGAGCCATGAGACTGCTGATTGTCGGAAGCCTCAAGGGGCAACTCATCGCGGCCGCCAAGATCGCGGTGGCGCGCGGCGCCTCGGTCGCCCAAGCCGACACGATCGAGCAGGCGCTGTCGGTCCTGCGCACCAAGGGCGCGGATCTGGCGATGGTCGACGTCGCGCTGTCGATCCGGACGCTTGTCGACGCGCTGGAGGCGGAGCGCATCCGCACGCCGATCGTGGCATGCGGCACCGGAACGGACGCGCGCGCCGCGGTCGCGGCGATTCAGGCCGGCGCCAAGGAATATGTACCGCTGCCGCCCGATCCGGATCTCATTGCCGCCGTGCTGGAGGCGGTCGCCAATGACAGCCAGACCTTCGTCTGGCGTGATCCGGCGATGGAGCGTGTGGTCAAGCTGGCCGAGCAGGTGGCGCGCTCGGAAGCGCCCGTGCTCGTGACCGGCGAAAGCGGGGTCGGCAAGGAGGTGATCGCCCGTTTCCTGCACCAGAAGTCCGGCCGCCGTGACCGTCCGATGGTGGCGGTTAACTGCGCCGCGATCCCGGACAACCTGCTGGAAAGCGAGCTGTTTGGCCATGAGAAGGGGGCGTTCACCGGTGCCATCGCGCGGCGCATCGGCAAGTTCGAGGAAGCGAGCGGCGGAACGCTCCTGCTCGACGAGATCTCGGAGATGGACGTGCGGTTGCAGGCCAAGCTGTTGCGGGCGCTCCAGGAGAAGATGATTGACCGGGTCGGCGGCTCGGCTCCTGTGAAGGTCGACCTGCGCATCATCGCCACGTCGAACCGCAACCTGACGGATGAGGTGCGCAAGGGCAATTTCCGGGAGGATCTGCTGTACCGGCTCAACGTCGTGCATCTGAAGATGCCGCCGCTGCGCGAGCGGCCGCAGGATGTGCTGGTTCTGGCCGATCATTTCGCGCGCAAATACGCCGAACTCAACGGTTTGCCGGTCCGGCCACTCGATGCGGAGGCACGGCGCGCGCTGACGCTGAACGCATGGCAGGGCAATGTCCGAGAACTGGAGAACACCATCCATCGGGCCACCTTGCTGGCAAGCGGCATGGAGATTGGCATTGATGCCCTGCAGACCCCGGACGGGGAGGCCTTCGGTACGCGCGATGTCGGCAGCCTCGCCGAACGGGCGGCGTTGACAGCCGAGGCGGTGACGCGTTCTCTGGTCGGACGCACTGTTGCGGATGTGGAGCGTGATCTCATTCTGGACACGCTCGACCATTGCCTCGGCAACCGGACCCACGCCGCCAGGATCCTCGGCATTTCGATCCGGACCCTGCGCAACAAGCTCAACGAGTATACGGCGGTCGGCATCGCGATCGCCGAGCCGGGACAGGCGCGCGCCGGGGCATTATGAACGCGCTCCCCCATGCGGCGGGATCGGCGCACCGTGCTTTTCCCGCTGGGGACATCACGTCGGATGTCCTGAATCAAGCCCGGAAAGCCCGTGGGGTGCAATAATTTACATAATTATTCTGTTATCTCGCGCCGCAAGTAGACTGTGCTATGCAGCCTGCCAACAAAAAAATGATTGGGAGGCTAGCAATCGTGACACAAGCAGATCCTGCCAGACCCTGGCTGGCCTTTTATCCAGCGGGCGCCAAGGCCACGATTGATTCCGCCCCGTTCCGGACCGTCGCCGAACTGGTGAGCGCATCGGCGAGACTTTACGGAGAACGCACGGCCTTCACCGTCGTCATGCCGAATGGCATGTATGGCGATCTGAGCTTCGCCGAGATCGACCGGATGTCGGACGCTTTCGCCGTCTATCTGCGCGACGTGGCAGGCCTCGAACCCGGTGACCGCGTGGCCCTTCAGGCCCCCAACTCGCTGCCGGTTCCCGTCGTCGCCTTTGGCACGTTCAAGGCCGGTTGCGTGCTGGTCAACGTGAACCCGCTCTACACCTGCGAGGAAATGGGCCGGCAGTTCCGCGACGCGCAGCCGAAGGCACTGGTGATTGTCGACATGTTTGCCGACAAGTTGCCCGAAGCGCTGAAGATATGCCCGATTCCCAACGTGATCGTGACGCGCGTGGCGGAGTTCATGCCCGCCATGGTCAAGGGCGTGATCGGCCTGGTCCAGCGCTATTGGGACAGGTCCATTCCGAAGGTCGAGGTGCCGCATATCAGGCTGCCGGATGCACTCCTGGCAGGTGAAAGCCAGCGGCATTCACGCAGCATCGCCGTCGAAAGCTATGCGTCTGCGCTTGATGGAACGTCCCTGGCCGCGCTGCAGTATACGGGCGGCACCACGGGCGTGAGCAAGGGCGCGATGCTGACCCATGGCAATATCGTCATGAACATGGCGCAGACCATGGCGTTCATGGAAGGCCACGTGAAGAAGGGCGAGGAGACGGTCCTGACCGCCATCCCGACCTATCACATCCTCGCCTTCACATTGAATCTGCTCGGCTTTTTCTGGCTTGGCAACCGCAACGTGCTGGTGCCGAACCCGCGTCCGCTGGCCAATCTCAAGCGTGCCTTCGAGAACTACAGGATCACCTGGATCGTCGGCGTGAACACGCTGTTCAACGGGTTGATGAACGAGTTCTGGTTCGCCGAGAACCCGCCCAAGCATCTCAGGGCCTCGTTCGCCGGTGGAATGGCCCTGCACGGCGCCGTGGCAGAGCGCTGGCTCAAGATGACGGGCACCCAGGTGATCGAGGGTTATGGCCTGACCGAGACCTCCCCGGTGGTGACAGGCAATCCGATCGGCAAGGCGCGCGACGGCTCGATCGGGATTCCTGTACCCTCCACCGAGATCATCCTGATCAATGATGAGGGCCAGCAGGTCCCGGCCGGCGAGGCCGGCGAGATCGCCGTGCGAGGCCCGCAGGTCATGGCCGGTTATTGGCGCCGCGATGACGAGACCGCCAAGGTGATGACGGCCGATGGCTTCTTCCGCACCGGCGACATCGGCACCATGGATCCGGATGGTTACTTCCGTATCGTCGACCGCAAGAAGGACATGATCGTGGTCTCGGGGTTCAATGTCTTTCCGAACGAGGTCGAAGATTGTCTCGTGCGCCTTCCCGGCGTGCAGGAGGCCGCCATCATCGGCGTGCCGGACGGCGCGGCGGGCGAAGCGGTCAAGGCTTTCATTGTCCGGATCGACCAGACCCTGACCGAAGATGAGATCAGGGCGCACTGCAAGACCTACCTGACCGGCTACAAGGTGCCCAAGCAGATCGAGTTCCGGACCGAACTGCCGAAGTCGAATGTCGGCAAGATCCTGCGCAAGGACCTTCGCGCGGAGGAACTGGCCTCCCTCGCAACCAGGAAGGCGGCCTGAGCATGGTCAGCGCATTTGAACAGTCTTTGCTCGCCATCATGATGGCGGTGATCATGCTTGGCATGGGTGCCGCGCTGACGCCGCAGGATTTCAAGAGTTCGTTGAAGCGACCGTTCGGGCTTTTTGTCGGGCTGGTCTCGCAATACGGTTTCTTGCCGCTGATCGGCTTTCTGCTGGCCCTGGTGCTGCCGCTGAGCCCGGAGGTGAAGATCGGGCTGGTCATCATGTCCTGCATGCCGGGCGGCACGACCTCGAACATCTTCACCTATTTCGCCAAGGGCAATCTTGCGTTGTCGATGCTGATGACAATCAATTCGACCGTCTTTGGCGTTGTGCTCATTCCCCTGCTGATCGTGGTCTATGCTGCGGGCCTCGGTATCAGTATACCGGCGGACAACATCGTGCGCACGCTGATTGTCCTGCTGGTGCCGGTGCTGATCGGCATGGCGCTCAGGCGCTGGAATGCCAACATCGGGGCCATTGTCGAACTTGTCGGGGGCGCGCTCGGGATCTTCTTCATCCTGTTCCTGCTGGCGTCCTGGGTGCCCCGCAACTGGCAGTTCCTGATGAGCACACCGATTCCCGTTTTTGCTGCGGTGATCGGTCTTGGCCTGCTTGGCTTCGCGGCTGGCTATCTGTTCAGCGCCCTTCTGAAACTTCACCCGCGCAATGCACAGACCATTTCGATGGAGATCGGCATCCAGAATGGACCGCTCGCGGTCGCCATTGTCGCGTTGAGTTTCGCCGGCACACAGCAGCAGCAGATCATCGCGGTTCCAGCGCTCTATTCGCTGTTCATCGTGATCAATGCGACGCTGCTGACGCTCTGGTACCGCCGGATCAACGAAAGGTCGCAGCAGAAGCTTCCCGATTCATTTCTCTGAGAACGGCTGAGCCGGAGCTTCGTGACAGCGGGCCGCCGCCTGTCATCTGGCCAGAAAGAAGGCCCGCCCCGGCAAGAGGCGGGCCCTGGTGAGCCTGATCCTGATCAGTAGAAATAGACGCGGCGGACGGGGCGGCGGTAGTACACGCGGCGGACCGGACGCCGATAGTAGACGGGGCGCCGATAGTAGACGGGGCGCCGATAGTAGACGGGGCGGCGATAGTACACGCGGCGGACCGGACGCCGATAGTACACGCGGCGATAGCGGTACTGACTGAAGTCCTTGTCGGCCTCGTCAAGAGCCTTCTTGTCGTCGGCTGCGACCTCGATGGTCTCGGGCAGCTGCGCCACCGGCAGCGTCGTCTCGGTTGCGGCCTCGGCAAGGCTTGGTCCAATGGCGGCCGCTGCCAGTCCGCCAAACAGCCCCATCAGGAAAGTTCTGCGTTCCATTTCATCCTCCGTTATCATGCCCCCTGTGAGCAGCGTATGATGCCTTGCCGAAAGGTCATATACGTGAAAATACAGAGTTGTCATGTGAAACCGAAAGCCCCTGAATCGATGGACCTGTCCTACGCCCAGAACATGGAAGACATGCACCTCGACATGATCTTTTCCGGTCAAGATCCGGGCTTCTACATCGACATCGGCGGCGGCCACCCGGTCGCCGACAACGTGTCGTTCCGCTGCTATCTGGCGGGCTGGCAGGGCCTCGTCCTCGAACCACAGACCCAATTGCACCGGCTCTATGGCTCGGTGCGGCCGCGCGACATCGCACTCGACATGCTCGTCGGCCGCGAACAGGGAAGCGCCGCTTTCCATGTGGTCGACAAACTGCATGGGTTTTCAACGACCGTCGAGGCCCATGCCCTTGGTGCCACCGGCTTCGGGACCTCCTATGACACGCAGACCAGAGCCATGACGACCCTCGCGGCGCTGTGCCGGCAACATGCGCCGGCCGCAGGCATCGATTGGCTCAAGATCGACGTCGAAGGTGCCGAGGAAGCGGTTCTGGCAGGCCATGACTGGTCGCACCACAGGCCGCGCGTCATCCTGATCGAGGCCATAGCGCCCGGCTCCATGGAGCCGTCGCATCAGGGCTGGGAGCCGATCCTGCTCCGGGTCGGCTACGGTTTGGCTTTCTTCGACGGATTGAACCGCTGGTATGTCGCGCAAGAGGCCGCCGCGCTCGCCACGCGCTTTCCGTCGGCCTATCGCGACTGGGGCAGCGTCCGGCACCTGTATGACCACGGGCGGGCGCGGGAGCGGGCGGACCATCCGGACCACGCGCTGGCCAGCGCGCTGATGGGGCTCGATCCTGCCGGTCTGCCGCTTGTGGACCGGGCCACCATCTTTGGCTTCCTGACCAAGAATGTCAGCGCCGACGACCTGCACGGACCCGCGTCGGCCGCCATGCTCGATCGGTTCGCACATCTGTGGCTCGGCGGCGAGCCGCACCGCTATGACCCAGCAAGCGGCCTCGGGCAGACGCTGGAGGATGCCCTTGAGGCCATGATCGCCACCGACGCCTTCCGCGCGGCGCTCGGGCGGATCGCCGCCGCCCATGATGGCGGTTTCATCATGGAGGGTTGAGGTGTTGAAGCCGTCGCCTGCGACATCTTTGCCAGCCCCGATCTTCAGTCTTCGTTAACCACGATCCCGGCAAGATTTGCCGATCGACCTGCTGGCACGATGCCGGCTGCCGGTGTCGAAGCAACGTGATCTTTCGGGCTGGGGCAGACAATGAGTGATGCGGCGGCGGGTCGGGGCCCGCAGGCGCCAGGGTTGCCTCCACAGGCTGGCGGGGGCTTTGCGCTGCCGAGCTTCGGCGAGATCGGCGCGCTGGCGCGCCGTCCGGATCTGCTCCTGGCCTTCGGTGTGGTCGGCATCCTTGTGGTGTTCGTCATGCCGCTGCCGCCGCTGCTGCTCGACATGCTGCTGGCGGTCTCGATCATCCTGGCGGTGCTGGTCCTGATGACGGCCCTGTTCATCGAGGAGCCACTCGAATTCTCGTCGTTTCCGACCGTTCTTCTGGTCGTGACCATGCTCCGGCTGGCGCTGAACATCGCCTCGACCCGCCTGATCCTCACGCATGGCCATGAAGGGCCCCACGCAGCCGGCCATGTCATCGAAGCCTTTGGCGGCTTCATCATGGGCGGCAACTTTGTGATCGGGGTCATCGTCTTCGTCATCCTGGTTCTGGTGAACTTCATCGTCATCACGAAAGGGTCGGGCCGCATAGCGGAAGTCGCCGCGCGGTTCACGCTCGACGCGATGCCCGGCAAGCAAATGGCGATCGACGCCGATCTCTCCGCCGGGTTGATCGACCAGGACGAGGCGCGTCGTCGCCGCAAGGCGCTGGAAGACGAGGCGGCTTTCTTCGGTGCGATGGACGGCGCCTCGAAATTCGTGCGCGGCGACGCGATTGCCGGCATCATCATCACCTTCATCAACGTGGTGGGCGGCATCCTGATCGGGGTGGCGCAGCGCGGCATGTCCTTCGGGTCCGCTGCGACAACCTACACCATGCTCTCGGTCGGTGACGGTCTCGTCAGCCAGATTCCGGCGCTGGTCGTGTCGACCGCCGCCGGCCTTCTGGTGTCGAAGGCCGGTGTGCGCGGCGCCGCCGACAAGGCGCTGATCAAGCAGATGTCCGGATATCCCAAGGCGCTGGGCATGTCCGCAGGCGTGATGGGCGTCATGGCCCTTCTGCCTGGCATTCCGTTCATTCCGTTCGCGGCGCTTGCCGCAGGATCGGCCTATCTCGCCTGGAAGTTTGGCAAAATCCAAAAGGCCATGGGCACGGACAAGGACGCGCAGCGCGTCGCGCGGGACATCGCATCGGGAAGGACGCCTCCGGGCGGCGTGGACGCCTCGCGCGAGGAAACCATGACCGACATGCTCAAGATGGATGATCTCAAGATCGAGATCGGCTACGGGCTGTTGCCCCTGGTCGATGGCAGCCTTGGCGAAGACCGGCTGACCGAGCAGGTCAAGGCGCTGCGCCGCCAACTGGCCGGCGAGTTCGGCTTCGTCATGCCGAGCGTTCGGATCGTGGACAATGTGGCGCTCGATGCGTCGCTCTACATCGTAAAGGTCAAGGAGATCGAGGCCGGGCAGGGCACGGTCTACGCCAACCAGTTCATGTGCATGGATCCGATGGGCGGACAGGTCGACCTGCCCGGCCAGCATGTGCTGGAGCCGACCTTTGGCCTGCCTGCCACCTGGATCGACAGTTCCCTGCGCGACGAGGCGCAACTGCGCGGCTACACGGTCGTCGACGCCGCGACGGTCATCTCGACGCACCTGACCGAGGTGCTCAAAGCCAACATGCCTGAACTGCTCAGCCATGTCGAAACCCAGAAGCTGTTGCGTGAATTGCCCAAGGAGCATGCCGAACTGGTCAAGGAGATCGTGCCGCAGCAGATTTCCACCACCGGCATCCAGCGCGTGCTGCAGCTTCTCCTGGCCGAGCGTGTATCGATCCGCGATCTTGGCAACATCATCGAGGGCATTTCGGAAGCTGCCGGATCGATGAAGAACCCGCGCGATATCGTCGAGCATGTACGCTCGCGCCTTGGCCGCCAGATCTGCGCGCAGTATACGCAGGCCAATGGCACGCTGCCGATCATCACCCTATCACCGGCCTGGGAGGGCGCGTTTGGCGAGGCGATCGTCGGCGAACACGACAACCGCCACCTCGCCATGCAGCCGTCCAAGCTCCAGGAGTTCGTCAAGACCACACGCGAGCGCTTCGAGGAAGCCGCACGTATGGGCGAGATGCCCGTGCTGGTCTGCTCCGGCCACGCCAGACCCTTCGTGCGCCAGATCATCGAACGATTCCGGCGCGAAACCCCTGTTCTCGCGCAGGCCGAAATCCATCCCAGGGCGAGGCTGAAGACGGTGGGGAGCGTGTGACGGCCTTGGCGCCTCACCCCTCCGGCAGCATCACCAGCCTGTCGGGCCGCTTCACCTCGATCTCGACGAAGGCGATCGGGTGACCTGCGCCGTTCATGACGTCGTGCGTGACGCCGGCGGGGCGCATGTAGCCCTGGCCGGCTGCGAGTGCCGTGTCGCTGACATCCGTTCCGTTGTGGACGCGCAGGATGCCCGGCGTCAGCATGATCACGAAATAGGGCCAGCCATGGCTGTGCCAGCCGGTAACCGCGCCGGGTGCGAAATCCCAGCGCGTGATGCGGACGGTGTCATCATCCGTCTGGATGGCGGGTACGGCGGGAATGTCGCAAACGAAGGCCATGACGAGGCTCCTGTCGGAAGGCGTCTGTTACATGGGTTTGGGGTGGTCGGCCGCATAGCGTGCCCGCTCGAACAGGAGCACGACAGGAATGGCGATGACCAGCGGCAGGATCAGATAGAGCAGCCGCCAGACCAGCAGCGCCGCGAGCACCGACGAGGCCGGCACATCGGGCATAAGGGCGAGGAAGATGGCCTCCATCACGCCGACGCCGCCCGGCACCTGGCTGACGAGGCCGGCACAAAACGATAGCAGGAACGCCCCGAGGATGAGCAGAAAGCCCGGGTGGTGCTCCGTGGGGAGGGCAAAGTAGATGATGCCGGCGGCGCCGATGATCTCGAGCGGGGCGATCACGGTCTGGATCGCCACAATCCGGGCCTCGGGATAGGCCACTTCGGTACCTTTGATGTTGAGCGCCGGCAAATCGAGCAAAGCCCCGATCATGTAGAACATGCAGGCGGTCAGCAGGGCGAGGCCAACCACCCGCGCCGTGGTCTCCGAGACGGCAAACCAGCTTGACAGCTGTGCCATCGGCTGCAGCAGATGCGGCGCTCCGATCAACGCGAAGCCGAGCATCAGCGCCGTGGCGTAAAAAAAGGTCAGCGTGCAGATGGCCACCAAAACCGCGACCTCCGGACCGGTCAGTCCCTTGGCGGTGTAGGCCCGATAGCGCACGGCTCCGCCGGACAGCACGCTCGCCCCGATGTTATGGGCAATCGCGTAGGTCACGAAGGCCGTGGTGGCGACATAGGGAAACGGAATGGCCTTGTCCTTCTTCAGGTGCATCAGCGCGAGCTTATCGTACCAACCGAGGGCAAGGTAGGCGAGGATTGCCGAAAGCGTCGCAAGGGCAACGCCTTCAGGCGGGATGGCGGCAACCTTGCCGCCGATGACCTGCGCGATGGTCGCGATGTTCGAGACAATGTCGCCCTTCTCGAGCGCCGCCTTGATCAGCGGGTTTGTCGCGGCCTCGGCCTCGAGCTTGAAATAGAGCAGCCGGACGGACCAGATCACCGCGACGAGGCCGATCAGCGGCCAGAGGTAGTCCTTGAGGCGTGCGCGCATGCCTCAGTTGCCGCGCCTGTTGAGCCGCTTGCGCATGAACGCAATCTCCTTGTCCTGGGCAGCCATGATCTCGACCGCCATGATCGCGACCGCCATGATCTCGGCCGCGCGCTTCTTCAGGTCCCGATCCTTGCCATGCTCCAGAACGATCGTCGCCCTATCGACCGCCGCGATGTGATGCAAGATCCTGCCGCGGATGACATCGACATCCGCGTCGCGGGAAAAGCGGATGTTCATGTCCTGGTGCATCCTGGCGTTGACGGGCTGATAGGCCTTGGTCACTGCCGAGGGCGCCGCAGGCACGCCGTGCCCGGCATGCTGGGCTGCGCCCGGACCCGGCTTCCCGAGAAGGAGGGCTGACGCCAAGATGATTGCTGGCCTGGACAGTGTCGTCTCCTGTGTGTCGTCTCCTGTGTGTCGTCTCCTGTGTTGGGCTCCGACCGCGCTCGTGGCATAGTCACAACGGTTGCCGTTCAGGGCGAGGCGCGCAACCTGATTCAGTTGAGCTTGGATTCGCACGGAACACAATGACCATGACCACGCCGGGCATCATCCTGAACCTGGAGGGCTATACCTTTGTTCCACCCGGCAAGATGGCCACGATCGTCACCTTCCTCCAGATGCAGACGCAGCCAGCGCTGCGGCCGGACCCGCCAGGCACGGACGGGCTGATCCTTTGCAGGCTGACCAAGGGCGAAACGGAGCGTTACCTTGCGATCTACCGCACGCTGGGTGAACGCTGGATGTGGTTCAGCCGGCTGGTGCTGGAACGATCACGTCTTGATGGGATCGTGTGGCACCCGG
The DNA here is from genome assembly GCA_026400535.1 of Hyphomicrobiales bacterium. Lineage (GTDB taxonomy): Bacteria > Pseudomonadota > Alphaproteobacteria > Rhizobiales > Beijerinckiaceae > Allobosea. The sequence goes on from JAPLOU010000028.1 coordinate 67,283, forward strand.
CCGTTGAGGTCTATGCGCTGCAGCGCGAGGGCACCGATTGTGGCCTGCTCGAACTTGATTTCCGCGAGGCAGCCGCCTGCGAGATCGCCTTTTTCGGTCTGTTTGACAGCGAGGTGGGCGGCGGCGCCGGCCGCTGGCTGATGAACCGGGCTCTGGCGCTTGGCTGGCGCCCGGGGATCAGCCGGGTGTGGGTCCACACCTGTCATTTCGATGATCCGCGCGCGCTGGCGTTCTATCAGCGCTCGGGCTTCCGGCCCTACAAATGCGCCATCGAGGTCGGTGACGATCCGCGTCTCAACGGCACCATGCGGCGCGATGCGGCGCCGCATGTTCCGGTCTACGAGACCTGAGGACTGCGGTCAGCCGCGCGTCATCCGAAGGCCGATGGCGTCCATGGCCGCCTGGTCGCGAACGCCTTGCACGGCCCGCTCGGCCGTCTTCTCGCGGTCATCGAGGATCTCGACCTTCTTCATCTCTTCGAAGGCTTCGGCCAGAGCGGCCTTGGCCTCGTCGAGCTGGCCGCGCAGGTTGTCCGCCGACTGCTGAAGGTTGTCGCGGCGGCCTTTGGCAGCCTTGGCATAGGTCGGATAGGCGAAATGTGCCGTATCGTTGATCCCTGAACGCGCTTCCTCGGCCTTGATCTCGCGATCAAGCTCGAAGGCCATGCGCTCGAAATCAGCGATCATCATCTCGATCTGCGCAACCCGGCGACGCTTCTCGTCTACCTGGAAACGCTTGAGACGGATCAGGGTCTCTCGCGACTTCATGATGGTCTGTTACTCCCCAAACGCTGGCCGTCTGCCAGTCCTTGGACTGACCGGCCACAATCAAAGACCTTCGCGAGACACCCCCAATCTGACCGACGCTGGTTGATCTTTCGTTACCGAATGTGCGATTTCTGGTTGATCAACGTCATTTTGCCATGATTTCGGCGAGCATTCTGTAGCTCTCCTCCAGAGACGATGCTTCATCCTTGCCCTGGGTGAGGAAGCTCTCGAGCGCCGGATTGAGCCGTATGGCCTCGTCGACTTCCGCCGAGGAGCCGGGCCGGTAGGCGCCGAGCCTGATCAGTTCCTCCATGTCCGCATAGGTGCCGAGGGTCTGGCGGGCCTTCTGGACCGTCGGCCAATAGACCGGGTTCGCTGACTTCGGCATCGTCCGGGACACGGATTTGAGGATGTTGATGGCCGGGTAGCGGCCGCGCTCGGCGATGGCCCGCTCCATGACGATGTGGCCATCCAGAATGCCGCGCACGGCATCTGCCACAGGCTCGTTGTGGTCGTCCCCGTCGACCAGCACGGTGAACAGCCCGGTGATGGCGCCGGTGCCCGTGCCAGGGCCGGCCCGCTCCAGCAGGCGCGGCAACTCGCTGAACACGGTCGGTGTATAACCTTTTGTGGTGGGTGGCTCGCCCGCCGCAAGGCCGATCTCGCGCTGGGCCATCGCAAAGCGTGTGACCGAGTCCATCATGCACAGGACCTGCGCATCCTGATCGCGAAAGAACTCGGCCAGGGCAAAGGTCATGTAGGCGGCCTGCTTGCGCATCAGCGCGGGCTCGTCCGAGGTTGCGACGATCACCACCGAGCGGGCAAGTCCTTCCGCGCCAAGGTCATCCTGCAGGAACTCCTGCACCTCGCGACCGCGTTCGCCGATCAGGCCGATCACCGAGACATCGCAGGCCGCATTGCGGGCCAGCATGGAGAGCAGAACCGATTTGCCCACGCCCGATCCGGCGAAGATGCCCATGCGCTGGCCGGTGCAGCAGGTCAGGAATGCGTTCATTGCCCTGACGCCAAGATCAAGCGGGGCGCCCACGCGGCGGCGGGCATGGGCGGGCGGCGGATCGGCGCGAAACGCGTAGAGCCGGTCCCCCTCGGGCAGCGGCGGGCCGCCATCGATCGGGCGGCCGAAGGCGTCGATCACGCGTCCAAGCCAGCCTCGTGACGGGCGGATGCCGGGTTGCGAACGCCGGACATGCGCGGGGCAGCCGCGGCGAATGCCCTCGAGGGGCCCAAAGGGCATGACCAGCGCGCGCTCGCCGTCGAAGCCGACGACTTCGCACGGCACCATCACGCCGGAGCCGATCTCGATGTCCAGCCGCCCGCCAAGGCTCATCGCGCCGACCGGCCCTGCAATCTCCACGAGCAGCCCCTGCACGGCAGCCACGCGACCATAGACATCGACCGGTCCGATTCCGTCGAGCGCCGCGTCCAGCGAGGTCAGCAATGGTGTTTTGTCAGCACTCATGCCCCGACTTCGTCAAAAGGAACCGCTTCGACCGCGAACCGCTTTAGAACACTGCAACATTTTATGGGAAGAGCGCCGCCGTAAACGATTCGTTTACCCGCGTGGTTAACAATGAGCATGTCGAAGGTCCATGTGTCCATGCGAAAGCGCGGTGCGTCGTGGCCCCAAGATCACCAGCTGCACAGGTTGCGTGGAAGGGTCACATCAAAGCGGTTGAAGCCTTTTGATTCAACTTGACTCAATCTGCACAATGGGACTTGCGCTCGCGACTCACACTTTGTTAACCACTGTGTTCGTAGCGTGTCGCGTGGTGTTCGAACGGTTGGCGATTCGGTGCTTGCTATCGGTGGCGCGGTCGCGGCTCGGATGGTTTGGCGGCTTCCACAAGGACGAAAACGAGGACGATGGGACATGCGCGTTCTGCTAGTTGAAGATGACAGCGCGACCGCTCAAAGCATTGAGCTGATGCTCAAGTCGGAGAGTTTCAACGTCTACACCACCGACCTTGGTGAAGAAGGCGTCGACCTCGGCAAGCTTTACGATTACGATATCATTTTGCTGGACCTCAACCTCCCCGACATGTCGGGTTACGAGGTGTTGCGCTCCTTGCGGGTCGCGAAGGTCAAGACGCCCATTCTCATTCTGTCCGGCCTGGCCGGCATCGAGGACAAGGTTCGTGGCCTCGGCTTCGGGGCCGACGACTATCTGACCAAGCCGTTCCACAAGGACGAGCTTGTCGCCCGCATCCATGCGATCGTCCGGCGCTCGAAGGGCCATGCCCAGTCCGTGATCACGACCGGCGACCTGATCGTCAACCTCGACACCAAGACGGTGGAGGTCGATGGCCAGCGCGTGCATCTGACCGGCAAGGAATACCAGATGCTGGAGCTGCTCTCGCTGCGCAAGGGCACGACGCTCACCAAGGAAATGTTCCTCAATCATCTGTACGGCGGCATGGATGAGCCGGAGCTCAAGATCATCGACGTGTTCATCTGCAAGCTGCGCAAGAAACTGGCCAATGCCTCCGATGGCAAGAACTACATCGAGACAGTCTGGGGACGTGGCTACGTGCTGCGCGAGCCGTCTGAATCCGAAGAGCGCATCCCGGCCTGATGGAGCCATGTCCGGCGCGCTTGCCGGACAAGCGTGACGTTGACCGACCAGAAAGCCCCGGGCAAGCTGTCCGGGGCTTTCTGGTTCGTGCGGCTGGCTAGGCAATGCCGCTGTGCCCGGTGATACGGCTTTGCCTCAGCCGTTTGCGGTCGTCCGCGTGACAAGGCGCAGGGGCGGGCGCGGGGCTGAGCCGGGGACTGAGGGCCTGGCGCGAAGCGGCGCAGATGAAAGCGCGGCCGGCCGCATGACCGTTTCGCCGCGGACGGCGCGGGCGCCGGCGATGCTGCTGCGATGCAGGCCGCGGCGGTTCGGATCCGCCTCGAACAGATCGCTGACGCCCTGGGCCGTTTCGGTTGCGCCGAGCATCAGAAAGCCGTCAGGCCGCATCTGCCGATGCAGGGCGTCGAGCACTGTGCCCCTGGTCGGACGGTCAAGATAGATCAGGATGTTGCGGCACAGGATGAGGTCGAACTGACCCAGATGCTGGCACGGCTCGAGCAGGTTGTGGGTTCTGAACGTCACCAACTGGCGGATCCGCTCCGACAGGCGCCAGCGCTCCCCGTCCCGGGTGAAGTGCTTCAACAGCAGGCGTGTCGGCAGGCCGCGCTGCACCTCGAATTGCGAATACAGCCCCGTGCGGCCGCGCTCCACCATGTCGTCGCAGATGTCGGTTGCCAGAATCTCGAAGCGCCAGCCTGGCAGGATCGGCCTGACTTCGTCGATCAACATGGCGATCGAGTAGGGCTCCTGTCCGCTCGATGCGGCAGCGCACCAGATGCGCAACACGCGTTCGGCGCGGCGGGCCGACTGCAGCGTGGGCAGCACGAGGTCGCGTATGCTGGCAAAGGGATATGAGTCGCGGAAAAATAGGGTTTCGTTTGTCATCATGGCCGCGACGGTTGCCGTCTCGAGCCTGCGATCGCCTGCCATGAGGCGATGGACGAGCGTGCACAGGTCCGGCAAGGCATGCCTGCGGCAGACGGCACCGAGGCGACCTTCGGCGAGGTACCGCTTCTGCGCAGACAGGGCGAGGCCAGAGCGCCTGCGCAGGAACGCGCATAACCAGGCGAACTCACTCTCAGTCATGGCGGTGAACTCCCAAGAACAATCCGGCTTAGTGCGAGGCCGATCTGCTCGATGCCAAGCATTTGCTCGGCAAGACCCTGACGGACGATCGAGCCAGGCATGCCCCAGACAACGCTGGTCGCCTCGTCCTGCACGATGATACGCGCCCCGGCATCGCGCAGTTGCCGCGCGCCAACCGTGCCGTCGCTGCCCATGCCGGTCAGCACAACGCCGAGCGCCGATGCTCCGTAGACGGAGGCTGCGTCGGAGAAGGTCAGATCAATCGCCGGCTTGCAGAAGTTGACGGCCGGGCCATCGTCCAGCCAGAAGCGCGGTATGCCCTCGGAGCGCTCAAGCCTGAGATGGCGGCCGCCCGGCGCAATGTAGACATGGCCACCGAGAGGCTCCTCCCGATGGCGCGCCTCCGCCACGGGGTACCTGAAGCGCGCTCCCAGCTGCTCGGCAAAGGAGGCCGTGAAGAGGGACTGCATGTGCTGGATGATGATCACCGGCAACAAGGCGATCGCCGGCCCGAGTTGATCGAGCACCCGCGTGATCGCCTTTGGGCCGCCGGTGGAGGCTCCGATCAGCAGCGCCCTCGGCGCGACCTCCGGCCTTGCTGGCGCAGGTTTGCCCTTAATCGGCTTTGCTCGATCGTCGGCTTGAACCCGCGCAGGGGCGCCGTGCTGCGTCAGGCCGGGCCGTTGGCGCCCTGGGGGAGGGCTCTTCGCATTGATGAGCCCCTCAAGTGTGCTGATGAAGACGTCGCGGAAGCTTGTCGACATGGTGAGGTCACCGTTGCCGTCCGGTTTGGCCACGACCTCGAGCGCACCGAGCGCCTGGCATTCCAGCGCCAAAGGTGCGTGGCGCGCGGTCAGGCAGGAGGCAACCATGATGCGGCTCGCCGGGCTGACCCTGCGCAGTTGCCGCAACGCAGCCAGACCGTCCAGAATGGGCATTTGAAGATCGAGAACGATGATGTCGGGCCGGTGCCGTTCGGCGGCGGCGATCGCGCTCATCCCGTTCGCCGCCACGCCGATCACGGCCAGGGCAGGATGCTCGCTGATCCAGCGGCTGAACAGACCGCGTGCCACGACGGAGCCGTCGACAATCAGCACCCGGGCCGTTGCGGTCTGGCCTGGATCGTCACTCTGGCGCGGCGAAGGGAACATCGACACCTTCTCGGACTGACCTTCCGGGTTGCACACGGACGCAATAGCCTGCGGGCCAAACCTCAGTTAAGGCCTACCTGATGGAACTTCGAGATCAGGATTTCGGCGTCGAACGGCTTCATGACGTACTCGTCGGCGCCTGCATGCATGGCCCGCGTGATCTGGGCGATGTCGTTCTCGGTCGTGCAGAAGACCACCTTCGGAGCCTTGCCGAGCGGCAGGGCGCGCAAGGCCCTGAGAACGTCAAAGCCGTCCATCACGGGCATGGTCCAATCGAGCAAGATCGCATCCGGCATGCGCTGCCGGCACATGTCCATGGCCTGCGCGCCATCCTCTGCCTCGCTGATCTGGAAGGACAGCCCTTCGAGAATCCGCCGGGCAACTTTCCGGATGACCGCTGAATCATCAACAACGAGGCAGGTTTTCATTCTTGTTTGTCCTCATAGGGCGCTGGCGGGCTCAAGCTGCGCGTTGCAGGGTTCCAAGGGTTTGTTTCAAATCGAGGATCACGATGATCCCGGTCTCAAGCCTGTAGACGCCTTGCGACACGGCCCTCCACGCTGCGCCGATGTGGACCGGACACGGCTCAAGGGTTGACGCCTGCAGACGGATCACATCGCCGATGCTCTCCACCAGCAAGGCAAAGGGTTCGCGCCCGCTCTCGACACCGACCGCCATGCGGTCCCGACGCCCGGGCGTCTTGTCCATGCCCAGCAAGGTCCGCAGGCAGATGGCCGTGACCACACGGCCGCGAAGGTTGATCAGACCCGTGACCATCGGCGGGGCGAGCGGTACCGGGGTGATCCGGTTGACCGAAAAGACTTCATGAACATCGTTGATGGGCAGCCCGAAGGTCTGTCCGCCGATCTCCATGGCGACATAGGCGAATTCGGCGCCGCCATCGACATGCGTGGCGGCAAGGGGGCTTGTCTCCGCAGGCTGGGCGATCATGCGGCCTCCAGCATGCCGGCGGGCGCGCGCCGCAGGGCGGCGAGCAGGGCCGGCCGATCGAATTTGGCGACCAGTTCGCCAAGGCCGACCGCGTGGGCGCGGGCGGCGAGGTCGGGATGCGGAATCGAGACAAGGCCGATGACAGGGACCTGCCTGTGGCGTGGAAGTCCTGCAAGGGCTTTGACCAGATCGAGGCCGCCGCTCGCGTCGTTCTCGACGTCAACCACGATCATTCCGATGTCGGCCCGCGCATCGAGCGCCGCCAAAGCCTCGCTCAGGCTGGTGCAGGGCACCGGTGTGTGGCCAGCGGCCCTGATGACCGGCAGCAGCATCTCGCGCAGGAAATCGGACTGTTCAACCAGCAGGACACGGGACGGTGTTGCCTGGGCCCCGCCCCTGGGCATGGCCAGCCAATCAGGATAAGCCAGCGTCAGATAGTGGGCGAGATCGACCATCTCGGTGGCGCGGCCTGAAATCACGGCCGTACCGAGGACCCCCGTTTCGTGGTCGCTGAAGTCGATGTCGACCGGCTGGGTCACAATGTCGAGAATCGCCTCGACGGCCATGCCCATGCTGCGCTGGCCATCCGAGAAAATCACCAGCGGCTGGAGCCCGCTCTCGGGCAGGCGCATGGCCTCGCTGGCGCGGATGATTGGCATGAGCCTGCCGCGATACTGCACAATTGGCCGGCCCGAGACCTGCTCGATGCGCCCCGCGTCGATTTCCTCAAGCCGCGTCACCAGCGACAGGGGCACGGCCTTGACCGCACCGCCGCACTGGAAGACCAGGATGGTTTCGCTGGCATCGTCCGCGTCAGGGCTGGGGCTGGCTCCGCCCTCGGTGGTCCAGTCGTCGGCCTCGATGTTGCCGATGAGGCGCGCGAGGCCATTGGCATCGAGGATCAGCACCACCGCGCCGTCGCCCAGGATCGTGTTGCCCGAGAACAACGCAATGGATTTCAGCCCGCTGTTCAACGGCTTGACCACGATTTCCTCGGTCTGCAGAACGGCATCGACCAGAAGGCCGAATTGCTGCTGCCCGCATTGGATCACCACGACGAACCCCGTACCGGGCGCGCCGTTTCCGGCCTGAAGCAGCGATGACAGCGTCACCACCGGCACAAGCCGTTCGCACAGCCTGAGGACACTGGCGCCGTTGACGGTCTCGAGCGCATGCGCACCGCCGGGACGCACGCGCACGACTTCCCTTACGGCGGCTTGCGGGAGAGCGTAGCGCTGCTCTGCGACCGTCACGATCAGCACCGAGACGATCGCGAGCGTCAGGGGAATCTTGACCGAAAAGGTTGTGCCGCGGTCTGGCTCGGAGGTGATGTCGATGGTGCCACCGATGGCGTCCATGTTGGACTTGACCACGTCCATCCCGACACCGCGGCCCGAAACGCTGGAGACCGATGTGGCGGTGGAGAAGCCGGCATGGAGGATCAAGCGCGTGACCTGCGCGTCAGCCATCCGGTCAAGCTCGGCCGCGCTGGCGAGCCCTGCCTGGAGCGCCTTTGCACGGATCCGGGTGATGTCGAGACCCTTGCCGTCGTCGGCGATGCGGATCGTGATCGCGCCGCCTTCTTGACCTGCGCTGAGCCGGATGCGGCCGGTCTCGGACTTGCCCTTGGCCAGACGCTCGGCCGGGTGTTCGATGCCATGGTCGGCTGAATTGCGGACCATGTGCATCAGCGGGTCCTTGATCAACTCCAGCACCTGGCGGTCAAGCTCGGTCTCGGCTCCGTCCATGACGAGGTCGATCTTCTTGCCAAGTTCGGCCGACAGATCGCGGACCAGCCGCGGCAGCTTGTTCCAGGCAATGCCGATCGGCTGCATGCGCGTCTTCATCACGCCGGCCTGCAGTTCGGCGGTAATGTGCGAGAGGCGCTGCAGCGGCAACTTGAAATGCTGGTCGTCCTCGCGCCGGGCGATCTCGATCAGCTGGTTGCGGGTCAGGACGAGTTCGGACACCATGGTCAACAGGTGATCAAGCGCGCCGATCTGAACGCGGATGGTCTGATTGCCGAGCCGCGCCTCGCTGCTATCGTCGGCAACCGGGGCAGGTCGCGGCATGGGTCCGGGTTCCGGCAACGGGGGGGCGGCCAGACCGGGTCCCTCGGTTTCCCGGAAGGCGCGTTCAAGGTCGTTGAGCGAGGCCTCGCCGTGCCTTGGGGCGCGGGCCGAGGCCCGATCCGCCGCCATGTCCCGGGCCTGGCCGGACCCTGCGGTCCCGGACGGGTCCGCCATGGCCGAGGCACAGTCCAGCGCGTTGATCAGGTCGCTGTTGTCGCCGTCCGGCTCCCGTCCGGTGCTGGCCAGAGCCTCAAGGATCATCTTGATGCGGTCGATCACCTCAAGGATCAGCGTGACCGTCGCAGGCGTTGCCGGAGCTCCGTCGCGCAAGCGGCCAAGGAGCGTTTCGCCGGCATGGGCAACGGCTTCGAGCCGGGGCAGGCCGAGGAAGCCGCAGGTGCCCTTGATGGTGTGCAGCAGGCGGAAGACATTGCGCAGGATGTCGACGTTCGAGGGATTGCTCTCGAACTCGACCATCTGGCGGTCCACGGTCTCAAGGTGCTCGTGGGATTCCGTCAAAAAATCTGTGAGGAGTTCGTCCATGCGCGACGATGCAACCTACGCTACGATTACTCTGAGCGCTTACCATCGTCTCTAAGGGTGAATGATCGGTTGAAATCTCCTTGAAATCGTCAACGCAGTAGCGGCTATGGCGCTCGATTCAGGCGGCAGGCGGTACCGCCGTGATGGTGACGATTTCGCCGTCACGTTTGATATCAACCTCCAGCCCAGCGGCGCGTGCAACCTGCCCGGCATAAAACGGCTGGATGGCGTGGGCATCGACCACGCCATTGCTGGCGCGGCCGGCAAGCAGGTCTTCGGCATGGGGCGGGATCCGCGCGTTGATGCCGGTCGCGGTGATGGTGAATCGGCCTTGCTCGCCATCGATGGCGGCATCGACCACGAGGGTGCCGCCGCGCGGAATCGCACCCGCCCCGATCATCAGCAGGTTCAGAACAAGCTTGACCTGGTTCTTGGGAAGAAGTGAGCGCGGAACCTGCCACGACAGCTTGACCTTTTCGTCCGCGAAGAACGACGCAGCGACATTGCCGGCGTCACCCGTGTCGATCATTGCGCCGGCCGATCCTGCGGCGCCGAAGGCGATGCGCGCGAACTGCAGCCGTGCGGAAGCCTGTCGCGAGCTCTTGCGGACGAGATCAATCGCGAACTCCTTCATCGCCGCATCGCCGGTGTCATACAGTTCGATGCCGTTGACGATCGCCCCGACAGGACTGATCACGTCATGGCAGACGCGGCTGCAGAGCAGGCTCGCCAGATCAAGGCCCTCCAGCGTGACTGCCGCGATGTTGGCCGGCGCGTCTGTCATCATGGCTGCACTCCCATTTGAGCCGCGAATCGGTATAGGCTATCCTCGTCGGTTTAGCGGGCCGCGAGCGGCCTTGCAAAGCGGATGGCCCGATCCTTCCGGCATACAGGCTGGAATTGCAGCCGCGGAAAGTTCGCCCCGTGCCCGTCATGCCCCTCACTCCCGCGAGTTTCCTGGGCCTGATGCAGGATCAGCTTGCCTACAAGCTGTTCGAGGCATCCCTCGCGGGCGCGCAGGCGCTGATGGCCTTCTGGTGCGGACAGACCGCGCAGACCGAAAAGAGCGATGGTTCGGTTGTCTCGGAGGCCGACCATGCCGCCGATGCCGCTGTCAGAAGAGCGCTTGCGCAGCTCTCGCTCGATGCCCGGTTGGTGAGCGAGGAATCGGAGACCCATGCAGCTGCCGGCGACGGAACGTTCCTGTTGCTGGATCCGCTCGACGGTACCGACGAGTTCCTGGCCCATGGCAAGGAATTCTGTGTCTGCCTCGCGGCCATCCACCATGGGCGCCCTGTCGCCGGCGCGATCGTGGCGCCCGCGCTGCAGAGGGCGTGGTACGCCGGCCAGACCTGCTTTGGCGTCGACCTTGGCCCCGATCTGTCGCCGCCGGCCAGGCCCGAGCCGCTGCATGTGCGCAACCGCGCGACCACCGAGCCAACGCGTGCGCTCGTCAGCCGGCGCAATGGCGACGCTCGGTCGGATGCCGCCTTGAGGCGCTGCGGGGTGTCGTCGCTGACGCCGGCCTCATCGGCGATCAAGTTCGGCTTGCTTGCCGAGGGCAAGGCTGACATCCTCGTCCGCCATGGCCGCACAATGGCGTGGGACATTGCCGCTGGCGAGGCCGTGTTGGCGGCGGCGGGCGGCAGCGTGCGCGGCTTTGATGGCCAGGCCCTGCTGTACAGCGGAGCGGATGGTGGGTTCGGCAATCCCCCCTTCATCGCCGTTGCGGACGCAGCTCTGGTCCAGCCCGTCCTGCACGCCGTTCATTGCACCAGCTGAGCTTCCACTGTTGACCAGTTGCGCTGCGCCATGACGCGCAGGTCCGGCTCGGCCAGCCATCTGGCCTTGTTCTGTGAACTGCGGAACAGCAGCAGCACGCCGTCTGCGATGAGGAAAAATCTCGGATCGGAGGTGACAGCGCGCCCGCCTGCCACGCCGACAGGATCGTATCCGCCGAAAATCGGGCTGTAGACCTCGGGATTGCGGGCAAAGGCGCTCAGGTTTGCTGCGCCGGCAAAACGCCAGACGATGCCGTTGTGCATGAGTTCGAACTGCGCCCGGCCGCCGACCGCGCGACCCGACGTGAAGTAGGACACAGGGTCAATGCCATCGAGCGCCAGCCCGCTGCTTTGCTGGATCGCCACGAGTTCGCTGATCCTGGGCAATTCCGGCAAGGAGGGCAGCCGCCCGTCTGCGCCTGCGCCCGAGGCGTCCGCCGCTGACACACACAGGCCGAGCGCCACGATCGCCGGAGCTGCCCGGTTGAACCAGGTCCGATGCCTTGCATTGGCCGTCATCGCAGATGATCCTCTGGTGCCTGATTCGGTTCCGGCGTCACGATCCGGCCCCGCATGAATTTCGTCTGGTCAGCTACAGGCTGACAGGTAACCGAAAGGTTGATGCCCGTGTTTCGCCAGGAGGTCGTGTTGCAGATGAGGTTGCCAATCCGTTTCGCGATGCTGGCGTTTTTGTTGCTGGTCATGACCGGCCTTGCCCCGCATCATGCCGTTGCGCAGCAGGACAATGGCGGCAGCTTCAAGCCGGATGAGCTGATCGGGTCAGGGCACAAGTTCTTCGGCAACGTCTCGCGCGGCCTCGCGCTGGCCATCGAGGAAGCCGTGCGTCGCTGGGGCGAGCCCAACGGCTATGTGCTGGGTCAGGAGGGTTCGGGCGCGTTTGTAGCCGGGCTCCGGTTCGGCGAGGGCACGCTCTACACCCGCAATGCCGGCGACCGGCGCGTGTTCTGGCAGGGCCCGTCGCTCGGCTTCGACTTCGGCGGCGATGGCGCCCGCACCATGATGCTGGTCTACAACATGCCGCGCACCGATGCGATCTTCCAGCGCTTCGGAGGGGTCGACGGCTCGGTCTATTTCATCGCCGGCTTCGGCTTCACCGCGCTCACCGCAGGCGACGGTGTGACAGTCGTACCGATCCGCAGCGGCGTCGGCGCCCGGCTCGGCGTGAATGTCGGCTATCTCAAGTTCACGCCGAAATCGACGTGGAACCCTTTCTGAAAGATCTTTCGGTCGTCACGGGACTTTCTTGCCGGTCTCAAATCCAGCTATCACGTCCTGTACGTAACATGATAAAGCTGGTCCCTGAAGGTGGGGACGCGCGTCGTGATTGAAGCTGGCATGCTGGCTGCGCTGGGCTTTCTGGTTGCAACCTTTCTATGGCTCCTGATCCTGCCGGCCATCAGCCGGCGCGCCGAACGGCTGGCCCGCCGCCGCGCCGAGCTGACATTCCCGATTTCGGTCGACGAGATCGCCGCCGAGCGCGACCATCTGCGCGCCGAATACGCGGTGAGGCAGCGTGAACTCGAACGCCGGAGCGAGGACAGCGCCGCCTTGCGGGCTGAGGCGCTGGCGAAGGTTGGCGGCCTCGATATCGAGATTGCCACGTTGAAGACCACGCTCGGCGTGCGCGATGTCACCATTGCCGACATCACCGGGCGACTGACGGACACCGAGGCCGATCTTGCGCAGATGCGCGCCTGTCTGGCCGATGAAGAAGCAGGCCATGCCGCAACCCGGGCCGACCTCGCGATCCGGGGCGAAGCGCTGGCGGAGCGCGACAGGGACATCGCCGCGCTCCGCATCGAGCGCGCGGACCTGACGGCGACGCTGGCCGACCGGGTGCGCGACCTCGAGGCCGCCACCGTTCGCGGCAACCATCTGAGCCAGGAACTGGCCGGGGCGGCAGCCGCGCTGGCTGTGCTGCGCGACGCCCATGCAGCCTTGTCGGGCCAGCGCGACCAACTCGAGATATCCTTGTCCGCCAGCGAAGATCTCGGCGCGGCGAAGGCTGCCGAACTGTCGCGTCTGCGGGCCGGGCTTGCGGACACGCAGGCCAGCCTGGCGGCGGAGCAGGCCGGCCACAGCACGACGCGCTTTGCCTTCGAGCAGCGCGGCGCCGAGCTTGCGGCACTCCTGACCGGGCGTGACAGCCTGCGCCAGCGGCTCAAGGCGAGCGATGACGCGCTTGCCACGCAGACCCAGATCGTCACCGAACTGCAGGCGGCCAAGGCCACGATTGCGGCGCAGGAGAAGGCAAGCCGCGCCGAGATCGGCAAACTCAGCGCGGACCTTCGCGGGCTTGTCGCCGACAAGGCCAGGCTGGAAGTGGCCCAGGGCACGATCCGCCGCGAGGCCGAAGCGCGGATAACGTCCTTGAACGCGGACCTTGACGAGGTGCGGGCAAAGCTGGTGGCGTTGAAGGCCGAGCGGACCGGCCTGTCATCCGAGTTGTCAGAACTCAGGCGCAGCGCCGAAAAGGCGCGCGCCCGGATCGAGGCGGAGAACGGCGATCTGCGGCGGGCGATCGTTCAGGTCGGCGACGCGTTCCTTGAGCGCGCATCGATGTCCGCTGAGCCGGATTTGCCGCCTTTGGGCACCAACGGTGGCAAGGCCGCCGCCAAACCAACACGAACGGTCCGGGGCTTGGCAGGCAAACCGCCGCCGCTCATGCCGGACCGTGCGGCCGAGTGATCTGACGGCAGGCGGCGCACAACACATGGGGCGTGTTCAGAACCGTTGCGCGATGGCCATGATGCCATTGCGCACAGCAGCGGTCAGCGGGCGCGGCAGCCGCTCTGCGACGTCCAGGGCAAGCCCGCGGAACGGTTCGAAACGAAACACCACGGTGGATCGGCCGGCTGGCACCTGTACGGCCCGGAACAGCACATTACCGCGCAGAAGAACTTGGGTCTGGCCGTTGACCTCGACAGTCCACCAGCGCTGCCAGGCGTCGTTCAAGACGAGAAAGCCGCATGACGGGGAGACGATATCCACGGTCACGACGCAGTTGCCATAGGCGCGGATCGATGCCGAAGCGGCACCGGGCGTATCTGCTGGTGCCGCCGCACAAGGGGCTGGAGGGGGAAGCTCGGCGAGCGTCACCATGCGGCGTGGGTCGAAATCACGTGGCCAAATGCCGGTGGCGATGATCGCCTCGATCTTCGCTTCACGCGCTTCGGGCACAACCAGAACCCGCGGCAGGGCCGTGCTGTTCTCGTAGATGTAGCCATCGGCGGTCCGGCCGATCAGCTGCAGGACGCCGGCGGGCAGCATGCGGTCGACCTCCTCGACGGGCACGCGGCTGACAATGAACCGCAGGCCGAGCATGTCCGCCAGCAAAGAGCGATAGCCGGGAAACAGCGGGCTGAAACTGCGCTGGTCAGGCAGTGCGATGTGATCTCCGGCGCCGGTGGCGCGCGAATAGTCGCCCAGTCTCAGCGGATTGTAGCCCAGCACGTGGTCGAAGCCGTGGGTCATCGACACGTTCGGCCAATGAAAATCAATGCCGAGCCACTCCACGCGGTCGCGCCGGTCCGGGGCTGCGGTCCGGGCGAGTTCGGTCCTGATGCGCGCGATGGTCGGATTGGCGGTGTCGGGACGCAAGACGTCATACTGGGCCGTTGGCAGGCCGGTGGATTCGCTTGGCCCGTTGCTGGTCGACAGGTCGACCGCCAGCAAGGCGGCCACGAAGAGCGCTGCGCCCAGCGGCGCGCTGAGCTGCGCCCGGCGCAGGAACCAGAGCATGGCCCCGCTCAGCGCGAACAGGATCACAGCGGTCACCAGCGGCGACCACGCCACCCCGCCCCTGCCCAGCAGCAGCGCCAGCCACAAAGCTGCAGCAAAGGCAGCGGCGAGGGTGGCCGCGATGGCGAGCCATTGCCCGCGTCGCAACTCCGGCAACGCACGGGTGACCAGAACATGCACGCAATAGCCGGCCAGGATGGCTGCCAGAGCGCCGAAATTGAACAGGGCATCGGCCGGACGGCGATAATAGGGCACGCCCGGCAGGAGTTGAAACAGGGCGCCGAACACGGGCGTATAGCGGCCTAGCGCATAGAACAGCACCAGCACCGTCAGAATCGCAATGGCCCTAACAGGCGGATCCCAGGCGCGGCCGCGGATGATGCCGACAGCAAGGATGGAAAGAAGCGGCAGCGCGCCGAGGTAGGCGACGCTCATGTTACGGGCAAGGTAAAGGTCGACATTGCCGAAAAAGCTGTTCCAGGCCGGGCTTGGCTGGCCCCAGAAATTTGCAAGGGGTCCCGCTGCGCCGAACAGGTTGGCGATGAAGAGGGTCAGGAGGGAGGCAGGATGCAGGCTGCCTTTGCCCGCGCCCTCATAGTCGATCGCCGGGCGGTTTGACTGTTCGGCGAGCATCAGCGTGAACAGGATCGGGATCGCTGCGGTCAGGATGGTCGCGACGCCTGTCGCGACCAGTGGCCGGAGGCTCTGGCGAATGGCCCGCAAGACAGAACCCGATTGCAGCCAAGCGGCGATGGTGAGCCCCGCCAGCGTGTAGACGCCGATCAACGCCACCTGATCGCGCCCGAGGATCATCAGGCCAACGAACAGCCCGGCCAGAAGCCCCCAGCGGATACTGCGCCGGCCAATGGCGCGTGACATCAGCCAGAGCGCGATGGCGAAATAGCCCAGGCTCATGACCTGGCCGATGTGCTGGATGCGCCAGGCCGCCGCCGCGCCGAAAGCGAAGACCAGCGCTGCTGTCACGGCGCCTGCCGGCGCCCAATCCCGGTCCCGGAAGAGCATGACCAGCGCCAGCGCCCCGGCCAGAAGCGCGCCCAGCACGACCGCATCGCCGACAAGGGGGCCGGGCCGGGGAAAGAGCAGCGCCGCGATCAGGTGCGGAGGGGAAAACACCAGCGACTGCGGGTCGGCGATCTGCGGATGGCCGGCGAAGACATGGGGGTTCCAGAACGGGCTTTCGCCCCGGGCCAGGGAGCCCGCGAGAAACTGGAGTTGCGGCTGGAAATGGGCCTTGGCATCCCATGGAATCGTCAGGGCTCCCGAGAGCCAGGCCCAGTTGAGGGCACCCCAGAACACGCAGACGATGGCGATCGTGGCCAAGGTGCCGGAACGGGTCCAGGCCGATGGCTCCACAGGTGTGTCAGAGTTCCGATCCAGAGCCGATTCCCGAGACATGGCGACGATCATACACGCACAACAGGCCGCTCGTCGCGCCTGTCAGCGGCAGCATGCGACCCGATCCAGGCCTTAATCGTTGGGGGCGGCGCGCGCCATCAGCGCGTCCATGTCGATGTAGTGGCCGGCCCTGTCGCGCTTGGACTCCAGATACTGGACATTGTGCTTGTTGGGTCGCCCGAGCACACGGCGGCTGGCCTGGACCTCGAGGCCGGCATGGCGGATCGCACCGATCTTGACCGGGTTGTTGGTCATGGCGACGACACGCTTCACGCCAAGCTGCTTCAGCATTTCGGCGGCGAAATCGAAGCGACGCTGGTCGAGGTCAAAGCCGAGCACCTCATCGGCATCATAGGTGTCCCAGCCCTCGCTCTGCAGGCGATAGGCGCGCATCTTGTTGGAGAGACCGTTGCCACGTCCTTCCTGGTCGAGATAGAGCAAGATGCCGCCTTCATTCTCCGCCATCCAGCGCACGGTCTCGCGAAGCTGGTCGCCGCAATCGCATTTGAGCGAGCCGAACAGGTCGCCGGTCAGGCAGGCCGAGTGGATGCGGACATGGACGGGCTCGTCAAAGTCGAGTTTGCCCACGACGATTGCGACCTGGTCACGCAGGCCTTCGCCGCCGCGGAAGATCACGAACTCGGTCTTCGGTGCATCCTCGAGCGGAACGGGCGCGCGCCCGACGATGCTGAGTTCCTCGACCTGCGACTTGCGGAAGCTGTTGATGGCCGTGACCTCGACACACACCAGCGGCTCGTCGGCCACGGAGGCGGGGTCAACCGGCACAATCACCAGCGCGGGAATGATCAGCGAAAGGGCGGCCAGTTCGAGGGCGCTGATGTCGATGGCGCTGGCGATTGCGACCGGCGCATCGATCCGCCCCTCGACCTTCAGCACAAGCTGTTCAATCCGGGCCATGTCGATGACGGGCAGCGCCACCGTGCCCGGGACCTTGCGATCGGCCGCGCCAAGGCGGCGGAGGCGGGCTGCCGGCAGCGTCAGGCGTGCCTTGCCGTCCGCGAACGCATTCAGCTTGTCCACGAAAGCGGCATCAAGCAGCTCGGCAGACACGATCAGCGCCGCTCCTTCACCACCGGTGAGCAGCAGGGGACGCCCGGAGCGCAGTTCCGCGATGGCGCGGTCGACCGCCACCTGGTCCTGTCCGCGGTCAAGGCCGAGCATCGAACGCTTGTTCGCCTTCATCAGAACACCATGCTTTCCGTCATCACATTTCTCGAGCCGCATCCGTGGAACCACAGCTGGCCGGTTCGAGGAGCGGCACACAAGCATCCAGCGCTTGAACCGTGCATGAACATCAGTGCATCATCGGATTATTGGTTGGCGCGTCCCGCCGAACCTGTTTTCCAAAAGGTGCTGACGATGCAGACCGTTTCCGGACCGCCCGCCTACAGCGCTCCAGCGCGGTATTTTCACTGGGTGACCGCCGCCTTCGTGTTCGTCATGATCCCGGTGGGCGTGATCATGGCCGATCGGGGCGAGCGCAATATCTGGGACGGCATCACCAACGCACTGTATTCTGGTCACAAGCTTGCCGGGTTCATCTTGCTGTTCGTGCTGATCGCCCGCCTTGGCTACCGGCTCGTGAAAGGAGCGCCGCCGGACGAGCCGACGCTGGCGCCCTGGCAGAAGACGGTGTCCCACCTCACGCACTGGTCGATCTATGCGGTGCTGTTCGCCCAGATCATGACAGGCTGGGTCGGCGTTTCGCTTTACCCGGCGCTCGACATTTTCGGCCTGTTCTCCTTGCCGGGCCTGGTCGCACCCGACGAGACTGCGGCAGCCAGGGTCCTGATGGCGCACAAGCTGTTCGGATTTCTGCTTGTTGCCCTGATTGCGATCCATGTCGGTGCGTCACTCCACCATCACTTCATCCGCAAGGACGGGGTTCTGCGCCGCATGATGCCGAAAAAGACCTGAGAGAATTCTCAGGCCGGCCTCGCGAACAGGTCGAGGTGGCCGACCAGACCCTGCCGGGCAGCTGACTTGGCAGTGAGCCAGCTTGCGATCTCGGCTTCGGAAACCTTGCCGGTTTCGCGCACGGCAGCGGCGATGCCGCCTGTGAGCGCCGTCACGAGGACGGCGTCTTCGCTGGTCATCAGCCAGGGGCTGTCGCCGGTCTCGGCGCTGTAGCCCACCGTTCCGAAGGCGTCTGTCATCACCGTGCAGGCGTCGGGCCCTGCGGCGGGGCCGAAACCCTTGTCCGAGTGCTGGTGCGCGTGGAACGCGGCGACCATGGCGGCGTCAGCCGGATGTGGCGGCTGCCAGATCTCGCGGCCGTCATAGGTCAAGACGGTGTAGAGTGGCAGCTTGCGATCCTTGAGAGCACCGACAAAGCGGCTGATCCAGCGCGGCGAGACGAGGTCGAAGAGCGCTGCAGCCGTCACAAGGTCAGGCCGCCAGTCGAGCACGCGTTCGAGGTCGGTGTTGAGATCGGCACGGCGGAAATCCACGATCAGGCGCTTGCCGCCCTTGACGAGGAGCAGTTCTTCGCCGGCTTCGGCGGCCTCGTCAGCCCAGGCCATCAGCCGCGTGCGGGCGGCGCCGAGGAGTACCGGATCGTAGTCGACCAGCGTCCAGTGCTGGCTGTCGCCAAACAGCTGATAGGTACCGCGCAGGTTCGAGCCGGTGCCGCAGCCAAGGTCCATCACCGCGATATGGTCCGGCGCGCCAGACCAGTCACTGACGCGGGCAGCCAGGTCCTGGTTGACCGAGCGGTGATCGACCGGCTCGCGCAGGGCCAGCCATTCGGCGGAGAAGCTCATCGGCAAGGGCCTTTCATGGTCGAATGGATTTCAGGACGTCGGCGATGATGCGGGCCGTATCCTGCCACCGGGGAAGGGCGCCGGCGCAGGCCCAGGCGGCATCGGCGTGGCGCTGGCGGGCGACGGTGTCGCCGATCAGATAGGCCATCGCGCCAGACAGCGCACCGGCATCGCCGGGCGGCACCTTCTGGGCGGCGGAATCGGGCAGGGCTGCTGCGCCCGGGCCGGACGAGGTCGTGACAATGGGCAGCCCTCGCGCCAGCGCTTCCGTCAGCACCATGCCGTAGCCTTCGAAATGCGAGGCCATGACGAAAATGTCGCTGCTGCGGTAATGGGCGTCCAGTTCGGCTTCGCTCATCGCGCCCAGCATGGTGATGCGGCCAGCGAGGCCGTGCGCCGCGATCAGGGCGCGCAGGCTGGCGGGATAGGACGAGTGCTCATTGGCGGCACCAATGATGGTGAGATGCCAGGGCAGGGCGGCAAGTGGCGCGAGCGCCTCGATCAACACCTCATAACCCTTGCGCGGGCTGAGCGAGCCGACGGCGAGAAGCTTGAGCGGCTGGCCGAAGCCGGTTTCGCGGGCGCGCTGGCTGCGTTCGACACCGGGCTCCGCGACGGTGATGCTGGCGGCATCGACGCCAAACGCGCTGACCAGCAGATCAGCGGTGCCATGGCCTGTGACGATCACCGCGGCGGCATAGCGAAGTGCAGCACTCTCAAGCCGTCTGAGTTCGGCGGCGCGCGCCGGCGGCGTGCCCGTCTCCAGGGCCAGCGGATGATGGCAGAGGGCTACCACACGGCCTGCGAGACCTGCCGCCATCCCGGTCGGGAATGCTCCATAGGCGAGGCCGTCGATCAGCAAAGGGCTGCGCCAGTCCTGCGCCAGCAGCACGCGGCTGGTTTCGGCGAGGTCCGCATCCGTGGGCGCCGGGAACGATCCGGGCAGGGGCACGTAGACCGGCTCGATGCCAAACTCCGGCAGCAGTCTCAACACGTGCCGGTCATAGGCATAGCCGCCGGTGGCGCGGCCCAGATCCCCCGGAATTGCGAAAGCTGCCCGTGTCACGGAAGATTGGCCTCGTACGCGGCGCGCGCGAGATCGGTCTCGTGCAGGGTGACACGGATCTTTGTCAGGCCCTTGCCATCCTCGCCGAGCGCGCCCGCCTTCGCGGCCCGGGCGATCTCGTCGAAAATGTGCTTGCAAAGGAATTCGGTGGTGGTGAGGGTACCCTTGAATTGTGGCACCTCATCAAGGTTCTGGTACTTCAGCGGCTTCAATGTCTCGGCCAGCACATCAAGCGCGGCACCGATATCGACGACGACGTTCTTGCTGGTCATCTGCTCGCGGAAGAACGCGACATCGACGACGAAGGTCGCGCCGTGCATGTTCTGGGCAGGCCCGAAGAACGGGTCAGGCAGCGAATGGCCGATCATGATGCGGTCGCGGACTTCGACGGAGAACATGGCAATTCCTTTCAGTAACTGAGGACGGCAGTCAGCCCCTTCGCGCCGGGCGCGAACAGGGCCGGAAGGCGGGCGGGGGCGTCGGCAAAGGGAATGTCATCGGTGATGATGGCATCGAGGCGGTCATCAGCCAGAAGCTCGAGCGCTTTTGCCATGCGGCGGGCATAGCTCCAGCGGACGCGGCGGCTGTCCGACACATGGCCGACCTGACTTGAGATCAGCCTGAGGCGGCGCGAATGGAACGCGCCGCCAAGTGCAACCGGCGTATCGCCGCTGCCATGCCAGCTCAACTCGATGATCGTTGCCTCGAAGCCGGCAAGCGCGATGGCCTTGTTCAGGCCAGCCGTGCTGGCGGAGGTGTGAAAGACGATGTCGGCATCGTGGGTACCCACGCCATCAGTGCTGAACTGGCAGCCGAGCGAAGCGGCGAGGCTGGCGCGGGAGGTGTCGATGTCAACGATTGCCACCTCCGCACCCGGCAGCTTTGCAGCCAGCGCTGCGACCAGCAGGCCGACGACGCCCGCTCCGACCACCGCGATGCGGTCGCCGGGCCCGGCGCCCGAATCCCACAACCCATTCAGCGCCGTTTCCATGTTGGCGGCGAGCACCGCGCGGCGCGGTGGCAAGTTCGCCGGCAGCAGCGTGAGCTGCTCAGGGGGCAGCGCGAAGCGGGCCTGATGCGGATGCAGCGCGAACACGCTGCGGCCGATCAGTTGCGAGGGGCCATCCTCGACCACGCCGACGGCGCAGTAGCCGTACTTGACCGGGAACGGGAAACTGCCGGCCATGTTCGGGCCCTTCATGCGCTCGCTCTCCGAGGCCGGTACGCGTCCCTCGAAGATGAGCCGCTCGGTGCCCCGGCTGATGCCGCTGTAGAGGCTGCGGACGAGTGCGTGGCCCGGCGAGAGGGTGACCATCTCGTCATTCAGGGCGCATTCACGCGAGCCCACATACCAGAGCGCGCGGGTTCCGATCTGGCGGGGGGCCGTTTGTGTCGTCAAGGTATTCGTCCAACGCGCTGCACTGCCCTATGTGGGGCACAAACCAGAGCCGGTCCACTCTCACATCGACCATGAGCACAAGATGAACCAGCGCCCCGAACATCAGGACTTCACGCCCGAAGCCGGTGTGACGTCGGCGCCCGAGCGGAGCGACGGACTGACGCCGGCCGGCCTGCAGTCGCGGGCCATGATGACGCGGCGGCGGCTCACCGTGCTGGTGCTCAATGTCGCGACCTTCGGCGCGCTGATGTGGGGCCTGTCGATCGTTCTGGCCGCCGGCGGCTGGAGCTTGATCGACATGATCATCTTCGTGGCCTTTGCCTTCGGCGCGCCCTGGACGGTGCTCGGCTTCTGGAACGCGGTGATCGGGCTGTGGCTGCTGCATGGTGTCAGGGACGGCGTTGCACGGGTTGCGCCCTTCGCCGCCGCCGGGCATGCGGACGAGCCGATCACGCTGCGCACGGCCATTTTCATGACGCTCCGCAATGAGGATCCGGGCCGGGCGATCTTCCGCCTCAAGACCGTCAAGCAGAGCGTTGACGCCACCGGTTTCGGCGCGGCCTATGACTACTTTCTGCTGTCCGACAGCAATGACGAGACCGTCGTCGCACGCGAGGTCATGCTGGCGCGCGAATGGTCGCTCGAGATCGGCGATCCATCCCGCGTGATCTATCGCCGCCGCACGGACAACACCGGCTACAAGGCCGGCAATGTGCGTGAGTTCTGCGAGCACTGGGGTGACCGCTACGAACTGATGCTGCCGCTTGACGCCGACAGCCTGATGTCCGGTGAGACCATCATCGCCTACACCCGCATGATGCAGGCGCATCCGAAGCTCGGCATCCTGCAAAGCCTCGTCGTCGGCATGCCGTCGCAGAGCGCCTTTGCGCGCATCTTCCAGTTCGGCATGCGACAAGGCATGCGCTCATACACGATGGGGCAGGCCTGGTGGGTTGGCGATTGCGGCCCTTTCTGGGGGCATAACGCCTTCGTGCGCATCGCGCCGTTCCGAGATTCCTGCCATCTGCCGGTCCTGCCGGGCGGTCCTCCGCTGGGCGGCCATGTGATGAGCCATGACCAGGTCGAGGCGACCCTGATGCGCCGCGCCGGCTATGAGGTGCGTGTCCATCCCGAAGAGGGCGGCTCGTGGGAAGAAAACCCGCCGACCATGCTCGAATTTGCCAAACGCGACCTGCGCTGGTGCCTGGGCAACCTTCAGTATGTGAAGCTGATGGACCTTCCCGGCCTCAAGCTGATGAGCCGCTTTCAGCTGATCTGGGCCATCTTGATGTTTGTCGGGTTGCCAGCCTGGACGCTGATGATCGCGCTCCTGCCGTTCAAGGTGATCGAGGACAAGGGGCTGGCGTTCTATCCGTCGGGTCTTGCGGCCTTCCTCTATGTGCTCTTCTTCGTCATGTATCTTTCGCCGAAGTTCGCGGGTGCTGCCGATATCCTTCTGACGAAGGGCGGCACGGCGCGTTGGGGCGGTACGGCAAGGTTCCTGACCTCTGCGGCAATCGAACTGGTGTTTTCCTTCCTGCAAGGTGCGGTATCGACCTTCCGTACCACGATCTTCATGGTCGGGCTCGCTTTCGGCAAGTCGAAGATCGGCTGGAACGGGCAGTCGCGCGATGCGCAGTCGCTCTCGGTGATGACGGCGCTGCAGGGGCTGTGGCCGCATCTGCTGTTCGGTATCTATGTCATCGGTGCGCTGTGGCTTCTCTCGCCGCATGTGATGTGGTGGGCCATGCCGCTCCTGGCGGGCTATGTGCTGGCCGTGCCGTTTGCGGTGATCACGGCGTCTCCCGCGCTTGGCCGCTGGTTCCAGAAGACCGGTCTTTGCGCCATACCCGAGGATGTCAGCGCTCCGCCCGAGGTCGAAGCCGTGCTGAAGGCCTCGCGTTCATGACCGCACGGGCGGCACTGCCAAGAGGCACGGCGAAGTCGCTGCACCGCTCCTTGCGCGTCTACCATGGCGACAAGAGCCGGCATCCGGCCATGGATGCGATGTATGGGCGCTTCGTGCGGTCCGGCCAGCTCGCCTTTGACATTGGCAGCCATGTCGGGGATCGCATCTCGTCGTTCCGTCGCCTTGGCGCGACGGTGGTGGCGCTGGAGCCGCAGCCCGGCTGCGCGCGCGCCATCCAGATCATCCACGGGCGCGACCCGCTGGTGACGCTGGTAGAGGCCGCGTGCGGCAAGCAGGCCGGCGCGGTGGTGCTGAAAATCAACTCCGCCAACCCGACCGTGTCGACCGCGTCCGAGGAGTTCGTCAAGGCCGCGGCCGGCGCAGGCGGCTGGGAAACACAGGTCTGGGACCACGCGATCACCGTGCCCTGCGTGACGCTGGACGGGTTGATCGACGTCCATGGCGTGCCGGCTTTCATCAAGGTCGATGTCGAAGGCTTCGAGCTCGCCGTGCTGGAAGGACTGTCGATACCGGTGGCGGCGTTGTCCTTCGAGTTCACCACGATCCAGCGCGATGTCGCCTATGCCTGCATCGAATGTCTTCAGGATCTTGGCGACTACCGCTTCAACATCGCGCTCGGCGAAAGCCAGACATTCACGTTTGACAGCGCGATCAGCGCCGACGAGATGATCCTGTTCATCCAGGCCTTGCCGCATGAAGCGAATTCTGGCGATGTCTATGCGATGCTCAAGGGCTAGGGTGATGCAGTGATCTCATCCGTCGGCGGGATCAGGATGCGGATCCGTGGGTTTGGGCAACAAGAAGCCTCACCGTGAGCCTGTCGAGAGATCCCATGGTGAGTCCATTCAAGATCCGCATGGTGGGCCTGTCGAACCATGAGCTCCAGTTCGTGCATTGAAAGGGTCATCCATATGCTCCGCATCACCACCACCCTCGCCGCCGTCGCCTTCAGCGCGTCGGCTTTCGCCGCTTCGCTCGATGCCGTTCCGGTGACGGTGCTGAATGAATCCGAGCCGGTGCTGTGCGCGGAAAAGGACAACATCACCATCAAGACCATCTCGCCCGAGGTGCGGCGCTTCCGCATCGAGGCGGCGCATCCGCCCTATATTGGCGGGTTGGTGAAGGACAATTGGGAGGCCGACTGGACGGCCTGCGACATGACCGGCGATCCTGTGTTTGCCGCGTCGGTGCCGCCGCGCCGCGTCACCTTCTACGAGAGCATCGAGTACTGGCTGGTGGGCTACACTTTCCCGAGCTTCTGGCGTCCGGCCGAGACCACATTCCGGGTCGGCGACCGCGTGGAGAAGGGCCTGCATCTCGTCCAGTTGTGGAAACTCGGGCGTGACAAGTCCTACGAGGTTCTGGTGGTCTATCCGCAGGACGGTTACTGGCGCGCGCGCCCGATGCCGCCGGCGCATCTGAGCTTCAACGCCTATGGTTCTTCCTTCCTGTTCGGCCCCGTCGAGCAGGAGGGCCGCCCGGTGGTGAACATCAGCGAGATCGTCTTCGACCCGAAGACGCTCGCGTTCCGGATGACGTTCAAGGATGGCAATTCCGGCTCGCTCAAGCTGGAGAGCGTCGACGAGAACCGCATGGTCCTCGATGCGGTGCTCGACAACCCGGTGACCGGCGGCAAGGCCTTCGCTGCCCTGCGCTCGATGTACGTCACCGATTTCAACAATGACGTGTCGCGCATCGCGGTCCGCGAGCCAGGCGCCAGGCGCTGGCGCGAGGAGCATATCCTCGATTTCACCAGGGCGCAGGCCACGGATGTGTGGATGGGGCGGCTGACCCATTCGCAGCACAACACCTCTTCGCCAGACCATGTCTTCAAGGGGTTCACGAAGGATCCCGTCCGGCCCGAGGTGGCAGCCCCGAAAAAGCCCTGATGCCCCCGCTGCCGCATCCCCTGCTCGTCGCCGACATTGGTGGAACCAATTGCCGCGTGGCCATCGTCGATGCACCGGGCGACCTGCCGCGCACGGTCGGGCGCCTTTCCACCAAGGCCGAGCCGAGCTGCGAGGCTGCGCTGCTGCATGCAATCGCCGAGGCCGGTGCTGCGCCACGGTCAGCCCTTCTGGCGGTGGGCGGACCGGTCATCGGTCATCGTGCCGCGTTGACCAATGCCGGCTGGAGTTTCGATGCGCCGTCGCTGATGGCGGCACTTGGCGTTGAAAATGGCCTGCTGCTGAACGACTTCGAGGCGCTCGCCACCTGCCTGCCGGTTCTGGGCGCCGCCGACCTGACCGCGATCTGCCCGGGAATGCCGGCCGAGGGGGTGCGGCTGATCCTGGGGCCGGGCACCGGCTTTGGCGCGGCGGCCCTGGTGGGGCGCGAGGGCCGCTACACGATCCTGCCGACCGAGGCCGGCCATATCGACCTGGGCCCGGTGACTGAGGACGAGTTTGCGCTCTGGCCGCTGATGGAGCGCGTCAATGGACGCATTACAGTCGAAAGCGTGCTGTCGGGATCTGGACTGGTGCGGCTCGATGCGGCGTTGCGGCGGCGTGCCGGCGCCTCTGCCCTGTGCGCCGATGGCACAATGGTCAGTGTCCGGGCCGAGGCGGGCGATGCGGTCGCACTCGGGGCGATCCGGCTGTTTGGCCGCCTGCTGGCGCGTGTCGCCGGTGATCTGGCGCTGGCTTACAAGGCGGTCGGCGGCGTGTTCGTCGCGGGCGGCATTGCCCCCAAGCTGTTGCCGCGGTTTGCCGTGGCGGAGATGCGCAGGGCCTTCTCCCACAAGCCGCCGATGGGTGTGCTGATGGATGCGGTCCCGCTCTGGCTGGTCAGCGGTCCTGATCCGGCCGAGCGTGGTCTTGCAAAAGTGGCGCTTGATCCGGCTGCCTTCGGGCTTGATAACCGGCTCTGGGTTTGACGGGGGATCGTAGATGCGGCTGAAAGACAAGGTGGCGTTGGTGACCGGCGCAGGACAGGGCTTTGGTCAGGGCATTGCCGAGATGTTCGCGCGCGAAGGGGCAAAGGTCGCAGTGGTCGATCTTGATCGCGACAAGGCGAGGGCGGTTGCCAAGGCGATTGGTCGACGCGCATTTGCCATCAAGGCGGATGTATCGAAGGCCCGCGATGTCGAACGCATGGTGGCCGCCACGATCAAGCGCTTCGGCGACCTTGGGATCATCGTCAACAATGCCGGCATCAGCCATCGCAATCGACCCCTGATGGAGGTGACGGCGGCCGAGTTCGATCGCGTCTTCGCGGTCAACGTCAAGTCGATCTTCCTGACCACGCAGGCGGTGGTGCCGCATTTTCGCCAGCGCGGCGGCGGCGTTATCTGTAACATCGGCTCGACGGCGGGCATCAGGCCGCGGCCGGGCCTGACCTGGTACAACGCATCCAAGGGCGCGGTGAACCTGGTGTCGAAGTCGCTGGCCGTCGAGTTGGCGCCCGATCGCATCAGGGTCGTGGCCATCGCACCTGTGGCAGGCGAGACGCCGCTGCTCGCCACCTTCATGGGCGAGGACACTCCCGAAAAGCGGGCGCAGTTCCGCGCCTCTATACCGCTCGGCCGGCTGTCGACGCCGCAGGACATCGCCCATGCCTGCCTGTTCGTCTGTTCGGACGAGGCGGCGATGGTAACCGGGGCCGTGCTGGAGGTCGATGGGGGGCGCTGTATCTAGGGAGCCTCGAGCGCGCGTTGATCAAGCAGGCCGATGCCGCCCGTGGGCGTGAGGCCGCGGCGCTCCAGCGTGATCGGCCCATCGCCGAAGCGAAAAAGGTGCCAGCCGGCATGTTCGCCGTGGCCGCGAGGACCCATCGAGCATGATGCCACGCCGACGACCGGAATCATGATCGATGGCCCATCGAGCCAGGCAAGCGAGGTGCGATGGTTGTGGCCGTGGACCACGAGCTCGGCGCCGGTCCTGGCGAGCATGGTCTGGAATGCCGCCGCGTCCTTGAGTTCGCGACCCGGCTTTGCCCCTCCGATCTGAGGCGGGTGGTGGATCATGATCATGCGGGTGAGCCCTTGCCTACCGGCATCGTGCAGCAGCCTTTCGGCCTTTTCGAGCTGGTCGGTTCCCAGCCGTCCCCACGCCATCAACGGACCTGTCGGAACAGCCGAGGTGAGGCCGATCAAGGCCAGCGGCCCGCGGCGCTTCAGCCAGGGATAACCCGTTGCGCCATCATCCGAGGTGGACCATGGCCGCATGTGGTCGTCCAGCGCGTGCAGGCTTGCCGGCACATAGGCGTCATGATTGCCGGGCACGAAGCTGACGCGGTCCCTTGGGCCGAGACGGCCGAGAAACGCGGTCGCGGTCGGGAATTCGGCTGCAAGGCCGATATGGGTCACGTCCCCGGTGCAGGCGATATGATCGGGCTGTTGCGCCGCGATGTCATCGAGCACGCGGCCGAGCAGCACCATGTCGTGCAGCCGCCGGCGCGAGCGCACCCAGTTGGCATAACCGATCGCGCGCTTGCCCATCAGATCGACGGGCCTGATCCTCGGCATCGGGTTGAGGTGAGGGTCGGAGAGATGCGCGAGCGTGAAAACCAAGGTCGGCCCCTGTTGCTGGTCGGGACCTGCATCGGCAAAAAGCCCCGGACGGATCCGGGGCTTGGCCTGTCAGGCGCTGCCAGTCAAGCCGCGGGGGCCTGGGTCGCGTCTGCTTCAGTTCCCGGTTCCGGGGATCAGTGCCGAAACGATCGCCGGATCGGTCAGCGTCACGGCCGGCTGCCATACATAGGCCTTGGGCGCAGTGAATATGGAGATCAGGGTTGCGAGAAACATCGTCATCGTCCTTTGTTTCGGCAGGTCATGGTGGTCTCGGTGGCCGCGTCTGACATCACTGTGAACCACATTGGCCTCATTTGTGTTGCAAGAATGGCATGCTCTTGCTTCCTTTTGGAATTGATATGCAAAAAAAGCATGACTTATCAACCCGTCACGGCAAGCCCACGGATTTGCTGCTGCCAAACCGCGCGCTGCAATGGCTGCTGCACCGCTGGTTCCTGACCACCCGTGCGATGACGCTGGGGGTCCGGGCGATGGTTCTCGATTCCGAGGATCAGGTTCTACTGGTCGAGCATACCTACACAGCGGGCTGGCACCTGCCCGGGGGCGGTGTCGAGATCGGGGAGACCCTGGAGGCGGCGCTGGCAAAGGAGTTGCGGGAGGAGGCGGGCGTCAGCCTGCTGGGTGCGGCCGCCTTGCATGGCATCTATCTCAACGAGCGGCTGGGGCGGCGGGATCATGTCGCCGTTTTCGTGGTCCGCGATTTCGACTGGAACGGGGCTCCACCGCCAACACGGGAAATCAGGGCGGCTCGCTTCTTTGCGCTCGATGCGCTGCCGGACGGCACCTCGCAGGCGACGCGCAACCGGCTTGCAGAGGTGATCGAGGACGCGCCGCGCTCCGCGCTGTGGTAGGTGCCGGGGTTATGGACGCACGGTTGCGTGCATGATAGGGCGGCCGCGCCGAACATGAATCGCCTCGCTTTCGCCCTTCGCCCCGAATCTCCGCTCGATGACGACGCGATCGAGCGTCTGCACGAACGTGCCTTCGGGCCGGGTCGTTATGCGCGCACCGCTTTCAGGCTGCGCGAGGGAAGGGGCGCGGCGACCCCGCAATTCTGCTTTTCAGCGCTTGTCGGCAGCTTGCTGGTGGGATCGGTGCGGCAGTCGCCTGTCCTTGCCGGAGGCGTGCCGGCGTTGATCCTGGGACCGCTGACGGTGGACCCGTCCTTCGAAGGCGTCGGCATCGGTTCGGCGCTGATGCGGACGGGCATGAGCAGTGCGGCAGCGGCGGGCGAAACGCTGATTCTGCTGGTTGGCGACGAACCCTACTATCGCCGCTTCGGCTTCGTCGTCGTGCCGGCAGGCCAGCTTGTCCTGCCCGGGCCTGTCAATCCGGCGCGCTTCCTCGCCGCAGAGCTGGCGCCGGGAGCACTTGCCGCAGCAAAGGGCGCGGTGAGGCCGCGGCCTGCGACGCTGCGTCCCTGAGCCTAAGCCTCTGCCTTGCGCCGCCAGCTGCGCCGGCCGCCCTCGCCGAGCCAGCCCGCGATCAGCGCGCCGAGCAGCAGCGCAAGGCCCGCCATGCCGAGGAACACCGGCATCAGCGAGACGCCGCGCACGATGCCTGAATCGCTGATCCGCAGGCCAATCCAGTCCCCGCCAGCCAGCCTTGTGCCGGAGCGCACCGGAACGATCCGGGGCAAGTCCACGCCTGAGCCGATCTCGCGTCCGATCCGCCGGGTCGACCCCGCGAGCGTTTCGGACACGGGCCGCAGGCGGGCCGGATCACTGAGCACGTCGACGAATTCCCGCGGATTGTCGCTGCCGACACTGACGAAGGCCACCAGTTGATCCGACTGCAGGCGATGAAGGCCAAGTTCCGTTGCCTGCAGGCGCGCCGTGAACAGGCCCGGTTTCTCGCTGGCGAGGGGCAGCGAGCGTGCGGTCCCGCTTGGCCCTGAGATGGTGACGGCGCCGGGCGCATCACCCAGCGTCTGCCGTTCGATCTCGACCGTGCGGCCGCGGGTGACGGCCCGGAGCGCCTCTTCCTCAAGGCTTGGCTCCTTCATCAGCCAATGGCTGAGGCGGCGTAGCAGATCAAGATGCGGGCCGCCCTCGCGGTAGCCGCGCGCCCAGAGCCAGGCGTGGTCCGACAGGAACAGGCCAACCCGGCCCTTGCCCTCGCGGGAGGTGATCAGAAGCGGGCGGTCGCCGGGGCCGGACATCACCACATCGCCGTCATTGGCGCGGGCAGAAATCAGCCGCAGCCATTCGCCCCAGCGCGGAGGCTCGACGTCAGACCCGGCAAGGTCGCGCGTCACCGGATGGCGTTTGCCGCGGTCGGTGATTCGCGCGCGATAGGCCTCCTCGATGGTGCGCCCGTCCGGCTGCGCCGGCAGGACCGCCGACAGCGGCGTTCGGTAGAGCGTGCCCGTTCCCGAGAATTCGGGGCCTGCCGCCACCATCAGCGCACCGCCATCGCGGACATAGCGCACGATGTTCTCGAAATAGACCAGCGGCAGGATCGACGTGTTGGCGTAACGGTCGAAAATGATCAGGTCAAATTCCTTGATCTTGGTCTGGAACAGGTCCCTCACCGGAAAGGCGATCAGCGATAATTCATTGATCGGGGTGCCGTCCTGCTTCTCCGGCGGGCGCAAAATCGTGAAATGCACCAGGTCAATGTTGGCGTCTGACTTGAGCAGGTTGCGCCAGGTGCGCTCTCCGGCATGGGGCTCGCCCGAGACCAGCAGCACGCGGAGCTTGTCGCGCACGCCTTCGATGGTGATGACCGCGCGGTTGTTGGCGGTGGTCAATTCATTGGGAAGGGCCTCGGCTTCGATCTCGATGAGATTGGGGCCGCCACGGTCTATGCGGACGGACAATTCGAGCGCCTCGCCAGTCCTGACGCTGCGCTCCACCAGCACCTGGCCGTCGCGGCGGACCACGAGTCGGCCGGAGCCGGTGCCGTTCTTCTCGTCGACCTTGAGACGTATCGTGACCGTCTTGCCGACGATGCCGAAGCGCGGCGTGTCGATCAGCGTCACGCGCCGGTCGATTTCGCTGTCACGGCCGGTGACCAGGGCGTGCAGCGGAGCTTTCAGGCCCAGCGCCTGCCCGGAGGCTGGCATGTCATGCACCACGCCGTCGGTGATGAAGATCGCGCCGGCCACGCGTTCGGATGGGACATCCGCCAGCGTCGCGTTGAGGGCTTCGAACAGGCGTGTCCCGTCATTGGCGCCGTCGCCGTCCCCAACCTCGACGAAGCGCGGCTCGACCTGCGGAATACTGGCCAGTTGCCGTTCGAGCGCGGCGCGGGCGCGCTGGGTCTGTTCGCTCCGGTCAGCAAGCCGGTTCGAGCCGGAGCGGTCGACCACGACGGCAACCACGTCCTTGACCGGCTCGCGCTCCTCGCGCACCAGCGAGGGATCGGCCAGCGCGCCGAGCAGCGCCAGCAGCGCCAACGCGCGAAAGACGCCGCGGCCACGCTGCAGATAGAGCACCGCCGCAACACCAAGCAGCACCACTGCAGCCAGAGCCGCAAACAGCCAGAGCGGGACAAGGGGTGAAAGGCTGATGCTGTACACGGCCTACTGCCCCAGACGTTCGAGAAGCGCCGGCACATGCACCTGATCGGCCTTGTAGTTGCCGGTCAGCGCATACATCACGAGATTGACGCCGCCACGCAGGGACATCTCGCGCTGGCGCGGACTGGAACCCTGCAGCGGAAACAGGGGGCCTCCACGCCTGTCTGTGGCCCAGGCGGCGGCCAGATCATTGGAGGTGATGACCAGCGGCGAAACGCCATCGCTGCCGCGGGCCGGGCCGCGTCCGTCCGGGCCGGGAGGCGGCAGCACCTCGACCCAGGTCTGGCCACGGTCATAACGGCCAGGAAAGCCTTCGATCAGATAGAAGGTCTTGGTCAGGACATGATCGCGCGGGACCGGCTCCAGTTCGGGCACATCGACGATCGCGAGCATCTGGCGCAGGTATTCGCTTTCGGGCGTGGTTCGGCCCGGGCGCTGGCTGTCACCGTCTCGGGTGTCGAAGATCACGAAACCGCCACCCTTCATGAAGGCATCGAGCCGGCGCATCGTTTCGGCGCCGGGGAGCGCCCTGCCCGCAACGATGGGCCAGTACAGGATCGGGTAAAGGCCGAGTTCGTCGCGCGCCGGATCGACAGCGACAGGCTCGCCAGGTTCAAGGGCCGTGCGGGCCGACAGGGCCGCGGTCAGGCCTTCAAGCCCGGCTTTGCTGGTGTCATCGACGCGTCGGTCGCCGGTCGTCACATAGGCCAGACGCGTCGCACTGGCCGCCGCCACCTGCTCGCGCGTGACCGGCTGAGGAGCATCCTGGGCCCGCGCTGTGATCGGCATGACATGAACAGCGCCGATGGCGCCCAGCGCGATCATCAGCGATGCTGTGGCTGCGCGAGGGCGGAACGCCTTGAGCCTGCCGCCGAGCCAGAGCGTCGCCAGCGTGTCGGCAGCGAGCAGAAGCAGCGCCAGCACAAGCAGCGGCGGGCGCAGATCACGGGTTTGGGCAGGTTCGATCTGGCGGGTGGCGATGCCGGCTGCGGCGAAATCGATGGGAACCGGCCGGTCAGAGGACTTCAAGGTGTTCACCGCCAGGGTTGCACCGCGCGGTCCATAGAAGCCGGACGGATGGGGATGGACGGCGCGGTCGGCATAGGTGCGTGGCACGGGCCGGGTCGTTGCGGGCGGGGCGCGGAAGATGCCCTGACCATCAAGCACGAGGACCGGGGAGACAGTTTCGACACGGCTTTCGCCGGTTGCGTTTACGTCGGCAATGGCGGAGCCGGACAGGGACACGATCCGCTTGAGCATGTCGACGAACAGGCCGGACAGCGGCAGGCTCGACCAGGTCGTGTCGGCGGTGACGTGGAACAGCACCACAAGGCCCTGGCCGCGACGCTCGGCGGTGACAATCGGCGTGCCGTCAAGCAGCGCAGCCCAGACCTTCCGCGACAGATCGCCGTCGGGCTCGGCAAGGATCTGCCGCGTGACTGTCACCTCTTCACGGGTGCTGAGTTCGGCAAAGGGGCCTTCGCGCGAAAAGGGCGCGAGCGTCTTCGGAGCATCCCAGGACAGCGCTCCGCCGAGGCTGCGGCCGCCCCGTCGCAGGCGCACCGGCGTCAGATCATCGGAGGCGGCAGCAAGGCGCGGGCCGGCGAAGCGGACCAGCACGCCGCCGCGCTGGATGAAGCCGCCGATGCGCTCGGCAATCTCCTTGTCGAGGCCCCCCACATCCGCCAGCATCAGGACTGAAAGGTTCTGGTCGAGCAGTTGCCCGATCGGATCGGCGACGCCGGCGCGCGGCTCGCGCACATCGGCGGAAGGCTGCAAGGCGCGCGACACGTAAAACGTCGGCGACAGGAGTGGTTGGGCCAGATCGGCCGTAACGCCCGTGACCAGCCCGACCCGGCGGCGCTTGGCGCTGTCATCGACCAGCAGCACGGCTCCAGCCGAGCGCTCGCCGACGATCTCGATGCGGGTGACGGCATTGCGCACCTCGATCGGCAACTGGAAGGTGGCCGTCGTCTCCGTGGCAGTGGCGGCCAGGAGGGTTTCGGTCTCGCCAACCACAAGGCCGCGCTGGTCGCTGGCACGGACCTGTACGCTTGATGGCGCGCCAGCCTGGGCGCGGACGATCTTCACGGTCAGCGCATTGGCGAGGTTTTCGACATCCGCGAGAAACAGCTTGTTGGCCGCCGTGGCAGAATGGGCCGTGAGGCTGCTGCCGCGTGCCATCTGCTTGAGATCATTGGCAAAGGTCTGATCGGCCTCGAGACGGATGCCGTCGCTGATCCAGGCGATTTCGGTGGTCGGCGCGACCGTCAGCAGCGAATTCAGCTCGGCCATGTGCAGGCGGCGGTCCGGCATATGGGGCCGCAGCTGCAGGGCGCGCAGGCGTTCCTCCGCTTCTGCGGGGGTGCCCAGCGCTATCTGGGCCGGGACTTCGGCAAGGCCGACCAGTGCCACGCCGCGTCCTTCGCGGCCCGCGGCTGCGATGAAATCGCCGGCGAGCCGGATGCGCTGCGGCCAGTCGCGGGCAGCGGGAGCGCCGTTGTCGACCAGGACAAGCAGCGGCGCGGTGCTCGCCGCTTCGGTGGCCGCGCGCGGATTGAGGACCGGGCCGGCCACGGCCAGGATCGCCAGAGCCGCGATCGCCATGCGCAGTGCCAGCAACCACCAGGGCGTGCGGGCCGGCGTTTCGCGCTTGGGCATGATGTCGGCCATCAGCTTCAGTGGCGGGAAGGCGATGCGCTGGGGGCGCGGCGGCGTCACGCGCAGCAGCCACCAGAGCGCAGGCAGTGCCACGAGCGCCGAGAGCACGATCGGGGCGGCGAAGGCTAGCGGCAGTCCGAGCATGGCGCCATCTCCCTCACGCTGCCCGCATGTCGCGCGCCGAACTGATCAGCGACGCGACCCGCAGCGCCGCTTCGCTGGCGTTGCGGTCGGTGTGGTGGATCGTAAAGGTCCAGCCTAGCTTGCGGCAGGCCGATGCGATCGCCTCGCGGTGTTCCGCGATGCGGATCCGGTACTCCTTGCCCCATGCGCCGGCGTCGCCGACATCGAGCCTGAGGTCCGATTCGAGATCGAGCAGTTCTGCCTGTCCGGCAAAGGGAAAGCTCTCCTCGACCGGGTCGATGATCATCACCAGATGGCCGCGACCGCCGGCCGCGCCAATGGCGTCGAGTGCGGCCATCACCCTGTCGATCGGTGTCAGCCAGTCGCTGATCAGCACGGCCTCATCGAGCCGGCCGATGGGCCGGGCAGGCGGCAGGTCCGCGCCCAGCCCTGCCTTGTCCTGCGCGATGATCTCCACCAGCCGCTCGACCACGCGGCGCGAGGCGATGGGGCGGCTCAGTCCCAGCAGGCCGACCCGTTCACCGCCATCGACCATGGCGTCGGCCAGCGCCAGTTGCAGAACAAGGGCACGATCCACTTTCGGGGCCTGCGCCAGGGCCGACGCAAAGCCCATCGAGGCCGAACGGTCGGCCCATATCCAGATGGTGTGCGAGGCCTCCCACTCGCGTTCGCGGACATAGAGGCGGTTGTCGCGGGCCGAGCGCCGCCAGTCGACGCCACCAGCGGCCTCGCCCGGCATCAGCATGCGGAACTGCCAGAAGGTCTCGCCGGGTCCGGCCTTGCGGCGGCCATGCACGCCGTTGACGAAGGCCGAGACACGGCGGGCCTCCAGCGCAATCCGGGGCAACCGCTGCGACAGTTCCAGCGCAAGTTCGCTGTCGCGCGCTCCGGGAGTGCGCTGTGCCTCAGCCAGGATCGTGGTTCTCACCATGTGCGCTGCCGTCAGCCCAGCCTGCCGGTGAGCGTCTTGATCACACCATCGACCGTGTCCCCATCGGCCCGCGCCCCGAAGGTCAGCGCAATGCGGTGCTTCAGGATCGGGCCGGCGAGGGCGGCGACGTCATCGACGGATGGCGCGAGGCGGCCCTGCAGCAGGGCGCGGGCTCGTACGGCAAGGGCCAGCGACTGGCTGGCGCGCGGACCTGCGCCCCAGGCGAGTTTGGCGGCGTGGGGCTGGTCGATCGCGTCGGGCCGCGCTGCACGGACAAGGTCGAGGATGGCCTCGATCACGCTTTCACCGACCGGCAGGCGGCGCACCAGGCGCTGGGCCGCCTGAAGCTGCTCGGTGTTCATCGCGGCGGCGGGTTTTGCGCCTTCGATGCCGGTTGTCTCGATCAGCACGCGGCGTTCGGCCTCGCGGTCGGGATAGCCGACATCGATCTGCATCAGGAACCGGTCGAGTTGGGCCTCTGGCAGCGGATAGGTGCCTTCCTGCTCGATCGGGTTCTGGGTGGCGAGCACATGGAAGGGTTTTGGCAGGTCATGGCGCTCACCGGCAATGGTGACATGGTTTTCCTGCATCGCCTGGAGCAGGGCCGACTGCGTGCGCGGCGAGGCGCGGTTGATTTCGTCGGCCATCAGGAGCTGGGTGAAGATGGGCCCCCTGACGAAACGGAACTGGCGGCGGCCCTCAGGCGTTTCGTCCAGCACTTCCGTGCCAAGGATGTCGGACGGCATCAGGTCGGGGGTAAACTGGACCCGGCGAGCCGTGATCCCGAGCACAGTGCCCATGGTCTCGACAAGCCGTGTCTTGGCAAGGCCAGGAAGCCCGACGAGCAAGCCGTGGCCGCCGGCAAGGACTGTGATCAGCGCCATGTCGACCACATCGCCCTGCCCGAAGATGGCCTTGCCGATTTCCGTGCGGGCCTTGCTGATGGACGTCAGCGCGGCATGGGCCGCGTCAGCGACAGCCTTGTCGAAATCGATGGATTCGGTGGCTGTGCTCATCGGGTGCTCCTCAAAGATGGTCGTGTCGGCATCCTCTTTCGCAAGGAGCCAAGGCAGATTGGTGGCAAAGCGGTCGCGAAACAAGCTTGCCGCAGCGACAGTCCCCAGAAAGCCTCCCCGCTTGGCCTGAGCCGGGGTCGGCAAGTTCCGTGACAACTCAACAACCGATCCCGTAAGGACTATGTAGAGGGCTTGACGCGGCCGCCCACAAGGCCTTGCGCCGCAGCGAGGATCACAATGGCGAGAGAGGCGGGAGGCATGGGCGGTGACGCCGGCAGCGGGCTTGAGCGGCTCATGCAGTCGCTCGGCCCGGGCAAGCGCGGCGCCGCACCGGTCGACAGCTGGAATCCGCCCTTCTGCGGCGACATCGACATGCGCATCGCTGCCGACGGCGCCTGGTTCTACATGGGCACGCCGGTCGGCCGCCCGGCGCTGGTCAGGCTGTTCGCCTCGGTGCTGAAGCGCGAGGACGGGCGCTATTTTCTGGTCACGCCCGTTGAGAAGATTGGCATTGTGGTCGATGACGCTCCGTTTCAGGCCGTCGAAATGGCTGTGGACGGAGGCGGTGAGCGGCGCGCTCTGTCGTTCCGGACCAATGTGGACGACATCGTCATGGTCGATTCAGAGCATGCGCTGCGTTTCGAGCGCGACGCGCATGACGGGGTCCGCCCTTACGTGCATGTGCGGGGCGACCTTTGGGCGCGGCTGACGCGGGCCGTCACGCATGAACTTCTCGCGATGGGCGAGGTCAGGATGGACGGAGGGTGCAAGATGTTTGGTTTGATGGCGGGCGGTAACTTCCACCCGATCATGCAGGCGAGCCTGATCGAGGACCTGTCGTGACGAATGACGTTTTCGAGCGCTTCCTTCGCCAGGCGGCCGACGGGCTGCGGGCGGACGTTCCGCTTCCCGGGGACACAATCCACCGCCCGCGCTCTGATGTCGACCTCGAGACCGAGCCGGTGGGTATGCCGGATGAGACCGCGCTGAAGCCGGCGGCTGTGTTGGTGCCGATCGTCCGGCGTCCTGGTGGCGCGGCGATGCTGTTCACGCAGCGCTCGGCTGCGCTGAGACGTCATTCGGGACAGATCTCCTTTCCCGGTGGGCGCATCGACGAAGCGGACGCCTCGCCGCTGGCCGCGGCCCTGCGCGAGGCTGAGGAAGAAATCGGCTTGCCGCGCGAGCGGGTGACGCCCCTGGGTTATCTCGACGCCTATCTGACCGGCACCGGCTACCGGATCATTCCGGTGGTCGGGCTGATCGAGGCGGAGATTGCTCTGATGCTCAATCCCAGCGAGGTCGACGAGGCCTTCGAGGTGCCGCTCGACTACCTGATGGATCCTGCCAATCACCGCCGTGACGGGCGTGAATGGAATGGCCGTTATCGCAGTTACTATGCTATCAGCTACGGCGAGCGCTATATCTGGGGCGCCACGGCGGGGATCGTGCGCAACCTGCACGACAGGCTGATGGCGACTGCAGTCGTGAACGCTGGGTCGGCGACCGGCAAGGACAGTGGCTGATGCTGCGCAATCTGATCGACGAGATTTTGCTGTTTCTCGTTCCCTTTCTGTTGTTTGCCGGTTGGCTTTTGCTGACGAAGCGAAATCCGATGGATTTCAACCACTGGAGTGGCCGGAAGTTCGGGCTGACCGTGGCCGGCATCCTGCTCGGCATCGCCTCGATCATCCTGGCCGGGATCAATGCCGAAACGCATACCGGAGCCTATGTCCCGCCACACATGGAGAACGGCCAGCTCGTGCCGGGCCGCTTCACCGACAAGCCGTGACATGATAGGCGGCACTGACCTGCAGACCTGTCTCAACGCCCTGCTGGCGCGCCCGCCGGTTGCGCAGCTGATGGCGCTGCTGAACGCCGACGGCGCCGAGACGCGGATCGTTGGCGGCGCCGTGCGCAACACCTTGCTGGGCCTGCCGACGAGCGACATCGATCTTGCCACGACACTGTTGCCGGATGCGGTCATGGGTCGCGCCAAGGCCACCGGTCTGAAAGTGGTTCCGACCGGCATCGCGCACGGCACTGTGACGGTGGTGATCGCCCATGAGGCATTCGAGGTCACGACCCTGCGCCGTGATGTCGCGACCGATGGCCGCCATGCGACCGTGGCGTTTTCACGCAGCTTCGAAGACGACGCGCTGCGACGGGACTTCACCATCAACCAGCTCTCGCTCGCGGGCGATGGCATGGTGCACGACTACGCCGGCGGGCTGTCCGATCTGGCTGCCCGCAAGGTTCGATTCATCGGCGATCCCCGGCTCAGGATCGGCGAGGACTTTCTCAGGATCATGCGGTTCTTCCGGTTTCAGGCCGAGTATGGGACAGGTCCGCTTGACGCGCCGGGGCTGTCCGCCTGCGTCGCGCTGAAATCGGGCATGGCGCGCTTGTCCCCCGAGCGGGTCCGCGCCGAACTGCTGAAGCTTATGGCCGCACCCGGCGTACGGGAGGTGATGCCCGGTTTTGTCGGCAGCGGCATCTGGGCACAGGTCGCGGGCGGACATACCGCGGACCTGGACGCTTTCGACTTCGCGATCGCGGCTTTTCCGGCCAGCGATGCCGTCGCGCGGCTGGCCGCGATGGGGGTGCGCGGATCAGGCGATCCGGGGGTTCTGGATGAGCATCTCCGGCTATCGAGGGCCGAGCGCACACGGCTCGATGACGTGGCGCGGTTGCTTGGCGGCTGGCCAAGCCCGGACACGCTCACAGCCAGGAACGTGCAGCGCGCCGGGCTGGACGTCGGCCGCACCGCGACCGCCGACACGCTGGCGGTTCTTGCTGCGGGGCTCGGGGTGGAGCGGGCGCGACAACTTGCCGAACTGCCCACACCGGTTTCGCCGTTCCGGGGTGCGGCTGTGCTGGCGCTGGGGGTCAAGGCAGGCCCACAGATCGGCTCAGTCCTCGCCCGCGCTCATGACCTGTGGGCGGATATCGGATTTCCGGATGATCAGGCCTTGCAGGCCGACTGCCTCGCCGCCGCCGTTCGGGAGCGGACGGGTCAGGCCCCGGCGCAGGCCTGATCCTTGGGGGTTGGCGTGTAGCGTGGCGTGCGGATGCCGAAGAACGTGCTCCAGTAGGATTCCGAACCGACCGATTCCCTGACCGCGAGCGCCCGCTCGAAAATGACGCAGCGCAGGGCGTCATTGGTGCGGTAAAGATGCTCGAGCCTGCGGTAGGCCATGGCCAGGACCTTCGGGTCAGGCGCAGGGACCACGTGCCTGTCGTCGCCGCGCGCATCGACGGGTTTCTCGAGTTCGTCCTTGGTGATGCCATGGCAGTGGTTGATCACCTCGAGGATGACCCGCGCCGAGCGGCTGTCGACTGTGGCGCCTGGCGCGCCACGCAAGGCATAGGTGTCGCAGTTCAGGCCCCAAACACGCTTGATCGGCTCGGAGGGGTCGATGCCGAAGGGCGTGTCCACGAAGAATTCGATGTCCCGCGCCACGTTCGTGTAGCGCAGGGCCCAGTCGCGGTCCGCTGCATCGAAGGTCTGCCGCGCGGTGGTCCAGGTCTCGCCTGTGCTGCCGCGCTCCAGTGCGCGAACCAGCCGGAAAGTCGCATGCCAGCGTGCGTTGATCAGGTCGGAGGTGGTGCGGTAGGTCGCGATCGCGCTTTCCGTGTCCTTCTCGATCTTGGCGACCCGGTTTTGCCAGGCCCAGCCGCGCTGCTGGATCCAGGTGGTCAGAACGGTGCCGACGACGCCAGTCAGCACGAAACCGACCAGCGCCAGCAATATCTTCTCGCGCAGGGACTCGGGCGCCTTCTCTGCGGCGCTCCGCGCGATGCGCCGCTCAGTGCTGAGGGTCTGCGGCATGACTTTCTCGGATTTCGGAGCCATCCGCCTATGGCAGCGGTTCGCAACGCGGCGTCAAGTGGGGTCTGACGCCGCGCCTGCTTCGCTGTGCGTGCAGAAGCAGAGCGCCGGGTCAGGCCGCCTTGTGATCGTCCTCGTCGTCTGGCTCGTCATCGTCTTGCGCTGCATGACGCTCGTGGTCATCGTCTTCATCCTCGTCGAAGCTCTCGAGAGCGAAGGACGGGATCACGGCCTGCTTGAACTCGCCGAGTTCTTCGGAGAAAAACAGGCAGGTCACATGGTCGCCAGCCACCGACAGCACTGTGAGGGCCGGTCCGCCAGATTTGACGTTGACGATATCGCCTTGGTTGAAGGGCATGTCAGCCTCCTGATCTTGGGAATGGCTGATCATGGTCATCGAACATGTCGGGGTGATGTCCGAAAGGTGACGGCCCGGCTATGGCCACTTCACCGTGGGGGGCATGCTCGACAGGATGGCATCGACATTGCCGCCAGTTTTGAGGCCGAAGATCGTGCCGCGGTCGT
Source organism: Hyphomicrobiales bacterium (assembly GCA_026400535.1). Classification (GTDB taxonomy): domain Bacteria; phylum Pseudomonadota; class Alphaproteobacteria; order Rhizobiales; family Beijerinckiaceae; genus Allobosea. The sequence goes on from JAPLOU010000028.1 coordinate 107,743, forward strand.
AGAGCAGGTTGTATTCGACATAGCGCCCGCGCCGGACCTGCTGCTCGTGACGGTCGGCCTCGGTCCACGGCTTCGCCATGTTTGCGCGGAGCACCGGCAGATAGGCGTCGAGGAAGGCAAGGCCGACATCGCGTGTGAAGGCGAAGTCCTTTTCCGGGTCATCGGTCCAGCGATAATCGTAAAAAATGCCGCCGATGCCGCGCGGCTCGTTGCGGTGCTTGAGGTAGAAGTATTCGTCGCACCACGTCTTGTAGGCCGGGTAGTTGACGCCGTGGGCCTCGCAGGGCGCGCGCATCGCGTCGTGAAAGTGGATCGTGTCGGGGTCATCCTGCGTGCGCCGGCGCATCAGCACCGGCGTCAGGTCGGCGCCGCCGCCGAACCATGGCTTCGTGGTCACCACGAAACGCGTGTTCATATGGACTGTGGGCGCGTTCGGGTTCCATGGATGGGCGATCAGCGAGATGCCGGTGGCATGAAAGCGTGGGTCGTCCGACGCGCCCGGAATCTGGCCGGCGAATTCGGGCTGGAAGGTGCCGAACACGGTCGAGACGTGGACCCCGACCTTTTCGAAGACGCGCCCCGACATCATGGACATCACGCCGCCGCCGCCGGGCGTGCCGTCATGGTTGGTGCGCTGGTGCGGCGTGCGGACGAAACGGCCCGGAGTTTTCGGCGCGTCGCCATGGAACGGGCCGCCGCACTCATCCTCGATGGCTTCGAGGGCGGCGCAGATCCGGTCTCGCAATGCTTCGAAGGTGGCGCGTGCGCGCGGCTTCATGGCGTCCGCCAGTGCCAGAGTGGCTGGATCCGCAGGCTTGGTCTGTCGGGCAGCAACGTCGCTCATACTGTGGTCCCCCTGTGGCGGCAGAACCCGCCTGTCTGCCTCAGCGCTTCCCCAAGAACCATGGCGGACGCCGCTGCGACGTTGATCGAGCGCAAACCGGGTGCCTGCGGGATGAAGACGCTGGCATCGGCTGCTGCGCAGACTTCCTGCGTCACCCCCGCCGATTCACGGCCTGCGAGCAGGATATCGCCTGCCCTGAAGCAGAACTCTGTGTAGGCCGCCGCCCCGTCGGTTTCAACAAGCACCAGACGCCGGCCCGTCGTTGTGCGCCATGTTTCAAAGGCGGCAAAGCTGACATGGCGGGTGATCGCTGCGCGCTCGACATAATCCATGCCGGCGCGGCGGAAGTTGCGGTCGGAGACATCGAAGCCGGCCGGCTCGATAATGTCGAGCGTCACGCCGAGGCAGGCGCACAGCCGTGTGAGCGTGCCGGTGTTCTGCGGAATGTCGGGCTGGAACAGAGCGAGGCGGATCATCGTTGGATTGATGGGGGATGGCGCAGGCCCGTCAAGCCGGCGCGCAACAAAGCGTGATCGGCGTTGGCCTTGGCCTTGTCCGGCAGTTCACGTAACACGCTCGGGCAACCATAGCATCGCCGAAGACGCCGGACCAAGAGGGGAGCGGTCACCATGATGAGCCGCATCTTCAACTGGTTGGAGAGCCGTGTCGACGTGTTCGCGCCCTTCGATGAGCGTGCAACGCCACCCAACACTGTCTGGCGCTTCATCTGGTATCATATCCGCGAGGTGAAGGGCTGGCTGCTGGTGATGCTGATCACCGCTTTCGTCTTCAGCGCCATCGAGGCATCGCTGTATCTGCTGGTCGGCTGGCTGATCGATCTGATCGGCAAGCATCCGCCGGAGGCGGTGTTCCGCGATCATGTCTGGCTGCTGGCGGGCTTCGCGTTCATGCTGCTGGTGGTCAGGCCGATCGTCTACTTCGCCAATCACGCGGTGGTCGATCAGGTTGTCGTGCCGCAACTGACCAACCGCATCCGCTGGCGCAGCCATGTCTACACGCTCGGTCATTCCCTGAGCTATTTCCAGAACGACTTTGCCGGGCGTCTGTCCGCGCGGGTGATCCAGGCCGGCCAGTCCGTGCGCAGCGCCACGGTCGAGGTGATCGACGACATGTGGTATGTCATTGTCTTCGCGGGCGTTGCGATCGGCTTCTTCGGTACGGTCAGCGTCTGGCTGATGCTGCCGATCGTGGCGTGGATGGCGGCCTATATCTGGCTGATCAGCTATTTCGTGCCGCGCGCGACGCTGCGCTCCGAGGCGAACTCGCAGTCGCGCTCCGCCGCCACGGGCAGGATCGTCGACAGCTACACCAACATCATGACCGTGAAGTTGTTCGCGCGCGGCGATGTCGAGCGCTCTTCGGTCAGGGACGCCTTGGCCAGCTGGGCCAGGACCTTCCTCGATCTGACCCGCCTCATCACGGTGGTGAGCGTGGTTTTGCAGACCATGAACAGCGTCCTGATCGTGGTCGCGTCGGGCGTGTCGTTATGGCTGTGGTCGCGTGGGCAGATGACGCCCGGCGAGGTCGCCGCGGGGCTCGGGCTGGTGTTGCGGCTCATCCAGATGTCGAGTTGGGTCATCCAGCAGGTTCGCGGAATCTTCGAGGAGATCGGCGCGGTCAAGGAGGCGATGGAGACCATCGCCAAGCCGCATGCGCTTGTTGACGACGTGACAGCGACCCGTCTCACCGTCGGTCGGGGCGAGATCGTGTTCGACCATGTCCGGTTTCATTATGGCCAGGACAAGGGTGTCTTTGAGAATCTCGACCTGACCATCAATCCGGGCGAGCGGATCGGTTTGATCGGACCATCGGGCGCCGGCAAGTCGACGATGATCAACCTGCTGCTGCGGCTCTACGACGTGGAGGGCGGACGCATCCTGATCGACGGGCAGGACATCGCCCATGTCAGTCAGGACAGCCTGCGCGCCGCCATCGCGACGGTGACCCAGGACAATGCGCTTCTGCATCGATCAATCCGGGAAAACATCGCCTATGGCCGCCCGGACGCCAGTGAGGCCGACATCGTGGCAGCGGCGAAAGCCGCCTCGGCTCATGAATTCATCATGGGGCTGGGTGATCTCGAGGGGCGGAACGGCTATGACGCGCGTGTCGGCGAGCGCGGCGTCAAGCTGTCCGGCGGCCAGCGCCAGCGCATCGCGATCGCGCGCGTGATCCTCAAAAATGCGCCGATCCTTGTGCTCGATGAAGCCACATCCGCCCTCGATTCCGAGGTCGAAGCTGCGATTCAGGAACAATTGCAGACGCTTATGCAGGGCAAGACGGTGATTGCGATCGCGCACCGGCTCTCCACGATCGCGGCGCTGGACCGGCTCGTGGTCATGGACAAGGGGCGCATCGTCGACCAGGGCACTCACCAGGAACTGGTCAGCCGCGGGGGTCTTTATGCCCGCTTGTGGGAGCGGCAATCGGGTGGATTCCTGGGCCTGGATCTCGATGCGCCGGCGCCGGAAGCCGTGCGCTAGACGACCGGGCGGCATCTGGCTTCAGGTCGAGCTGAATTCTACACAATCCATGCGTCCTTTCGTGTCTGGACATCACTTTTGTGCCATGCAAGAGAGCGAGGCAAAGTCCAGACCCTGTCGGCGACTCGTGGTCGCATTGCGTTTTTCCGGCCAGGTGGCAACTAGAGTTCTCAACCCCGCTTTTGGAAGGCCGGCGAGACGGTCGCGCCTTCCGCAAAATTCACGAGGCAAGACCGTGGCCGAAGCCAAAGCGACACAAGCCGGCGAACCAACACGCCGCGACATGCTCTTTCTTGCAACAGGCGTGATGGGCGCGGTCGGCGTCGCAGGCGTCGCCGTGCCGTTCATCCGCCAGTTGGCGCCGAATGCGCAGACAATCGCGGCGGGCGCGCCGATCGAGGTCGATCTGACCCCGGTGGCCGAAGGCCAAGGCATCAAGCTGTTCTGGCGCGGCAAGTTGATCTTCGTGCGCAACCGCACCAAGGCCGAGGTCGAGGAAGCCCAGAAGGTCAACGTGGCCTCGCTCCCCGATCCGCAGCCCGACAGCGCCCGCGTCAAGCCGGGCAAGGAGCAGTGGCTCGTCCTGTACGGATCATGCACCCATCTCGGCTGCATTCCCGGCGGTTCGGCTGTCGGCGAGGTCCGCGGCGACTACAATGGCTGGTTCTGCCCCTGCCACGGCTCGCACTACGACACCTCGGGGCGCATCCGGAAGGGTCCGGCGCCGGCCAACCTGCCGGTTCCGCCCTACGCCTTCCTGAATGACAG
>JAPLOU010000013.1 GCA_026400535.1 Hyphomicrobiales bacterium
CATCAAGGAGGTCGACGAGGCCGACGACCTCTTCGTCAAGCTGATGGGCGACGTGGTGGAGCCGCGCAAGGACTTCATCCAGACCAACGCGCTGAACGCGACCGTGGATGTGTGAGGGCTGGCAGCGCGGGGGCCGGGCTACGGGAGCTTTCTGCTCTGGGCTCAATCGTCCCACTGCGCCTGTTCCAACTTGCGCCGCTCGCGCAGATGCGCGGAGGCATCCACAAGAATCTTGAGCGCGACCAACAGCACCAGCGCATAGATCGGCTGGCGGATCGCCGCGAGGATTACTGCGCCGATCACCAGGACAACATGCGTGAGCATGATGCGGCCGTAAGGCGCCGCCATCAGGGCATCGATGCTGGTACGGCGCCACTCGCCGCCCCACAGGAAGTTGGCCAGGAACGAGAACAGGTGACTGGCTGCGATGGCAGCCAGCCCCCAGCGCAGCGTGGGCTCAATCAGCAACGCGAGGATGATCTCGACGATCCCACCTGTGCCCAGGGACTGCGCAGGGCCAAGCCCGGTGCCCGGAGGGCCAAACAGCAGCATCAAGATGAGGCCATGCCCGGCGCAAAACCCGAAATAGTGAACCGTGAAGAAAGGAATGAGCACGACGCCCTTCAACTCCCTTGCACCGAACAGCCGAACGCCCATGCGCAGCAGGTTGATGGCGCCAATGACGACGGTCTCCATCCAGAACAGCACCAGCACGTCGAACATGCGCCAGCCGAACCAGAGCACGCCTGCCAGCGGCACCAGATTGACGAGGATGAGCGCCGTCAAGGACAGGACGACCGGAATGCGCAGACGACCCAGCATCAGCCCTTGAAGCACGGCCGGGGCACCGTAGGAAAGCGCGCCCGTGCGGCCAGTCAGCGTCCGGCTGCGACGGGCCGTCCTTCCAGCGGATAGGCCGGGTCGTTGTAGCCGGGCTTCGAGGGGTGGCCAGGTGCGACCAGACCGTCGATGAAGGCTTCATCCGCCGTGTTCCAGCTGTGGCGGACGGCGCCAAGATAGTCGATCCACTGCTCCATGGTGCGCGGCCCGGCAATGACCGATGAGATGAAGGGATTGGCCAGCACCCAGAGAAAGGCGAACTGGCCAGGCGACATGCCGCGCTTTTCCGCCCGCGTCTTCACCCTCTGCGCGAGGCGCAACGATTCCGGACGCCACTCGGTCTGCAGCACGCGCGTGTCGCCGCGGGCCACGCGCGTGCCATCGGGCGCAGCCTCGCCGGGGCGGTACTTGCCGGTGAGGATGCCGCGGGCCAGCGGCGAGTAGGGCACGACGCCAAGGCCATAGAACCCGCAGGCCGGCAGGTGCTCGACCTCGGGCATGCGGTTGAAGGCGTTGTAGTAAGGCTGGCTGACCACGGGCCGGTCGATGCCGAGCCTGTCGCAGATGTGGCAGATCTCGGCGACGCGCCAGGAGCGGTGGTTGGAGACGCCGAAATAACGGATCTTGCCCGCGCGCACGAGATCGCCCAGCGCCCGCACCGTTTCGTCGAGCGGCGTCTCGTGGTCTTCCTTGTGGATGTAGAGGATGTCGATGTAGTCGGTGCCGAGGCGCTTCAGGCTCGCATCCGCCGCCTGCAGCAGCCATTTGCGCGTGAGGCCCTTTTCGTTCGGCCCGTCGCCCATCGGGTTGGCGGCCTTGGTGGCCAGCACCCAGCGGTCGCGGTCGGCCTTGATCGCCCGACCGGTGATCTCCTCGGAGCGTCCTTCATTGTAGGCGTCCGCCGTGTCGAGGAAGTTCACCCCCGCTTCGCGCGCGCTGGCGATGATGTTGCCCGCATCCGCCTCGCTGGTCGCGCCGCCGAACATCATGGTGCCGAGCGTGACCGGTGATACCTGGAGGCCGGAACGGCCAAGCTTGCGGGTTTGCATGGATGAGGTCCTGTGGATGGCGCGGGGACAGCAACCTACGGCGCAACCGCGTGTTTTGCCAAGGCTGAAAGCGCAGGCTGAAAGCACGTTCAGGCGCGGTGGTTGGAAGGGTGGATCTCAGGATCGGGGCGGGCGATTACAGCTTTACGCGCCTCACCGCGTGAACTTCTTATAGGCAATCCGCTTCGGCATCACGGAATCGATCCCCAGCCGGCGCTTCTTGTCCTCCTCGTAATCCTGGAAGTTGCCCTCGAACCACTCGACATGGCTGTCGCCCTCGAAGGCGAGGATGTGGGTGGCGATGCGGTCGAGGAAGCGGCGATCGTGGCTGATGATGACGGCACAGCCGGCATAGTCTTCGAGCGCCTCTTCGAGCGCGCGCAGCGTATCGAGATCAAGATCGTTGGTGGGCTCGTCGAGCAACAGCAGGTTTGCGCCGCTTTTCAGCATCTTGGCCAAATGCACGCGGTTACGCTCGCCGCCAGAGAGCATGCCGACCTTCTTTTGCTGGTCACCGCCCTTGAAGTTGAAGGTCGAGCAGTACCCGCGCGAGTTCATCTCCTTCTTGCCGAGGTAGATGATGTCATTGCCGCCGGAGATCTCCTCCCAGACGGTCTTTTTGTCGTCGAGGCTGTCGCGGCTCTGGTCGACATAGCCGAGCTTGACGCTCTCACCGATGGTGATCGTGCCCTTGTCGGGCTTCTCCACGCCCGTGATCATGCGGAACAGCGTGGTCTTGCCGGCGCCGTTCGGCCCGATCACGCCGACGATGCCGCCGGGCGGCAGCTTGAAGGTGAGATCGTCGATCAGCAGCTTGTCCTGGAAGCCCTTCGACAGGCCCTCGAAATCGACCACGTTGTTGCCCAGTCGCTCCGCGATGGGGATGATGATCTGCGCGGTCTCGGGGCCCTTGTTGGCGGCCTTCTTGACCAGTTCCTCATAGCGCTGGATGCGGGCCTTGCTCTTGGCCTGGCGCGCCTTGGGGCTCGACGACACCCAGTCCTGCTCGGCGGCGATCGCCTTCTGGCGCGAGGCCTCCTCGCGGCCTTCCTGCGCCAGCCGCTTCTGCTTCTGGCCCAGCCATGAGGTATAGTTGCCTTCGTAAGGAATGCCCTGGCCGCGGTCGAGTTCGAGGATCCAGCCGGTGACATTGTCGAGGAAGTAGCGGTCGTGGGTAACGATCAGGATCGCGCCGGGGTAGTTGCGCAGGTGGTTCTCGAGCCAGCCGGTGGTTTCGGCGTCGAGGTGATTGGTCGGCTCGTCGAGCAGCAGCAGTTCGGGCTGCCAGAGCAGCAGCTTGCACAGCGCGACGCGGCGCTTTTCGCCACCTGAAAGCTTGTCCACCTTCCAGTCATCGGGCGGGCAGCGCAGCGCGTCCATGGCCTGGTCGACCTTGCTGTCGAGATCCCACAGGCCCTTGGCCTCGATCTCGTCCTGCAGCCTGGTCATCTCGTCGGCGGTTTCGTCCGAGTAGTTCATGGCCAGCTCATTGTAGCGGTCGAGCACGGCCTGCTGGGCAGCCACGCCTTCCATGACGTTCTCGCGGACGGTCTTGGCCTCGTCGAGCTTGGGCTCCTGCGGCAGGTAGCCGACCCGCGCGCCCTCAGCCACCCAGGCCTCGCCAGTCCACTCCTTGTCCATGCCGGCCATGATCTTGAGCAGGGTCGACTTGCCGGCGCCATTGACGCCGAGGACGCCGATCTTGGCGTCGGGGTAAAAGCTGAGGTGGATATTGTTCAGGATCTGCTTGCCGCCCGGATAGGTCTTCGACAGGCCGCGCATGTGATAGATGAACTGGCGGGACATGGGCGGCAGGCTCCGGATCGCGGTGTTGGTCAGTCAATGAAAGAGCAGCGCTTGAGCACAAAAGCGGCATCCACTCGCATGCGCGAAGCTCCCGGGTTGCGAGCAGGTAGCAAGGGTGCGCGCAGGGTTCAAGGAGATTGCGCTGGCGATTGGCCGCCATCCGTCTCAAGGAGGCTTCAGGCTGCCGAAATAGGCCGCAAGTGCTGCGAGTTCGTCGGCTGTGAACTTGGCGGCCACCGCCTGCATCAAGGCATGGTCGCGCTCGCGCGCAGCATAGGCCTGCATCACGGCGATGAACGCGCTCTGCGGCCAGCCGACAATCGCCGGAATGCCGCCCACCTGCCGGCCGCTCGGCAGATGACAGGCAACGCATTCGCCGGCGAGGTAGGCCCCGAGCGCCTGGTCGCCACTCGCGCCCCTTGCCGGCAGGCAAGCGATGGCCGCCATCGAGACCGCAAGAAGCGGCAACAGGAGCGCTCTGATCAAGGAGTCTGGAAGCATGTCCTGCGATGAACCCGCAAACCGTCGCGGATGCAATCGTCGCGCCTTGCCCGACTGCGGCCATGACTGCACCGCCTGATCTTCCAGCCGATCCGGCAGAATGCTTGATTGACCGCAAGGCGGTGCATCGGCAACAGAGAGATGGCGCGTCTTTCTTGCCACGGACCTCAGCCATGAACCCGCCCTCGCCACCGGTCACCACGCGACAATCGGGACCGGTCTGCCTGATCGAGATCGACAATCCGCCGGTCAACGCCAGCAGTCAGCCGGTCCGCGCCCAAATTGCGGCCGCGCTCGAGACCGCCAATGCCGACCCGGCAGTCCATTCCATCGTGATCCTGTGCAAGGGCAGGACATTCGTTGCCGGTGCCGACATCACCGAGTTCGGCAAGCCCCCGCTCAGCCCGGCGCTTGGCGCAGTCTGCAACCTGATCGAGGCAAGCGGCAAGCCGGTCATCGCCGCGATCCACGGCACGGCGCTTGGCGGAGGCTGCGAGATCGCCCTTGCCTGCCATGGCAGGGTGGCGCGGGCGGACGCCCAACTTGGCCTGCCGGAAGTCAAGCTCGGGCTCGTGCCGGGCGCCGGCGGCACGCAGCGCCTGCCGCGTCTGGTCGGCATCGAGACAGCGCTTGCGCTTGTGTCCTCGGGGCGGATGGTCAACGCCGATGAAGCGCTGCGGATCGGTCTGGTCGATGCCGTGGCCACCGAGGACCTCGAGACAGCTGCCGTCGCTCTTGCGGGCCGCATGGCCGGCGAAAGCCTGCGCCGCGTCTCGAACCTTCCGGTTCCCGCCTTCGATCCGGAAGCGGTTGAAGCGCGTGTCAGGGAGATCGAACGCAGGGCGCGGGGACAGGTGTCCCCGGGGCGCGCCGCACGGACCGTGCTTGCCGCCGCCAGCCTGCCCTTCGCTGAAGGGCTGGCGCTGGAGCGCGCCACCTTCACGGAGTTGGTCGCAACCGAGCAGTCGGCGGCGTTGCGGCATGTTTTTTTCGCCGAGCGGGCGGCAGCCAAGATTCCGCAGATCGCGGGCGTCGCACCACACGATATCCGCTGTGTCGGTGTGGCGGGTGCCGGCACGATGGGGTCGGGCATCGCGGCGGCGCTTGCCGAGGCCGGCTACCGGGTGATCGTGGTCGAACGCGGCGTGGAGGCCGCATCCGCCGGGCTGGGCAGGATCACCGCGATCCACCGGCGGGCCTTGGAGGCAAGCCGGATCACCGAGGCGCAATGCGACGAACGGCTCGGCGCAACCCGTGTCGGAACCGAACTGTCGGACTTTGCACCCTGCGATCTCGTGATCGAGGCGGTGTTTGACGATCTTGCGGTCAAGCAGGACCTGTTCGCCGCCTTGTCGGCGATCATTCGGCCGGATGCGATCCTGGCAACCAACACCAGCTATCTCGATCCCGAAGCGATCGGCAGCGCCGCGACGCATCCCGAACGGGTCGTTGGCATGCACTTCTTCTCGCCCGCCAATATCATGCGGCTCATGGAAATCGTGCCGACGAGCAGAACCGCCCTGGCTGTTCTGGCGACCGCCTTCGCCGTCGGCAAACGGCTGAAGAAGCTTTGCGTGCTGGCCGGGAACTGCGAGGGCTTCATCGGCAACCGCATCTTCGCCACCTACCGCAAGCAATGTGAATTCATGGTGGAAGATGGCGCGCTGCCGCATGAAGTCGATGCCGCCATGGAGGCGTTCGGGCTGCCGATGGGGCCCTTCGCCGTGTTCGATCTCGCCGGGCTCGACATCGCCTGGGCGCGGCGCAAGCGGCAGGCCGCCAGCCGCGACCCGGCCGAGCGCTATGTCAGGATTGCAGACAAGCTGTGCGAGCTGGGGCGCTTCGGCCAGAAGACCGGGGCGGGCTGGTATGTCTACGATCAGGGCAAGCGCAGGCCGGATGCGGGCGTGACCAGCATCATCGAGGCCGAAGCAGCGATCAGTGGCATCGCTCGCCGACCGATCGGCGCCGATGAAATCAGGCGGCGCATCATCGCGGCCATGGTCAACGAGGGCGCAAGGCTGCTTGAAGACGGCATCGCGCAGCGGGCCAGCGACATCGATCTGGTCTTCGTCAACGGTTACGGCTGGCCGGCCTGGCGCGGCGGGCCGATGTTCCAGGCGGACCGCATGGGGATCGACGTCATCCTCGCCGAAGTCAGGCTGATGCAGAGCCGCGACGGCGCCGGATGGGAGCCGGCCCGCCGTCTTATCGACATGGCCAGCACCGGCGCGCGCTTCGGCGACGCGTAAACCACGCTCGTCAGGGGCCGGCGAGCGCCACGGCGATGCCAGCGGCGACCCTGGCATTGTTGCGGATCAGCGCGATATTGGTGGCCAGGCTGCGGCCTGC
>JAPLOU010000094.1 GCA_026400535.1 Hyphomicrobiales bacterium
CCTGACCTGCGACGGAACAGGATCTGGCCGGAAACCACACGGCCGGGCGGATCGACCAGGCCGATGATCGACAGGCACATCACGGACTTGCCCGAACCCGATTCCCCAACGATGGCGACTGTTTCGCCCCGGCGCAGATCGACTGTCACGTCGTCGACCGCGCGCACGATCCCGCGGCCGCTAGGGAAATGCGTCGTCAGTCCGGTGACTGACAGCACGGTGTCATCGGGCACAGACCCCATGGAACTCCCATCGCGGCAAGTGTCGGTACATCATGAGCGGAACCATCTTGTAATACAAGTAGACACTGAATAGCATCCACTGCAATGGGCTTGGGGATCGGGGAGACAGCGTGCCACGGCTTGCGGGAAAAGTTGCGATCGTCACCGGCGGCGCCGGCGGGATGGGCCGCGCCACGGCCCTGCTGTTCGCTCGGGGAGGCGCAAGCGTGGTTGTCGGAGACGTCGATGCTGATGCCGGCGCATCAGCCGTGGCAGAGGCGAGCGCTGCTGGAGGCCGGCTGGTGTTTCGGCATTGCGATGTGTCGAAGGAGGCGGATGTTGCCGGCCTCGTGGCGCATGCCGAGGCCACCTTCGGCAAACTGGACACGATCTTCAACAATGCCGGGATCGAGCAGCCGGTCACACCGTCCGTCGATGTGAGCGAAGAGCTCTTTGACCGTGTCATCGGCATCAACCTGAAAGGCACATTCTTCGGCTGCAAGCACGCGATACCGGCACTTTTGCGCAATGGTGGCGGAACGATCATCAACAACTCATCGGTGTCGGCCTTTGCCAATGTCGGCGGAAATATCTCCTACGCAGCATCGAAGGGCGCCGTCATGTCGCTGACGCGTGTGCTCGCCATCGAATATGCGGTGCGCAACATCCGGGTGAATGCGATCAATCCGGGCGTCATCGACACGGAGATGAATGTCAGGAACAAGGCGCGCGCCCCTGACGCCGAGGCCTGGACCCAGCGCTCCATGGCCGTCACTCCTATGGGACGTATGGGAACCGGCGCCGAGATTGCCGAAACCGTGCTTTATCTCGCGTCGGACCAGTCATCCTTCGTGACGGGGATCGGCCTGCTGATCGATGGCGGACGGGTGGCCACGTGAGCGGGCGGCTGGCAGGCAAGGTGGCGGTGGTAACGGGCGGCGCGCGTGGCATCGGCCGCGCCGTGGTCCGAGCCTTCGCCGCGGAGGGAGCGTCCGTTCATGCGATCGACCGTTTCGCTGACGAGGTGGAGGCGGTTGCCGCAGCTTGCCGCAAGGCGGGGGGAATTGTTTGGGCATACGCACTCGACCTGCGCGATGCCGATGCGGTCGCCGGCGGCTTTGCCGCAATCGAAAGCGCTGCCGGGCGTGTTGACGTGCTGGTCAACAATGCCGGCGTCATCTTCTTCAAGCCCCTCGAGACCACGACGACCGAGGACTGGGACACCCTGATCAGCATCAACCTGCGCGGACCGTTCCTGTGCGCGCGTGCGGTGGCGGCAGGCATGAAGGCGAGGCGCGCGGGCGCAATCATCAATGTCTCGTCCAATGCGGGCGTAAGGGGCGGCATGGACGAGACCGCCTACTGCGCCTCGAAGTTCGGCATCGAAGGGTTTTCGCGGGCGCTCGCCATCGAGATGGTGCCCTACAACGTCTCGGTCAACACGATCACGCCGGGTCACCCGGTCCATACGGCGATGAGCGAGACGACCTATGGCGCCGAGCAGAAGCTGATCTGGAAGGATCCGGCCGAAATCGCGCCGGCCTTTGTTCATCTGGCCCTGCAGGACGCCAGCGGCCTCAACGACCGTTATGTGCGCGCCTGGGACCTGGTTCAGGACTTGGCTGCGGGAAGAGCCGCCTGATGCGACTGGTCATCGAAGCCGAGCAGGTGATCGACGGGACCGGCGCCCCTCCGCTGGCGCAAGGCGCCGTGCTGGTCGAGGGCGAGCTCATCCTTGCTGTCGGCCGGCGCGCCGACATCGGCCGGCCTGATGGCGCGCAGATCGTCGCCGCGCCGTCGGGCGCAACCCTGATGCCGGGCATGGCCGATGTGCATGTGCATCTGGCCTACTCGGGTCAGCCGCACAAAGCGGCGTTCCGCTCCGAGCTGATCGAGATGTCTTATGCTGCGGTTGCGCTCAGGGCCTCGCGCTACGCCTACAGCACGCTGAAGATGGGTTTCACCGCCGTGCGCGACATGCACGCTCCGGGTGGTACAATCATCGATCTTGCTGCAGCGATCGGGAAGGGCGAGACGCTCGGTCCCCGCATCAAGGCCTGCGGCTGCGGTCTGTCCGTGACGGGTGGGCACATGGACCAGCCGGGCTTCGCCGATCATACCGCGTTCCGCGACCTGACCCAGCCCTGCGACGGGCCTGTCGGATTTCGCCGTGGCGCGCGCGCGCAAATCAAGCGCGGCGCCGACTTCATCAAGATCAATTCGTCCTGCTCCGACGGCAACCGGATCGGTGTCTGGAACCGGCAGGAGATGACGAACGAGGAGATTGCGGCGGCCTGTGACGAAGCGCACATGTGGGGCATGAAGGTTGCTGCCCATACCGTGGGCGGCGACAGTCTCTACAACACCATCGTTAGCGGCGTTGACACGGTCGAACACGCCCATTTCACTGATGAAAGGATCATCGGCGAAATGGTGAAACGCGGGACCTATTATGTGCCGACCCTCCTCGTGAACGAACGCAACTTCGAGTTCACGCCGGAGGAGCAAGGCGCGACGCCGGCGTCCTGGCGCTGGCTGAAGGCCTCCCGTGAGGCGAAATGGAAGACAGTTGCGGCCGCGCGCAAGGCCGGCGTCCGGATCTGTTGCGGGACAGACGCCGGCTACATGATCCCGCATGGTCCGATGAACTGGCGGGAGCTCGCCCTGCTGGTTCAGGGAGGACTCACGCCGATGGAAGCCATCGTCGCTGCGACCGCCACCAACCACGATCTGCTCGATATTGATGCCGGGCGACTTCAGCCTGGCAAGCTCGCCGATCTCGTGATCGTCGCTGGCGATCCACTGTCGGACATTTCGGTGCTCGGGAAGCCGGAGAAGCTGACCGTCTACAAAGGGGGAAGGGAAATTCACTGAACCTAGACGGGGCCCCTGATGGGTCCTGAACCGGAACTGCGCCACGGACTGCCATAACCCGATCAAGCTGAACGACAGGAGATCCGCCAATGATATCCAGCCGACGCACCGTCCTTAAGGCCGGCACAGCCTCGCTTGCCTTTCTTGCAGCACCGTCCATCGCCCGCGCGCAGGCCAACGCCTCCAATACCCTGATCTGGGCTGACGATTCCAACAGCGATGTGACCTATGATCCGCGGGTGACGCAATCGCGGCACGAGGAGCAGGTCATCGTCCAGGTGTTCGACCAGCTCATCATGTCGGATGAGACCGGCAAACTCTCGCCGGGCCTCGCCACTGCCTGGGAGATGTCGCCGGATGCGACATCCCTCAGGTTTACTCTTCGCAATGACGTGAAGTTCCATGACGGCACGCCCTTCAACGCCGAGGCCGTCAGGTTTACGCTAGACAGCATCGTCGACCCAGCCACCGGATCGCAGGGCGCCGTCGACATGCTGGGACCTTACGACAAGACCGAGATCCTTGGCCCGCACGAGGTCCGCGTTCACTTCAAGGCGCCAAACGCCGGAGCCATCGACACCTTCACCGAGAATGAACTCTCGATCGTGAGCCCGACGGCGGTGCAGAAGCTCGGCAGGACCGGCTTTGCCCAGGCGCCGGTCGGAACCGGTCCGTTCCGGTTCGTCTCCTGGGAGCGCGGCCGCGAGGTCATCCTCGACCGCAACCCCGACTACGCGTGGGCGCCGACCTGGTCCACTATCCAGGGTCCGTCGAATGTGCAGCGCATCGTCCACCGTTTCATCCCCAATAACGCGACAAGGGTGGCCGCACTCGAGGCTGGCGAGGTCCATATCGGTGACATCCTGCCGGCTCTCGACACCAAGCGCCTCAGCGACTCCGGCCGGTACAGGGCGATGATCGGCGTCGCCGCAGGCCTCTCCTTCGGGGCGCTGCTGAACACGTCGCGCGCGCCCTTCGACGACATCCGGGTCCGGCAGGCCTTCATGCATGCGATCGATCGTCCGCGTCTCGCCCAGAATCTCTACTTCGGCCTGATCAAGGCGGCGTATGGGCCTCTGGCGCCGTCAACCCCGGGCTACTGGAGTGGGGCAGAACAGTATTTCCCCTTTGACCGGGCCAGGGCCAACAAGCTGCTCGATGACGCCGGCTGGACCATGGGTCCGAACGGCATCCGGGTGAAGAACGGCCAGCCGCTGCGGGCCTACTTCCCCTCGCTGCTGCTGCCCGACGTCGCCGTCGCGCTCCAGTCGGAAGCGCGCCGCGTCGGCTTCGATATCGCGGTCGAGAACGTGCTGAAGCAGCGGCAGGACGAGCTGCTGATGACCAACCAGTACGAGATGGCGGTGATCCGCTGGGTCTCCAACGATCCGGGTGTGCTGCGCATTCCGTTCCATTCGTCGAACATCCCAGAACCCGGAAAGTTCAAGTTCAACTGGTCGCGCGTCAATGATCCGGCTCTTGACGGTCTCATTGCCCGTGCGACCCAGGCCAAGACCCCGGCGGAACGGACCGAACTGTTCGCAGTCCTGCAGAAGGATATCATGGACCGCGCGATCTTCTTTCCGATCCATGATCAGGTCCAGACCGTCGCCCATACGGCCCGCGTGAGTGGCCTGCGCTACGCGCGCGGCAATTGGCAGGTGCGGTTCCACGAGGCGCGGCTTGCAACAGCATGACTGAACGGCCTCCGGCCCGGAGCCGGAGCCGGATGGCAGCCGAAGGAGATGGATGCACAGATGGGCTATTTCGGACGACGGATTCTGGGTGTCATTCCGGTGATCATGGTCACCTGGTCACTGGTGTTTGTCGTTCTGCAGATTATCCCCGGAGATCCGGTCAATCTGATGCTGGCCGGCGTGCCTGCTTCGGAGGAGGTCCGGGAGCGTGAGCGTGAGCGCCTTGGTCTGAATAAGCCGGTCATCGAACGCTATGGCAGCTTCCTCGTTCGCGCCGCCCAGGGTGATCTGGGCGACAGCTTCCGCTCACGCCGTCCCGTGACCGACATGATCGCCGAGCAGATGTGGCCGACGATCCAGCTGGCGGTCGGCGGCCTCGCCGTCGGCCTGGTGTTCGGCGTGATCCTGGGCGTGTTCGCCGGCATCAGGCCGAACAGCTGGGTCGACAGTTGCTGCATGGCGCTCGCCATGGTGGGTGTGTCACTGCCGAGCTTCTGGATCGGGATGATGCTGATCTATGTGTTCGGAACCGTCCTGATGTGGGTTCCCATCACGGGGCGGGGACTGGATGCGCTCATCCTGCCGTCGATCACGGTGGGCCTGTTCATCGCAGGCGGGTTCGCAAGGCTGATCCGGTCATCGATTATCGAGGCGATGAACCAGGACTACGTGCGCACGGCCCGCGCGAAAGGCCTTCCGCGCTGGAAAGTCGTGCTGAAGCACGCCCTGCGCAATGCGCTGATTCCGCCGGTGACCCTGCTTGGCATCCAGTTCGCGCTGCTGATCGGCGGAGCTGTCGTGACCGAGAACGTCTTCGCCCGACCCGGTCTCGGGACCATGCTGGTCGACGCCGTTCTGACCAAGGACATGCCGCTGGTTCAGGCGCTGATCGTCTACAAGACCGCGGCCTATGTGATCATTAATGCGGTCATCGACCTGATCTATGGCGTGATTGATCCGCGGGTGCGGCTGGAGCAGGCGACATGACAGCGTCCGTCGCCATCATCGGATCCAGGCATGACGGCTCGGGAGCCGCGCGCTTTTTGCGGCGCCTTTTCCTGCATCCCGGCGCGATGGTCGGGACGATCGTGTTTTCCGCGCTGGTCCTGGCCGCTGTCCTGGCCCCCCTGATCGCCCCGTTTGACTGGAACGAGACGGATGCGGGGCCGCGGCTTGCCGGCCCCAGCATCGAGCACTTCTTCGGCACCGACCTGCATGGCCGAGACATCTTCTCGCGGGTGATCGCGGGAGGCCGCTATTCGATCTCGCTCGGCATGGCGACGGTGCTGCTCTCGCTGTTCATGGGCAGCCTGATCGGGCTCTTCCTCGGCTACACCGGGGGGAAGGTGGACATTTGGGGTTGCCGGTGCCTCGACGTGCTGCTCGGCTTTCCGGCCATCGTGCTGGCCATCATGATTGTCTCGGTACTGGGCGTGGGTTTGGTCAACGTCGTTGTGGCGGTGGCCATCGCCGGCGTGCCGCGCTTCGCCCGGGTGGTGCGCGGCGCGGTTCTGGTGGCGCGCGAACAACTGTATATCGAAGCAGCGCGCGCGCTCGGCGCGTCGGATTACCGCATCATGCGCCGGCATCTGCTGCCCAATGTCACGCCGACGCTGGTGGTTCTCGGCACCCTCGATCTCGGCAACGCCATCCTGTCGACGGCAACGCTGTCCTTTCTCGGGCTTGGCGCGCAGCCGCCAACGCCGGAATGGGGCACGATGCTGTCGGGAGGGCGGGAATTCATGCGCTATGCGCCCTGGACGATGATCTTTCCCGGCCTGGCCCTGTTCCTGATCGTGATGTCCGTCAATCTGGTTGGGGACCGGCTCAGCCAGGTGCTCGACCCCAAGGCGAAAGACCGGCGATGACAGTACTCGCAAGCCCCGCATCAGGAATGGAGTTGCCAACGTGAACCCCTCCCAGCGTTTCGCCAAGCGCGTCTCGATCAAGGAATCCTCGCTGCGCACGCGCATGCTCGACATCGCCGCCGGCCTGACAGACGTCATTGCGCTCGGTCGCGGCGACCCCGATCTCGACACGCCGGCCCATGTCATCGAGGCAGGCCAGAAGGCGCTCGGCAATGGCGCGACGCACTACACCCATCCGCTCGGCATGCCGCAGTTGCGCGAGGCGATTGCCACGTCGATCAGGGCCAACGGTGGCGGCGACTACAGCGCCGACGAGATCGTGGTGACGGCCGGCGCGCAGGAATCGATGTTCGTGGCCATGCTGGCGCTGATTGATCCGGGCGAGGAGGTGATCATCCCGTCGCCGGGTTACAACTCCTACCATCAGGCCGTGGAGCTTGCGGGTGGCCTCTGCGTCAGCGTCCCGACCTTCGAGCGCGACGGCTTCGCCCTCACCGCCGAGGCGGTCGAGGCCAGACTGACGCCGGCTTCACGGATGCTGTGCCTGATCAACCCGTCCAATCCGACAGGGATGGTGATCCCGCCTTCCGAAATCGAAAAGCTCGCCGCCCTGGCGATCAAGCATGACCTGATCGTGATCTCCGACGAGATCTATGCCCGTCTTGTCTACGACAACGCGCGCGTTGTGCCGGTGGCATCGCTGCCTGGCATGAAGGAGCGCACGATCACGATCGACGGATTTTCAAAGGCCTATGCCATGACAGGCTGGCGCGTGGGCTACTTCGCGGCGCCACGTCACTATGCCAAGGCGATGGCGGAGATCCACCATGGTCTGGCCATCTGCGCGCCGGCCGTCAGCCAGCACGCTGCGCTTGCGGCGCTGAGCGGATCGCAGGACTGCGTCGAAGCGGCCCGTCAGCAATATGACGCCCGCCGCAGGACGATGATGGCCGCCCTCGATCGCATGGGCCTGAGTTACGCGCGGCCCAACGGCGCCTTCTACGTTTACGCCAACGTCTCGTCGACCGGCGCGTCGGCATCCGATTTCTGCCTGCGCCTGCTGCAGGATGGCAAGGTCATGATGTTCCCCGGATCGCTCTTCGGCGACCATTGCGACGACTACGTGCGCATCTCGCTTCTACAGCCCGTGCCCAAGATCGAGGAGGCCGCGCGCCGCATGGACGCTGTCGTCAAGGCGATGAAATCCGAAAACAAGTCCGTCCAACCCGCCTGAGGAAACAGCCATGACCAGTCATTCACCGGCCCCCGCCGCATCGGACAATCCCAACATCCTCAGTCTCAAGCACATGGCGTTCGCCGTGCGGGACGCCGAGGCGGCGCTGAGATCGTACGCCCGCTTCCTGTGCGTGCCAGCCGACACAA
>JAPLOU010000033.1 GCA_026400535.1 Hyphomicrobiales bacterium
AAGCGGATCATGGCGAAACTGACGAAAGCCTCCGTCTCGTTCGACTTCGACATGAGATGGTCGCTCTGGCGACGAAGACATCAGGCCGCGGCAGCGATCGCCCACTACCGGATACGTCATAATATGCAACTGTAGTACTAGCAGAGCGTCATGGCTGGCCGGTACGCCACGGCCAGACGCGCAAGCAGGTAGCCAACCTCGGCCTTGGCCGCGCTGCTCAGGGCTGCTGCAGGCTTGCGCTGCGCTTCATGCGCGATCAGGGCCCGGCGCATCAGAACATGCTTGCGTACCGCAAGTCCAACACCAGGCTGCTGCTCATAGCGCAACAGGGGCAGATGCATGTCGAACAGGTCATGCGCAGCATCCCGATGCCCAGCCTTCTGCAGGCGCACGACGTCGATCAACAGTTCAGGAAAGGCATAGCCCGTGTTCGACCCGTCCGCACCGCGTTCCATCTCGAAATCGAGGAACAGGCCGCCATTGGCCACCATGATCGAAATCGGCCGCATCGAGCCATCCGACTGAAAACCACGAAGGGCGCTGATCTTCTCAAGGCCCGGCCAGTCTTCGGCCTTCAACATAACGCAGGACGGATGCGCCATGACGATCCGGCGGATAACGCCCGGCGTCATCAGCACTGTGGTCATCAGCGGATAATCCTGGATCACGAATGGGACATCCGCGCCAATGGCGTCCACAGCCTGCGCGTAATAACCCACGATCTGGTCATCGGTGCGCAAGGTATTGGGCGGCGCGATCATGACGCCGGCCGCACCCGCCTCCATCGCCTCGCGCGCCAGCGAGCGCATGGCCGCAAATCCGGGCGCCGACACGCCCACGATAACGGGCAGGCCCTGCATCAGTGCAACCGAGCGCTTGACCAGCGCCAGCGATTCCGCCGGCTCGAGCTTTGGCGCCTCCCCCATCATGCCAAGCACGGTCAGTCCGTCGGAACCGATCGCGTGATAGTGCCCGTACAGCTTGTCCACGCTCGCCCAATCGATCTCGCCGGTTGGCAGGAAAGGTGTGGGCGCGATGGGAAACACGCCACCGGTTTGGGCTGAAAGCGGCATCTGGAAACGTCCCGTAGGCGCGGCCAACACACACCAGGTCAGCCGATCCGCGCAGATCGGCTGGCCTTTCCGATTGGCGCGCTATCGCGCCAGATGCAAGGGTAATTCAACGACACCTATCATGCAGCGGCTGCAATCACCCTATTTCGCCCTTCGCCCTTGGCGCGATAGAGCGCCTCGTCGGCACGCTTCATCATCTGCGCAGGCCCAAGATCCCCGGCGCGGCGACTGCTGACGCCGATCGACACCGTCACCGGTATCTGGCTTGCCCCGGCATAAATCGCGAACGTGCTGCCTTCGATCTGCGAGCGGATCCGCTCGGCCACTGCAGCGGCGGCATGAAGGCTCGTCTCGGGCAGTACCACCACGACCTCCTCGCCACCGATGCGCGCCACCACATCGACAATGCGTGTGGCGTCCTTCACGCGGCGGGCGAACTCGCGCAGCACTTCATCGCCGGCATCGTGGCCATAGCCATCGTTGACCGACTTGAACCTGTCGATGTCGAGCATCAGCACCGCCAGGTCACGCGCGCGCATAGCCGACTCGTTGAACAGCCCCGCGAAATGTGTTTCGAGGTAGCGGCGGTTGTGCAGACCGGTGAGCTGGTCCGTCACCGCCATCTCGATCGAGGTCTGAACCCCGTCGCGCAAGCGGTCGGCGTAGCGCTTGCGCTTGACCTGGGTCTTGACGCGCGCGAGCAGCTCGTTGCGATCCACCGGACGCACCAGAAAATCGTGAACGCCCAGTTCAAGTCCACGCAGGATGCGCATGCGGTCTTCTGTTTCTCCAACCATAAGAATAGCGGAATTGCGCGTCCGCTCCAGCGAGCGAAGCTGGGTGCACAGCCGCAGCCCGTCGAAATCCACCAGCCCCAGCGACACGATCACCAGTTCAAAGCCGCCCTCGGCCGCGCGCACCAGCCCCTTGTGCGGATCGACCTCGACCTCAACCTTGTGCAGCTTATCGAGCGCGCCCTTGATGCGCTCCGAGGAACTGGCGCGGTCATCAACAATCAGGATCGAGGCCTTGTCCCCACCATCGCTGGCCGCAGCGGCGATCGGATCGGAAATCCCAAGGTCGCGCGAGGCAAGCGCGCGGCTGCGCAACTCATCAGTCATCGCCTTGAGCCGGGACAGGCTGCGCACGCGCGCGAACAGGGCCGTATCCTCGAGCGGCTTGGTCAGGAAGTCATCCGCACCGGCGTCGAGACCCTTGAGCCGGTCGCTGGGCTGGTCGAGCGTGGTCACCATCACGACCGGAATGTGGGCCGTCTTGGCCGAGGCCTTGAGCCGGCGGCAGACTTCGAACCCGTCCATGCCCGGCATCATCACATCGAGCAGGACGATATCCACCGCGCCCATCGCACACAGACGCAGGGCCTCAGGCCCGTTGCTGGCTGAAGCGACGTCGAAATACTCGGCTGACAGCTTCGCTTCGAGAAGCTTTGCATTGGTCAGGATGTCATCGACCACCAGGACACGCGCGCTCATATCAGACTTCCTGCTTCAAGCCGGCCCGAGATAGGCACGAACCGTCTCGAGAAATTTAGCAACCGAAATCGGCTTCGAGAGATAAGCCTCGCAGCCGCCACGCAGCATGCGCTCCTCATCGCCCTTCATTGCAAACGCCGTCACGGCGATGACCGGGATCGAACTGATGCGGTCGTCCTCCTTGATCCAGCGCGTTACATCCAGCCCGGACACTTCCGGCAACTGGATGTCCATCAGGATAAGATCAGGCTTGTGCAGACGCGTCAGTTCAAGCGCTTCGATACCATCCGACGTTTTCAGGGTAGCATAGCCATGAGCCTCCAACAAATCATTGAAAAGCTTCATATTCAGGGCGTTGTCCTCGACGATCAGAACAGTTTTGGCCATCATCCCATTCCTGCTGCGAGTTAAGCCCAAACCGCAGCTTGAACCGACATGCCGCGCAGCCTACGCTTCAAACCATAGGGACGACATGTTTAAGAAACGCAAACTAGACTGCGAAAAAATTGGCGAATGAAGATGCGGCAAAAGTCTGATCGTGAACAGGCCGAAATGATCGCCATTCGGGCGCTGCGCTCTCTGGCGTCAGACCAGGCACGCCTTGGCAGCTTTCTTGCCGTTACCGGGCTGGGTCCCGAGAGCCTGCGCGCGGCAGCCGCTGACAAGGACTTTCTCGTCAGCATCCTAGACTACATTGTATCGGACGAGAGCCTGCTGGTGTTGCTGGCCGGCAACCTCGGCGTCCCGCCGGAAAGCTTCACCCGGGCACACGCTTTCCTCAGCGAGATCCAACGGAATGGCTGATCATGCGCACACTTTGCCGCGATTGCCTTGACGACATGCGCGCAGGCCGGCGCTGCCTCGCCTGCGGCAGCCCGCGCCTGCTGCACCATCCCGAGCGCGACGCGTTAACCATTGCCCATGTCGATTGCGATGCCTTCTATGCGTCGGTCGAGAAGCGTGACAGTCCTGCCCTCGCTGACAAGCCGGTGATCATCGGCGGTGGCAAACGCGGCGTGGTCTCGACATGCTGCTATGTCGCCCGGACCTTCGGCGTCAGGTCGGCCATGCCCATGTTCAAGGCGCTGGAGGTTTGCCCGGATGCTGTCGTCATCCGACCCGACATGGCCAAATACGCCCGCATCGGCCGCGACATCCGGCAGATGATGCTGGAGTTAACCCCGCTGGTAGAACCGCTCTCGATTGACGAGGCCTTTCTGGATCTAGGCGGCACCGATAGGCTGCATGGTCGCAGCCCCGCCCTGACGCTCGCGTTCTTCGCCCGGCGTGTCGAGAACGAGGTCGGTATCACGGTCTCTGTTGGCCTGTCATACGCCAAGTTTCTCGCCAAGATCGCCTCGGACATGAACAAGCCGCGCGGGTTCTCGATCCTCGGTCGCGCAGAAGCCATCAGCTTCCTTGCGGGGCGTCCCCTCTCGATCCTCCCGGGAGTTGGCAAGGCGGCGGTGGAGAAACTCGCGGAACTTGGATTCAGACGGATCGGAGACCTAGCAAAGGCGCCGCCGGAGCCGCTCTTTCGCGCGCTCGGCAAGGACGGGCCTCGGCTCCAGCGTCTGAGCCAGGGGATCGACGACCGCACGATCGCGCCGGAGCGCGACGCAAAGAGCCTCTCGTCGGAAACTACATTCGACACGGACATTGCCGATCTGGAGGATCTGGAGCCGATCATGTGGCGGATGGCGGAAAAGACAGCCGCCCGACTGCGCAAGGCCGGCTTGTCAGGTCGAACCGTGACCCTGAAACTCAAGACAGCCGATTTCAGGCAGCTGACGCGGTCGCGGCAGCTTCATGAGCCAACGCAACTTGCCAAGCGGCTCTATGACGAAGTCCACGATCTGCTTGCCGCGGAGCCGCCGCGGCAACGCTACCGGCTCCTGGGCGTCGGCGTGACGGACCTCGGCGACAGCACACTCGCCGACCATGGCGATCTCGCCGACACGGCCACGCCGCGCATTGCCGCCATGGAGCGCGCCATAGCGACGTTGCGCGAAAAATTCGGGAACGAAGCTGTTATAAAGGGTGTCGGGCTCGGCCGCAGCTCCGCTACTTCACGCAAGCGCTAGCGGGCATCAGGTCTAGCCTCACCAAGGCCCCGGTCATGCGAAAATCCTTGTAGTCGAGCACGAGAGCGCGCGTCACGCCATTCTCGAACAGGTCGAAGCTGATGGCGTAGGACGGTGTGACCTCGCCCGATCCCGACTTGAAGTAGCTGATCGAGACCGGCCAGCGCGCCAGCCGCTGCATCTCGGGTTTCCTGACCGCATCCTCAAGGCCCTCCAACGGGCCGGGCGCGATCCGGCGCCCCACGACCGCGAAGGTGTCGTAGACCTGCCTGCCGTCATCGGAGCCATCATAGACCTTTACATTGAGGGTCGAATCGCCGCGGCGCGCCGCAATCACGATCCGCTTGAGATGCTCGCTCGGAAAGATCACGTCGGATGCAAAGTCGTACCGGTCACGCTTGGGCTGATTGAGTTGGACATGGTAGCCGCCGTCGCGCTGTTCGGCGACGCCATCGACGCGGTCATCCATGCGTCCGCCGACGGCACTCTGCGTCTTGAAGCGGAACAGCTTGGCCTCGCCATCCTCGAAATTGCTCGTCCGCACATCGATCTGCCGGCTGCCGGTCTCGGCGCTCTCGATAACCGTCACCTGGCGGAATGACAGGGCGTAACCGTCACAGGCATCGCCGGTAAAGTCGAAGGCGATCCGACCCGTCGCCGCATCAACGCCGCGCGACGGCTTGCTGGTGTCAAGCCTGAGGTCGTAGACCGCCCTGTGCGGAGACAGCACCACCCGATCGGTCCCTGCTGCGACGACCGCAGAAGCCAGCAGCGCAAGTGACACGGAAACAAGAACCAGCAGTGACCGCGACATCATTCCACTTTCTCCGCCAGCACAAACCACTAACCTAAGGATCGGGCGTCGATAGGGCAATGGCCGCAACCGGTGAAGCACGCCCCTGAACTCGGGGTAACGGCCTGGATATCGGGAGCGTCGAGAGCCTGGTTCAGGGGTTGAATGCTTTTGGAGGCATCCATGGACCTTGGAGATCGGCCGCGCTTCGCGTGCTGACGTCACCTTCGGCGAAGACAGGGCCAGAGCCCACACCGGCCATGGGCCCGCCAACATGGCCACCGTCCGCCATTTCGCCCTCAACATCCTGCGAACCGTCAATGACAAGCGAAGCCCCAAGGTCCGCAGAAAAAAGGCCGCCAGAAACACGTCGTACATGGCCCAGAGCAACGGGCCGATCCGTTGACCCGGGCTCAGGGCCGTGCCGATGAGCCGCAATCCCTTGCGTGCGGCAAATCCCTGTGCGACGTCCATGCTCGGGCCATCACAGGAGAGTTTCGCCATGAGTGCTGTTGAACAACGCCTCGCCATCCTCGGGATCACCCTGCCGTCGCCGGCCGCACCGGCAGCCAATTATGTGCCCTTCGTCCGGACAGGCACCCTTCTGGTGATCGCCGGCCAGCTCTGTTTTGGCCCGGACGGCAAACTCGCGCCGGAACACAAGGGCAAGCTCGGCGACACCGTGTCGATCGAGCTGGGGAAGGCAGCGGCGCGGCTTTGCGCCATCAACCTGCTGGCGCAGGTCAAGGCGGCCATTGGCAACCTCGACAAGATCGAGCGCTGCGTCCGGCT
This sequence comes from Hyphomicrobiales bacterium, assembly GCA_026400535.1. Lineage (GTDB taxonomy): Bacteria > Pseudomonadota > Alphaproteobacteria > Rhizobiales > Beijerinckiaceae > Allobosea. Next base: position 6,236 of record JAPLOU010000033.1, read on the forward strand.
TGGCGGCTTCATCAACGCCACGCTGGACTTCGAGCCCCTCGCGCAGGTGATGAACGGCGCTTCGGACCTGATGGTCGAAGTTCTGGGCGACAAGGGCCGCCATGCGCGGAGCACCATCGGGGTCATTGTGCCATTCGCCGCCGCCGTCGAGGTGGAGGGCATGTTCGAGATTTCGGCGTGAGGCCCGGGTCATGAAGGCTCCATCCTGGATGGTCGCACGCCCGATCGCGCATCGCGGCCTGCACGACGCCGCGAAAGGCATCATCGAAAACACCCCCACGGCAGCCCTCGCAGCCGTGGAGCGCGATTTCGGCATCGAATGTGATGTGCAATTGAGCAAGGACGGTGAGGCTGTCGTCTTCCACGACTTCGAACTCGACCGGCTGACTGCCTCCACGGGACGCGTTGACGCGCTGACCGCCAAGGCGCTGGCAAAGGTCAAGATGCAAGGCACCACGGACCGGATCATGCCCCTGATGGAATTCATCGGGGTGATCGGCGGGCGAGTGCCGCTTGTGGTCGAGATCAAGAGCCGCTTTGATGGCAACATGAAGCTGGCACGGCGTGTGGCGCAGATCGTCAACGAGACGACAGCACCCATCGTGCTCAAATCCTTCGATCCGCGGATCGTATCGGTCCTGCAGCTACTGACGCCGAGCCATGCCCGCGGTATCATCGCGATGCTGGACTACCGCTATCCCGACTATGCCGGCTGCTCGGCAGCAGAGAAGCACGCTATGGCCAATCTGCTGCATTTCGCGGAAACGCGCCCGGATTTCATTTCCTGGCGGGTCGGCGACCTGCCAAGCGCGGCGCCTTATCTGTGTCGGAGTGCCCTTGGCCTGCCCGTGATGACGTGGACCGTGCGGACTGCCGCCGACCGGGCCAAGGCTGTGTCCCACGCCGACCAGATGGTTTTCGAGGGATTCCTGCCGTGAGGCGCGTCGCCCCGCGCCGCCAATGAACGGCTGTCGACATGAGCGCTGACCTGCGGCTGAAGACCATCCTATCGCTCGACGAGATAGCGGCCGCGGACTGGGACCGCTGCGCCCAATGGGCCGGCCCCGGCATGTCCGGAGACGGCGCTGTCGCGGTGGATCCAGCCAATCCGTTCATATCGCACGCCTTTCTGCTCGCTCTGGAGCAGTCGGGGTCTACCGGAGGGCGCAGCGGCTGGACCAGCTCCCATCTGGTTGCTGAGGATGCGGGCGGGCGCGTTGTTGGCGTTGCGCCCGCCTATCTCAAGTCGCACAGTCAGGGTGAATACGTCTTCGACCACAGCTGGGCGGATGCATTCCAGCGTGCCGGCGGCAGGTATTATCCCAAGCTCCAGATCACGGCGCCGTTCACCCCCGCAGCCGGCCGGCGGCTTTTGGCGGCGCCGGGCGAGCGGGCGCTGGAGGTCGAGACCGCACTGCGGGAGGGCCTGCTCGCGCTGCGCGACCAGATGCGTGCCTCGTCAGCCCATGTCACCTTCCAGTCCGAGCCCGAATGGCATCGGATGGACCCGGCGCATTGGCTACAGCGGCTTGATGTCCAGTATCATTGGTTCAACCGGGGCTATGGCCGTTACGACGACTTCCTCGCGACCCTCGCCTCGCGCAAGCGCAAGGGTCTGAAGAAGGAACGCCGCGAAGCGCTCGCACCGGGCATCACGGTCGAAGCGTTAACCGGATCCGCCCTGACTGAAGCAGTCTGGGACGACTTCTTCGCCTTTTACATGGATACCGGCTCGCGCAAATGGGGCCGGCCCTATTTGACGCGGAGCTTCTTCTCCCTGATTGGCCAGAGCATGCCGGAGCGGATCGTTCTGATGATGGCGAAGCGCGACGGGCGCTACATTGCCGGCGCCATCAACTTCCTGGGCGCTGACGCCCTGTACGGGCGGCATTGGGGCTGCCGCGAGGATCATCCCTTTCTCCACTTCGAGGTCTGCTACCATCAGGCCATCGACCATGCGATTGCCCATGGTCTGTCGCGTGTCGAGGCCGGTGCGCAGGGCGACCACAAGGTCGCGCGGGGCTACCAGCCCATCCTGACGCGCTCCAGCCATGCCATCGCCCATCCGGGCTTTCGACGGGCGGTCGCGGATTTCCTGGATCACGAACGACCGCAGATCATGGCGATCTGCGAGAACATGCGGGCGGATCTCCCCTTCGCCGCACGGGACCAGCAGGAGCCGGACTGACCGCAGGCGCTGGCCGCCCAGCGGCCCAACGAACACCTGGCTCTTGACGCCCGCGGAGCAGTCCGATTTTGCTGGTTGCAGGCCGTAGCGAAGCGACAGGACCGAGCATGACCAGTGGATACGATTCCAACAATATCTTCGCGAAAATCCTGCGCAGCGAACTGCCCTGCCACCGGGTCTTCGAAACCGCTGACGTTCTCGCCTTCATGGACATCATGCCGCGTGCGCCCGGCCACACGCTGGTCATACCGAAAGCGGCGGCGCGCACCCTTCTGGATGTGACGCCCACGTCGCTCGGAGCACTGATCCTCGGCGTGCAAACGGTCGCGGCAGCCGTCAAGACGGCAATGAAAGCCGACGGCCTGACCATTCAGCAGTTCAACGAAAGCGCCGGCGGGCAGGTCGTGTTCCATCTGCATTTTCATGTCATCCCGCGCTGGGAGGGCGAGGCGATGCGGCCGCACACTGCGCAGATGGCTCCGGTCGAGGAACTGGTTGCCCATGCGGCCAGGATCAGACTGGCGCTGGACGCCGCCTGACCCGCATCCTGTGTGCGCCGATGCAGACAGACGGTTCAGGCGTACATGAGGCCCACGCTGATCAGCACCGCCTCGCCGAGCACAAGCCCGCCCAGGACGGAGCGACGCATTAGCCAATAGCCAAGCCCACCCGCAGCAAGGGCCCCCACCCGGCCCCACAGCGGCACGACGGCCAGGGCGCCCGATGGCGACAACAGCAGCTTGGCGACGACGCCCGCCACCAGCGCCGCGGCAACGAGGCGCACCCAGATCATGAGGTCGGAACTCTCGTCGAGATTGCGCCCAGCGAAAACACCGATCACACGCCAGATCTCGGTCGGCAGAAAGCCGATCAGAACAACCACAAGGTAGGGCCAGAGCCCGCCCGTGGCATGTTCCAGCGCCGCCAGCATCAGCTCTTCCTCAGCGTCCGGTGAAGGACGTAGGCCGCCGATCCCCCGATCAGTCCGACCACGAGCAGGTCGAAATCCTGCCCGACCACGAAGGTGGAGAGTGGCGCCAGCGAAAAACCCAGAATGAGCGCCGCCCAATCGGCCGGCGTCCTTGAGCCCGCCACCAGCGAGAGGGTGAAGAACATCGGCGTCGTGAACAGCAATGCCGCCGCCAGGGCTGCCGGCAATGCGCCGATCAGGTAGTAGCCGACGCCGGTGGCGAAGGACGCGGCGGCCATGACCATGCTGGCGAAACCGATGAAGAACGGAAAGCGCTCCGTGACAGGCAACCCCGGCAACAGCCGCCGCCCTTCGGTCCAGGAGGTAACAGCCACGAAATGGGCGCCCAGCAGCAATTTGCAGATGCCCACATCCGGGGCCCGCAACAGCGGCACAATCGAGACGACCATTGGAAAGAAGCGAATGGAGGACAGCGAAACCGCAATCGCAATCGCCGGCATCGAGGCGCCCGCCGCGATCGAGCCGAACAGCAAGACCTGCGCCGGCCCGGCCCAGATCAGGATGGTGGACAGCACTCCGGCGAACATTGGATAGCCGATATCGCGCGTGAGCCCGCCCACGCCGATCAGCGAGGCCATCAATACGAGCGACGGGAGCCCTGCTGCACGGCCGACGCCCGCGACAAAGGATGACCAGAATTGGCGGCTGACAGTCTCGGCGTTCACGACTGAGCACCACCAGGCCGCCGCAGATGAGCCATCTGTGACGGACGCATGCCACACATGCCCGGAAGGACGCGCGTCAGGTGCGGGCGCCCGTCAGGGCGTTGAAGACCTCGACGGCGAAGTCCTGCAATTCCTTCGGAATGCCTCCGACAGACTGCACGATCAGATAGCCGCCATAGATCATCGCCGGCACGAGAATCCAGCCGAGCGCTTCCTCGAACAGTTTCCGGCGGCGACGGCGGCGATCGCGCTTCTCGCCCCAGCTGAGCGATTCCTTGACGTGAACGGGCTCCGCAGCCGCGTCATCAGCCGGATTATTGCTCATCTTGGCCTCCAAAAGCCCCGCTCAACGCTTCGACAGTGGGACCTTCGGCACTGTCGTAACCCCGCTCACGCGTGGCGTGTCAGCCTTGATCGAGGCTGGCAACAGCTTTGCGGCATCTTTCCTTCGCTTTGGGTTGGCCCCGGATGTCTTTGCAGCGGTTCTCGTCCGGCTGCCCTTGGCGCGCGTCTTGGCCGCATCCCGGACATCCTTCTCGGGCTTCGGCGTCACCGGACCTTGCGGAAACTCGAAGCCGAGAACCTTCAGCCCCGTGGTCTCGGACGCGACCACCACCACGCGCACGGCCCCGCCATGCTTGAGGCGTCCGAACAGAACCTCGTCAGCCAGCGGCGTCTTGATCGTCTGTTGGATCAGCCGGCCCATCGGACGGGCGCCCATCTGCTCGTCATAGCCGTTATCGGCCAGCCACTCGCGGGCCTCGTCCGTCAGTTCGATGGTCACGGCCCGGTCCGCGAGCTGCGCTTCGAGCTGCGCGATGAACTTGTCCACCACCTGCCGGATCACCTGCCGCGGCAGATGCCCGAACGAGATCACGGCATCGAGGCGATTGCGGAATTCCGGCGCGAACATGCGGCTTATCGCCTCTAGGTCGTCGCCCTCGCGCCGCGTACGGGTGAAGCCGTAGGCCGGACGCGCCATGTCGGCCGCGCCTGCATTCGAGGTCATGATCAGGATCACATTGCGGAAATCGACATGCTTGCCGTTGTGGTCGGTCAGCTTGCCGTGATCCATGATCTGCAGGAGGATGTTGAACAGATCCGGATGCGCCTTTTCGATCTCGTCCAGCAGCAGCACGCAGTACGGGTGCTGGTCAACGCCATCGGTCAGCAGACCGCCCTGGTCGAAGCCGACATAGCCCGGAGGCGCGCCGATCAGCCGGCTGACCGTGTGGCGCTCCATGTACTCCGACATGTCGAAACGGATTATTTCGACGCCGAGCACCTTGGCCAGTTGCTTGGCCACCTCGGTTTTGCCGACGCCGGTCGGCCCGGCGAACAGGTAGCAGCCGATCGGCTTCTCCGGCTCACGCAGCCCGGCCCGGGCGAGCTTGATCGAGGCAGACAGCGACGTGATGGCGGCTTCCTGCCCGTAGACGACGCGCCGGAGCGTTGTTTCCATATGTTCCAGCACTTCCGCGTCGTTCTTCGACACGGTCTTGGGCGGAATGCGCGCCATGGTCGAGATCGTGTGTTCGATTTCCTTCACACCGATCGTCTTCTTTCGGCGGCTTTCCGGCAGGAGCATCTGCGACGCACCGGTCTCGTCGATCACGTCGATGGCCTTGTCTGGAAGCTTGCGGTCATTAATGTAGCGGGCCGACAACTCCACGGCCGCCTTGATGGCGTCGCCCGTGTAGCGCAGCTTGTGGAACTCCTCGAAATACGGCTTGAGCCCCTTCAGGATCTCGATGGCGTCGGGCACCGACGGCTCGTTGACGTCGATCTTCTGGAAGCGGCGCACCAGGGCACGGTCCTTCTCGAAGTACTGGCGGTACTCCTTGTACGTCGTCGAGCCGATGCAGCGCAGGGTTCCGCCAGCCAGAGCAGGCTTGAGCAGGTTCGAGGCATCCATCGCGCCGCCTGAAGTCGCACCCGCACCGATCACCGTATGGATCTCGTCGATGAACATGATCGCCTTTGGGTGGGCCTCAATCTCCTTGATCACCTGCTTGAGGCGCTCCTCGAAATCACCGCGATAGCGCGTTCCGGCGAGCAACGTGCCCATGTCGAGCGAAAACACGGTTGCGTCTTCAAGCACCTCCGGCACCTCGCCCATGATGATCTTGCGAGCGAGGCCCTCGGCGATGGCGGTCTTGCCGACGCCCGGGTCGCCGACCAGCAGCGGATTGTTCTTCTGGCGCCGGCACAGGACCTGGATGGTCCGCTGCACCTCAGCCTCGCGCCCGATCAGCGGGTCGATCCGGCCGATCCTCGCCTTCTCATTGAGATTGACGCAGTAGCTCTCCAGCGCGCTTTCTTTCTTCTTCTTCTTGTCATCGCCGTCCTGCGCCCGCTCCTCGCGCTTGTCGCGCCCTTCGCTCTCCTCATCGGCACCGCGCACGGGCCTGGGCTCCGACGAACCGGCACGCTTGGCGATCCCGTGGCTGATGTAGTTGACCGCATCATAGCGTGTCATGTCCTGCTCCTGCAGGAAATAGGCAGCATGACTCTCGCGTTCAGCAAATATGGCGACCAGCACATTCGCACCGGTCACCTCTTCGCGGCCTGACGACTGCACATGGATCACGGCGCGCTGGATGACACGCTGAAATCCGGCCGTCGGCTTCGCGTCATCCCGGCCCTCGTGAATCAGGTTCGACAATTCGTTCTCGACATATTCCACCAGATTGCGCTTCAGCAATTCGAGGTCGACGCTGCAGGCCCGCATCACGGCGGCGGCATCATGATCATCGACAAGGGCAAGAAGCAGATGCTCGAGCGTCGCATATTCGTGCCGGCGTTCGTTGGCGAGGGCGAGAGCCCTGTGGAGCCCTTGCTCGAGGCTGCGGGAAAAACTGGGCATCGGGCTCTCCTAGTTCTTTTCCATCACACATTGCAGCGGATGCTGATGTTTTCGGGCGAAATCCATCACATTCGTGACCTTGGTCTCCGCCACTTCATAGGTGAAAACGCCACATTCGCCGACACCATTATGGTGTACATGCAACATGATTTGCGTCGCTTCGTCACGGGTCTTGTTGAAGAAACGCTCGAGCACGTGGATCACGAATTCCATCGGCGTATAATCATCGTTGAGCAGAAGAACCCGATACAGGTGGGGCTTCTTGGTCTGCGTCTTGGTGCGCGTGATGACAGCAGTACCCGAACCGCCACCGCCGCCATCCTTTGGCTCGCGCGGCATCTTGGCCAGATCCGGTCCTGCGGCTACGTGTACACCCGGCAGGTCGCAGTGCGTGTCTGTGATCATCATGCGCAGTTGTCGGCCATTCCCAGTTCGCCCATTCCTGTCTGAATGTAGAGTTGACCAGGCCGCTTCGCCAGTGCGGACGAACCCCCATCACAACAGATTTACACCTTCCTGCGCAGTGGCCATGGCTTTCTTACCAGTTGAGGTCCATCGGGGCGCCGAAGAGCAAAAATAGCAAAACCCGGCCACACGGACCGGGTTTCCGACAAGTTCTATCAAGCCGAGCGCGTCAGGAGGGTCGTTTGAGCCTCTGCAGCGCTCCAGCCGACGTCACTTGGCTGAAGGGGTTGCCTTGGCGATCACCGCCTCGAACGGCTTGAACGCGTCCTTGGCCATGGCGGTGTAGAGTTCGCCCATCTTGGTGGCCTGAGCAACAAAGCCTTCATAGGCGCTCTTGGCGAAATCGCTCTGCAGCTCGATCGCCTTGTCGATCGTCTTCACGGCAACGAGCTTCTCGACCATTGCGGTGCCCTGTTCGAAGGACTTCTTGGTATAGTCGGACGACTCGACGGCAATCGTCTGCAGGCCCTTCGAGGCTGCGCCGAAGGATTTGAGCGCGGCGTCGACATTTTCTTTGCCGACCTTCTGGATGGCTTCAAACTGCTGCATCATGATGTCACTACGGCCTCTAAGGCCGCCTCTTGCTCTGGGGCAATCACCCCGGTTTCGTTTCGGCAGACCACGACGATTGGCCGCAATCTGATAGCCGAGATATTGTGCGTCGCAACAAGAATGTCAAGTCGATTGTTGCATTGCACCATAGTTGAATTCCGCCTGGGAAAACGACCGCCTTAACCAGCGGGTAACCGCACCTGGCTAACATCCAATCCTGTGTCCGATCTGCCACGCTGGCATACGGACAACGGGTTGTGTTGCGTACGGGTGTGAGTTCATGTCGATTTTTGCGACCTTGAAGCGAGGCGGGCGCTGGCCTGCGGTCATTGGGGCCTGCGCGGTAGCAGTGTTCACTGTCCTCGCGTCCGCGAACCCGGCGGAAGCGGCCCGCAAGAAGCGGTTCCGCGGCGGATATAATCCACCCTATGCGGCGATGGTGATCGACGCCAAGACAGGCCGGACCCTGCACGCGGTCAACGAGAATGCGCTGCGTCATCCAGCCTCCATCACCAAGGTCATGACGCTCTACATGCTCTTCGAGCAGATGGAGCGCGGACGGTTCTCAATGGCCTCGCCGTTGCGCGTATCATCCTATGCGGCTGCACGCCCGCCCTCGAAGCTTGGCCTGAAGGCCGGCGAGACCATCGATGTCGAAGACGCGATCATGGCGCTGATCACCAAGTCCGCCAATGATGTTGCCGTGGTCGTGGCCGAGAACGTCGCGGGCAACGAAGATACCTTCGCCGAACAAATGACCCGCCGCGCCCGCGCGCTGGGCATGTCACGCACGGTCTTCACCAACGCATCCGGCCTTCCAGATTCCGAGCAGGTCACCACCGCGCGCGATCTGACCATTCTGGCCCGCGCGATACAGGAGCGTTTCCCGCGCCAGTATCACCTGTTCCAGGCTCGAAACTTTGAATATGCCGGTCGCAACTATCGAAACCACAACAAGCTGCTTGGCCGCGTCGAAGGCGTGGACGGGATCAAGACTGGATACACGCGCAATTCAGGCTTCAATCTGATGACCTCGGCAAAAGCTGACGGCCGTCATATCGTCTCGATCGTTCTGGGCGGCCGCTCCGGCCGTGCACGTGACCAGATCATGGCGAACCTTGTCGTTGCGCACCTGCCGCGCGCAGCGAATGGTCCACGCACATCGCTTGTGGCCCAATTGCCCGAAAGCGAGCGCGAGACCGAACCCGCGCGCCGCGCGCCCGCAACGGCTGAGCGCCCGCGCGTGACCGTGGCAGCGGCCGAGCCGGTTCGCGCCGCAGCCCGCGAAGTCCAGGAGGTCGCTGCCCCCGCACCGGCCATCAGGGCCGCGGTACGCCCGCTTGATCTTGCCCAGATTCGCCCGGTCGCAGCATCCACGACAGCTCAAGCCTTCGCTGCTCCGACACCGACTTCAACTTCGGCGCCGGCGATGCGCTGGTCGGCCGGCGCGTCCGCGGCGATTGCCGGTCGAGAGATCCGGCCGCCCGCCCCCGTCGCAAAGGTTGATGTGCCCAAGATCGTTGTCGAACCGGTTCAACGCCAGGCCGCGTCGGGCCAGCCGGCCCGTCCAGCACCGGTGGTTGCGCAGCCAGCCGCCATCGAGTTGCCGTCTTCCCGCTTGCCCGCGCCGCGTCCACCGGCCAACGTTCAGGTGACCTCGTCGATCGCGAAGGCGCCAGAGAAGGCGCTGATGACGGGATGGGTGATCCAGCTTGGCGCGACCGACGATGAGGGCAAGGCCAAGGGCATCATCAGCAACGCCAAGGCAAAAACCCGATCGCTGGCTGATGCCCGCGGCTTCACCGAAACGGTCGAGCGCGGCGGCGCCACCCTCTTTCGTGCGCGCTTCGCCGGCTTCGATGACCAGTCTGATGCCAACAACGCCTGCCGCGATCTCAAGCGGAACGGTTTCTCCTGCTTCGCCGTCCGCGGCTGAGGACAGCCCATCATGTCGCTGCCTGACAACATGTCACTTCAGAAGAACGTCCTTGGCCTCGTTGACGCGCGCGGCGAGAGCGCTGGTACCCCCGGCATCCGGGTGAATCCGCTTCATCAGCGCCCGATGGGCCTGGCGGATCGCCTCCTTGTCAGCCCCCGGCTTAAGCCCCAGGAGGTCATAAGCCTCCTGTTTGGTCATCGCGCCAGGCTTGCGCACGCCATCCAGCCCCGCGTCACGATCCGGCTCAGCGTCCGGACCCCGTCCGGCAAACCGGCGATCCAGATAAGCCTCTAGCAGCTTCGCTGCATCAGGATCGCCGGTTGTAAGCTCCGCTAGCAGGGCGGCCAGTTCCTGGTGGGTGAGGCTAGCAAGGTCGCGGCCCTTGAACGCGCCGTCGAGCACCGTCCCGCGCATATCGCCACTGTCATGGTCGAGCTCCATTTCGATGGAGCGCGTTGAAACCTTGGAGACCTTGCCCGGGCTGGTCCTCCAGCTGTTGGTCCATTGCGCAAAGGGATGGCTGTAGGCCCAGCCGAGCAGCCAGGCCCCGAAACCGCCGACCAGCATCGCCATGTCGAGCCGCCCGCGCATGAACAGCAGCGCCGCCAGCGCCATTGCGGCAACGCCGCCGACCTTCTTCAGCCACCCGGCCAGAAGCACAGGGTTCGAACCCGCAAACAGTTTTGCCACCCACCAGACAGCAATCAGCGCGGCCAGTCCATACAGAAGCGCCATCAGGCCTTGCCCTTCATCTGCGACAGCAGCATTTGCGCGCCGCCCTGTCGCTCGGCCAGTCTCGCCAGAGCGCTTCGCCCGCCCGCCGCATACGAGGCCGCAGCCTTGAGCAGGTCGAGCAACTGCGCCGCCGAACCGGCGTCGAAGCGTGCATAGGCCCCGCCCGTCAGGCGCGCAATCTCGCGGAACACGCTTGTGGCGGCCACGTCATGGC
>JAPLOU010000026.1 GCA_026400535.1 Hyphomicrobiales bacterium
CCACATGTCTTGTTCTCCTTTACTTTGCGATGAACATCAGAACCAAGGACGCCACATCCAGATCAGGATGTGGGCGAAAAGCGAGACAGCACCAAAACCCAAAGTTCCCTGAATCATGAACTTGTGGAATTCCTGTGCCTCACCTTCTGTCAGTCCCGTGAGGGACTGCCTGTCTCTGTCAGCCATGACCTGACACTCCTCAAACTGGCCGAAGCCGTTACCGCGCCATCCCGCGCGGCTGGGTCGTCCTCGTGAAATCACGATGACTACCTGTCCGGATGCCCGGGCAGGATCCTGGTGTGCGCCTTGGGAACCAGCCGGGAGCAGTCCGCCCCCGCGCCGATCAACCCATGAACGCGAAAGCGATCGTGGCCTCGCTCGAACGGCGCGCCTGCGTGAAAATCGAAACACGGTCCGCTGGACGCGCCAGAAAGCCACTTCCGGCCGGCACAAGGCGCGACAGGATCGCAGCGGCCAGGAATAGCGGATAGGTCAGCGCAACCAGAAGCCTGAAGGCGAGATGATCCTCGCTGCGGGCCTTTGCACGTGTCATCTCAAAGCGCATGTCTGTCATGAGTCACCTCTGTCATATGTGTAACATAGTGCCGGTAAATTGACAGTCTTTTTTGTCAATTTTGTTTGACACTTTCGAATTCAAATTTCCCAATCCAACTTTAGATTTTTAATTAAACTACTTTGATTTGAATGACTTATTGCGTCGGTCGTCCGGAGAGAAACCCCTGCGCCCGGGACACCGATGTCTCCGTTACCTGCTCAGAACCGGCTTCACGTGCGTCCCGTTCCGCGGCGTCGCGCAGGCGCTTGGCAGCCGAAATCCTGACAAGGACCGGATGCTCCTCGACGACCCGGTCGAGCATCGCTTTCGCCTCGTTGCTCCAGGGCAGCTCCTCATGCAGGCGCGAGGGCGTCGCCTCGATCGCATCCATGTCGGTGCCGAGCGGCAGGATGTTGAACAGCGCGTCGAAGAGCGCGTTGCAGACCTCCTGCACCAGATAGGTCGCCCCGGAATAGCCCATGAAGGGTGTTCCCGTGTGGCGGCGGATGATCGCGCCGGGAAAGGAGGCAGGGATGTAGATCGCGCGCCCTCCGGCCTCGGCCAGATACATGCGCTCATTGTAGCTGCCGAACAGGATCAGCGGCGTCTTGGTCTTGACCAACTCACGCACCTGATCGTTCAGCGTCTTCTCGCCGGACTTGCGCGACACCGCAAACGTGCAGGGCAGGCCCATTTCGGTTTCGAGGAACTGCCGTATGCCGCGGGTGTAGGTTTCGTTGGCGACGATCGCGAACGAGGCGGTCGCGAAGAAGTCCTGCGTCACCGAGCGCCACAGATCCCAGAGCGGCTTGATCGTGGTGTGCTTTTCCCTGGCGATGAACGGCTCCGGATCAAGGCCGGTGAGTTCGCCAAGCTTGCGCAGGAATTTGGTGGTCGAATGCAGCCCGATCGGGGCCTGAAGATAGGGACGATCCAGCGCCTCGCAGAGCAGGCGGCCAAACTCGCGATACAGGCAGACATTGACCTCGGCATCACCAAGCTTGCTGATGTCGGCAAGGTGCGTGCCGAGCGGGAAGCACAGATTGACCTCGGCCCCGATTCCTTCGATCAGACGGCGGATTTCGGCAACGTCGGAGGGCATGTTGAACATGCCATAGCTCGGACCGATGATGTTGACCTTGGGCTTTGCGCCGTCCTTGCGGGGCTTCAGCGCCGGGGTCTTCTTCGGTCCGAACTGCTTCCAGAGCCAGGCCATCGCCCGGTTGGCGCATTGCCATTGATCCTCGTCGATGGTGCGCGGCAGGAAACGCAGGATGTTCGTGCCCTCGGGCGTGACGCCGCCGCCGATCATCTCGGCGATCGAGCCGGTGACCACGACGGAGGGGAGGCCGGGATCGAGCGTCTTGTGCGCACGCTTCATCGCAGCCTCGGTGCCGTGCTGGCCGAGTTCTTCCTCGCCCAGCCCGGTCACGACGATGGGCAGTTCATGCGGTGGCAGCGCATCGGTGTAGTGCAGCACCGAGGTCACCGGAAGATTCTCACAGCCAACCGGGCCATCGATGATGACCTGAAGCCCCTTGACGGCGCAGAAGACATAAACCGCGCCCCAATACCCCCCTGCCCTGTCGTGATCGAGGACCAGCATCAGAGGATCTCCCCGCTCATGCCCATGTCGGTCTTGCCGAGTTTGGCCAGTTGCTTCTTGCGGAATTCGGGTCGGTCACGCGGGGTGTCTTCCCAGATGCCGGCGGAGTAGCCCTCGCCGACGCCCTCGAAGAACCCCTTCATCACATCCATGCGGGCCTTGTTGCCCATGGCGGCGTTGACCACCGTCGCGAGCGAGCCCGCGCCGGCCACACCCATCAGCGGCCGGGCCGAGATGAGATTGGTGAAATAGAGCGAGGGCAGGCCGCGCGACTTCGCATGCTGCACAACCGGCGTGGTGCCGATGGCCAGATCGGGATCATGGAAATCGACCGCAGCAAGGTCGTTCTCGAGCGAAGCGCGGAACTGCACATGGACGCCGCGCGCTTCAAGCCATTCGCGGTCCGGATCGGACCAGCGGGTGCGCGGGCAGGCCGTGCCGACATAGGGCACCTTGGCGCCGCTTTCGATCAGCAGGCGCGCAACCAGCAACTCCGATCCCTCATAGCCCGAGACCGTGATCTTGCCATTGATCGGCTTGGCAGCGAGCGCGCCCCTGATCATCGGCAGGAATTGGTCCTTTGCCGCCTGGACGGTGACTTTGGAGACTTCACAGACCTGGCCGATGGCATCGAGCCAGGCCGCCGTGCCGTCATGGCCGACAGGTGCGGAGCCGATGACGGGCCGGCCGGCAATTTCGAACTCCCGGACCGAAGCAGTATAGAAGGGATGGATCGCGGCGACCGCTGCACAGTCGAGCGCGGCATACAGTTCGCGCCATTCGCGGGTCGGCACCACGGGTCCGGCGGCCAACCCGAGCGCACCGAGCATCATGCCGATGCCGACGGGATCGGCGGGGAACATCTCGCCGAGCAGCGTCACTGTCCGCTTGTCATTGCGCCCGCCGCGCGGGGCTGCGACCGGGCCGGCCTCAGCCTCCTTGCGGGCGAAGTTGAGCATGGCGCCGGCCAGCACATCCTTGGCTTCGGCATGGGTGGGCACGCCGAAACCGGGAACATCGATGCCGATGATGCGCACACCGTCGATCGTGTCGGGCAGCAGCCGCAGCGGCACGCCCGATGCGGTGGGCACGCACAGGTTGATGATGACGATGGTGTCGTACTTGTGCGGATCGGCCAGAAGATGGACCGCGTCGCGAATGTCCTCGAACAGCTTGCCGGTGACGAGCGTTTCCGAGTTGAACGGAACGTAGCCGACCGTGCGCTTGGCGCCGTAAAAATGCGAGGTGAAGGTCAGGCCATAGACGCAGCAGGCCGAACCCGACAGAATCGTTGCCGTCCGGCGCATGCGCAGTCCGACGCGCAAGGAACCAAAAGCCGGGCACATGCTCTGTGGCTGGTCGTGCGGGCCGACCGGATAATCGGCAGCATAGCGCTCAAGCGTGTCGCTGGCGCCCGCCGCCACCGCCGCTTTGCGCATCTGGTCTCGACCGGCATGGCAGCCATTGCCCAGTGCTTCGGCCTTCACCACCGCCCGGGTCGCCGCAGCGATCTCCCCGGCGGATGGCGCGGCCTTGACCGCCTCGATGACAGGCGCTGCTGCCGGCTTGGCTGCCGTGTTGAGGTTGTCGATCAGCGTGACCATGACGGACGGCCTCACGCTTCGTCGTAGACGACTTCGAGTGTCGGCTTTTCCGACACAACCCCGCCGCACATGTCGGCGAGCGAGGCCGGCTGGAGCACGTAGTCGCGGCCTGTCGTGTCGGCGGAAAACAGGCCGAGCAGACCGTCAGAGCTCATCGGCGCCGGGCGCATCGGCTTGCTCTCGCCGACATTCAGGGCCAGTTCCTCGAACATCGGACCCCAGCGGTCACCCGGGCGGCCAATGATATGGTAGTTCGCGCTCTTGCGGCGGATGTCCTCATCGGCCGGGATCGAGGCCAGCACGGGAATGCCGACCGACGCGGCGAAGGCCGCAGCCTCGCCGGTGCCGTCATCCTTGTTGATGACCATGCCGGCAACCCCGACATTGCCGCCAAGCTTGCGGAAGTATTCCACCGCCGAACAGACATTGTTGGCGACATAGAGCGATTGCAGGTCGTTCGAGCCGACCACAATGACCTTCTGGCACATGTCGCGCGCGATCGGCAGGCCGAAGCCGCCGCAGACCACGTCACCGAGGAAGTCGAGCAGCACATAATCGAAACCCCACTCGTGAAAGCCGAGCTTCTCCAGCAACTCGAAGCCATGGATGATGCCTCGGCCGCCGCAGCCGCGGCCAACCTCCGGCCCGCCGAGCTCCATGGCGAAGACGCCGTCGCGCTTGAAACAGACGTCCTCGATCCTGACCTCCTCGCCCGCCGCCTTCTTGCGGGCCGAGGTCTCGATGATGGTCGGGCAGGCCTTGCCTCCGAACAGGAGCGAGGTGGTGTCGGATTTCGGATCGCAGCCGATCAGCAGCACCCGCTTGCCCTGCTGCGCCATCATGTAGCTCAGATTGGCGAGCGTGAAGGACTTCCCGATGCCGCCCTTGCCGTAGATCGCGATGATCTGCGTCTTGGTTTCATGCACCGCATCCTCGGTGAGGTCAGGACCGGGAGCCGGGACGGCGCCGACGCCATGGGCTGCCAGAGCCGCATTCAGGGCCTGCTTGGACGGGGGCGGTGCAAGTGTCGTCGTGGCGCTCATGGGCAGGTCCTCCAGTCGAGAATCATCTTCACGCAGGCCGGATCGGCGAATGCGGTTTCGTAGGCATGGGCCGCATCTCCGACGGAGCTGCGGTGGGTGATCAGACCATCGAGGGACAGCCGCCCCTCGGTGATCAGGGTCATGACAGCGGCCAGGTCAGCGGGCTGGAACTCG
This sequence comes from Hyphomicrobiales bacterium, assembly GCA_026400535.1. Lineage (GTDB taxonomy): Bacteria > Pseudomonadota > Alphaproteobacteria > Rhizobiales > Beijerinckiaceae > Allobosea. The sequence continues at coordinate 4,984 of JAPLOU010000026.1, forward strand.
GCTGCGATCCGCAGCTTGGCCTCGCGCATGAAGGCGGGCGGAAACACAAACGACAGCGGCGCCTCGTAGAACCCGGCAAGCACAACCTCGCCGCCGCGGGCGAGGCGGGCGATCAGGGTGTCAAGCAGCTTGCCATCGCCGCTGACATCATAGATCGAGCGGTAGTCGCAGCGTGCGTCGGTGGCGGGATCGATCACCTCGTAACCGACAGCGCCGCTCATGCGCACGGGGTTCTTCTCCCAGACGGTGGGAGCGCCGCCGAGCGCGACGGCGAGGCGCGCCAGCAGACGCCCGAGGACGCCGTGGCCGACGACCAGGTCAGGCAATGCGCCGCCGACAAAGGCATGACTGGCCGTCGCGGCCAGCGCCAGCAGCACGCCATTCTCTCCAAGGCTGGCCGGAACCGGAATGACCTTGGCGCCTGCGGCAATCAGGTGATGGGCCGCGCCGCCGAACAGGCCGCTGATGCCCTGAAAGCAGCGCGCGCCGGGCACGAACACATGCTCGCCGACCGTCCGTCCTGAGGCCGGACCGGCCTTGCGGACGATTCCAACGGTCTCGTAACCCGGAATCAGCGGGTATTGCAGACCGGGGAACTGCGGCATGCGGCCGGTCCAGAGCAGCCGCTCCGTGCCTGTGCTGATGCCGGACCAGAGGACCTCGACCATCACGTCGGCCTCCGTCGCGGCGATCAACCCGACCATGTCGAGCTTGATGCTGCGCGGCTCCCTGAGAACGATGGCCATGGTGTTCTTCACGACACCTGATCCCCCTTGTATGCCGCCTGGAACGCAGGTCGGCTTGTCATGATATCCAGACGTCTTTATCTGTCAATTTGGATAGACACTTACATCACCTTATATGATTGGCTTGCGCGCCTGGATCAGTCCGGACAACAACGGACGCGGGGTCGTGATCTGGCGGGCCTCGATGAAGCCTGCCTTTGCCAGCATAGCGATCAGTTCGGCGGGACTGCGCGCCCTGCCCCGGCCCATGGCCAGCAGGTAAAAGCCGAAATAGGCGTCCGCCATCGGCGCGGAGGCGCTGTCGCCTGCCATTGGCTCCGCGATCAGCAAGGTCCCGCCGGGCTCGAGCGCGGCATGAATGGCGCCGAGCAGATGCTGCACGGTGTCGTCGCCGTGATCATGCGCGATCCGGACCAGCGTGATCAGGTCAGCGCCCATGGGCAGATCCTGATGCGAGAAGGAACCGCCGACCAGCGTCGTCCGCGCCGTGAGCCCTGCGCCAGCGAATCGCGGCCGTGCGGTTTCGACGACAGCCGGCAGGTCGAACAGGGTGAGGGCAAGGCCTGGCGCGCGCTTTGCCGCCGAGCGCAGGAAGGACCCGTCGCCACCCCCGACATCCATCAGCCGCCGATGCCGGCTGACGTCATAGGCGTCGAGCACGTCTTCGGCGACAAACTGCTGCGAGGTCGCCATCAGTTCCGTGTAGGGGACGACCGCATCAGGGGCGAGCGCCGCCGGCTCAACGCCGTCCGCATAGGGCCAATAGCGCTTGAGCTCAGTCTCGCCGACCTCACCACGCAGCAGCGCAACCGGGTCGGCCATGTCGGCATAGAACATGGCATGATGTTCGATCATCGCCTTGACGCCGGGATTGGCGCGCATCGCGGCGCCGTTTTGTCCGAGCCCGTAGCGATCCGCACTGCGGGCCTGCAGCAGATCCAGCGAAACGGCTGCCAGGACGAGGCGGCGGGCAGCATCCTGACCGAGCCCGGTGTGCCGGGCGATCGCCTCCAGCGTCAGCGGCTGCCGCGCCAGAAGCTCGAACAGGTCAAGTTTCACGCAGGCAAACAGGACCTGCGAATAGACAAAGCCGGCACACAGATCAAAGCAGGCGCGCGCCCGCCTGGCTGATACGGATCGTGTCAGTGGGAAGCGCGCCGCCATGATCTGGAAGCGCTGGCTGGCCAGAATCCTGTCCCGCAAGCCATAGGCCCTGTCGACCAGGCGAGCCCATGGCGACAGCGCGGACGGCTCATCCGGCATGCTGCTGACGCGCCCCATGGACGACCCCCCCACGGCCCCGGCTCAGGCGGCGCGAATGTGCAGCTCCGCCGGCAGGAAGGCCGTCGCCTCGCGTTCGATGGCGGTTTTCAGGGCCATCTGGCCAGGGCAGGCCGGAATCGCGTCGACAGCCTCGGCGATCAGCCGGTCAAGCCAACCGATGGCGCCCGCCATGCCGAGCTCCTTGACGGCGTTGGGACGGCCGCGGGCCGCATCCTGCCCTGCCGGTTTGCCCATTTCCTCGGAGGTGTCAGCCGCATCGCGGATATCGTCGGCGACCTGATAGGCGCAGCCGAGGCGCTCGCCGAGTATACGCCACGCCAACGGGTCATGTCCGGCGGCCAGCGCGCCCGATGAGGTCGCGGCCGCGAACAGGGACGACGTCTTGGCACGATGATACTCCGCAATCGGGATCATCGCCTCGCTTTCCCAGGCCTGCCCGGCGCAGATTCCATGCGGCGCTCCGCCGGCCTGAGCGACGATGCTGACCAGCCCCGCCATCTTGTGCGGCGACTGGACGACGCCGCGCGCGATGGTTTCGAAGGCCAGCACGATCAAGGCGTCGCCGGCAAGCACGGCGATTGGCTCGCCATAGACCTTGTGGACGGTCGGCTTGCCGCGCCTGAGATCGGCATCGTCGAAACAAGGCAAATCATCATGCACCAGCGAGGCGCAATGCAGGAACTCAATCGCGCAGGCCGCAGCATCGGCAGCCGCCGGATCAGGATCACCGCAGGCCCTGGCAACCGTGATGGCCAGGCGCGGCCTCAGACGATGACCGCCCGGGAAGACGGCATACTGCAAGGCGGAGGCGAGCTTGGGCGGACATGAGGCCTGTGTGATGGATAACGCCGATTGCATCGCGGTCTCGATCCGTCTCATCATGGTCGCGTCCCCCCAGCATGCCGAGATCTGTCACTTTAAATTGACACTTGCACAGTCCGATAGAATGGACATTCATAGGACATTGTCAATCAGGTCGAGACCGGACACGCAGGAGACCGATGTCGAGCACGCGCGTTGTCATCATTGGCGCCGGGATGGGCGGCCTCAGCGCGGCGCTGCGGCTTGCTGCGAAGGGCCTTCATGTCACGGTGCTCGAGCGGGCCGCTCAGCCGGGCGGCAAGATGCGTCAATTGAGCCCCGCAGGCCTCGCGATGGATGCGGGCCCGACCGTTTTCACGATGCGTCATGTCTTCGAAACGCTGTTTGACGAGGCAGGCGCCAGCCTCGATGACCATGTGCGGCTGCATCCGCTGACGATCCTCGCCCGCCACGCTTGGGCGGACGGGGGGCGGCTCGACCTGTACGCGAGCGTGGAGGCCTCAGCCCAAGCCATCGGCGATTTCGCAGGAGCGGCGGAAGCGCACCGGTTCAGCGCCTTCGCAGCGGAGACACGCGCGATCTACTCCATGCTTGACCGCAGCTTCATGCGCGCGCCGAAGCCGGACATGGCCGGGCTGGCCCGCAATCTGTGGCGGGATGGACTGCGCAACCCGCTTGACCTGCTGCGCATGCGGCCCTTCGAAACCATGTGGGCGGCCCTGTCGCGCAGCTTCAATGAGCCGCGGCTGCGCCAGCTCTTCGGCCGCTATGCCACCTATTGCGGCTCCTCACCGTTTCAGTCCCCGGCCACGCTGATGCTGATCGCCCATGCCGAGCAGAAGGGCGTCTGGAGCGTGGATGGCGGGATGCATGCGTTGGCCAGGGCTATCGCCGCTCTGGCCGAAGCCAAAGGGGCGAGCTTTCGCTACAACGCGCATGTCAACGCCATCAGGACCAGCGGCGGGACGGTCGACGCGGTTGCGCTTTCGACCGGCGAGGTCATCCCGGCGGGTGCGGTGATTTTCAATGGCGACTGCGCGGCGCTGGGCGAGGGCCTTCTGGGTCCCGCAGTCAGGCGGGCGGCGCCGCGTGCGCAGGTGAAGCGGCGCTCGTTGTCGGCCATCGTCAGTTGCAGGGCCACGCGCACGGGCGGCTTTCCCCTGATCCGGCACAATGTCTTCTTCAGCGCCGACTATCCGGCCGAGTTCCGTGACGTCTTCGGGCAAGGCCGCGTTCCGGCCGAGCCGACCGTTTATATCTGCGCACAAGACCGCAGTGACGACGGACTACCGGAAACAGGCCGGGCCGAACGGCTGCTTTGTCTCATCAATGCGCCGGCCAATGGCGACACACAGGTTTACGACGACAGGGAGATCGCGCGATGCGAGGACAGGGCGGCGCGGCTGATGGCGGCCTGCGGGCTGACGCTGCATCCGGGGCCATCGGAAACAACCAGTCCGTCCGGATTTCATGCCCTGTTTCCGGCAACCGGTGGCGGCCTGTACGGTCAGGCGAGCCATGGCTGGCAGGCCTCGTTCCGGAGGCCGGGTGCGCGGACCTCAGTGCCGGGCCTCTATCTGGCGGGGGGCAGCGTGCATCCGGGGCCGGGCGTGCCGATGGCGGCGCTCTCGGGCATGACGGCGGCGGACAGCCTTCTCAGGGACCGGACTTCGCGGCAGCCGTCCCGGATGGCGGTTACCGCTGGTGGTATGTCGACGCCCTGAGTGATGACGGCCGGCACGGCCTCGTCATCATCGCCTTTGTCGGCAGCGTGTTCTCGCCCTACTATGCCCGCGCCCTGCGGCAGGGCCCGGCGCGAGCCGAGAACCATGCCGCGATCAACGTGGCGCTGTACGGGCGTGGCGGGCATCACTGGGCGATGACGGAACGCGGACAGGGCGCGTTGGCGAGGACAGCGGACAGCTACAGGCTTGGCCCCAGTTCGCTGGAGTGGGACGGCCGTGGCCTGACGATCCGCATCCAGGAGCGGACATCGCCCTATGGCCTGCCGCTGCGGGGAACAATCCGGCTCGACGCCGGCGCCCTGCTGTCACAGCGCTACCCCCTCGATGCGGCCGGCCGGCATCACTGGCAGCCGCTTCAGCCAGCCGCGCGGGTCAGCGTCGCCGTCGACCAGCCGGGCCAGAGCTGGGAGGGTCATGGCTACTTCGACATGAATGACGGCACGCGGCCCCTGATCGCTGACTTCCAGAGCTGGGACTGGGCCCGGGGCCTGACACGCCAAGGCCCGGTGCTGCTCTATGACGTCACGCGCCTCGATGGTTCAAGCCAGCATCTGGCGCTCAGGATGGGGCCGGATGGCCGGCTTCAGGACTTCGAACCACCGCCGCTGGCACGGCTCGGCACCACGCCCTGGCGCATGCCGCGCCAGACCCGCTGCGCTTCGAACCAGAGGCCCAGGGTGCTGATGACCCTCGAAGATACCCCGTTCTACGCGCGCTCGGTGATCGCCAGCCATCTGGCCGGCGAGGACGTCACGCTGATGCATGAGAGCGTCTCGCTTGCCAATCTTCAGAAACGCTGGGTCGAGACGCTGATGCCGTTCCGCATGCCGCGACGGGCCTGAGCGTCAGGCTCAGGCGAGATCAAAGCGGATATCCTGCGCGCCCTTGTAAAGCACCTCGCGTCCGAGCGTGTAGAGGTTCTCAAGGCCCGAGGTCAGGGTCAGGAAATGGTTGCCTGACAACTGCCCGGCCTTGGAGGCGAAGTTGACGCAGCCATAGGCGAGCAGGATCTCGGTTTCGCTGACGCCGCCCGGATACAGGATGATCTGCCCCGGCGACGGGTAGCTGGTGTTGTTCTCGTAGCCGACGCCGAAATCAAGATCGCCGAGCGGCACCCAGACACCCTCGCCGCTCCAGCGCACGTGAATGATCCGGCTGATGAACGGCAGGTGCTTGAGAAAGGCGGCGCAGGTTTTCGGCGCGGCCTCGGTTTCCAGGCGCGCCCCGAAGACATAGGGACCGGCGCTGACCTTGATGTTCGACATGACAGATTCCTGATTGCAGAGCGACATTGACCACGCCCGGCCGAACGCCCGGCATGGGTGGCTTATGGCCGAACTCCAAGGACTGATGCAAGCCCGGCGGCTCAGCCGGACGCATGCTCAGCCGGATTGCTGCATATCGCCGAGCTTGCGCTCTTTCTCTGCCAATTGCCGCTGGGCTTTGCGGATGTCGAGCAGTTGATGGGCGCAGACGGCAAAAATCACACCGAACACCAGCGCAAATTCCAGACCCTTGAACAGTCCCTCGTCCATGACACCTCTCCTCGTCAAATCAGGGGAGCGTTGCGGTTGCGCGCAACGCCCTAGCTGCGTCCGGCTTCGTTGAGCCGGCCCAGGTTGATGATCTCTTCACCGGCGTTTTCGCGCGCCAGGACTTTCTCGAACAGTTCGATCACACCGACAGTACGCCGGCGGAAACCGCGCAGCGGCCTGACCAGCGAGAAATCCTCGATCCGCCGCACCGGAGCCCGGCGCCGCTCGGTCGTGACGGCATCGATCAGGAACTGCACCTCGGCAAGGGCCGGAACCTCGGGGGGCGACGGACGCAGCCAACCCACCAGCGACAGGCCAGGAGCGCAGGCCCGGGCGACGAGGACCAGCTTGCGCGCCTTGGACACAACCGCCCGGCCTGTCACCGAGTCATGACCGCCCGCAGCGACCAGATGGCCAATTTCGGAATAGACCAGGCGGGCCGCGTGGATCGCTGAACGGCAATCAGGCGGCAACGCCCGGATTCCACTCTGCGAGCGCCCGTAGAGCCCTTCAGCCACGGCCAGAAGCCGCCGCAGCACTGCTGCGATGCGTTGATCATAGACGGGGTTGGCCAGCCAGGCCTCGACATCGACGCCCTCCTCGACGAGCCAGTCGCGCGGCAGATAGAGCCTGCCGTTGCGCGCGTCCTCGCCGACATCGCGGGCGATGTTGGTGAGTTGCATCGCAACGCCGAGATCGCAGGCGCGCGCCAGCGTCGCCGGATCGCGCTCGCCCATCAGCAAGGTCATGAGCACGCCCACGGTCGCGGCCACCCGCGCCGCATAGTCGAGCACGGATGACAGGTCGTCATAGCGCCGGCCTTCGATATCCCAGGCGAAGCCCTCGAGCAGCGCATCGAACACCGTGCGCGGCAGGGCGAAGCGGGCGACTTCCGCCGCCGTCGCCCGGTCGACCGGGTGATCGAAGGGCTGGCCGCGATAGATCCGCTCGAGGCGCAGATGCAGCTGGGCCAGTGCGGCGGCCGGATCGTCACTGAGGTCGACCGCGTCATCGGCGATGCGGCAGAAGGCGTACAGCGCGGTCGCGGGGTCGCGCACCGAGCGCGGCAGCAGCAGGGAGGCCGCGAAGAAGGATTTGGACCCGTGCCGCAGCAACTCGCGGCAGGCGTCCAGATCGGAGGGTCTTGCAGGTTCAGGCGAAGACTGACGCATGGGGAATGACCTGATCAAGAATGCGGGCGGAGGTGACGACACCGGGAAGACCAGCGCCCGGATGGGTGCCGGCGCCGACGAGGAACAGGTTTTCGATGTCTTCGGACTTGTTGTGCGGCCGGAAATAGGCGCTCTGGAGCAGGATCGGCTCCAGCCCGAAGGCTGCGCCGTGCACGGACAGCAGCTCATCGCGGAAGTCGTCCGGCGTCATCACCTTGGAGGTGACGATCTCCTGTTCAAGTCCCGGCAGGATTGTCTCGGACAGTCGACTGGCGATCGCCTGACGATAGCTCTCCGCCTTGCCCGACCAGTCGGTCCCGCCCAGAAGATTGGGGACGGGCGCCAGCACATAGAAGGCGTCGCAGCCCTCCGGCGCCATCGACGGGTCGGTTGCGGTCGGCCGGTGCAGATAAAGGCTGAAATCCTCCGCCAGGATCTTCGTGTCGAAGATGTCCTTCAGGAGTTCCTTGTACCGCGGGCCGAGCACGATGGTGTGGTGCGGGACGTCGTCGTAGCGGCGCCTGGTGCCAAAGTACCAGACGAACAGGCTCATCGAGTAGCGCGCGCGGTCAAGCTTGGCGTTACTCCACTTGCTGCGGGCGCGGTCGGGCAGGAGGTTGCGATAGGTCCAGGCACTGTCGGCGTTGGAGACCACGATGTCGGCGGCGATCTCCTCGCCGGAGACAAGCTTCACGCCCTTCGCCGTTCGCCCTTCCAGCAGGATCTCGGCCACCGGGGCGCCGAAACGGATCAGCCCGCCCTGCCGCTCGATCAGCCGGACCATGCCCTGCGCCAGCGTGTGCGTGCCGCCCATGGCATAGTGGACGCCAAAGGTGCGCTCGAGATAGGCGATCAGTCCATAGATCGCGCTGGCGCTGTAGGGATTGCCGCCGATGAAAAGCGGATGGAAGGAAAAGGCGATCCGCACCCGCTCATCCTTGATGTAGCTCGAGACCAGGCCGTGGATCGAGCGGTAGCCTTCAAGCCTGACAATGTCGGGCACCGACTTGATCAGGTCCATGACCGAGGAATATGGCATCGTGCCCATTTCCTCGAAGCCGATCTCGTAAAGGGTCTTGCTGCGCGCGAAGAAGCGCTCATAGCCCTCGACATCGCCCGGCGACAGGCGTGCGATCTCGCGGCGCATGGCCGCGGGATCGCTGGAGGCGTCGAAGGTGGAGCCGTCATCGAAGCGCAGGCGGTAGAATGGCTCCATCGGCACAAGCGTCACGTCGTCCGCAAGCTTTCCGCCGCAGAACTGCCAGAGTTCCTCGAAGACAAAGGGCGCCGTAATGATGGTGGGACCGGCATCGAAGGAGAAACCGTCCTGCCTGAACATCCTGGCCCGTCCGCCGGGCTGGTCAAGCTTCTCGAGCACCGTGACCTGATAGCCGCGCGCGCACAGCCGGGCCGCGGCCGCGAGCCCGCCGAAGCCCGAGCCGATTACAGCCGCATGGGGTTTGGGATCGCCGGCGGGCAAGGGGTGGCGAAGCGGCATGGTCATGAGGATTCCCCGGAGGCGAGAGCGCGGGCACGCCGTCCTGGCGCACCTGCCTGGTGATGGCTGGCACGATCGGCGGCCTGGTCGCCGGCCCTTCCCAGGTCCCTGCCCTCGGCGGCATCCAGTTCGAGCGGACGCCCCTCGAACGCGTCGGTGATCAGGCGTGCGACCAACCCGGGCTTCTCCTCATGGGCGAGATGACCGAGGCCCTTCAGCCGCACCAGATGGCTGCCGGGAAGCTGATCACGCGAGGCAAGCCCGTCGCCGGGTGGGACCATCTCGTCGAGCGCGCCAGACAGCAGGAGAACCTTGCACGGCACGCGCCCGAGATCATCGTTGAGCGAGGGCAGATCCCAGTTGGCCATCATCCCGAGTGCAGCCCCGACATGGGCGGGATTGCGCGCCAGGACGCGATACTGGGCGACGCCCTCCGGATCAAGCCTTGAGCCGGTGCGGCGCAACAGGTCGTCCACGACATTGGGGTCGGCGGCGCGCCAGGCGAAGAGGCTCGGCACGACCGGCATCAGGGCGAGAATGCGCGCGATCGGCGCGAAGACCTGGCCGGCAAGTCCAGGAAAGGGCTGGATGGCGCCGTTGAGACTGACGATCAGCTCCGGCGCGATCAGACGGTCGATGGCCATGCGCAGCAGGACCGCTGCCCCCGCCGAATGGCCGACAGCCAGCTTGGGCTTCAATCCCATCGCCGCAAGCAGGCTGGCAAGGGCGTCCGCCATGCCGATCAGATTGAGCCGCGCAAAGCCACCGTCCGATGTGAAGGCGTGCCCCGGCAAATCCGGTGCGATGACCGTGAAATGCTTCGCCAGCAAAGGAGCGAGATCACGGAAGCTGTGCGTGCTGGCGCCCGTGCCGTGCAGCAGCAGTGCAACGGGGCCGGCCCCCATCACCTGCACATGCCAGGTCAGGCCGCCAGCCTCGACGAAACGGCTGTGCTGGCGATTGGGCCAGGTCGCGCCGTCGCTGTTCCAGTCGAGCCGCGGGGTCATCGCGCGGCCACCGGCTGTGCCGCTGCGCTCGAGCGCACGGCGTCCGAGATCATCCGGGAACTGGCGCGGGGCAGCGGCAGGTAGGTCGCACCCATCTCCACCGCCAACTGGCCGGCGCGTGGTTCGGGCCGGTTGGAGTTGTCCACCAGCAGCGTGCGCAGGCCCTGCGCCCTGATCGAGCGCGCGGCCATCGCTGCTTCGTCCATGGCCTGGGCCCTTCCGCCAACCCCCTCGCGGGTCACGTTGGCACGGCCATCGGTGATCATCACCAGTGTCGGGGTGCGGCCCTTGCGGCGCACCTCGTCGGCCATCAGGCCCGCGGCCATGATGCCGGCCGCAAGCGGCGTGCCGCCGCCTCCCGGAAGCGCAGCCAGTTCCTTCTTGGCGCGGTGCAGCGACCGCGTCGGCGGCAACAGGATATCGGCGCCAGTGCCGCGAAAGGCGATCAGGGCCACCTCGTCACGGCGGACATAGCAATCGGCGAGCAGCAGCTCGACCGCGCCCTTGGCCTCGCCGAGGCGTTCGAGCGCGGTCGAGCCCGAGGCGTCAACGACAAAGATCGTGGTCGTCTGCTTGCGGTCCCGGAACCGCTTGATCCGGAAATCGTCGCGGCGCACCGCGATGGTGGGGTGGGCGCGGTCGCCCGCGATCGCCTGCCTGCGCAGGCGCTGCCAGGGCGCCGCGGCCCGCAAGGTGTGCAGCAGGTCAAGGCGTACGCCGGAGCGTGGATCACCCCGCCGCGCGCCGATCGGCCGGCCGCGCCGGACGGTGTTCTGCGCCTCGCCGACCTTGCCGGTCTGTCCGGCGCGAAGGCGCTGGGCATTGGCCTGAAGCTGGGCCAGAAGCCCGGGCGGCAGGGCGGCAAGCGCTGCTTCCAGAACCGTGTCGTCCAGTGTCCGGACCTCGCCCTTGTCGTTCTCGGGCTGATCAGGCACCGGTTCACGGTCCTGATCCTGGGGGGGCGGTTCCGGCGCCGCCGCATCCTCGTCCGGCGCGTCCGACGCAGGCAGATGCAGGGCGCGGGGCGCAATCACGAGGCGGGCGGCCAGTGCGGCGTCCTCGTCCGTGATCGATTCGCGTCCGGCCAGGGCCGCCGAGGCGCGGGCCACTTTCATCGCCAGCAGCGGCGCGCGGACCGAGCCCACGCCGAGGGCGGCGCAGGTTGCGCACAGGACTTCAATCAGGCTGTCCGGGCCCTGGATCGACGCGAGTCGCGAGCGGGCCGCCCGCATGTCATCAGCGCTGCGAACAGGCAGGGCAACGGCGAGGTCGCGATGCGACAGGGCGCGGAGGTCAAGGTCAAAGGCCGTGCGCTCTCGCAGCACGGCAGGAGGCCGATCATCCTCCGGCAGTCCCTCGTCGAGCGCAATGACCGCCAGCCGCGCATCGCTGTGGATGGTCATCCCGTCACGCTCGGCCACAACCTCGCCTGCATCCAGCGCCGCCGCAATGTGCGCTGCGGGGGTTCTGGCCAGCCGTTCGGCCATGGCCACTACCAGCACGCCGCCATGGCTGCGGGCCAGCAGGCCACGCTGGGCAACACTGCGCCCGCCTGCAAGGGTTGCGCTCAGGTCAAGCCCGCCCAGAAGCTCGCCGTCACCGACATCGCAGGGCGCGCGCAGGACAGGCGCCCCCGCTGGCAGGACAGAGCGCAGACGGATCAACCAGGCATCGCGCACCGGACCAGCGCCGGCGCGCAGGACGCACCCGCCAAGACCGTCCGGATCGACAGCGATCAGATCGGCCGCACGGAGCGCGTCCTCCCAGATGGCAGCCGACCGTCCGGTCCCGTCGGTCATCAGTTCAGCACCTCCGCCAGGGCGCGCTCGATGCGCACGCTGGACCCCACCTCATCCAGCGGATTGCGACGCAGGCGATGGCGCAGCGCCGGCATGGCGATCGCCTTGACATGGGCCATGGTCGCCAGACTGGATCTCTCCAGCGCCGCGACCGAGCGCGCCGCGCGCAGCAAGGTCAACTCGCCGCGCAGACCGTCGGTTCCCAGCGCGACGCACAGTTCGGCAACACGGCGACGGGTATCATCTTCGACCTCGATGGTCGGCACCAGTTTCTTGGCAGCCGTCAGTTTCTTGCGCAAGCGCTCCTCGTCCGCCGCGAAATCCGCACAGAAGGCTTCAGGATCGCGGTCGAACGCATCCCGTCGTTTGACCGCCTCGACGCGCAGGGCGATGTCGGTGGGCGTGCGGACATCGACGGACAATCCGAAGCGATCCAGCAATTGCGGGCGAAGCTCCCCTTCCTCCGGGTTTCCGCTACCCACAAGGACGAAACGGGCCGGATGACGGACGCTGAGGCCCTCGCGCTCGACCACATTCTCTCCAGACGCAGCGACATCAAGCAGCAGGTCGACAAGATGGTCCTCCAGCAAGTTGACCTCGTCGATGTAGAGAAAGCCGCGATGGGCGCGGGCCAGAAGCCCCGGCTCGAAGGCCTTCTCGCCATGGGCCAGGGCGCGCTCGATGTCGAGAGCGCCGACCACGCGGTCCTCGGTGGCGCCCAGCGGCAGGTCGACCACCGGAACGGGCATGAGCACGGACGCCAGCTTGCCCTTTGTCGCGCCGTTGCACTGCGGACAGGCGCCCGCCGGCCGGGACGGGTCGCAGTGGTAGGGGCAGCCCTCCACCGCCTTCATCGGCGGCAGAAGCTGTGCCAGCGCCCGCACCGCCGTCGATTTTCCCGTGCCGCGATCACCAAAGATCAGGACGCCGCCGAGCGTCGCATCGACGGCCGCGACCAAGAGCGCGCGCTTCATCTCGTCCTGGCCGACAATGGCGGTGAAGGGAAAGGGGCGCGCCATGCTTACGAAGTCCTGATGTCAGTCCGGCCGGAAAACGGCACGTTGAGGCGCACGATGGCGCGATTGAGAACGACGGCAATGGCGACCCAGATCAGACAGGGCGCAAGCGGCAGGCTGGCCTTGGTCGAAATCGGCGAGATGTAGACAATCAGAGCCAAGATCGAGAGCCAGAGGAACGGCGTTTCGACCAGGGGCCAGTCCGGTCGGCGGAGCGTGAAAAACAGCATGTTCCACACCATGTCGAGGCTGCCGCTGACGGCGAACAGGACGACGAGCCCAATCCGCTGCTGCGCCGGGACGGCGCTTCGCCACGCCAGCCCTGCACGCGCGGCGGCCAGCGTCAGAACCCCCATTGAGATGGGCCCAAAACTCCAGTTTGGAGGCTTCCATGCCGGAAACCGGAGGCCACGATAGCAAGGACCGCTGCCGGCCAGCGCACCGCCCATACCGGCAATGAACAGCGCGCACATGGCCGCGACCAAGGTCATGGGCCAGTGATCTGTCAGGTCGACGCTCATGCTTCACGGCCGCGCGCATCTTGCCTGCTCACCGTGCATTGATCCCGGCACAGACCGATCACGTCCGGGCAATCCCCATCAGGTGGCCAAGGTCCTTGAAGAAGATCCGGACATGCGCCATCGGGTCCCGGCGCACCAGTTCCTTGTTCATATAGGCCTCCCAGGTCAGCCGCTGCACATCCTTGTCCTTGCAGATGATGACGAAGCGCTCGCGCAGCCGGTCGTTGCGATACCAGAACCACTGCATCATGCCGAGAATCCAGAAGACCTTGCCATGCGCCTTCATGAAGGTCTTGCGCGCTCCGGCCAGGGCGCGCGCATCACCGGTCACAAGCACCTGATGCACGGCATCAGCCGCGCAGCGCGCGCAGGCCATGGCATAGTAGATGCCCTCGCCTGATGAGGGCGCCACCACGCCTGCGGCGTCGCCCACCACGATGATGTCGCGGCCGTTGTCCCACTTCTTCAACGGCTTGAGCGGAATCGGTGCGCCTTCCTTGCGGATAGTGGCCGCCTCCGAGAGGCCCAGCTTCTTGCGCAGATCGCCGACCGAGCCGCGCAAGGAAAAGCCCTTGTTGGCGCTGCCGGTGCCGATGCTCATCGTGTCGCCATGCGGGAACACCCAGGAATAGAAGTCCGGCGAGAACCGCCCGTCATAATGCACGTCGCAGCGCGCCGGATCATAGGCCTCGGACGCCGTCGTCGGGGCGCGCACAATCTCATGATAGGCAAAGACGAAGGGGATCTTCTCCGCCCCGGGGATGGCCGCGCGGGCCACGCCGGAACGCGCGCCATCGGCCCCGATCACCATGCGGGCGCGGACGGCGACCTCGCCCGGTTCACCGCCGGGCACCTCGCCGCCCGTAACTTTCGGGGTGTAGTGGACCAAAGCCGTACCATCTGCATCGCGCGTCAGCCGTTCGAAGCTGCCACGGCGGCGGGTGGCGCCCTTTGATCTTGCGCGCTCGCGCAGCCATTCATCGAAGGTTTCACGGTCGACCATGCCAACATAGCCGCCCGTATCGATGGGCATGTCGACGAAGCGGCCGGATGGTGGGACCATGCGGGCAGATGATATCCGGGCGCACAGGAGTTCATCCGGAATCCGGAAGTCGCGGATGAGCCGGGGCGGAATTGCGCCCCCACAGGGTTTGATGCGCCCGGCCTTGTCGAGCAGGAGGACGGAATGGCCCTTCGCCGCCAGATCGGCTGCCGCCGTGGCGCCCGCAGGGCCGCCGCCGACCACGACGACATCGAAGATCTCGGCTGCGGCGGATGTCATGTCGTTCATGGTGATCTCCTTATGCGTTCAGGGCCGTGTCCGGCTGCGGGGACGCCTGTGCGCCCGGTCGTTCAGTCTCGAGGGCTGCGACGCGGGCCGCCAGAACGGCTGCGATCAGAAACAGGATGGCTTCGCCAGTGAAGACGCTGGCATAGGCGAGGAAGGGCGACCCGCTGAGCCATCTGGCGACGTCGACCGCGCCGGCACCGGCCAGTCCGCCCACGCCCATCGCCACGGCCTGCCCCGCTCCCCACAGTCCCATGCGCGTTCCTTCACGGTCGCCGCGCCCGCTTGAGGCGAGCAGCATCATGGAACCGATCGCCGCAGCCGCGAAAACGCCGTTGGCCATGCCAAGGGCGAAGACGTTGGCGCGCAGTGGCCAGCCCGGTCCGATGTTCGAGGCAATCACCAGAGCCAGCAGCGCCACCGCCGACAGCACGCACCCGGCCATCGTCCAGAAGGTCAGGGAGCCAAGGCGTCCCTTGGCAAGTGGCCCGGCTGCAAAGGCCACGAAGATCATGCCGATCAGCACGCCGCCGTTCTGGATGCCGGAAAGCTTGGTCGAACTGCCGGGCGTGTAGCCGAACACGATTCCGGCAAACGGTTCGAGGATGAGGTCCTGGCCACTGTAGGCCAGCATCGAGGTCACGATGAACAACGAGAACAGCCGCGCCTTCGGCTCGGACCAGATTTCCGCCAGCGCCGCGCGGAACGGCATGTCATCACACGGCTTGTCCGGTTCGGCGGCGGTCTGCGCTCCACCCTCCACACCGGTGACGGCGAACACCGAAAGGGCGAAGGCTAGGCTGCACAACACGGCGGCCACGGTGATCATGCGCTGGTTGGAAAAGGGATCGAGAAAATGGCCGGCCAATCCGGCGGTGCCGGCAAAGCCGGCAATCATCATCAGCCAGACCAGCGTGGCGGCGGGCGCGCGCCGCTCGGGCGCCACGCGCTTGGCCAGCAGGACCAGCAGGGATGTTCCCGCCGCGCCGGCTCCGATGCCGATCAGCACAAAGCCTCCCGCAGCCAGCGCGAGACCGGCGGGGAGGCTGCTGGCCATCAGGGCGGTTGCAAGCGAGGCGACAAATCCACCAGCGGCCAGCAGGGCCATGCCGCCGATGATCCACGGGGTGGCCCGCTGACCCTTGTCAGCCCCGAAGCCCCAGCGCGGCCGCAGAATCTGCAAGGCATAGTGCAGGCCAACCAGCAGCCCTGGCAGGATCGCCGGCAGCGCAAGTTCCACCACCATCACGCGGTTCAGGGTCGACGTTGTCAGAACAAAGATCGCCCCGAGAGAGGTTTGCACCAGTCCGAGCCGCACGATGCCGAACCAGCCCAGCGGTGGCCTGGCGATGACCGCACGAGCGCGGGCCGACGGAACAGGGCCAGCAGATGTACCTGACAGGGAAAGGCTCATGCTTCGCGCCCTTCCACCGTGGCGTCAGGCCAGCCCTGCCCATCGGCGCCGACCCGAAACAGCGGCCGGAGGCCGGCCACGGAAGGGCCGGCGGAACGCACGGACGGGAGCTTCGAAAGCATCATCCATGAACGCTACAAGTGACGTTTCAGAACGTCAATTTGTGTTTACACTTAGTATCACGCGTTTTCGTGGCGCGCGTTTTGGAGCCCCGATGACAGCGGCCGAACACCTAGTCCGTGCCGGAGCCGGTCAGATCGCCAATGCCGAACCGGTGAAGCTTCGCATAAAGGCCCTGGCGGCTGAGGCCGAGCATCTCCGCGGCGGAGGCGCGATTGTCGCCGGTCAGCTCGAGCGCGGCCTCGATACACAGCTTTTCGATGATGTCGGAGGTTTCACGCACCAGTTCCTTGAGCGGCACGCGGCCCACAAGCTGCCTGAACTCCTCCGCGGTGCGCGGCAGGGCCGAAGGTCCGGCGGGATTGGCTCCGGAACGGGCGGCGGGCCGGATGATGAAGCCAAAGCTGGCATCCTGGCCGGAGCCGCTGCTCACCGCGCAGATGTCCACCGTATCGACCGCGCCATAGGCATTGCGAAGGACGGTGTTGAAGCTGCGCAGGACACCGCCATCGCGGACGGACGCCTTCAGGACGCCGAAATCGACGCCGGTCCGCCCGAGCCAGAGTTCAAGACCCTTGCCAACAGCAGCCTGGAGCGAGACGAGGCCTGCCATGTCGAGAAAGGCGCTGTTGGCCGTCCTGATCGCACCGTCACGGTCGGTCACGACGAAGGCATCCGGCAGCCGTTCGATGATCCCGTCGAGGGCTTCGTCAGCAGCCTGATCACGACTGCGACCACGCTGGCCCTCTTCGCCGAGGCGAATCAGAAAAAAGGCAGCGCCTTCCTGACGGAAGAGCGAGGCGTGGGCCTTGACCGGAAGGCCCGCATCCGCAAGCGTCAGGCTGGCCGATCGGGTCTGGCTGCCGGTCAAGGCGGTCGCCAGCAGTTCCTGCAGGACGTCGCCGCCCTTGTCGAGAAAAAGCCCCTGCAGCGTCCGTCCCGTGATCCTGTGTGCCGGCATGCCGAGAAGGGCAACCGCTGCCGGATTGACCTCGGACACCCGACGGCTGGTCGAGTCGACGATCATGATCGGTTCGGCTGTCAGCTGGAACAGCACGCGATAGCGCGTGTCGGCAGCCCGCAGGCGGGCATACTCCCGCTCCATCGACAGCTGGAACTGGACCAGTTGCTGCTGCAACGCCGCGATGGCCCGCAGATCCCGACCGATCACAAGGATCCGGCCGTCATCATCGAACTTGACAGCAGAATAGCGGATCGGGACCGTCGCACCGCCATGCGCGGCAGCATGATTGACCTCGCGAAGCCGTCCGGGCAGCCCGGCCGCCGCATCCGCAAGGAGGGCCTGCGCCTTTGTCCGGCTGTCGATGGCGATGGTTTCCAGCCACGGCTTGCCCAGCCAGGCGCCGAACTCGGACGGCAGGCGCGCTTCCTGGGCCAGCATCACATCCTTCACGATGCCATCGCGACTGATCACCACCGCCACGTCGGCGCTCGCCATGACGAGGCGCGCTGCGACCGACGTGTCCATGCGCGACAACGCACCGGACGGATAATCAGTTGTCTTCACGTCAGGCGCTTTCGTCATTGGAAGAGTGCCTCAGGCACTCCGAAGCAGCTGGATGATATATGTATTTATACAGATAAGCCGAGATGTCGAGGCAGCAAGTTCCGCGCCTTCAGGGCGCCCGCGCATCCGGGCTGGCCCAGTGCGTCGGCGCCCAGGCGCGAGACCAGTTCAGGCGCGGTTTCGAAAGCCGGGCCCCCGACGATCACGACCACGTCGGGATTGGCGGAGGCGGCCCGCATCCGCATGATCGTGGCACGCAGGACATCCGCATGAGCCTCGCTGCTGAGCGAGAACCCGACCAGATCGAAATGCGTGTTGGCGACCGCATCGATGATCGCTTCGGCGTCGTTGTCGTGAAGCTGGCGCGTCTGCCAGCCCGCCTCCTCGAAGAAGGCGCAGGCGATGGCCAGTCCGAACGAGTGCTGTTCGCCGGGAGCGAGCACCATCAGCGCCGTCGGCGCCGTCCTGACCTCGACCTCGCCGATCCGGCCGGAGCGCAGGCCGTGCAGGATCTGGTGCAGGCGCGACACGACCATCGTGACCTCGGCAAAACTGCACTCGTCGTCGCGCCACATGTCGCCGATCATGCGCGCCGCAGGACCCAGCAGGTCGAGGTACAACTCGTTGTGCGAAATTCCGCGCGCGAGCAGCACTTCGATGAAGGCGGGGGCAGCGTCGGTGCCGGTCGCGCGCAACAGCCGCACGAAACGGGCGACGTCGGCCATCCGGATGTGATTGCTGGTGAAGCGTATGTCGCGCTCGCCGCGTTCCAGATTGAAGCCCCCATGATGCCAGGCGGCATCCGCTTCTTCGGTGGTGCCGCCGACGCCCTGGTCCCCGATGACGCGATTGGCTGTGATCAGGTTGGGAACGATGTCCCGCTGGATGACCCGCGACAGAAGGTCGAGGACCTCATTGGCGCAACCGATCTTTTCGCCCTGTGATCCGGACTGGCTGCTGACGGACGATCCTGCATTGACTGACGTCGAACCCTTGTGGTCCCTCGATTGAGTTTGGTCAGACATCTGCAACTCCCCGATCCAGGCCACCCGGATCACACATCGACCATGATGGCCGTGGCGCGGGGGCGCGTGACAGGCACGCAAGGGGCGCCGGGAGAAACGCCGCACTTTGAGCTTGTGTCACTCGGAACGATACCACGATGCCCTTACCTCGCCTGCCCGTTCAACTACGTAGGTATTCTGACCCGTTTGGAAATGTAAAGTCAACTTGACGTTCTGTGAATTTTACAACAGATTTGGGCGTGGCTCCGGACCTCCCGATGAGGCGGCCAGGGCCAAGCAAACCGCGAAACGTGACGTCAGGGAGGGCAGCGTCGGTGGCAGATCAGCAGAACCTGTCCCAGACACGGCAGCTCTACACGCCGGAGGAACGGCAGCGGCGTGA
The DNA here is from genome assembly GCA_026400535.1 of Hyphomicrobiales bacterium. GTDB lineage: Bacteria > Pseudomonadota > Alphaproteobacteria > Rhizobiales > Beijerinckiaceae > Allobosea. The sequence goes on from JAPLOU010000026.1 coordinate 23,886, forward strand.
TGCGTCGCCGTGGACGCTGGTGCAGGGTGTCCTGGCGCCGCTCCAGTTCGTGGTTTTCCTCGTCAGCCTCGGCCTCGTGCTGCGCTATCTGGCCTGGGGCGAAGGCTTTGAGGCCGCAACGGTGTCCATCGTCGTGAAGACGCTGGTGCTGTACACGATCATGGTTACCGGCGCGATCTGGGAGCATGACGTCTACGGCAAGTACCTGTTTGCAGACGCCTTCTTCTGGGAGGACGCGGTCAGCATGATCGTGATCGCGCTGCACACGGCCTACCTTGTCAGCCTGTTCATCGTTTGGCTGACACCGGTCGAGCAGATGTGGCTCGCCCTCGCCGCCTATGCGACCTATGTCGTCAATGCGGCCCAGTTCATCCTGAAACTGCGGGCCGCCCGGCTGGGCGCCGCCGCCGCTGCAACGGCCGAAAGCGCGAACCCGTGCCGGACGGCGATGGCGGGGTCGGCACCATGACGGTCCACGCGCCGATCACACCCGCAGCGGGGTGCTCCGAGCCCGTCGTGCAGCGCCAGCGCGGCCAGCACGCGGTCTTCTGCGGGCTGACCGGAATCATCTGGATGCACCGCAAGATCCAGGATGCCTTCTTTCTCGTCGTTGGATCGCGCACCTGCGCGCACCTGATCCAGTCAGCCGCCGGCGTGATGATCTTCGCCGAGCCGCGATTCGCCACGGCCATCATCGAGGAGCGCGATCTGGCCGGCATCGCCGATGCGCATGAGGAACTCGACCGCGTGGTCGACCAGTTGCTCTCGCGTCGCCCGGACATCAAGTTGCTGTTCCTCGTCGGCTCGTGTCCGTCCGAGGTGATCAAGCTCGACCTTGGCCGGGCGGCGCAGCGTCTCGACAAGCGATTCAATCCCGGTTGCCGGGTGCTGAGCTACTCGGGCAGCGGCATCGAGACAACATTCACGCAAGGCGAAGACGCAGCGCTGGCAGCCATGGTTCCCGGCCTGCCGGCATCCGGCACGTCGGACGCCTCGCTGCTCATCGTCGGGGCCTTGGCGGACGTCGTTGAGGACCAGTTCCGCCGCCTGTTCGGCGAGATGGGCATCAGGAACGTGGCGTTCTTCCCGCCGCGCCACTCCACCGACATGCCGAGCATCGGACCCGGCACCCTCATGCTGCTCGCGCAACCATTTCTGGCCGAAACGGCCCGTTTGCTTGAAACACGCGGGGCAGTTCGCCTTGCCGCGCCCTTTCCGCTGGGGGTCGAAGGCACGACCGGATGGCTCGCCGCCGCCGCCGCCGCATTCGGCGTGCAGCGGGGCACGTTCGATGCGGTCACGTCCGGTCCGCGCGAGCGCGCCGGAAAGGCGCTGGCGCGTTACGAGCCGGAACTTGGCGGGAAAAGCGTCTTCTTCTTCCCCGATTCGCAGCTTGAAGCCCCGCTGGCGCGCTTTCTCGCCAGGGAGGTCGGCATGCGGATTGTCGAGGTCGGCATGCCCTACCTGCACCGCCAGCACCTTGCCCCTGACATGGCTCTGTTGCCGCCCGGCACGCTGATCACCGAAGGGGCCGATGTCGACCTTCAGATGGACCGCTGCCGCGCAGCCCGGCCTGATCTGGTGGTCTGCGGCCTTGGCCTTGCCAATCCGCTCGAAGCGGAAGGCCTCAACACCAAATGGTCGATCGAACTCGTGTTTACACCGATCCAGGGCTACGAGCAGGCCGGCGATCTGGCTGAACTGTTTGCCCGGCCGTTCAACCGCAAGGCGCGGCTGAAGGTCGGCGCGCGCCCATCCCGCACGGCTTTCACCCGGAGCGAGGCCGAGTCATGCAACTGACCGTGTGGACCTATGAAGGGCCGCCGCATGTCGGCGCGATCCGTATCGCGACCGCGATGAAGGATGTGCACTATGTGCTGCACGCACCGCAGGGCGATACCTATGCGGACCTGCTGTTCACCATGATCGAGCGGCGCGACAAGCGCACCCCGGTGACCTACACCACCTTCCAGGCGCGTGACCTCGGCGGCGACACGGCCGACATCTTCCAGCGCGCCTGCCTCGATGCGCATGAACGCTTCAAGCCGGCTGCCATCCTCGTCGGTGCGTCGTGCACCGCCGAACTGCTGCAGGACAATCCGGCCGGCCTTGCCGCCGCGCTCAACCTGCCGGTGCCGGTCATTCCGCTGGAGCTCCCCTCCTACCAGAAGAAAGAGAACTGGGGCGCGTCGGAGACCTTCTATCGCCTGACCCGCGCCTTGCTGGCCGACCGCGCCCAGGGCTTTGTGCGGGCCGAGCGCGCAGCGGGTAAGCGGCCCAGCTGCAACCTGCTCGGGCCGACCGCACTCGGCTTCCGCCATCGCGACGACATCACCGAAATCAGCCGCCTGCTGGCCCGGCTTGGCGTCGACGTGAACGTGGTCGCGCCCTTTGATGCCTCGGTGGCGGACATTGCCCGTATTCCGGACGCCGACTTCAACATCTGCCTGTATCCGGAGATCGCCGACGTCACCGTGCGCTGGCTGGAGCGGGCATTCCGCCAGCCCACGATCCGCACCGTCCCGATCGGGGTTGGCGCGACAACCGATTTCATCCACGAGGTGGTCAAGGTCGCCGAACTCGATCCAGCCGTCGCCGAAACCGTCATCGGCTCGCGCCTGCCGTGGTATTCGCGCTCGGTCGATTCGACCTACCTCACCGGCAAGCGCGTCTTCATCTTCGGCGACGCCACACATGTGATCGCCGCTGCCCGGATCGCCACCGAAGAGATGGGCTTCACGGTCGTCGGGGTCGGCACCTACACCCGCGAATTTGCACGCGAAGTCCGCGCGCTCGCCGAGACGCTCGGCGTCGAAGCCCTGATCTCCGACGACTATCTCGAAGTCGAAGCGCGGATCAGCGAGCTTCAGCCGGAGCTCGTGCTCGGCACGCAGATGGAGCGGCACATCGCCAAGCGCCTGCGTGTGGCCTGCGCCGTGATCTCGGCCCCGGTGCATGTGCAGGATTTCCCGGCCCGCTACTCGCCGCAGATGGGCTTCGAGGGCGCCAATGTCATCTTCGACAGCTGGATCCATCCGCTGATGATGGGCCTTGAGGAACATCTGATCGGGATGTTCCGCGGCGACTTCGAATTTTCGGACAACGCCACCCCGTCGCATCTGGGTTCAGGGCACGGCTCTCACACCGCCGCCAGAACGGTTGCCGAGCCCATGGCCGCCGAAATCCCGGCGCGCCCGGCGGCAGCTGCTGCCAGCCCAGGCGCGATGCCGCCTCCAACAACAGGAACCTCGATCATCTGGGCCACGGACGCTGAACTGGAACTGAAGAAGATCCCCTTCTTCGTGCGCGGCAAGGCCCGGCGCAACACTGAACGCTTCGCGATCCTGCAGGGCGTTGACCTGATCACTGTGGACACCCTTTACGATGCTAAAGCTCACTTCGGGCGCTAACGCGACCCCGATCCGTGTTGCCGTCATCACGCTGGACAGCCATCTGGCCAGCGCCTGCGAGCGCGCCAGGGCTGCCGTTGCGAAGGATGTTCCAGGCCTGAGCTTCGCCCTGCACGCAGCCTCCGAGTTCGCCGCAAATCCTGACAATCTCGAAAGCTGCATCGAAGACATCGGCAAGGCTGACATCATTGTCGTGTGCATGCTCTTCATCGAGGACCATATCAACGCCGTGCTGCCGGCGCTGCAGGCGCGGCGCGAGCATTGCGACGCCATGGTGGTGTGCCTTTCGGCGCCCGAAATCTCCAGGCTGACCCGCATGGGCAAGCTGCGGATGGGCGAAACCAGCGGCGGCATCATGGGGATGCTGAAGAAGCTGCGGGGCAAGCGGGACACGGTCGAGCAGAAGACCGAATCGGGCGCCAAGCAGATGAAGATGCTGCGCACCTTGCCGAAGATCCTGCGCTACATCCCCGGCACCGCGCAGGACCTGCGCGCGTATTTCCTGACCTTGCAGTACTGGTTGGGCGGCTCGGATGACAATGCGGCCAACCTGATTCGCATGCTCATCAGCCGTTATGCCTCCGGCCCGCGCGCCTCGCTGCGCTCGCTGGTCAAGGCGGGAGATCCGGTCGAATATCCCGAGGTCGGGGTTTACCATCCCCGCCTCGCCGGACGCATCGGCACCGATGCCTCGCTCTTGCCCGTGCACCGTGAGCCGAAGGGCCGCGTCGGCGTGCTGGTGCTCCGGTCCTATGTGCTCGCCAGCAACAGCGCGCATTATGACGGCGTGATCGCGGCGCTGCATGCGCAGGGCCTCGATGTGGTGCCGGCCTTCGCCTCCGGTCTGGATGGTCGGGCGGCCATCGAAAGCTTCTTTATGAGAAACGGCCGGACCACGGTCGATGCGGTTGTGTCGCTCACCGGCTTCAGCCTCGTCGGCGGCCCAGCCTATAACGACGCCAAGGCGGCGCAGGCGATGTTGGCCCGGCTTGACGTGCCCTACATCGCGGCAATGCCGGTCGAGTTCCAGCCGCTTGAAGAGTGGGGCCCCTCGCCGCGCGGTCTTCTTCCTGTCGAAGCCACGATCATGGTGGCGATCCCGGAACTCGATGGCGGTACCGGACCCATCGTTTTTGGCGGACGCGGCGGCGGCTCGGAGACGGGCTGCACCGGTTGCGAACGCAAGTGCACGTTCGAAGGTGCCGCGGGTTCGCGCAATGTCCACTCCTGCTCCGAGCGCGCCGATCTTCTTGCCAAAAGGGTGATGAAGCTGGTCAATCTCCGCAAGAGCGAGCGGACCAACCGCAAGGTGGCCATCACCATCTTCAACTTCCCGCCCAATGCGGGCAATGTCGGAACCGCGGCCTATCTGTCGGTGTTCGAATCGATCTTCCATCTGCTCGGCGAGATGAAGGCCGGCGGCTATCAGGTCGCGATGCCGGAATCGGTTGAGGCGCTGCGGGACAGCATCCTCGTCGGCAACGCGGCCCGCTTCGGGGCCAACGCCAATGTGCTGGCGCGCATTCCGACCACCGAACATGTCCGCCGCGAGCGCTCCCTGACCGAGATCGAGGCCCAATGGGGTCCGGCTCCTGGCCGCCAGCAGGCCGACGGCGCGAGCATCCATGTTCTGGGCGCGGCGTTCGGCAATGTCATGGTCGGCATCCAGCCCGGCTTCGGCTACGAGGGCGACCCGATGCGTCTCCTGTTCGAGCGCGGTTTTGCCCCCACCCACGCCTTCTCGGCTTACTACCGCTACATCCGCGAGGATTTCGGCGCGCATGCCGTGCTGCATTTCGGCACCCATGGCGCGCTCGAGTTCATGCCCGGCAAGCAGGTCGGCATGTCCTCCACCTGCTGGCCGGACCGCCTGATCGGCGATCTGCCGAACATGTACCTTTATGCCTCCAACAACCCGTCGGAAGGTGCGATCGCCAAGCGGCGCGCCGCAGCCACCCTGATCAGCTACCTGACGCCGCCGGTGGCACAGGCTGGCCTGTACAAGGGCCTGGCCGAGCTCAAGTCCTCGGTCGACCGCTGGCGCGCCCTGCAGCCCGACACCAGCGGCGAACGGGAGGATCTGGCCGAATTGATCCAGGCGCAGGCGGCACGCGTCGAACTCGCCAGCGCCGAGCCGGCCTGGCTCGACCCCGACCGCATGATCGCCAAGCTCACCGAGCAGATGCTGGAGCTGGAATATGCCTTGATCCCGTACGGCCTGCATGTCGTCGGCGCCGCCCCCTCTGCCGAGGAGCGCGCCGGCCTGCTCGCATCGCTGGCGGAGGCGCAGCACGGCGTGAGGCTGTCGGCCGAGACCACCGAGATGATCGCGAAGGGGCAGTTGATGGCGACACTGCCCGCGGGGCTGACGCCTGACCTGCTGGCAGAGCTCGGCCGGATCAACCAGCTCCTGCTCGAACCCAGCGAAATGGCAGGCCTGATGGCTGCCCTGGACGGGCGCTACATCCGCCCCGCTCCCGGCGGAGACCTGCTGCGCACAACCGCCATCCTGCCGACGGGGCGCAACCTTCATGGTTTCGATCCCTTCCGCATCCCCAGCGCCTTTGCGGTGGCGGATGGCGCACGGCAGGCGGAGCGGCTGCTGAGCCGTCATATCGAGGACGGCAAGGCCCTGCCAGAGACCATCGCCATCGTGCTCTGGGGCACGGACAACCTGAAAAACGAAGGCGGTCCGATCGGCCAAGCGCTGGCCCTGATGGGTGCACGTCCTCATTTCGACGCCTATGGCCGTCTCAACGGGGCCGAACTCATCCCGCTGTCCGAGATGAAGCGGCCGCGCATCGACGTGATGATGACGCTGTCAGGCATCTTCCGCGATCTCTTGCCGCTCCAGATCAAGCTCCTCGCCGACGCGGCCTATCTGGCAGCATGTGCCGACGAGCCGCTCGACCGGAACTTCATCCGCAAGCATGCGCTCGCCTATCAGGCCCAGCATGGCTGCGATCTCGAAACTGCATCCTTTCGCGTGTTTTCGAATGCGGACGGCACCTACGGCTCGAACGTCAACCAGCTGGTCCAGTCTTCAACGTTCAATGACGAGGACGAACTGGCCGAGGCCTATTCGCGCCGCAAGTGCTTTGCCTACAGCCGCAAGGGCACCGTCGAGAAGAAGTCGGAGCTTCTGCAATCGGTCCTTGCCGATGTCGAACTGACCTACCAGAATCTCGATTCGGTCGAACTGGGCGTGACCACGGTCGACCAGTATTTCGACACGCTGGGCGGGATCAGCCGGGCCGTGCGCCGCGCCCGCAAGGAAGACGTCCCGGTCTATATCGGCGACCAGACCTCCGGCCCCGGCATGGTGCGCACGCTGCAGGAGCAGGTGGCGCTCGAAACGCGCACCCGCGTCCTGAACCCGAAATGGTACGAAGGCATGCTCAAGCATGGCTATGAGGGTGTTCGCCAGATCGAAGAGCATGTGCAGAACACGATGGGTTGGTCGGCCACCACGGGCGCCGTCGCGCCCTGGGTCTATCAGCAGATCACCGAACTTTACGTGCTCGACCCGGCCATGAGGGAACGTTTGTCGAGCCTGAACGCCACCGCCTCGGCCCGGCTCGCGAACCGGCTGATCGAAGCCCAACAACGCAGTTACTGGACGCCCGATCCCGACACGCTGCGCGCTTTGCAGGAAGCGGGCGAAGAACTGGAAGACCGACTCGAAGGCGTTGTCACGCCCACCCCATCACGCGCCAAGACGACAGGAAAAGCAGCATGAGCACGATCGAGTTGCCCATCCGAAATCCGGTGGCCCGCAGGCCCCAGGCCAGCGGCGACGGCGAAGGTTCGGTCCAGGTCCACATGGACGCGGCCCAGGACCTCGGCACGGCGAAGGTCTTCGCGGTCTATGGTAAGGGCGGCATTGGCAAGTCGACAACCTCGTCGAACCTGTCGGTGGCCTTCTCCAAGATTGGCAAGCGCGTGCTGCAGATCGGCTGCGACCCCAAGCACGACTCAACCTTCACCCTGACCAAGAGCCTGATCCCCACCGTGATCGACGTGCTTGAGACGGTGAATTTCCACTCGGAGGAGCTGCGCCGCGAGGATTTCGTCTTCGAGGGCTATAATGGCGTGATGTGCGTCGAGGCAGGCGGTCCGCCCGCGGGAACCGGCTGCGGCGGCTATGTGGTCGGCCAGACCGTGAAGCTCCTCAAGGAACACCACCTGCTCGATGACACGGACGTCGTGATCTTCGATGTGCTGGGCGACGTGGTCTGTGGCGGATTTGCCGCGCCGCTGCAGCATGCCGAGCGCGCGGTCATCGTGGCGGCCAATGATTTCGACTCGATCTTCGCCATGAACCGCATCGTCGCGGCCATCCGCGCAAAGTCGAAGAACTATGACGTGCGCGTCGGCGGCGTGATCGTCAACCGTTCGGAAGGCACCGACCAGATCGACAAGTTCAATGCCGCTGTCGGCACCCAGACGCTGGCGCACTTCCCAAATCTCGACGCCATCCGCCGCTCGCGGCTGAAGAAGGCGACCCTGTTCGAGATGGAGGAAACGCCGGAGATCCTGGCGGTGCAGCGGGAATACCTGAAGCTGGCTGCCGCGCTCTGGGCCGGCAACGAGGGCAACATGGTCAATCCCCTGAAGGACCGCGAAATCTTCGATCTCCTTGGTTTTGATTGAGTCTGGGCTGATGAATACCGTCGCACACCAGACGCCGACGTACACCGCCCGTCGCGGCCAGCTTGAGACCTATTTCGATCGCACCGCGGTCGATGCCTGGGCCCGCCTGACCACCGACGCCCCGGTGAGCAAGATCCGTGCGACCGTGCGCGCAGGGCGCGACGAGATGCGGGCGTATCTTCTGAGCCGGCTGCCTGCCGACCTGAGCGGCCGGCGCATTCTCGATGCAGGTTGCGGCACCGGAGCCTTCTCGGTCGAGGCGGCACGGCGCGGCGCGGATGTCGTCGCGATCGACCTTTCGGCCAAGCTGGTGAGCATTGCCGCCGAGCGCCTGCCGCGTGATCTTGGCAAAGGTTCGGTCACATTTGGTGTCGGCGACATGCTCGACGCGCGTTTCGGCTGTTTTGACCATGTCGTGGCGATGGATTCTCTGATCTACCATCCGACGGCTGATCTGGTCCGATGCCTCGACACCCTGAGCGAGCGGACGAAAACATCGATCGTCTTCACCTTCGCACCGCGCACGACCATGATCGCGGCGATGTACGGTATCGGCAAACTCTTCCCGCGTGCCGACCGCTCGCCGACCATCGTGCCGGTAGAGGAGCTTGATCTTACGGTCCGGATCGGCCGCAAGCTGGCGCTGGCTGCCTGGCATGTCGCAAACACGAGGCGCATCACCCGCGGCTTTTACATCTCCCAGGCCATGGAGCTTGCACGCCAATGAGACCGGAGCTTCAGGCACTGGCTGATGAGTGGCGCAGGTTCGGCCTGACGCTTCTGCCTTTTGCCAACGCGGGGTCCGAGGGATTGCCGCTGAAGAAGCTCTTGCGCCTGTCCCTGTTCCAGGTCTCGGTCGGCATGGCGACTGTGCTCTTGATCGGCACGCTCAACCGCGTCCTGATTGTCGAGATGAACGTCGCCGCTTCGCTCGTCGCGGTGATGGTCGCGATCCCGCTGGTTTTCGCGCCATTCCGGGCGCTGGTCGGATTCAGGTCAGACCATCACAAGTCGGCCTTCGGATGGCGGCGCGTGCCGTATATCTGGATGGGCACGCTTCTGCAGTTTGGCGGACTGGCGATCATGCCCTTCGCGCTCATCCTCCTGTCCGGCGACACCTGGGGGCCGTGGTGGATCGGCCATGTCGCCTCGGCCATCGCTTTCCTCGCCGTGGGTGCGGGCCTGCAAACGACGCAGACGGCGGGCCTTGCGCTGGCAACGGATCTTGCGCCTGAATCCGCGCGGCCGCGGGTGGTGGCGCTGATGTACACCATGCTGCTGATCGGCATGGTTATCTCGGGATTGACCTTCTCCCTGCTGCTCGCCGATTTCAGCCAGATCAGGTTGATCCAGGTTGTCCAGGGCGCCGCGTCGATGACGCTGATCCTCAATCTCGTGGCGCTGTGGAAACAGGAAGCCCGCAACCCGGAGCGTGCGCGCGAAGAGGCCGAGACCCCCGCTTTCCGCGAGGTCTGGGCCAGGTTCGCCGGCGCCGGACGTGCCAAGCGCTTTCTTGTCGCGGTTGCGCTCGGCACAGCCGCCTTCAACATGCAGGACGTTGTGCTGGAGCCCTACGGGGGCGAGATCCTCAAGCTGAGCGTTGGTGAAACCACGGCCTTGACCGGGCTGATGGCCACAGGTGCCCTGCTGGCCTTCGGTCTGGCCGCACGGCAGCTGATGCGCGGCATGGATCCTTGCCGCATCGCCGCCTACGGAGCGGTTGTCGGGCTTCTGGCCTTCGCCTGCGTGATCATGTCGGCGCCGATGGATGTGCCGATGCTGTTCCGGATCGGCACCGTGCTGATCGGTTTCGGCGGCGGCCTGTTCTCCGTGGGCACGCTCACCGGCGCCATGGCGCTCGAAAAGGAAGCCGGAACCGGCCTTGCGCTCGGGGCCTGGGGCGCGGTGCAGGCGCTTGCCATGGGCTGCTCGGTCGGAGCCGGCGGCATCTTGCGCGACATTGTCAGCCACATGGCCGAAAGGGGCCTGCTCGGCTCCGCCCTCACCGACCCGTCGGTCGGCTATTCCGTGGTCTACCACATCGAAGTTCTGCTGCTCTTCATGACTCTTGTCGCGATCGGCCCCCTCGTGGGCCGCACGGCCGAGACCAAGCCCGCATCCCCCTCAACCTTCGGCCTGGCCCAACTCCCCAGCTAGCCCGAGCCAATACCCAGGAGGTACCACATGTTACCCGGCTCCAGTCCACTCGGCTTCGATCTCGCCGTCATCAGTTTCTGGATGTTCCTGATCTTCTTCGCAGGCCTGATCTGGTACCTGCACAGGGAGAGCAAGCGCGAGGGCTATCCGCTCGCCAAGGACACCCAGGACCGCTACAACCGCTACCAGATCGTCGGCTGGCCTGCGCCGCCGCCACCGAAAAGCTTCAAGATGGCCTTCGGTCCGGACAAGCTGATCGCCGCCGACGGCAATCCCGACACGCGCAGTCATCCGCTGAAGGCGCTTGAGCCGTGGCCCGGCGCTCCGCTCGAGCCCGTCGGTGATCCGATGTTGGCCAGCGTCGGCCCCGGCTCATGGGCCGAGCGCGCCGACACGCCCGACATCCTGCACAACGGCAAGAACCGCCTCGAGCCGCTGCGCGTGGCCACTGACTTCCACGTCGAGGGCCGCGATCCCAATCCGGTCGGAATGGAGGTCATCGGCGGCGACGGCAAGCGGGCCGGTGTCGTCAAGGACATCTGGATCGACCGTGCCGAATACGTGATGCGCTACATGGAGGTCGAGGTTCCGGTAGCGGGCGGCGTGCGCAACGTGCTGCTGCCGACCAACTTCACCCGCATCGATGGCGCCAAGCGCCAGGCCCGCGTCAAGGCCATCTTCGCCAAGCATTTCGCCAATGTCCCCGGCCTCAAGAACCCTGACCAGGTGACCCTGCTCGAGGAGGACAAGATCATGGGGTATTACGGCGGCGGCACCCTGTATGCCTCCACCCAGCGCGCGGACCCGTTCCTATGACCGGTGGTGGCTTCATCAACGCCCCGCATGACGATTATGCGGGTGAACCCATCCCAGGCCTTCCGGCAGAACTGCCGGAGGGCGAGAGGCTCCTCTGGCAGGGCTCGCCCAGCTGGCGGTCGCTGGCAATCCGGGCCTTCCATGCGCGCAAGGTCGCGATCTATTTCGGCGTGCTGATGGTCTGGCGCTTTGCCTCTTCGGTCGCGGACGGAGCCAGCGTGACCGGAGCCCTGTCATATGCTGCGGCATTGATGCCGGTGGCACTCGCAGCGATCTGCATCCTGCTGCTGCTGGCCTATGCCTATGCCCGGATGACGATCTACTCCATCACAACCCGACGGGTGCTGATGCGCTCCGGCGTGGCGTTGCCGATCACCGTCAACCTGCCCTTTAAGCGCATCGACGGCGCGGCCCTGAAAATCCACGGCGATGGCACCGGCGACATACCGCTGCAGTTGGCGAAGGATGACAGGATCGCCGTGATGGCGATCTGGCCGAACATGCGCCCGTGGAAGCTGAGCAAGCCCGAGCCGATGCTCCGTTCGCTGCCGGACGCGTCCAAAGTGGCGGACCTGCTGGCGGCGGCGCTGAGCGGGGCGCGGATCCCGGCCCTGCGCGCCGAAGAGACAGCACGGCCTGCGTCGACACAAGAGGCCGGTACCGCGAGTGCCTTGCTGCGCCCAGCCCACTGATCAAAGGAGAAGAACCATGAGCGCGATCACCGTGAAGTCAGGTTTCAGGTTCCGCCCGGCCCACGCGGTCATGCTCGTGGTCGTGCTGTCCGTCCTGTTCGCGGCGTTCGCACGCCTGACAGGCTTGGGTATCCTACGGATGCCGGAGCCGGAAGTTGTGCAGTATCGTGACCTCCGGTTCGCTGACGGGGCCGATGGCTCGGTTGGCATCTCGGATGCCGCCACCGGCGCCGTCGTCCTCATCATCGAGCCGGGACAGGACGGCTTCATCAGAGGCGTGCTGCGTGGGAGAGCCCGGGAGCGGAAGCTCGAGGGCATGGGTCCTGAGAAACCCTTCCGCCTGGCGCGACATGTTGATGGACGTCTGACGCTGGAGGACACGGCGACGACGATCCGGATCGTGCTGAACTCCTTCGGCCCAACCAACGTAGAGGCCTTTGCCAGGCTTCTGCCAAATTAGGGGACGGCAGATGCTCCACTATCTCCTCGGAAGAGGGAAATCCATCCAGGTTCCATGCACGGTTGACCTGCTCAACACGGCGGAATTCGTCCATGCCCATGTCGTGCTTGACGGCGTGGATGTCGGGCCAGGCGATAGCGTGATCGTGCATGACGCGCCAACGACCATCGGATTCGGCGAACATCGCGTCGAACGTCGCATGGCGACCGTGACGCGCGCCACGGCGCTGGACCGCTTCGTCACCAAGCTGACAGCCTACCTCGAACTGACTGAACTCTACGAAGTCGGGTTTTCTGCAGGGAGAGCACAATGATACCGCAGGAAGGGGGGGGCGGAGCCCCGAATTACGTGACCGCCATGGCGACCCAGGACACAGTCCTGTCGCCGCGCTTCTACACCACCGACAACGAGGCCATGGACAAGATTGACGTCAGCCTCGTGCGGCGCGAATGGGACGGGCTGATGGCGGAGATGCGGGCCGACCCCAACAAGAACCATTTCAAGCGGCCGGACGACTTCCAGTTCGATCCCGCCAGCCTCAATGACGAACTGCAGAAGGAGTTGCTCGACTTTCTCGTCTCGTCCCTGACGGCTGAGTTCTCGGGCTGCATCCTGTACTCCGAGATCAAGAAGCGGATGAAGAATCCGGACATGCAGGAGTTGTTCTCCTTCATGGCCCG
>JAPLOU010000092.1 GCA_026400535.1 Hyphomicrobiales bacterium
TATTTCCGCTTCCCGTTGAGCCTGCGGTTGGTCGAGGAGATGCGGCTCGAGCGGGGCATCGTCGTCTCCTACGAAACGATCCGGCGCTGGGCGAGGACGTTCGGCCCTGACGATGCGAAGCGCTTTCGGCGAAAGCCGGCCCGTTCGGACGATATCTGGCATCTCGACGAGGTCGTGATAACGATCGCCGGCAGGAAGCATTGGCTGTGGCGGGCGGTCGATCAGGATGGCTATGTGCTCGACGACATCGTCCAGACCCGCCGCAATACCAAGGCCGCCAAGCGGCCTCTCACCCGCCTGTTGCAGAAGCAGGGCCTGAAGCCCAAGCGCTTGATCACCGACAAGCTCGGCTCCTACGGCGCGGTGCAACGAAAGCAGTTCATGCCCGGCGTGGAGCACCGTTCGCACAAGGGCTTGAACAACCGGGCCGAGAACAGTCACGTCCCTTTTCGAAAGCGGGAACGGATCCTGCAGCATTTTCGATCGACGGGAGCCCTGCAGCGTTTCGTCTCCGTCTTTTCCGCCGTCCGCAATCTCTTCGTCCGCCCCGCCAGAAACGCTCCGCTCCCGGCATCCACCTCCACCGGCTCCAGGCCCTCGCTCAGTGGAATTCTGTCGCCATCGCTGCTTGATCGCCGGAACAAACCGTCCTGAGCGGCCCCGCAGAGTTCATGTGACAACGCCAAGCTGCATCCGACGGCAGAGTATCAGAAGTTGGCGCTTCCTCTCCTGCCAGCGCCGCGCATTGGTTCTATTCCCAAGCCCTTGGGTTTATGGTAGACCACCAATGCCGAAGGTCTTGACCATCGATGGTTTGCGCGTCGTGATCTATCCCAACGATCACCGTCCGTCCCATGTCCACATCATCGGGCGGGGTTGCCAGGCGGTGTTTCAGTTGCACTGCCCGAAAGGGCCGCCTTAGCTGCGCGAGAACTACCGGTTCAAGGCAACCGAACTGACCGAGATCAGTCAGCGGCTCGCTGGCGCGCTTATGCAGCTCTGTGATCAATGGAGAAAGATCCATGGCGATTTCTGAGAAAGACGTTGCTGATGCCGAAGCACGCGCGAACGAGACGCGTCGCGCAGGCTATGCAATCCGCGCACGCTATGACGGCCGCCGCCGACGCATCATCATCGGGCTCGATAGCGGCCTGGAGATCACTGTTCCGGCCGAAATGATCGAGGGTCTGCAGGGAGCGTCGAATGACGAACTGTCCGAGATTGAGGTCAGCCCGAATGGTTTGGGTCTGCACTGGCAGGCACTCGACGCTGACGTTTATGTGCCGGCGTTGATGAATGGTGTCTTTGGCACGGCTCGGTTCATGTCCGAGACCACCGCAGCCCAAATGCTCGGAGCACGGGGCGGACGGTCGGAAAGCAGCGCTAAGGGAGAAGCCGCGCGGAGAAACGGCCAGAAGGGTGGCAGGCCAAGGAAAACGGCCTGAAAGTCGCGCTATTCCCGGTTCTGGCCGGATTCGGTACTGTCAACTTGCCGACCGGCGGTCGCGTGAAGACGGGGCGCTTTCCCCTGGCGCTACGCGGCGATGCCCAGTTCGGCAACTTGCCAGTACCACAAAAACACAAGCATCATCCACCCTGTGACAGAGATGGCGGATTGCCATCATGATTGCGGCTTCATCCGCGCCGGCCCATCCTTTTGCTTGGCGGCTTCCAGCTCGCGTTCGATGTCCTTTCGGACCTGTTCTTGCCGTTCCCGCAGCTGGCGGATCGCCTCGGGACTGTTACCGTCGGTCTTCATCGCCTGCGTGGGGTCAGCCTCGATCTGGCGGACTGCCCGCGCGGCTTCAACCGCCTGGGCACGCTCACGCTCTGCCTGATCCTGCAAGGCGCCTTCGACCCGCTGGTCGATTGGACGACCAGATAGCGACACCGCACCCGTCCGCGCAGGGTCGCTGTTGCGACCCGTCTGGTTTGACGTTCCATTAAACCTAGTAAAATCGCAGATACTATGCGATTTAGCGATGATGATTCCACGCCAAGCCCTGAGCGCAGTTCGCGAGCGTCTGACCGAATCCCCCGCCGTCGCACTGATCGGGCCGCGACAGGTCGGCAAGACCACGCTCGCCCGAGCGATCGCGGACGACCTTGGACAAAAGGCCATTTATCTCGATCTTGAGCAGGCCCTGGATCGTGCAAGGCTCGCAGACCCTGCGGCTTACTTTTCCCTTCATGCCGACAAACTTGTCGTCCTTGATGAGATTCATCGCGCTCCAGAGATTTTCAGCGTCCTGCGGGGCGAGATCGACGCAAGGCGCAGATCGGGGACGCCGTTTGGTCATTTCCTGGTTCTGGGCTCCGCCGCGCTGCCATTGCTTCGGCAAACCTCGGAAAGCCTTGCGGGACGCATCGCTTACGTCGAAATGACGCCGCTGCTGGTGCCGGAGGTTTCGGTGGGCAAGGCGGAAGCGGGGCACCCACGTATCGGCCTGCCCTCCCCGCATCGGAGCCTCTGGCTGCGCGGCGGCTTTCCATCGAGCTATCTGGCGGCATCGGACGCGGCGAGTCTGCGCTGGCGGCTTGCCTTCATCCGCAGCTATCTCGAGCGGGACATCCCGCAATTCGGCATCCGCGTGCCAGCGGCCACTCTCGAGCGTTTCTGGACCATGCTTGCCCATGTTCATGGCGGACTTCTGAATGCACAGCAGCTGGCCGGATCGCTCGGAGTCGCGTGGCATACGGCGAACCACTACCTCAACCTGATGGAAGACCTGCTCCTGATCCGCCGCCTGAAGCCCTATGCGGCGAACACGGCCAAACGCCTGGTCAAGTCGCCCAAACTTTACATCCGCGACACAGGTCTCCTGCATGCCCTTCTTGGTCTTCGCACCTTGGAAGATCTCCTTGCGCATCCTGTCGTCGGCGCAAGCTTTGAGGCGGTTGCCATCGAGGCACTGATTGCGGCCATGCCGGACGGCGCTCATGCCTTTTTCTACCGCACGCAGGCGGGTGCCGAGATCGACCTCGTGGTCGATCTGGGAAACACCCGGTTCATTGCTGTTGAGATCAAATCCTCAACGGCGCCGTCCGTTTCGCGGGGATTTCACTCAGGGTGTGAGGATCTCCGGCCCCTTGCAAAACTCGTGGTTTATCCTGGGCAGGAGCGCTTCCCGATGGGCGCTAACATCGAAGCGTTACCGATCCAACAGGCTGCGGCACTCGTCGCATCGGCATGACAGGTGAAAGACCCCACAGGTTGGTCACCGCATTCGCCAGCGGCAGATGCCCTTTCTCTGCCTCCCGTACCGATCGGAAGCGATGCCCCGCTCATGAAGCAGGTCCTCGACGTTCCGGAGCGGGAGCGGGTAGCGGATTTTCCACATGACACTGCCCCTTAAACTCTGTTCTGAGATGATAATAGCGACATGCGCGCCTGATATTTGCGGCCCCCTCACATCATCAGTGCGGATAACAGAAGCAGACACGCCGCATCCCTGGTTTCGTCGCTATGCGGCGGCCAAGGTCGCCACTGCACTTGAGGACACACGCGTCGTGCTGGTCATCGGCCTGCGCCAAGCCGATGCGGCTCGCCATTGATCTGGATGACGACGTCGTCCAGATGCCATTTCTCGCCCGGTTGCGGCGCGTGCCGACGAATCTGGTTGGCGAAGTCCCGGCAATGTCGGCACTGGCCCGGCGCACCAGATCAGCCCGCCCGCTTGCGCTTCAGCCTCTGCCCGATCAGCGCCATGAGCACAGGCCCCATTGCGAACTCCCCTGCCCTCGCCTTGTCCGTGAGGGCGCGCAGATAGCCGCCAGCGGACTGGATCGCCGGTGAGCCGTTGACCACCACCACGGTTGATCCAGGCGCAGGTCCGGGCATTGTCTCGGCTTCCGAGGAATGGATCGAGCGCTGCAGGATGGTCGCCACCACGACATGGGCCTCGAGCTTGCCCAGAACATCCTGCGCCTCGCGCCAGGCGTCGGGGCTGATGCCGATCATCGGCCTGACCGCGCCGGCCGCCGCCAGGAATTCGTTCCAGCTCTTGACCTGTCCCCCCGGCGCGTATTCGCGGAGATCGGGGCAAGCCTCCATCACCAGCCCGAGTGGATAGGTCTTGGGCTCGCTGGCAGTGGCCGCCAGGGCTTCGACCTCGACCTTGCGCCCTTCTTCCGTGGAAGCAGGTTCAAGATCTGAATCGCCATTGGTATTTGAATTAGATTGGTGCTGCTCATTGTGATGGTCATT
Source organism: Hyphomicrobiales bacterium (assembly GCA_026400535.1). Lineage (GTDB taxonomy): Bacteria > Pseudomonadota > Alphaproteobacteria > Rhizobiales > Beijerinckiaceae > Allobosea. Next base: position 4,208 of record JAPLOU010000092.1, read on the forward strand.
GCACGTTGAATCTGGAACATTGATGCAGGATTCCAGCGTCTTGGTCACATCCATCCGCAGAGCGGCCAGCTCGGCTGCCAGGGCCTCGAGATCGTGGTCGTCGCGGATGCGCCTGAGCGGCGTCATCAGCGCCATGGCGCGCTGCCGGTAGCTCTCCCAATCGCCAGGCAAGCTCTCATCAAGACCGAGCGTGATCGACTTGGAGACATCGCGGCGCAAGAGCGAGATGCGCTCCTTGGTGAGATAGCGCTTCTTTTGTGCCGCACGCACTTGCTCGGCCAATGCCTCGAACTCAGGGGCGCGGGTGACCAGCGGGGTCAGGTCAAAGCCGAAGGCATCGGAGAATCGCTCCTGGCCTGAGGCATCCTTGCGGGCGTAGCGCTTGCCGTTGGGGCTGTCGCGCCGGATGATCAGTCCGGCCTCGACCAAAGCCGTCAGATGCCGCCACAGCGTCGCAGGCGCCATGCCGTGGGCGCGCTGGCCGAGCTGCCGGTTGGAGGGAAAGACGATCAGGTCGCAGGAGGCGGAGGCCCCCTCCCCGCTTGCGGCCAATGGGTCGTCAGCGGCCCCCGCGCGGGGCTTGGGCAGCGACAGTGCGGTTTCCGGATGGAACGACAGCAGCGCATTCAGCACACTCAAGGACCGGTCCGTCACACCGATGCGCTCGCGCACCTCGGTCAGCGTGCGGCAGATCTGCCATTTGTTGACGGCGGCTGGCGCGTTTGATCCGGGCTTGCCGGCCTCATCGACGGCTCGCTTGACCTGCAGCTGTACTGCAATCTGGCCAAGCGTCGCCTGCCGCCGTCCGAAGGACGTCGTTGGGACATGTGTTTCCATGGCTCTTGCCTTCATCAGGCAAAAGAAACCTGCCCACCAAAACGGCGGCCGACTCTTGACAGTGATTCGCGGAAGTGGTCTCTTCTCAGTCGCCAAACTCGAGAAGTGAACGCTTCCGGACGGAGACGTCTGGGGGCGTTTTTCTTTTGCGGGTTAATCTCCTGTAGCGGGCTTGCTCTGCTGCGCTTTGAAGGCGCGATACAGTTCGTCGAGGCTCTCGGAGATGAACTCTCCAAAAGCCCTTGCATGGGTTGAGGCGAGCGACAGTTGGAACGCCTGTCCAGAGGGGCGCAATTCGATCTGCACGCCGGCGTCGTCAGCTTGCCAGACCCTCGATGATTGCGCGGCGCGGTGAACCGCTTTGGGACGTCTGGACAGCCGCTGTAGCTCAATCAGGAGCTGGGCGAAGCGCTCGGGGGAGGGGAGGGCTCGCATGTCCTGCGTCTGCGTTAATCTCACCGCCTCATCAAGAGCCTTAGGTCGGAGCATGAACTTCTTGAGTTCCTCCCACCGATCACGCCCAACACCCTTGCACGGGCCCAAAGCCTCGAGCACCCGAAACGGTATGGTCTCGACAACTGACAGCATGCGAGACAACAGGGTGTCATCAACGGACAGAGCAGTCTTGATTGTATCCTTGGTCTGGCCGGCTTCCTGGAGCCGTCGGGCAAAGATTGCCCGTTCAATGAAGCTCAGATTGGCGCGTGCAGAATTCTCTTGGCCTTGCAAAATGACATGCGCGATAGCTTCGACATCCTTGACCACAGCGCGAACTGGAATTCCGAGCTCTCGCGCCGCGCGCAGGCGCCGGTGACCGAAGACGACCATGTATCTGGCCGGGCGACCCGGATGTGGTCGAACAAGGATAGGTGTCGACTGGCCCTGGGAGCGTATTGCTTCCCTAAGCGCGGCGAATTCCTCTTCATCATCGCCGAGCCGGTCACCGACGAAAGATCCGTCGATTTGTGCTGGGTCGAGTTCCACAATGACGTCGCCCGCCACGACCCGCTTCGCATTCTCGGCCAATTCGTCGATCGACATCATCATCGATCTCGAAGCTCCACGCCGGGCGTAGTCCGTGCGACTTTCGCTCGACGGGGGCGCCGCAGTCGCGGCTGTTATGCTCGCGAGAAGGTTCTTGCGCATGATCAGTGTCCCTCACCGTCTAAATATCTGAAAAAGCGCTGGATCTGGGCGATTTGCACGGCTGTCAAAACGAGGTTCATCTGCGCCCCCATGCGTGGTGCAACAAACTGACGATCTCCTCATTCACGGCGTTGAGTGAGCCGATCGCGCGCTCGAAAGTCGAGCGAACAAACATGGATGGATCAATCTCGAACAGCGTTTGGTTCGTGATCCCGGCATCCGCGATAGCTGTCGACTTCAACATCGGGTGATGCAGCATGTGGCCCGGAAACAAGGCTTGCATGAAGCCAACCATTTGGCTTTGAGGCCCGTCCATCGGCTCGTACCGTGTGACGAGATATCGGAACCACTTGAGCCGAACGACTGCCCCAGCTGAGTGAATTGACTCCAGAATGCCGCCAAGCATCAGGAGAAACTGGCTCATCGACATGACGTCAAGCATTTGGGGATGGATGGTGATCAACACCGACGTCGATGCCGTCAATGCGGTCAGTGTGAGATAGCCAAGCTGCGGGGGGCAATCGATGACGACCACGTCATACAGCTGGTCAACGTCGCGTAGCGCGTCTGTGATCCGGGTGAAGAAGGTCCGGCCATCGCCACTCGACTTGCTTTGCATCGCAAGGGGCGTGTCATACTCATACTCCTGAAGTTCCAGGTTGGCCGGAATGATATCGAGACCAGGAAAGTTCGTATGCCGGATCACTTCCCGGATCGACTTGCGCTGATCGTCATAGCGAATCGCCTCGTAAAGGGAGGGATTCTTGTCCAGCTCAGGCTGAATACCGTGGAGCGCGCTCAAAGAGGCTTGGGGATCCAGATCGATCGCCAGAACCCTATGACCCGTCAGGGCAAGGTGTTGGACCAAGTGCGCAGCAGTGGTTGTCTTGCCGCTTCCCCCTTTGAAGTTGACCACGGAGATGATCTGAAGAGGTTCATTGCCGTGCCGATGAGGGACGTAACGCTTCACCTCGCGACGACCGTGCTTGTCGAGATAGTGGCGCAATTCCAGCATCTGCGTCGCAGTATATGTTCGCCGACCGGATGCAGACGTCGCCGGAATCGGCCCCTTTCCCTCAAGGTGAAGCTTCTTCACGTTCGAAGGCGTGACACCTAGAAAGTATGCCACCTCAGCAAGCGAAAACGACCGAAGCCCTTTCGCGGCATCCGGCGGGTAGTGTTCGAAACGCAGCAGATTGAGCTTGTCAGAGATCATTTCCCCCTGCTGGAGAATCGTCTCATGAAAGTTCAGCTCGGTGCTGCCTTCGCGTTGCATGTTCGGTTTCATCGTGCCTGGTTCCGAATAACGCTTTTCGAGCGCTACCCTCTCCTGAAGTGGGAATTATGCCCGATTCTCTTTTTGCGGCAACGGGTTTTTGATTAACAGGACCATAACGAGCTTTGCCGATTGACAGTCGGATCCCCGCGCTCGCGCTCCGCGATGAGGCAGGCGATCACCTCGCCAGGCACGAAGCGGGGGAGGTGTTACTCATCGTCGATCTCCTTCGTCCTGATGACGACGCGCTGCGACGAGCCGGGGAGGGCGGGGTCAAGGACGCGGGCACGCGCCGCCAGAGGCGGGCGGCGGGAGAGCCGGTATTCTGAAAGGCTGCGTCAGCGGCACGGCAGAAGATCGGGGGGACCGCCGATCCTTGGATCGCCGGCCGAGCCGATCGTATCCTGGGAAGTCAGAGAGAATGTTTATGGCTCAACGGTGCCGCAGCCTCTTGCCGCGCGACGGTTCGATGTCGTCAAGCGGGAGCACCCGCGGCGAGACGCAATCGGAAATCCAGGACAAGGGAGACTGTTGAAGCTGCCGTGGTACGCTTGAACGGTTTCACGCGCACTCACACCCTCAACTTTGGGCCAGACAATGATTTGGTCGCGCCCAAAGGCCATCAGAAACGCAGGATCACCCAGCGCTTGCTTTCAACCACGCCGCGATCTCGACAACCGATCGAAAGAGAATCGACGGGTCATCGATTGCCGGAATAAAGCCATTCGACTGCCAGTAAACCTCCGCCTCGTGGTCGATAGCCCTCACAACGACGGCGCGGCCGCCAATCGCCGCAGCGCCATCGACGCA
>JAPLOU010000014.1 GCA_026400535.1 Hyphomicrobiales bacterium
CCGCATGCGTCGGATGACGCGGTTGTTTGATGCGCGGGATACGCGATTCACCTCTGTTTTGCAGGGACTTTCTCTTTGCAGGGACTTTCTCGCCTGTGGAGGGTTCCGTGATGACGCACCGGGCGGGTGACCCGAACGATGGGTCTCTCCGGCGCGGTGTCGACCACCGCCTGCTGCTTCCGTTTGATGGCCGGTGGTGACCTCGGACGCGGGGTTGCTGATCGGGAACGCGATGGCGTCCTCGGTCTTTCGGCGATCGCGGGCGATGCTCTTGCCGACGCGCGAAGGGGAAGGAATGGCCGGCACGCCCTGGTGGGCAGGGTGCGGCACTCCGTGTCCGGAGGGCTCGCCGTTGCTGACGATGTGAACGCCGCCGGACGGCTGCGGCAGGATCCGGCGATGCGCTGGATCGGCGGCGGTAAAGCGTCCCATGGGTGCGCGGCCTCGGCCAGCCAGATGGGGCGTTTCGAGCCGCACTGGCTGACGGTTGTGAAGAAGCTTTCGGCGCTCGGGTGTGATCCATCAGGCCAATGGATCGACCGCGTTCATGGCCGGCGCCCGCCGCGCGGCCTTATGCGCGACATGGACACCAGCGTCAGTCCGACCCATGGCGAGCAGGCGATGAGCGTCTGGAACGGGCACGAGGCGTGCGTCCGCGATCACCCGCTGTTTGTGTTCAACCAGTCCGGCGATCTGGAACGCTGCGCGCTTTGTCCCGGCAACGTCCACAGCGCCGATGGCTGGAAAGGTGTGCTTGATCGTGTCATGGCGCGCTATCGCGGCAAGCTTGCGCGCATCATTGTCCGCGCCGAGGCCGGCTTCGCCAATCCCGATGTCGACGCATATCTCGAAGCCGAAGGCATCAGAGACGCGATCCGGCTTCCGGCGATCCCATGCGGACTGCACCGATCAGGCCGCAAGCTGGCCAAAGCCGCGCAGGGTCGTCGCCAAGGTCGGGGGGCATCCGGGCAAACCTTGTCCGCGCGTCGGCTTCATCGTCACCAAGATGACGCGGCCGGCGGAGAATGTCGTCGGCTCCTGCACCAAGCACGGCACCTGCGGGCAATGGATCAAGGACGGCAAGGGCGCGATCACTTGGACGCGGGCTCTCCTGCCGCTCCCTCGCTTGCAATGCGGTTCGCCTTCAGCCTCACGCGCTCGCCTGCAATCCCGGCAACGTCCTGCGCACGCTGGCGACGCCGGAGCCGATCGCCGACGGGTCGATGACGACGCGGCGCAAGACGCTGATCATGGCGCGGAGGTTGTTGGCCATGCGCTCTGTCGCGTTCCAGATCGCCGGGGTCGCGGTTCCGAAGGACCTGTTTGCGGAGATGCTTCAAGTGATCGCGGACCTCAGGCCACCGCCTGTCACGTCACCGTCGTCGTGCGTTCCGATATCGCATGTCCATCGGAGGGGATCGGTGCATCGCGATGAAGCCGAATTCGCTATTGCTCCCGCTCACCAACCCAAGCGGCGGCCGGACAGCGGCAGAACGCGGGCCGGCATCCGTTGAGATTGTCAAAATCCGAGGGGTGCCGCAGCTTTGGCTCCTGACCAGCGTCCATCCGGGGAATGTCGGTTGAGCGTTGAGCTATCGAAACGCGTTGATGCACGTCAGATTTGAAATCGCCAGTCATGAGCGCTATCAACACTCACATTGGACTGTCGCGTGCCAGGAGCTGCCATTTATGTTGAGAACTTTATGCTTATCAGCCTTTTTCTTTGCCGCATATACACCGATGGCGGCAGCACAAGTGATCGCTGAAGAGGTGCGCATGCAATTGTTTCTGGAAAAATCCGGCAGCTTTTCTGAAAACATAGTCGGCTTACGCAAGATATTCGAGAACGTGGTCACCGGCGGCAGCGAATCGGGCGAACCGGCTGACGCCGTGCTGGTGACGCTGGTCTTCACCGGTCCGAAGAACACCAGATCCTCCGACAAGATCGCGCGCGACATGGCCAACATTACTGTCACGCAGAGCGCGAAAACAGGCCCGCGCGTGCTGCTGAAACGCGCGTATGGCGGCTTCCAGTTTAGCGGGGACGGGCGTGCCTACAGAGCCTTCCTGCTTGACGGCGCCACCTGTGCGCCGCTGGAGGTCGATGTCAGGGTCGGGCGCTCGCGCAAGACCGCGAAAGTGGATTTCAGGTGCGACGGATGATCAGCGGATCTCGCCAGAAAGGGGGTGCCTGACGCCCCAGGCGCCGCGACCATGGACGGCAGCTCGGGAAAGGGCAGTTCGGGCCGCTGGGCCGTTCGCGGGGATGCTGGTTGCATCCGCCTTCATGTTTGAGAGCAAACCTGCAGCATCACCTTTCATGCATCCTTCTGTCTTCTCCTGCGACCATCATTTGTCTCCCGTCAGAACCCATGAGACAGCTGTGGTGATCCCGACAAAGGCGCGTTTCTGCTTGACGGAAAGGGCCAGCATGGACGCTGGCCCTTTTTTGAACTGCAGCAACGGGGTTGTGGTCAATGCGCCAGCGCCTTGACGATGCTCTCGACCATCTTCTTGGCGTCGGACAACAGCATCATGGTGTTGTTGCGATAGAACACCTCATTGTCGACGCCCGCATAACCGACGCCGCCCATGCCGCGCTTGACGAACAGGACCGTGCCCGCCTTTTCGACGTCGAGCACGGGCATGCCGTAGATCGGCGAGCTCTTGTCTGTCTTCGCCGCCGGGTTGGTCACGTCATTGGCACCGATGACGAAGGCAACATCGGCCTGGCCGAACTCGGAGTTGATGTCCTCAAGCTCGAAGACCTCGTCATAGGGCACATTGGCTTCCGCCAGCAGGACGTTCATGTGCCCCGGCATGCGGCCCGCGACCGGATGGATGGCGTACTTGACCTCGACGCCTTCCTTCTTGAGCAGATCACCCATTTCGCGCAGCGCATGCTGCGCCTGCGACACGGCCATGCCATAACCCGGCACGATGATGACCTTCTGGGCGTTCTTCATGATGTAGGCGGCGTCTTCAGCCGAACCAGCCTTGTAGGGCTTGGCCTCTGTCGCAGCCGCCGTACCGGCCTCGTCCGCCCCGAAACCGCCCAGGATCACGGAGATGAAGCTTCGGTTCATCGCCTTGCACATGATGTAGGACAGGATCGCGCCCGAGGAGCCGACAAGGGCGCCGGTGATGATCAGTGCCATGTTGCCCAGCGTGAACCCGATGCCCGCTGCGGCCCAGCCCGAATACGAGTTGAGCATCGAAACCACCACCGGCATGTCGGCGCCGCCGATCGGAATGATCAGCAAAACCCCAAGCGACAGCGACACCAGCACGATCAGCCAGAACACCAGCGTGCTCTGCGTGGCCATGAAGATGATCAGCAGGAGCAGCAGCGCGACGCCCAGGCCGATGCTGATGGCGTGGCGCTGCGGCAGCATGATCGGCTTTCCGGACATGCGCCCGTCAAGCTTGAGGAAGGCGATGATCGAACCTGTGAAGGTGATCGCGCCGATCGCCGCACCCAGACCCATCTCGAACAGGCTGGCCGGCTTGATCAGGCCACCCTTGGCGATGCCAAAGGCTGCAGGGGCATAAAGCGCCGCCCCGGCCACCAGCACCGCCGCGAGACCGACCAGGCTGTGGAAGAACGCGACGAGCTGCGGCATCTGCGTCATCTGCACCGTGCGGGCCATGTACGCCCCGATGCCGCCGCCGATTCCGAGGCCGAGCACGACAAGGGCCCAGCCCGAGAGGCTGGCCGGCGGGAAGAAGATGATCGTGGTGACGATGGCGATCGCCATGCCGAGCATGCCGTAAAGATTGCCCTGACGGCTCGTGGTGGGGTGCGACAGCCCCCGCAGCGCCATGATGAACAGAATGCCGGCGACGAGATACAGCAGGGCTGAAAGATTGGCGGCCATGACGCGTCAGCCCTTCTTCTTGTACATCGCGAGCATGCGCTCGGTGACGAGGAAGCCGCCGAAAATGTTCACGGCAGCCAGGATGAGCGCAAGCAAACCCATGGCCCTGGCCCACCACGGGCCGCTGTCGAGCGCCCCGGCAGACGACACGCCGACCGCGAGCAGCGCCCCGACGACGATGACCGAGGAAATCGCGTTGGTGACCGACATCAGCGGCGTATGCAGGGCCGGGGTCACCGACCAGACCACGTAGTATCCGACCGCGACGGCCAGCGCGAAGATCGCAAGCTGGAAGACGAGTGGATCGATCGCTCCGCCCGTCGCGGCGCTCGCAGCCGCACCCGCGCCGTCGGCCATGCCCTGGAGCGCCTTGACCGCCTCCGCGGCCTTGGCGGCGGCGGCGTCAGCGGCCGCTTTGGCGTCCTGCGCCTGCTTGAGGAGTTCCTGTGGAGTGGCCATGGGGATGTCTCCTGTCAGCTCAGGCTTTGGGCTGGAAGTTCGGATGGACGATCGCGCCGTCCCTCGTCAGAAGCGTCGCCTTCACCAGCTCGTCATCCCAGTTCGGGCTGAGCGTCTTGTCCTTCTTGTCGATCATCGTCTCGACAAAGGCGAACAGGTTCTTGGCATAGAGTTGCGAGGCCGTGGCCGGCAGACGCCCGGCGACGTTCATGTGGCCAACGATCTTGACGCCATTGGAGGTCACCACGATCTCGCCAGGCTTGGCCAGTTCGCAATTGCCCCCGCGCTCGACCGCAAGATCGACGATCACGGATCCGGCCTTCATGCTCATCACCATCTCGCTCGTGATCAGCCGGGGCGCGGCGCGGCCCGGGATCAGCGCAGTGGTGATGACGATGTCCTGCTTTGCGATGTGGCTTGCCGTCAGATCCGCCTGCTTCGCCTGATACTCCTTCGACATTTCCTTCGCATAGCCGCCAGCCGTCTGCGCCTGCTTGAACTCGTCGTCTTCGACGGCAAGGAACTTGGCGCCGAGCGACTCGACCTGTTCCTTGGTGGCGGGGCGCACATCGGTAGCGGTCACGACCGCGCCCATGCGCCGTGCGGTGGCGATGGCCTGAAGGCCCGCAACCCCGACCCCCATGATGAAGATGCGCGCCGCGGGCACCGTACCGGCCGCAGTCATCATCATCGGCAGCGCGCGGCCGTACTCGGCGGCGGCATCGACAACGGCCCGATAGCCGGCAAGGTTGGCCTGGGAGGACAGCACGTCCATGACCTGCGCGCGGGTGATGCGGGGCATGAACTCCATCGCAAAGCCGGCGACGCCGGCCTTGGCCATCGCGCCAAGCGCCACCTCCTGGCCGTACGGATCCATGGTTGCGATCACCAGCGCGCCAGACTTGAAGGCCTTGAGATCGGCCTCCGAGGGACGGCGCACGCGCAGGATGATATCCGCGTCCTTGGCCGTTTCCTTGGCGTTCTTGCCGATGCTTGCCCCTGCAGCTTCGAAATCGGCGTCGCTGATCCCGGAGGTGAGGCCAGCACCCTTCTCGACAACGACGCTCGCGCCAAGCGCGATGAACTTCTTCACTGTCTCGGGCGTTGCCGCGACGCGTGTCTCAGTGCCTTGGGCTTCCGCCGGAACAGCAATGCGCATGGAAGGATCGTCTCCGGGACGTGCAGAAACAGGAAGAAACAGCGCTCAGTGTGCGGCGCCGCCGCCCATGACCATGAGCGCCAGCAACATCAGAACCAGCGGCACAGCCGGAGCGCGCCAGCCGATCTTCGGGGCGGCAATGCCGATGGCTGCGGTGACCAGCGTCAGGATGGTGCCGAAAATCACCGTCATCCACGCATGCTTGACCCCACCAACCGCCAGCGCAGCCACAATGGCGAGGCACGCCACCGTGCCGACCTCGGTGAAATGGATGAAGCCCTTGAAGGTGTCCTCGTGGGCGCGGTAGTCCATGTCGGGATGGCCCGCTTCGCTGGAGTTGCCATGATCAGCCATGTCTGCCCTCAATCCGTCACGATGCCTGAGAATAAGCTTCGCTGCCTGTAGCGCAAGATCATCATCTCTTGCAATCGATCAACCGCACAATTGCACAAGGCTCACGCAGCAGGCTGGGGCGGTTGAAGCCCGACGCGCTGAAGGGCGGCCAGCTGCCTGGAGACAACCGCCTCCGCTGAAAACTGCTCGAGCTCTTCCTCGATCAGGCGGAAGAAATTCATTTCCGTGCGCAGATGCAGGAAGACGCCGCCAAGCCCGATGGCGGCGCGGTCCATGAACACGAACTCCTGCGGCACTGTGACAGGGCCCTTCTCCTTCAGCGCCTGATGCACGTAGAACGCCTCCCGACGGCCGTACTCGCCGGGCTTCACGCCGTCCGCGATCGTGCGGACGCGGTCGTCCAGCAGGGGCCCGTAGATGAACTTCGCCCAGATGTTGAGGATTGCGATCAGGTCCTTGCTGAGATTTTTGAAGCCCCAGACTTCGTAGGCGTTGACGATCTGGGCCTGGTCATCGCGCAGCAGGCCGTTGCGCAATTCGTTGACGCCATTGACAAATGTTGCGGGGAAAATCCGCACGCAGCCGTAATCCAGCAGGTTGAGCCCCCCGGGCTGACCGCCCTCGTCGAACACCGTGTAGTTGCCGAGATGCGGGTCGCCGTGGATCACGCCATAGCGGATGAACGGCCGCCACCAGGCGTGGAACATCGCCCGCGCGATCCTGTTGCGGGTTTCAAGGTCCGCGTCACGGTGGCTCAGCAGCTTGCTGCCGTCGAGCCAATGCATCGTCAGAAGACGCTTGGTCGAAACGGATGGTTCGACATGCGGCACGCGGACATCATCGGTGCCGTCAAGCATCAGGGCATAGAGGGCGGCATGCCGGGCCTCGCGGTGGTAGTCCAGCTCCTCCCGCACGCGGGCGCCGAGCTCCTTGGCGATCTCGCGTGTATCGATGGCGCTGTCGAGCTGCCGGTGCAGCGCCAGCAGGATCTGGAGCTGGTTGAGATCGGCCTCCACCGCCGATTCCATGTCCGGATATTGCAGCTTGCACGCGAGGCGTGTGCCGTCCTTGGCAATCGCCTTGTGCACCTGGCCGAGCGAGGCGGCGGCCGCCGGCTTCAGGTCAAATTCAGTGAAGCGCTGGCGCCAGTTGCCGCCAAGCTCCGCCATCATCCGGCGATTGACGAAGGCGGCGCCCATGGGCGGCGCTTCGGACTGGAGCTTTTGCAGTTCCTCCGCATATTCGGGCGGCACAACGTCCGGAATGGTCGCGATCAGCTGCGCGACCTTCATCAAAGGACCCTTGAGGCCGCCAAGCGCCTGCGCCAGCGCCGCGGCATTGCGCGCGTCGCCGGCGCTCGAGCGGCCGGTCAGCATCGAGGTGGCAATCCGGGCAGCCACACCTCCCACGTTCGCGCCGACGCGGGCATAGCGCGAAGCGCGGGCGGTGAATCGGTTCTGTTCGGAATCGGGAGGCGTGCTCATGAGCATCAGATAGGCGCGCGGCGGCCCTGCGCCAAGGCGCACCAGCGTCGCGGGGGCCGTCAGCCCATGTCTTCCAGCTCGATGATCATGCGTTCGATAAGGCCAAGTCCGATCTGCCAGAAGGCAGGATCGCGGGCGTCGAGCCCGAACGGCGCCAGCAGTTCGGAATGGTGCCTTGTACCACCCGCCGACAGCAAGGCGAAGTAGCGGTCCTGGAACCCGTCGGCGGAACGTTCATAAACACCGTAAAGCGAGTTCACGAGGCAGTCGCCGAAGGCATAGGCATAGACGTAGAACGGCGAGTGGATGAAGTGCGGGATGTAGGTCCAGTAGGTTTCGTATCCCGGCCCGAGCTTGATCGCGGGGCCGAGGCTCTCGGCCTGAACCGACATCCACAGATCGCTGATCGTCTCGGCGGTGAGCTCGCCGTGCTTGCGCTCATCGTGCAGCTTGCGCTCGAAAGAATAGAACGCGATCTGGCGCACGACCGTGTTGATCATGTCCTCGACCTTGCTGGCCAGCATGGCCTTGCGCTGGAGCGGGCTCGTGGTCGCATCGAGCAGCCGGCGGAAGGTCAGCATCTCCCCGAACACCGAGGCGGTTTCCGCCAGGGTCAGAGGTGTCGGCGCCATGAGCGCGCCATTGGGCGCAGCCAGGACCTGATGCACGCCATGGCCGAGCTCATGCGCGAGCGTCATCACATCCCGTGGCTTGCCCTGGTAGTTCACCAGAACATACGGATGCGACGACGGCACGGTCGGATGCGCAAAGGCACCAGGGGCCTTGCCGGGACGCACGGGGGCGTCGATCCAGCGCTCGTCGAAGAAGCGCTTGGCGATGCGCGCCATGTCCGGCGAGAACGTGCCATAGGCGCCCAGAACGGTGTCGCGCGCCTCCTCCCAGGGGATCGGGCGCTGTTCGACCTTTGGCAGGGGTGCATTGCGGTCCCAGAAATTGAGTTCCGTCGCGCCAAACCAGCTTGCCTTCAGCCGGTAATAGCGGTGTGACAGGCGCGGATAGGCGACCCGGACGGCGCTCACCAGCGCCTCGACCACTTCCGGCTCGACGCGGTTGGCCAGATGGCGAGACTGGGCAACATCGGTGAAGCCGCGCCAGCGGTCCTGGATGTCCTTGTCCTTGGCCAGCGTGTTGGTGATCAGGGCAAAGGTGCGCATATGCTGGCTGAAAACATTGGCCAGCGCTTCGGCGGCAGCCTTGCGGACCTTTCCGTCGGCATCCTGCAACTTGTTCAGCGTCGGCTCGAGCGTGAGTTCCTGGTCGCCGACCTTGAACCGCAGCGACGCGATGGTCTCGTCAAACAGCCGGTTCCAGGCTGACCGCCCCGTCACCGATTTCTCATGGAACAACTGCTCGAGCCTGTCATCGAGTTGGTGTGGCTTTTCCTTGCGCACATCATCCAGCCAGGGCTTGAAATGGCTCAGGGGCGCGGTCGCAGCGGCCTTGTCGAGCAGAGCGTCGTTTACGCGGTTGATCTCCAGCACGAAGAACAGCAGGTCCGTCGAAACGGCCGTGATCCGTTCCTGGGCGTCACCATAAAACTTGGCGCGCTTCGGATCTGTCGTGTCGCCGGAATAGACCAGCCCGGCATAGGACATCAGTTTGCCCATCATGTCGTCGAGCGCTTCGTAGCCGGCCACGGCCTCGTGCAGCAGGCGCGAAGCGTCCTGGCTTTCCGCCAGCGCGGTCAGCCGACCCTTGTAGCGCCCTGAAAACTCGCTCGACAGCTTGGCGACGCGCTCCATGTCGTCGCGGAAAGCTGGCGCGTCCATCGCGGCGTAAAGGTGGCTGAGGTCCCATTCCGGCAGGGCGCCAAGCGCGGCCTCGCGCTGCGCGCGGCCTTGCGCGGCCTGTGCCGGCGCATGGGCCACAAAGCCCCGAACCGCGGTCGAAATTGTTGGCGCCATACGCGTAAACCTTACCTTGCCAGGCGTCTGCATGCAGGCCGCAGACGAGCGCCGCTACACGAGAAACATCGCCCGTGCCAATGATATGTGCGCATTGCGGCCTGCAATCAACTGCCGACATGTCGCGGCAGCCGCGAGGGTCGGCTTAAGCGCCGCTTAACCCTTGTCCCCGACAGTGCCCCAGAACGAGACAGATGATTCTCGCCGGCACTGCGCACACTGGACTGACGATGACCACAACCGTTCTGATTGTTGATGACGACCCGGTCCAACGCCGGCTTCTGGAAGCGATGGTGCGCCGCTTTGGCTACGAGGCGCGCACCGCAGACAGCGGCATGGCGGCCGTCGGCATGCTGACGGGACCGGACGGGGAAGCCGTCGACATCATCATCCTCGATCTGGTGATGCCGGACCTCGATGGCATGGGCGTTCTCGCCACCCTGAAGAACAAGGGACTTGAGAAGCCGGTCATCGTCCAGACGGCTCATTCATCCATCGAGACGGTTGTGGCGGCCATGCGCGCCGGGGCGAGCGACTTCGTCGTCAAGCCTGTCGGCGCCGAGCGGCTGCAGGTATCCTTGAAGAACGCCCTGCGCGTCGGCGCTCTCGAGGACGAGATCCGCCGCATGAAGCGGCGCGCCTCCGGCACGCTGGGCTTTCATGACCTCAGCACCCGCAGCGCCGAAATGGCGCGCGTTGTCCGCCTCGCCGAACGCGCGGCCAAATCCAACATCCCGATCCTGATCGAGGGTGAGTCCGGCGTCGGCAAGGAGGTCTTGGCCCGCGTTATCCAGGGCTCATCCGACCGGCGAGGCAAACCTTTCGTGACCGTGAACTGCGGCGCCATCCCGGACAATCTGGTCGAGTCCATCCTGTTCGGCCATGAAAAGGGCGCTTTCACCGGCGCCACCGAGAAACATGTCGGCAAATTCGTCGAAGCGAGCGGCGGCACGCTGTTTCTCGACGAAATCGGCGAATTGCCGCTTGAGGCGCAGGTCAAGCTGCTGCGCGCCATCCAGGAAGGCGAAGTCGATCCCGTGGGTGGGCGCAAGTCCGTGCGGGTCGACATCCGCCTGATCTCCGCGACCAACAAGAGCCTGCTCGACCAGGTCAAACAGGGCCGCTTCCGCGAGGACCTCTATTACCGCCTCAACGTCTTTCCGATCATGCTGCCCGCACTGCGCTCGCGCCGTGAGGACATTCCCGACCTCGCCAAATCCTTCGTGGCCCGCTTTGCGGCCGAGGAAGGCAAGCGCATCAGGGGTCTGGCTGCCGAAGCCGCCGCGTTGCTGCAGCGCTACGACTGGCCGGGCAATGTCCGGCAGCTCGAGAATGCGCTGTTCCGCGCCGTTGTGCTGTGCGACAGCGACGAGCTCACGGTCGCCGAATTCCCCCAGATCGCCGCTCAGGTGGACGGCTTCGACGTGCGTATTCCGCCCGCGCCACAACCCCATTCGGTGACCTCAGGCGGCTCCGAGCCGCCGCGCATCATTCAAGTGCCGGTCAAGGATCCCAACGCCATCGAATTGACCGAAGGCTCCGACATGCGACGCATGGACGATCTCGAACGGGACATCATCAAGTTCGCACTCGAACATTACCGGGGCCACATGTCCGAGGTCTCGCGAAAGCTCGGCATCGGCCGCTCGACCCTCTACCGCAAGCTCAAGGATTACGGCCTTGATGACGGCAGCCCTGACGAAGATGGTCGCGGCGACAGCTCTGCAGCGGCATGACAGAAAAAGAGTCGGCTAACCGCCATGTCTGTTCGAGGTTGGCGTTTGCTTGCCGAATCATGATCGAAATCAGGACGATTTGTCGGTTCTGTTGCAGCAAGATGCTTGTCGAAATCAGGGGCAACTGCCACAACACGCGCCGGTTCGCGGGAACTGGGGAATCAGCATGAACGCGCGTATCGCCCGTCTGGTTGTGCTGGCGTTGTGTCTTGCCGCGCCCGCGCTGGCGGAGGACATTGCACTCCCGCCCCTGCCCGAAGCCGCGGACGTGGTCATCTCGGCCGCCGACCACGCACCTTCGGCCGCCGAGACGGCCATCGAACACGCCATGCCGGCTCCGCCCGAGCCGGCGACTGTGGTTCTCGACATCGCGCCCGAGGACCACGACAAGACCTCACCCTTGGTCACCGCCTCGATCCCTCCCGACCCGCTCGCTCCCGAGTCGCCCCGGATTGAGCTGCCCGCCTTGCCGCTGACCACCGACGATCTCAAGCAGCGTGTCGGCGGCGAACTTCTGGCTGCGCTGCCCGCGCCGGATGCAGCGGATGTTGATCTGTCCGTCATCGCTCTGCCGCGGGACGTTTCGCCGGCTTTCACAGGGATCGCGGCCTTGCCGGCACCGGTTGTGGCCGAACCGGTCCTGCCCTCAGCGACGGCGGTCAGGGCCGGACCTGCCGCGGCGGACATCGCCGCCGAATTGGCCGGCAAGCTTGCCGCGCTGGTCCGCCAGCCCTGGCTTCCGGAGGCCGAGCAGGGGGCGGTGCTCGCCTTTTATGAGGCGCGCCAGCACGCGCCGCTCTGGCATGATGGCGACCGTCTGACCGAAAACGGCCACAAGGCGAGGCTCCAGCTCGCAGCCGCGGCGCAGGATGGCCTTCGCGCGGTGGACTACCGCGTTGCAGCCCATGACGGCAGCGTTCCAGCCATCGCCGAGGCCGACATCAGGCTTTCGCTGGCTGCCTTGCGCTATGCCCGCGACGCCAGGGGCGGCCGTATTGATCCACGCCGGCTCTCCGCCCTGATCACGCCGAAGCTCGCGCTGCCATCGGCCGCGCCGCTTCTTGGGGAACTGGCCACGAGCGCCGATGCAGGCGCGACACTGGCAGGCTACCTGCCAGTTCACCAAGGCTACAAGGCCCTGCGCGCGAAACTGGCCGAACTGCGGCAGGCAAAGCCCGTCGCCACCGAACCCATGGTCCGCGTCCCGATCGGCCCCACCCTGCGTATCGGCATGCGCGACGACCGGATCGAACTGATCCGAGCCCGTTTCGGGCTCGGACCCGATGGCGGCAAGCTCTACGACCGCTCTCTGTCGACGGTCGTCGCAGGCTTCCAGCGCGAGAACGGCCTGCCGGCGACGGGCGTGCTGACGCGCGCCACCCAGGCCGCCCTCAACGGCGCACCAGCATCGGATATGGAGGCCGACATCATCGCCACGATGGAACGCTGGCGCTGGCTGCCGACCAACCTTGGTGATGAGCACCTTTTCGTCAATGTGCCCGAGTTCATGGTGCGCAAGGTCGAGGACGGCGCCATTGTGCACGAGGCCCGCATTGTTGTTGGCAAGACCGAGCGGCCGACCCCGATCTTCTCGGACATGATGGACCATTTGGTCATGAACCCGTCCTGGACGATCCCGCCGACGATCCTCAGACAGGACATCCTGCCGAAGCTGGCCTCGGACCCGGGCTATGCCGAAC
This sequence comes from Hyphomicrobiales bacterium, assembly GCA_026400535.1. GTDB lineage: Bacteria > Pseudomonadota > Alphaproteobacteria > Rhizobiales > Beijerinckiaceae > Allobosea. The sequence continues at coordinate 12,696 of JAPLOU010000014.1, forward strand.
GCAGGGGCTTCGAGGTCATCAGGCGCGGCAACCAGATCACGGTGCGCCAGCCACCAGGGCCATCCAACGCGCTCGGCAATGTCAAGTTCATGTTCCCGAACGACCATGCGGTTTACCTGCACGATACGCCGTCGCGCAATCTCTTCGCCTCGGCGCGCCGCGCCTACTCCTCGGGCTGCATCCGTGTCGAGCGGCCGATGAAGCTGGCCTCGCTGGTTCTTGGCGGGGACGCGGCGGGCTGGTCGGAACGTCGGCTGACCGGGCTTGTCGGCTCCGGCGAGCGTACCATCCGCCTGTCCCGCAAGCTGCCGATCCACATCACCTACATGACGATGACCGTGACGCCCGCCGGCGAACTCAGGTCACACGAGGATCTCTATGGCTTTCATCGCAGGACACGCGAAGCGCTCGGGCTGTGAGCGGCGAACCAGCTCCTTGCCCCGTTGCATTGTTTTGCCATGATTGCCGACTATGTGCTTACCGGCCGAAGGCGAAATGCTAATGCTGTCGTGGCAGGATGGCAATGAATGATTAACCACGATCGGCAATGCTGACCATCATGTGTGGCATGGCCTGTCATCCGGCATGGATGACACTGGGATGACAGGACCGGATGTCTGTTGAGCTGAACATGGTGGCTGGTCTTGGCATCCGCATCTGAGCCGATTCGGCGTCAGGTCGCGCGGGCCGCTTGGCTGGCCCGTCTGGCGGGCCTGTCTCTCGTTGCCCTGATTATCGGGTCGCGTGCAACGCAGGATGCCATCGCCAACGGCGAGACGCGGACGATCAGCATCCAGCATATGCACACCAAGGAGTTGACGACCGTCACCTTCCGCCGCGACGGGCGCTACGTCGCCGAGGCGCTGGACAAGCTCAACTGGGCCTTGCGCGACTGGCGCCACGACGAACCAACCAAGATGGATCCGCGCCTGTTCGACATCGCCTGGGAAGTGCAGCGCGAAGCGGGCTCCGCCGGCCCCTTCCACGTGGTCTCGGCCTATCGTTCGCCGGCAACCAATTCCATGCTGCGCCGGCGCTCACGCGGCGTCGCCAAGCACAGCCAGCACACCATGGGCAAGGCCATGGACTTCTATTTGCCCGACGTCGGCCCGTCCCAGATCCGTGCGATTGGCGTGAAGCTGCAGCGCGGTGGGGTCGGCTATTATCCAACCGCATACACCCCCTTCATCCACCTTGATGTCGGCAGTGTCCGCTCCTGGCCGCGCATGACGCGGGACCAGCTGGCTCGGCTTTTCCCGGACGGCAGAACGGTCCACATCGCCGCCGATGGGCGGCCGCTCGAGGGCTATGAATCGGCCAAGGCCATGATCATCGCCCGTGGCGGCAGCGTCGGCGGCTTCGGTTCGACCGATTTCGATGAAGGCGCCATCATGCAGGGTTCGCGCCGGAGCCTCTGGGCCTCGCTGTTCGGCTGGAACGAGGAAGACGAAAGCCGTCCAGCCCAGCGCGGCCGCCTTGGCGCGCGCGCTTCACAACCCGCGCTTTCCTATGCGCCTGCCCCGCAACCATCGAGCCACCGCGACGATGCGGGCGTCTATGCGTTCCTCAGCAATCCGCAGGGAGTCGAGCAGCCTGCGGCACCACGCAGCACGGGGCGCAGCCGCGCTGGCGAAACCCAGGCTGCGGCGCTGGCCCGGCCTGCCGACGGCAACACCGAAGCGCCGCGGCCCGCGCCGGCCCGGGCGCCTGTGGCCGCACCAGCCCCTGAACCAGCCCCACCGGCGCCGGCCACGCCGAGATTTGTGCAGGCGCCCTTCCCCACAGCGCGACCGCCGGGTCTTGCGCCCGTGCAGTTGGCTTTTGTGCAACCTGGGTCAACAGGCGCGCGCCTTGAGTGGAACCAGGGCACTTCGGGCCAGCCGGCGCCTGAGACGCCAACGCTTGCTGTCTCGTCGCAACGGGTTGTCCTTGCGCCAGTGCCGCCGCGCCGGCCCGATGGCCTCGTCGCACTCGCCCCGGCCGCCATCACATCCACCTCGACCGGCCCGCTTCTCGCATCGTCTTCACCCGTGGTTGCCGTCACGCTTCTTGCCGATCCGCCGCCGAAACTGGTCAGCGTCAGCCATCCCGCCCCTCCCCAGCGCCCACCCCTGCTGACCGGCACGATCGCACGGACTGAAGCCCCGCCCCCTGCGACCGTAACGGCCGCAGCCCCACCGGTTCCGGTGCAACCTGCCCAGATCCGCGCCGAGCGTCAGGCCCTCGACACTCTGTTTGCGGCTGCGGCCCTCGGCACATTGCCGGCCGGCTCCGCAAAGATCATGACCAGCAGGGCGCGCAGCCAGCCCTCCCAGACCGAACCGCTTGACACGGGCGGCCAGCCAGCCGCCGCACTGGGCTTCACCCAGCGTGATCCAAACGATGCGCGCTCCGACAGGTTCTCGGGTCCCGCCGTAAGGCCGCTCCCGCCGACGTTCACCAGCCCCTAGGGGATGGTCCGAAGGCGGCTCGCTGTCGTTGCGGTGCCATGGACAAAACCGGTCGGACCCGCTCAGATTTCTGCCTTTGTCGGCCGTGACATCAGGATCCTGACCGCCTGATCAAGGCCAGTTTCTCCAGCCACCAGTGCCGCAACCTGGCTGCAGATCGGCATGTCCACGCCGCGGGCCGCCGCAAGCTCGGCAAGAGCCGCCGCCGTTAGCGCCCCTTCAGCCAGTTGTCCGCCGCTGGCCGCAGCGATTCCGGCGCCCTGTCCAAGCGCATGGCCGAAGGCGAAGTTGCGCGAGCGGAGCGAGCCGGCGGTGAGCACCAGATCGCCAAGGCCGGACAATCCCATCAGGGTCTGGGCGTCGGCGCCATAGGCCCTGGCAAAGCGCATCAACTCGGCAAAGCCGCGCGCCACCAGCGCCGCGCGGGCGCTCTCGCCGAGGCCCTTGCCGATCACGGCACCACAGGCAATGGCCAGCACATTCTTGGCAGCCCCGCCGATTTCGACGCCGCGAACATCGGTGCCGTGATAGACGCGGAACGTCGGGCCGGACAACGCCGCGGCCAGTGTTTCCGCAATCACTGCGTCCGCGCAGGCAAGGGCCACCGCCGTCGGCAGCCCGCGCGAGACATCATCCGCAAAGCTGGGGCCGGACAGCACGGCGAAGGGCTGGCGCGGCAGCGCATCGACGATCAGGTCACCAAGAAAGGTCCCGCTGGCGCGGTCGATACCCTTGGCGCACAGGATCACCGGAACGCCCGGTTTCAGCACAAGGCCAAGCGCCTCGGCCATGGCGGCGCAGCCTTGCGCCGGGGTCACCAAGAGCACAGCCCGGGCGCTTGCAGCCCGCGCCAGATCCGAACTGGCCGTGACCCGTTCCTCGAGCATGACGCCAGGCAGCCTGCGTGCATTCTGGCGCGATGCCTGAATCTCGGCGGCATGGGCGGGATCACGGGCGATCAGGATCACGTCTCGTCCGGCCCGGGCTGCGGCATTGGCCAGCGCCGTGCCCCAGGCGCCCGCGCCGATAACAGCGATCTGCTGAAACAGCGTCATCCGGGCAGAACACCGGCGGGAAGCATCTCGGCAGCATCGGCAGACGCGGGGGCATGAATTCCCGCAGCGACTGCCGGTTGCGCCCGCGCTTCGAGCGGCCAGCGCGGCCGCGGCGGCGCGTCAAGCCCATCCGTCATGCCCAGCCGCAGCCGTTCGATCCCCGCCCAGGCAATCATGGCGCCATTGTCGCCGCACAACTCCAGCGGGGGTGCGACAAGCTTCAGCCCGGCCTCGGTGGCCAAGCGCGTTAGCCCGCGCCCAATGGCGAGGTTGGCGGCAACTCCGCCCGCCACCACGAGGCAGGTCGGCTTGCCAAGCCGGGCCCTGAACGCTTTCAGCCCAACCCGCGTCCGCTCGACCATGACATCGACAACTGCGGCCTGGAACGAGGCGCACAGATCGCTCACGGTCTGATCCGAGAGCGGAGCCACGCGCTCGGCCGCCAGCCGCACCGCCGTCTTCAGCCCCGACAGGGAAAAATTGGGCTCGGCCCGGCCCAACATCGGGCGGGGAAAGTCGAAGGCTTCCGGATTGCCCTTCAGGGCTTCCCGCTCTACCGCGGGTCCGCCTGGGTAAGGGAGCGACAACATCTTGGCGACCTTGTCGAAAGCCTCGCCGACCGCATCGTCGATGGTCGTGCCAAGACGGATGTAGTCGGCGACGCCGCGCACCGCGAGGAGCTGGGTGTGCCCGCCCGACACCAGCAGGAGCAGATAGGGGAAGGCGACATCATCGGTGAGGCGCGCCGTCAAGGCATGGGCCTCAAGGTGATTGACGGCCAGGAACGGCTTGTCCGCGACAAGCGCAAGTGCCTTGGCCGCCGTCAGCCCGACCATCACGCCGCCGACGAGACCTGGCCCGGCCGCAGCCGCAAAACCATCAAAGTCGCCGATCTTGACCTGCGCTGTGGTCATCGCCCGCTCGATCAGCCGGTCGAGCACATCCATGTGGGCCCGCGCCGCGATCTCCGGGACGACGCCGCCATAGGCAGCATGGGCGGCAATCTGGCTCAGAATCACATTGGAACGGACATGGGAACGCCCGGCCGCATCCAACTCGACCACGGCCACCGCCGTTTCATCGCAGGTTGTCTCAATTCCGAGCACTCGCATCCGCACAAATCCGTAGTGACACCGCAAATGCAGCCAAGGTCATGGCTTGGGGCTGGAAACTCTATAGTCTGCTCCGCTAGAGTGTCCAACAGCCTGGCGAAACAATCCGGATGAACCGGGCGTTGACAGGCTTGGCCAGAACGATGAACTAGGTTCGGGAATGACAGCCTTCGAAATGCACATTGACAAGACACTTGTGCTTGGAACGCGCGGAAGCCCGCTGGCGCTGGCGCAAGCCCACGAACTGGCGGGCCGCCTCGCCGACATCTCAGGTCGGCCGGTCAGCCAGTTTCCCCTCAGCATCATCAAGACGACCGGTGATTCCATTCAGGACCGCGCCCTGTCCGAAGCCGGCGGCAAGGGCCTTTTCACCAAGGAGATCGATGCGGCCCAACTGGCTGGCCAGATCGACATCGCTGTCCACTCGTCAAAGGATCTGCCGACGGAGTTGCCGGCCGGCCTCTTGATTGCCGGCTATCTGCCGCGCGAGGATGCCCGGGACGCCCTGATCGCACGCGGCCCGCTCGCCGGCCTCGGTGATCTGCCGGAGGGTGCGCATATCGGCTCGGCATCCTTGCGCCGCCAGGCCATCATGAAGCGCATGCGCCCGGACTGCACCGTTTCGCTGCTGCGCGGCAGCGTCGGCACGCGCCTTGACAAGGTCATGGCCGGCCAGTTCGACGCCACATTGCTGGCGCTCGCGGGCCTGCGCCGCCTTGGCCTTGAGGACCGCGCAAGCCTGATCCTGTCGACCGATGAGATGCTTCCGGCGGTTGGCCAGGGCGCCATCGGACTTGTGGTTCGCGCAGACGACCGCGCTGCTCTTTCGGCGGCGCAGGCGGTCTGCTGTCCGGCCACCGAAGCGGCGGTGAGCGCCGAACGCGCCATGCTCAAGGTGCTCGACGGTTCCTGTCGCACGCCGATTGCCGGCCATGCCACGCTGGATGGCGCGATCCTGACGCTGAAGGGGCTCATCCTGTCGCCCGATGGCAGCGCGGTGGCACAGGACATGATCAGCGGGCCAGCACGGGAGGCCGATCAGCTCGGCACCGCGCTCGGCCACCGCCTGCGCGTCCGCGCTCCGGCTGGAGTCTATGCCTGAAAGGCGGAACCATGAGCATCCTGATCACCCGGCCAGAACCCAGAGCCAGCCGCACGAAAGCCGCCCTTGAGACTGCGGGCCGGACAGGCCTGGCCGCACCACTGTTCACGATCATGGCCATGCCCGGACCGCGGCCGACGGGCCACTTCGCCGCGCTGATCGTGACCAGTGTCAATGGCGCCGCAGGCCTGTCGCCTGCCTCCGCCGACCTGTCCGCGGACATGCCCGTTTTCGCCGTCGGCGACGCGACGGCGGAGGCCGTCCGCGCCGGCGGCTTCGCCAATGTCCAGTCGGCGTCCGGAGACAACCGTGCGCTCGCCAGACTGGTCTTGTCGCAGGTTGCGCCGAAGGTCCGCTTGCTGCTGGCAACCGGCGAGGATCACAAGCCAGACCTGCCGGCGGCTCTTGCGAAGGTCGGCTACGAGGTCGTCACCTGGCTGCGCTACAAGGCCGAGGCGGTGCCTGCCCTGCCCGGTGACGCCCGCGATGCGTTGGCCGGCGGCACGCTTCGCAGCGTGCTGCACTATTCGCGGCGCGCCAGCGAGGCCTTCCTGTCGCTGGCCGCCGACGCCGGCCTGACAGAACAGGCAGCCCGGCTGCAGCATCTTTGCCTGTCGGACGACGTCGCCGACCCCCTGCGTGCGGCTGGCTTCGCCGATGTGCGTGTCGCTGCCCAGCCCGAGGAGACTGCTCTGATGGCGCTGCTGGAACCCGGCGCAGTCGTTTCACTGCCCCCCCCGGCCAAGGCCGCTCGCCGGACAGCGGCACGCATCCCTGATCTGGCCAAGGCCGCCGTGGAACAGGACGGGTTATCTGCCGTCGAGCCGTCCCGAAACGCCGACTCGGACACATCCGCGGAAGTCCTTGCGCCGGGTCCTGTAGCAGCTGCTTCAACCCCCGACGCAGCGGGAACTGTCGAAGCCAGCATTGGAGCATTCCGCGCGGCAGAACCTGCGCGATCGCCTGCCACCAGCCCACAGCCAGCGCCGAAAGGCGCTGGCATGGCCGGCCTCGCGCTTGCAGGACTGGCCGGCGGTCTGGTCGGCGCCGGCGCCATCACCTTTCTCGCCCCGATGCTCAACCAGGCAGGGATCCGCTTCCCGAACTCGCCGACGCTGGCCGCGACGGACGCGCGCCTGTCGCGGCTGGAAGCCAGACAACCCGCCGGACCGGTGGCGCCGGCGGATCAGACCCGTGACATTGGACTGAAGCTCACCAGCCTCGAACAACGCCTGGTGGAGCTGGCGGCCCGGCCACAGCCGCAAGCCGGCACGGCGGAGCCGGATGCAGGCTTGATGGCCGAGATCAGCGCGCTACGCCAGAGGATCGACGCCGCCGAGGGCGCTGCCAGGGCCGCTTCGCAGGCGACAGCGGCATCGTCCCAGGCCACGGCGGCATCGTCCCAGTCCATGGCGCAGCGGCTTGCCGATCTTGAACGCGTCAGCCGCGCTGTCGGAACACCAAGCGCCGCCGCGAACGGATCGGCACGCTTGATCATGGCCGAGCGCACGGCCCGGGCCGTTGCAGCAGGCGAGAGCTTCGCCACGGAAGCGGCCGCATTGGGCCGACTGGGCAGCAATGTCGAGCAGACCGCCATCCTCTCCGCCCTTGCCGGCGGGAAGCTTGCGACCGTCTCTGCCCTGCGCGCGGAACTGGCGAAGCTGCGCCGGCTTGCCTCGGCCCAGCAGGCGGCAGGCACAGCCATCCATGAACGCTTGCTCGGCCTGATCGATAATGTCGTGCGTGTCCGCGTCGCGGGCACGGCCGCGCCTCAAAGCGCTCTGGCCATTCTGGACCGCATGGAACAGGCCTTACAGGACGGCGATCTTGAGCGCGCGGCAGGCCTGTTCGCCACGCTTCCAGAACCCGTCCGGCAAGATGGCAAGGCGCTGATCGACGCGCTCCAGCGCCGACTCAGTGCCGACCGGGCCATCCGCACAATCATGGACGACGCCGTCAAGGCGCTGTCCGGCGCAGGCTGAGCGACAAGGAGCAACCGGAACATGCTGCGACTCCTCATCTTTCTGGCTCTTGCCAGCGCCGCAGCGCTAGGCGCCGTCTGGCTGGCGGAACGCCCCGGCGAAGTCTCGATCGTCTGGGGCGGCGTCACCATCGAGACATCGGTGGCGATCGCGGCCATCGCCGTGCTGGCCCTGGTTCTGGCCGGGATGCTGCTCTGGACCGTCCTGCGCTTCCTGCTCGGTCTGCCGACGGCATTCTCCTTCGCCTCAAAGGCCCGCAAGCGCGCGCGCGGTTTCGACGCCGTCTCGCGGGGCATGGTCGCCATTGGCTCCGGCGATCCAGCGGCGGCCCGGCGGCATGCCGCCGATGCGCGCAAGCTGATTTCCGATGAACCTCTGACCTTGCTGCTCAGTGCCCAGTCGGCGCAACTGTCCGGAGACAAGCCGGCTGCCGAAGCCGCCTTCAAGGACATGCTGGAGGAGCCGTCGACGCGCGTGCTCGGCCTCAGGGGTCTGTTCGTCGAGGCCCGGCGCCGTGGCGATCAGGTGGCCGCTCGCGCCTTTGCCGACGAGGCTGTACGCCTGTCGCCGTCGCTGGCCTGGGCGAACGACGCGCTGCTCGAATATCATTCCTCCGCCGGGCAGTGGGCTGAGGCACGGATTGCTGTCGAGCGCCGCGCAGCGCTGCGCCTGAGCGACAAGACCGAATCGCGCCGCCACCGCGCCGTGCTTTTGGCAGCGGAAGCGCAGCAGCGCGAGGAGAGCGATCCAACCGCCGCCCTTGCAACCGCCCTCGAAGCTCTTAAGCTCGCGCCTGACCTGACACCGGCCGCCGAACAGGCCGGCCGGCTGCTCGCCGCCAAGGGTGACGTCAAGAAGGCCGCACGGGTCATCGAGGCCGCCTGGCGTGAACAGCCGCATCCTGGGCTCGCGGGGATCTATGTTCATCTGCGCAAGGGCGACAGCGCCCTCGACCGCCTGGGCAAGGCGGAGGCGTTGCGCAAGTTGAAACCGACCGACGCGGAAAGCGCCTTTGCCGTGGCGGAAGCCGCAATCGCGGCGCGCGATTTCCCACGCGCCCGGGCCGCACTTCAGCCCATCGTGGCAGCCATTCCGACAGTGCGGACCTGCCTGCTGATGGCCGACATTGAAGACGCCGAGCATGGCAGCATGGGCCGGGCGCGCGAATGGCTCACACGCTCGATCCGCGCGCCCAGAGACAATGCGTGGGTTGCCGATGGTCTCGTGTCGGAGCGCTGGCTGCCTGTATCGCCGGTTTCTGGCCGGCTTGACGCCTTTGTCTGGACGCTGCCACCGGCAGTCCTCGGCAGCTCAGCCCCTGTCATGGAAGAACCCATCGCCATCTTGCCGCCCGCGCCTCCAGCGGCTTCGGGACCGCCGCCCGAAGCCGCTGCAGCGTCCGCACCGGACAGGCCCGCGACCACCACCATCCTGCCGCCCCCTGCGGTCACGGCGAGCATTGCAGCAGACACGCGTCCTGAAGCGGCTGCGCCCGCGGTGTCAAGTCGGATCGATCCGGTCACGCCAAACGCTGCCGCGGAGCCGGATGCGATATCTGATCAGACGGGAGGGGATCATGCAGGCAAGGTCGCGGAACTCGCATTGACCCGCCTGCCGGACGATCCGGGTCCGGAATCGGACAACCGTGCGCCGCCGGCGCGCCGCTCCTTCTGGGGCTGGCAGCGCGCATAAGCAGGAGAATAAGCGCGCACGCCCTTTCTTGCCAAGCGGCGCGGCTGCTGCTATCTCGCGATCATCGCCGCTTTAGCTCAGCTGGTAGAGCACCTCATTCGTAATGAGGGGGTCGGGGGTTCGAATCCCTCAAGCGGCACCATATATTCCAATAAGTTAGCTGAAGTTTCAGATTTCTGTGCGCCTGTTGCCCAGCACTCAGGTAGCAGCACAGCGACGTTCAAACATCCCCCGGTCAAATCCAAAACCGATGCCCTGGAAGGCCAGCCCACGACCGTTGCCGCATTGAAGCTGATGGCCATCCTGTTTCCGAGGCCGGGTTGATCGCGTTTGGGCGAATGGTGCGAGTGTGACCTCGCCAATGCGCTTTGGACCATCCCGGCCAGCCGGGCCAAGATGCGCCACGACTACCGCGTGCCCCTGCCAAGGCAAGCGCTGGCCATCCTTAAAGGCCTGGAGCCCTGACCCACACCGGCCACTGCGCACTGGTGCGGGCGGGCCTTCGCACCGCGACGCGACCCACCAGCGAGAACACGATGCACGCGGCTTGCGGCGCATGGGCGATTCGCAGCATGACATGACCTCGCATGGCTTCCGCGCGGCGGCCTCAACCTTGCGCAATGAAAGCGGCATATTCAGCCCGGATGCCATCGAACGGGTTGGCATAACAAGACTCGGATGCCGAGCGGCAGGCCTATGCGCCGCGGCGAACACTGGCAAGCGCGCGTCACCATGGGCCAATGGTGGGCGGATCATCTGGACGCGTTGCGTGATGGGACGAAGGTGATTGCGCCATAGCGCGGCTGGACTGCTTTGGCAGTTTGTATCTATTCGGATACATTTACTCATGCTCACGCTGGTTCCGTCATCCGTCCTTGATAGCTGGTTGTCCGCATTGGCAGACCAAAAGGGCAAGGCCCGCATTCTGGGGCTGCTGGCCGGCGCGACACTTGGCAATTTTGGTGAACGCGCGCCGGTCGATGAAAGCGTGTCGGAAATGCGGATACACCATGGGCCGGGACACCGGGTCTATGCGATGCGTCAGACGGGGCGGTCTATATGCTGCTCACGGGTGGCGACAAGGCCTCGCAAGGGCGGGATATCAAACGAGCCAGGAAATTGGCGCGGGCATTGAAGGAGCAGGACACATAACCGTTACCCATGCCGCCTTCGATTCTTCGGACTATCTCGACAATGACGACCTGATTGCCGAATACCTGACAGTTGCCGCACAGGATGAAAACCCTGATGTGCTCTTGGCGGCGATTTCGCACGTCGCCAGGGCGCGGGGCATGGCACAGGTCGCAAACAATGCCGGGCTTGGCCGCGAAAGCCTCTACAAGGCCCTGTCACCCGGCGCGCGCCCCCGCTTCGAGACCATCAAAGCCGTTATGCGCGCCTTGAATGTGAAGGTGGCCTTTGTGAAAGATGGGGTTAGTGGTGGGTGAACAGAGTATGGCCGAGAGAACTAAACGCTCGCGAACGACAATGCGACCAATGAACCCCGATTTTTGACTGGGCCGTTCGCACTCCAGCCTCACGTTCAGTTGGTTGCGGGGTTCTTTCTGAAGCTTTCATAGGCATGAAAGGCATGCGCCGAGTAATGATGAAAGAACGCGGGGGTGCGATACAGGCGGACAAAAAAAGGCGCGAGATCGTGAATTCGCGCGTGAAATGTCCGCCTTGAAAGCGGACGGCGGGGCTTCAGATCCCCCCGCACCCTAAGTGTTTTTGCAAACAGAACGTCAGCCCGCCAAGCGCCCGCATCGCTTTCCCAGGAGCAGTAAACAGTCACAAGGAATATCTGATACCAGTGATGGCCGACAATCCTGAAAGCCAACCGCACGAGCTGTTTGACTTCAGTCGCATGAATTTGATGAAAATTATTTTATATCAATACGTTTTCTTGATTATGTGATGTCCCCAAGAACATCGTTTAACGCTGCGGTGCCATCTAGAATTGACCGTGAGCTGCAGAATCAAGAAGGGTTCCGGGACCCTGAGATGACCGAGGCGCCCTGTCGTCAGCGCAAGACGCGCGGGGGCAGCGGCGGCTCCTCACTGAGCAGCTTGATCGTCACCCGTCGGTTCGGCGAGAGGTATGGATTGTCGGGGAAGACCGGCTCGGTGTCGGCGCGTCCCGCGACGGAGATGAAGCGGTCGTGGGGGAGCCCGGCACCCGACAGGATCTCGCGCACGGCAACCGCGCGCCCGGCGGTGAGGCTCCAGGAATCGACGGCCGGCACCGAGCCCGGGCGCGGGGCGGCCGTGTGGCCGGTAACAGACAGGCGGTTGGGCAGCCTGCGCAGGGTGGGCGCAAGCGCTACCAGCACGCGACGGGTACGCTCGAAGGGTTGGACCGAGCCCTCGGGGAACATCGAGCGACCGTCCTCGTCCACGAGGGAAACGGTCAACCCGTCGTTGGTCGGCTCGATCACGATGTTACGCGACAGCTCGGCAATTTCGGGCATGTTCTGGAGTGCCTGCCGGATGCTGGCCATGGCACTTTGGTGAGCACCGGCGCCCGAGCCGCTGACCTCGGGGCCCGAGCTGGTGCGGCGCGCTCCGTCCTGCTGCCCGGTGGGCCCCATCGCCGTGTCGCGGGGTGCCGACGGAGGGCGCCGAACCAGATCGGGCCGAACCTGATCGGGCCGCGCGCCCGACGATTTGTTACCTGACGTTTCGAGGGCAGTGCCCATTAGGACGCCACCAGCGCCACTGGTGCTGGGATTGATAGCCGCAGACGTGAAGTATTCCGCCAGGCCAACCTTCTGCTCGTGCGTCGTCATGTTGATCAGCCACATCAGCAGAAAGAATGCCATCATGGCGGTCACGAAGTCCGCATAGGCGATTTTCCAGGCCCCGCCATGGTGCGCATGAGCGGCCTTCTTGACCTTCTTGATAATGATCGGCTGGGCGGACTTGGCCATCGTGTCCCTGCTGGAGAGTGGGTCAGGTCTTGGAGGGCAGATCGGAGGTTGCCGCTTCCACTTCGCTGAAGGTCGGGCGGACGTCGCTCATCAGAGCCTTGCGGGCAAATTCTACCGCCATCACCGCTGGCTGGCCGCTGATATGGGCGAGGAGACCCGCCTTCAGTGACATGTAGTACTTGGATTCCGCTTCGAAGGTCCCCTTGAGCGACTGCGCCATGGGCCCGAAGAAGCCATAGGCGACGAAGACGCCGAAGAAGGTGCCGACGAGCGCACCGGCGATCAGACCTCCCAGCACTGCCGGCGGCTCGGAGATCGACCCCATCGTCTTGATCACGCCCAGAACGGCGGCGACGATGCCGAGCGCCGGTGTTCCATCGGCGATTCCCTGCATGGCCGCAACGATGCGCTCCTGCTCCTGGTGGTGCGTCTCCAGCTCCTCGTCCATGAGCGCGTCTATCTCGTGGACGTTGTTGACGCCCATCGTCACCATGCGCATGTAGTCGCAGACGAACTCGACCGCATGATGGTTCGCTGCAAAAGTCGGGAAGGAGTTGAACAGCTCCGACTCACTCGGATTTTCGATTTGTTGCTCGACCGCGAGCAGGCCCTTCTGCTGCACAAGCCTGTACAAGGAATACTGCATCGCCAGCAGTTCGACATACGCTGCCTTCTTGTACTTGGGCCCCTTTATGATCGTGCCGAACATGCCGGGCACGGCCTTCAGCACCGGCCCGGGATTGCCGATGACGAAGGCACCGATCGCCGCGCCGAGGATGATGACATACTCCCACGGCTGCCAAAGGACCAAGAGTTTGCCACCCATAGCCGCATAGCCGCCGAAGACGCAGACGAAGACAATGATTGAGCCGACGATCAGCCGCATGGATTTGCCACCCTCGCGCCGTTGCAGGAAAAATCCCCGCGAAGCCACTACTGAACCGACAGATGACCGATGGTGGTTAAGGGCGAGTTTAGAGCCATGGGGGCACGCGGCTTTGCAAGCGTCGTCCTAAGGCCACGGTTCTGATGCCTGGGGCGACGGGATAGGCCCAGGGTGGAAGTTAGCTTGCATGAGTCTCCGCCAATCGCGGTGATCGGTTCCAAGAGGGGGACCATTTCCCTATGGGTCATCGACGCTGCACCGCCTTGCTGCGGGGCGGCGAAGCTGAGGTTGACGCGCGCCTCGACGATCATCGGATTGGCGGCAGCTGCAACCGGCGTGCGGCAAGGTCGAACCCGAACGCTCGGTGAGATCCTCTTTCGCCACCGCTTGTTCACCAAGGACTGTGGAAGCCACGCGGTCCCCGATCGTTGTGGTCCAAGCCGTTCACCGGAACGCAGGAAGATCCGCGGATCATCATCGTCTTGGAATTGTCACGATTGGGTCAATGACGCCCTCGCAGACCGGGCGCCCACCGACACGGGTCGCAGGGTTGATCGGAAACCCGCGGTGTCGTCATGTGAGCGCTTCCGGCACGAGTTGCGTGTCGGCATCCGGGAGTTGGCCTGATGGCAATCATCGAACTGCGCACTTACACGATCAGGACCGGCCTGCTGCATGAGTACCTGAAAGTCTATCACCAGGAAGGCTTCGAGATTCATTGCCGCTATCTCGGTCCGTCCATCGGTTGGTTCCACTCGGAAGTCGGTCCGCTGAACCAGGTGCTGATGATGTGGCGCTATGACAACCATGCCGAGCGCGAGCAGCGACGGGAAAGGCTCTATGCCGATCCCGACTGGCTGGCCTTCGTGCCGAAGACGAGCGCGTACATCGAGGCCATGGAGAACCGCATCCTCAAGCCAACCTTCTTCTCGCCGCTGCAATAGGTCGCCGGGCCAGCGCCGGCGCAAGCACCGCAATGCGAGGTGCAATGGAGCCCTCGGAGCGGCAACCCGGTGCCGTTCAGGCCGCGTCCGCAGCGCGATCGGGCGGCCCCATCCTTTGCGCCACGAAGCCGCGCCCTTGTCGCCGTGGCGAATACCCATTATCGCCGTTTCGCCAATGCCGGCGACCAGCAAGGCGCAGGCCTGGTGGCGATGCTGCACACTTGGGAAACCGGCCGCGACAAAGCGCCTGAATGGGACATTCCCCTCGCGCGCAAGCCACAGACCACCACCATGATCGGGCGGCGCGACACCAGTGATGTCGACGCAACGATGCGGCCGACCGACGCCAACGACCGCTGTTATATCCACCTCGTCGATTTCTCCCGCGATCGCGGCTGGGATCCTGCCGCCAGTCTCGAAGCCGCGCCGTTTCGCATCGCAGTCGTCGGCATGAACGCGATCGCGCTTGCGGCAGAGAAATAGCTGCTGGCGCTGGCTTCGGACTATACGCCCGACGGTTCCGGTGACGCCATCCGCACACGCATGACGCACGCGTCGCAGGGTCTTGTCGCGCTCTGGAATGCCGACAAGGCATGGTTTCTTTCACGCAACCGGCTGACCTGCGACACAATCGCCGTGCGGTTATAGGCTGGGCTGCTGCCCTTACCCACCGGTGTGCCGACCGCCACACAGGTCGGCCGCCTGGAAGCGGATGTGGCGGCGCATCGTGCCACCGCAGCCTTCGGCATCGCCTCGACCCTGTCCGGCGAGAGCGGGCTTGAGCCAAAGCGCGCTTGGCGCGGCCCGGTCCGGGCGATGGTGAACTGGATGATGGCCGAGGGTCTCGACCGCTATCGCTCTGTCGGCCTGCCCCAACCGACGAGCAAGAACTCCGTTGCAGCCATCAGCGAGCAAGGCTTCCGCGCTTACGTCGATCCGCTCATCGGCGAACCGCTTGGCGGGGATGACTTCTCGTGGACAGCGGCGATCTGTCTGCTGATGTCGGACGCGCCTGCACAAGCGACACGCCGCCCGGGCCCGGAGCCGATGACCACTACCTGATGGCGCGTCGCCCATTCAGTCCTGTTTTGAACAGACCGGAGCGGTCCAATCTGCAGTCAGGCAATATGGCGGGCAAGTTCGGCATGCACCTGCGCCAACTCCGCCTCCAGCGCGCTGGCAGACTGCGCCGTGATCATGCGTTTCTCGACCCGCGCGCTCTGTTCGACGGCGGCGGCACGCTCGGCGAGCCCGCGCGCACCGATGTTGTAGCTCATCGATTTCAGCGCATGTGCAGCCATGGCGAGCCGGTCAAGGTCACGGTCGCGCACGGCGTCCAGCAACTCGGCCACACGTTCGGTCGACTGGCTGAGGTAGAGCCGCCCGATCCGGGTCACGATCTCGGAGGAGCCATTCGCCATGGCCTTGAGCTCATCAAGCACGGTACGGTCGAGATGCGGAAGCGCCGCATCGCCGACATTCGCCAACGCTTCTTGAGCGGGCGCCTCCATGCCTGTGGCCCGCACATTGCGTGCGTGCTGCCTGATGCAGGCGGACAGGCCGGCAAGGGTGAAGGGCTTGTGCAGCACCCCATCCATGCCGGCCTCGCGCCAGGCATCGGCACTCGTTCCGATCACGTGCGCCGTCAGCGCCACGATCGGTGTGGGCTCGCGCCCGCTGGCGACTTCATCCGCACGCACCATCCGCGTCGCCGCAAAACCGTCGAGGACAGGCATCGAGCCGTCCATCAGGACAAGATCATACGAACGCGCCAGGATGGCGTCAGCCGCCTGCCGTCCGTCATTCACCAGGTCGGGCATGATGCCAAGCGTCTGCAGCGCGGTCGCGGCGACCTCGCGGTTGACCTCGCTGTCGTCGGCCACCAGCACGGCCAGCGCCGCAAACGGCGCTGCCTGCTGGTGCTCAGCCGAGGCAGGCTGCAACGCGCCAAGCGGCTTGCCATCGCGCAGGCAGGCCAGCATATCGGCAAGGTCCTCCCGCAGGATCGGCCACATCAGGGCGGCGTCGGCCAGCCCGGCAGCAACAATTCCGGCAGCCTCTTCGTCGGGCCGGACCAGCCCGATCACCGCGCCGTCCCTGGCCAGCGGCAGGCGCGGCGCGTTCGCCAGCGTGGCAACATCGGCGATCACGAGCGACGCCTGCGGCGCGGCGGCAGCCAGCGAGGCGGCATTGACCTGGCTGACGGCATAACCGGCCTCCACGAGATAGGTCTCGACCACCGCGGCGCTCTGCGCGCCGTCGATGGTGATCACCGCCCTTGCGGCATGGCCGGCCGGCAGGCGGGGCCAGTCGGCGCGGCCGGGTTCCGGCGCGGCAGGCACGCTGAAGAAGAAGGACGCGCCCTGGCCGTGCACGCTTGTGACTGCAAGCTCACCGCCCATGGCCATGACCAGCCGCCGGGCAATCGCAAGGCCAAGCCCGGTACCGCCATATTGCCGGGTGGTCGACTGGTCGGCCTGCGAGAAGGCCTCGAAGATGGTGGCGAGCTTGTCGGCGGCGATGCCGATGCCGGTGTCACTCACACAGAACCGGACATGGCCGGCCCGCATCGGATCCGGTGTCACCGAGACGAGGACGCCGCCGGTCTCGGTGAACTTGAGTGCATTGTTGACAAGGTTGGCGATCACCTGGCCAAGCCGGACCGGATCAGCCTGCACGGCGGCATGATGGGGCAGATCGGTGCAGGCCGCCAGATCAAGGCCCTTGCCCTGCGCACGGTCGGCAAACAGCCTGAGCACCGTATCGACGGCCTCGGCAGCATCGACCTTCAGGCATTCCACCTCCAGCTTGCCCGCCTCGATCTTCGAAAAATCGAGGATGTCGTTGATGATCGCAAGAAGGCTCTGGCCGGAACGGGCAATGACATCCGCCTGCCGGCGCGCGCGGCCCGGCAGCTCCGACTTCGCCAGCAGTTCGGCCATCACCAGAATGCCGTTCATGGGCGTGCGGATTTCGTGGCTCATGGTCGCCAGGAAATCCGATTTCGCGGCGTTGGCCGCTTCCGCGTCCGACGCGGCGCGGCGGTAGTCGGCGGTGCGGTCGGCGACATCGCGCTCAAGGCTCGCGCGGTGCTTCGCCAGCGTGTTGTCGCGCTCGCGGATATCACCGATCATCGTGTTGAACCCGGCCACGAGCACGCCGATCTCGTCGTCGCTGTGGGCCGGCATGGCGATGCGGTAGTCGTGGCTTTTCGAAACCCGGGCCATTGCGCCCGTCAGCGCCTTCAGCGGCCCGGTGATCGCGCCCTGCAGCCTCAGCGCCAGCGCCAGGGCCAGGACGAAGGCCACAAGGGCGCCAACGGCCGTGACACCAACAGCCGCAAGGATGCGCCCGGGCAGGTCGGCTGTGTCGGCAATCAGCTTGAGGCTGCCCACATTCTGCCCGCCGAAGACCACGGGCACGTTGATCTCGACCGAGCGGCTCCTGAGCAACGCCAGCAGCGGCAGAGGCTCGCCCGGTCGCTCGATGACGAGATCGCTGACGAGTTGCTCGGTGGCGCCGACATCGGCGAGAGAGCGGCCGTCGGCCGTTTCAAGGCCCGCGAAGGTCATGCCGGCAATCGAGCCAACCGAGCGGATCGCCTGATAGGCGGCGTCGATGTCCCGTTCAGCGGTGGCCCGGGCGGCGGCGGCGGCGATGACCTGCGCGGTCGACACCAGCCCGTCATGCTTCACGCGCGCATAACGCGTCACCTCCTGCCACAGCGACAGCCCGAGGCTGGCGCCTTGCGCGAGCGTGATGGAGATCACGACGAGCAGCAGCAGCCGCGTGCGGATGGAGGTGGAGCGCAGACCCATCCTGCGATGATGGCAGCACAAGGTTAAGTTTCGGCGAACGGCGGACCATGAATCCGACCCAAGAACAAACGGTATCTTCATGTCTGTCTGCTATTCAGTTCATTCTCCATAGTCCCTTGGTCCAGTCAGGTGTCGCTCCCTTCATGCTCGCTGTTCCGTCACAATGCCGCTTCACCTTCGTGCTTGACGAGGCAGTGAGCATCCTTGCCGTGGATGACGACGCGATCCAGCGCGAGTTCTGCGCCGTCTACCTGGCGACACCGGCCACCGAGATCACCACCGCGGGTTCTGCCGAGGAGGGTCTCGCCCTTCTGGCGGAGCGGTGCTTCGACATGGCGCTGGTCGATGTCGACATGCCGGGCATCAGCGGCATCGAGATGGTGCGCCGCCTGCGCGCAGACGCACGCTTCGACGACATGCCGATCATGGTCATCACCGGCCGCGAGGACATGGATTCGATTGACCGGGCCTACGA
>JAPLOU010000031.1 GCA_026400535.1 Hyphomicrobiales bacterium
ACTGGTTGCGGGCAGCACGCTCTACCTGCCGGTTTTTGTGGAGGGCGCGGGTTTCTCGTGTGGTGACGGGCACGCCTTGCAAGGCGATGGCGAGGTCAACGTCACGGCCATCGAAACGGCGCTGACCGGAACTTTCGAGCTGATCGTCCGCAAGGACCTCGGGTTCACCTACCCGCGCGCTGAAACACCGACCCACGTGATCACATGCGGCATGGATCCCGATCTCGACACCTGCGCGCGAAAGGCCCTTCGCGATATGATCACCCTGATTGTCGACAGAACGGGGCTCAGCCGCGAGCAGGCCTATGGCTTGTGCTCGATCACCGCCGACCTGCGCATCACCCAGACGGTCAACCAGCACAAGGGTGTGCACTGCATGCTGCGCAAGGAATTTCTCCGCTCGGCAGAGTGAGCGTTCGTTCCCGCGTTTGCTTCAGACGTGCAATCAGTTTCGCGGAAATGTCCGCTGTTATTCGGACAAACCGCCTGAAAGGACGGGACGCGCCGATCCGCCGCTTTCGGCCAAATCCTTCCGCTACTTGCCGGCGGGATTGGCTGTCCACGGATCGATCACGATGAGTCCAGCCGCCTCGAACGCACTGCCACCACGGGATGCGACGGTAAAACCGTGCGTTGCCGCGATGGCGGCAATGTATCCGTCATGCGTTGGAAACCCCCTGCCGGCAGCACGCGCCCTGACAGCGAGATCGGCATAGCGGCGCGCTGTTTCGAGATCGAACAACAGAAGCCGGGTGGCGAACAGCTCAAGCACGCCGTCCAGTGCGGCTGTTAGCCTGTCCTTGCGTTTTCCCGAGGGCAGTGCGCCGATGCCGAACATCAGTTCAGCAACCGTGACACTGGACAGGTAAAGCGTTTCCGCTGCCTGGGCGTCGAGCCAATTTCGGACCGCCGGATGCGGATCAGGCTTCATCGCCTCGGAGACGACATTGGTGTCGAGAAGGATCATCCGAGGCGCATCGGTTCTGCTGGTGTCGTATCACGAGCCTGCTCCAGTGCTTCGACATCGGCGTTGGTGAGCCCGATCGTCCGGCTCCTCTCCGCCAGAGCTGTGCCGAGCCGCAGCCGCCCTGCAGGACGTACGGTTGCCTCCAGAATAGCGCGCATCTCGGCTTCCGTGCTGCGATTGTGCTGGGCAGCACGAACCTTCAGGGCGCGGTGCGTTTCTTCAGATAGATTGCGGATGGTCACTGCAGCCATGATGGCTTGAGTCCCTTGCTGATTGCTATGCTATCAAATTACACTATCTGATGGCATTTTTCAACATGCCTCGCAAAGCACGCCCTTCCGAATTCTCGCTCTCATTGATCATCGATAACCGCGACGTCTTCGCAGCCGCTCTGTCGGCCACCGCCTAAATGAACGAAAGGCAGCTAACGTGTTATCCTGTTTTGCAGATGCGGCGCTCTGGATAGGAGACCGTCATGAGAACCGAACAAAACTGTACAACGCGATCAACCCGTGCAGCCTGGAACGCCGGCATGATCGTCGGCCCAAAAGCACCGCTGAAGGCCAAGCACATCTGGGAGATCCGAACGCGCTTGAAGATGGCGGCCAGCTGCGTGACCTCGCGCTGTTCAACCTTGCCATCAACAGCAAGCTCAGAGGCTGCGACGTGGTCAAGCTGCGCATTGCCGATGGGATGACAGGCGGTGCCATTCGCCTGCGCTCAACAGTCGTTCAGCAGAAGACAGGGCGGCTGGTGCCGTTCGAGCTGACTGACCCAACCTGCGAAGCGCTGGCAGATTGGCTTAAGATCAGACGCGCCATCGGATCGGACTGGGTATTCCCCAGCCGCATCTACAGGTGTCAAGCGACACCCAGATTTACGAGGTGTCGCGCAACGGAGCGGCTCCGGGGCGCGCGCTGACCGTCAAGAGTCAGAGCGCGCGCCCCGGAGGCGCGGTCGGCCGGGTGCGGGTTTTGGGATGGTCAACCCTTCAGGGCTTCCTCGAGATCGCGCAGCCTGTAGCTTCAGCCCTTGATGTCGAGGACATGGGCGCGATGGAGCAGGCGATCGAGGATGGCGGTGGCCAGCACCTCGTCGCCGGCAAGCAGTTCGGTCCAGTCGCGGATGCTCTTGTTGGTGGTAATGCCCATGGCGCCGCGCCCGAAGCGGAAATCGGCGCTGGATCGTACGAACGTCCGCACCTGAGCCAACTGCAGGAGTGACGAGCGGCGTCGATCAGCGCAACATCTGCACGCTTGCTTCGCCGATTGCTGAGGGATCGAGGCTGGCCCATGCGCCATCGCATGTCATTGCGCTGGCCTTGAGTTCCATGGCGAGTGCGAGGCATGCCCGGTCGCCCAGCGAAAGGCCAAGGCTTCGAGTGGGTGCTCGAAGTCTCCCGGCAGTAAGCGCCTGCTCCTTGGACATCGGCCTAACGTCGTGGAACAAAGCGAGCGCTTCTTCGACCTCAGATTGGGCAAGCCCCGTGTCAGAGAGTTTGGCCGCGACTTCAGCCAGATTGGCCGCGCCCACGATGGCGCGGTCCAGGACTGCCTCGACTTTGTCAGCCCCAGGTTCATCATTCAGAAGAGCAAGGATCGCAGAGCTGTCGAGGACGACTGCATCAGTCACGGTCCGCCTCCACGCGCCGCTCGCGTGTCAGCTCGTCAACGAGTGAATGACCTTCAGGAACATGTCGGCGCACGATGGCGCGGGCGCGGGCTAGCGCCTTGTCAAGCGTCCGGATCCGGATATCGCCCTTGTCCATCTCGATCATGACAACGTCACCCGTTGCCAGTCCGAGTGATCTCCGCATCGGCGCTGGTATGATCAGCTTGCCGCCCTCGATCAGTTTTGCGCGATGCGCTTGCATGACCCGAACCCTTAAACGTACCGGAATTCAAAAAAGTACCATTTTTCATGGAAGGTCACAAGGCCATCAAATGACCACGGCCTGGCTCCCCGTTTCAACACTGCGATTTGCCATAGTCTGCTGTGGGCTCGCCATCATCGATCTCGAAATCTGGCGCCACAGCCGGCAATCCCGGTCCGGGCCGCGCCAGAGGCAGCGGGCTTGTCGGTGACCATCACGCGCGGTGTGCGAGATTTGACCCCTTCAGGCGTCCAGCAATGACCCTGTTGCTACCGCAGTTTATGGCGTAACATCAGGTTCTTGCCGGCATTCCGGTCGGGTCAGCCTTCGGATCCGATCCGTGGTCAAATGGCGTGCCGGTTCACATTCACCCGAAAATCGATCAATCGCCACCGCCGACTGCACGCTAGACCAGGACATCGTCCGTTAGCTTTGCGTCATCCTGTGCTGTGCGTTTCAGCGGGCCATATGCTACTTACGTTTGCAGTCCGTCCCTTTTGAAAGCGTCCGACATGAATGAGAAGAGCCCGTACATTCCGCCCAAGGTCTGGACCTGGGATCAGGCCAATGGTGGCGCCTTCGCCAGCATCAACCGTCCGATCGCCGGTGCCACCCACGAACAGGACCTGCCCATCGGCAAGCATCCGTTGCAGCTCTATTCGCTTGGTACGCCCAACGGCGTGAAAGTGACTGTGATGCTGGAAGAGCTGCTGGCCTTGGGCCATAAGGGTGCCGAGTATGACGCCTGGCTGATCCGCATCAACCAGGGTCACCAGTTTGGCAGCGGCTTTACTGCGGTTAATCCGAATTCGAAAATCCCGGCGTTGATGGATCGATCTGGCAAAACGCCGCAGCGTGTCTTCGAGTCAGGCGCAATTTTACTGTATCTCGCCGAGAAGTTCGACGAATTCCTTCCGACAGAACATGCAGCGCGGACAGAGTGCCTGTCATGGCTGTTCTGGCAGATGGGCAGTGCGCCATATCTCGGCGGCGGGTTCGGGCACTTTTATGCCTATGCGCCCGAGAAATTCCAGTATCCGATCGACCGGTTCACGATGGAAACCAAGCGGCAGTTGGATGTGCTCGACAAGCACTTGGCCAATCACACCTACATGGCAGGCGCCGACTACACCATCGCCGATATCGCAATCTGGGCTTGGTACGGCCAGACCGTTCTGGGCCGCATGTACAGCGCGGCCGAGTTTCTCGACGTGGCGTCCTACACCCACGTTATGGCCTGGGCCGAAAAGATCGATGCGCGACCTGCCGTGAAACGGGGCCGTATGGTCAACCGGGTAACCGGTGAGCCTGCCTTGCAATTGCATGAACGCCACGACGCCAGCGACTTTGACACCATGACGCAGGACAAGATCGCGCTGGCGACGTGACGGGTGGCAAAACGGCCGGCTGGTGCAGGCTGAGCCGACATTGTTGGCATCGCCTGCCTTGCGGGGGCCGGTTTCACCATGAGCCTGTTCATTGGCGCGCTGGCGTTTTCGGACGAGGCGTTGATCAACCAGGTGAGGCTCGGCGTGCTCTGCGGGGCCTTGCCAAGTTGTTGCTGATGGCTTTCAACGGAAATCGTGCATCGGCAGCACGTAGCCAGAGGCACAGGTTGGTGTGGGCCAGCCGAGCGACTTGCCCTTCAGGTCCTCGAGCGTCTTGTAAGGAGAGTCTGCCTTCACCACGATAATCCACGGGGAAATCACCAGCGATTATGCCGCGTCCCATGCGGCGCGCAAGGCCGGACAACTGCGCATGCGGACAACCGCGCACGCAGCGGATGGCGCTCACGGCGGCAGAACGCCGACATAGACCGCGCGTCGGCCGGCCCCCGCATGCAGGCACACGAATGCGGCGCGCCGTGACCCTGATGCGTCAGCAAGCCGGGCGAACCCCATATACTCGGTGGAGACGCGCTGCGAGCCCACCTGATCGTCGAAACGGTTCACCGTGAGCGAAGCGCCGCGCTCGATCACGAAGGACTGGATTGTCCAACCCTGTTTGCGCGCTGTCTCGACCAGATGACGTTCGCAATCGCCGATGGCGTCTGCGCTCGCGGCGGCGGTGGCCGCGATGACCGCCGCGACGGCCAAGGAGCATCTGGCGCGCACGCCGCACCTAGCGGGCACGGTACACCAGCGGAAAAGCCTCCGGCTTGCCCGGCTTGCCGTCGCAGGCCGTCTTCTCGCGATACTCGAGGAGCTGGAAGGTCGCGTCATCCATCACGCGATGGCGCTCGAAGGTGCCGCAGTCGCCCTCCCCGCGCCCCATGGCGAAGCTCGATACGGTGCGCGTGCGCACGTCCCACTCCGCGTTGAGCAGCGTCGAACGTCCCGCGCTGCGCGTCTTGCCCTTCGGCGCGTCAAACTGGAGAAAGCTGAGGTTCTGGGTCGGATCCGGCAAATACACCTGCACGAAAATCGAGTTCGCCTGATAGGCGAAGCGCTCGCAGGGAATCTCCCAGATCGCCGACTCCTCGGACATCTGGAACCCGACCGTGCCCGTGCGGATCATTTCCGCGGAACATGAGAAGGCGCGCTCCAGCCGCGTGATCAGCGTGCGTGGAATCTGCTGCGGCCGCACCGCGTAGCGCGTGAACATCGCCGGTGAACGGTAGCGCTCGGTGACCGGCGTGGGCGGCCGCATTTCATGCTCCTGGGGCGCGGCCGCCACTGCGGGAGCGGCCGCCCGCGCGGCGGGCGTCGCTGGGCGCGCGGCAGGCGGTGCCGCGGCAGGCGTGGCGGATTGAGGTTGCGCCGCCGTCAACGGCGCGCCCATGCAGCCTGCGCCGCCTTTCACGGTTTGCCGGAAGACGCGGGCGCCGCGCATGATGATCGTCATCGTGCCAGTCGTGACGTCGATCGCTTCGCCTTCGAGCCCGCCCAGCTTGAGATCCAGCACCACGAAATTGCCGTCCTCGGGCATGCGGTAGAGCTGATAGGGATAAAGGCCGTAGCCTTCGGTCTTTCCGCCGACGGCGACGCGCTGGAGCGGGACAACCGCCGCTCCGATCTTGACCCGCGCCGGCTGGCGCAGGTTGTCGCGCCCGTAGAGCTGCTCGATGAAGCTGATGGCGTAGCGGTCCTTCTCCGGATCGCGGTCGGCCTGCCAGAGCGCGACCGTGCAGCCGCGCGAGCGGTCTGCTTCGGCCTTCTCGAAGAGCTTGAGGTCGACATCCGGCTGCGGCGCCGGCTGCTGGCCCACGGCTGCCAACGGAAACAGCGCGATGAGCGCCGCCGAGACGGCGAGCCTCACCTCAAACCTCGTTCAGGTTGATGATCGGCGTGGTGGTGTCGCCGCCGCAGGTCCAGCAGCAGTTCTTGCAGCCGGCCTTGCCCGACAGGCCCACGCCCCACGACATCCGGCCCGAACCGCTGGTCGCGGCGCCATAGCAGATGCGCTCCCCGCGGACGCAGGTCAGCTTGTAGTCCTTGACGTTGAAGTCCTTGATCGTCCAGTGGCTGGTGGCGCTCGGCCAGATGTTGTTCCGGCTCTTGGAGTAGAACTTCATGTCGACGGAAAACTTGTGGAAGCTGCGGACCTTGAAGGTGATGCTGTCGGCCTGCGCCGGCGCGGCCGCGCCCAGCATAAGGCCCGCAAGAACGCCTGCAGCCAAGATTGCCTTGATCATCTTATTCTCCACCCGGCCTTGCTGCCCCTCGCAACCCATGCCCACCTGCGGGAGGTTGCCATGGAGGGCCTCGACGCGACAGTCCGGGGAAACACTTGCAAAAACGCATACTTAGACGACATTCCCCAGATGAACTCTGGCTCAAGGCGAAATCTGCCCGGATTTGTGATTTTTGACAAGGCCGTGCCGACGTCGTCAGCCTTCGGCCCTTTTCTGGAGGCTGGCTAGGGTTGGTGAGCGGAAAAATTACCGAATTCGCCTTCATCGAGACGCACCTCTCCCCTCGTTTTCGATTGGACACGCGACATCGCAATGCCCTACGCAGTCGACGTGACAGGCGGCGGTCGTAGG
>JAPLOU010000056.1 GCA_026400535.1 Hyphomicrobiales bacterium
CGATCAGGGGCCGCCAGTGGCGAAATGACAGGCTGACCAGTGCTCCGGCGTCAGCGCGACGCGCGGCGGCGGAACAGTCCTGCACAGTGCGGTCGCAGCAGGGCAACGCGGTGCGAAGCGGCACCCGGCCGGCTCCGCTGTCAGCGCCGAGGCCTCGCCAGCCAGCCGCACGCGTTCGCGCCTGTGCCCCGGCCGATGCTCCGGGACCGCACCGACCAGCAGACGGGTGTAGGGATGTGCCGCCGCCGAGATCATCGTTTCTGTAGGACCCTGCTCGACGATGGCGCCGAGATACATCACGGCAATCCGTGTGGACATGGCCCGCGCCACGGCGAGGTCATGCGTGATGTAGAGCGAGGCGAGGCCTAGGTCCCGGCTCAGGCGCAGCATCACATTCATCACCCCGGCGCGTACCGAGACATCAAGCATGCTGACCGGCTCGTCGGCCACCAGCAGCCGCGGATCGAGGACCAGCGCTCGCGCGATGGCCACGCGCTGAAGCTGACCACCGGACAGATCGGCGGGATAACGCGTCGCATAGCGCGCTGTGGGCCTCAATTCGACCTGATCAAGCGCGGCCTCGGCCGCTGCGCGCCGCGATGCGGGTGTGCCGACCTTGTGGATGTCCAGCGGCTCCATCACCGACTGCAGCACGGTGTGGCGCGGATCGAGCGCCTCATAGGGATTCTGGAAGATCATCTGCACGCGCCGGCGGTAGGCCTTGAGCGCCGCACCCGACAGATTGACGACATCCGCGCCGTCAAACCGCAACGAGCCGCCGGTGGGGCGCTCCTGAAGGGTGATCAGTTTGCCGGTGGTGGTCTTGCCCGAGCCCGACTCGCCCACGATGGCCAGAACCTCGCCTTCCGACAGGTCGAGATCGACTCCATCGACGGCGCGCAGGACACGCCGTTCGCCACGCAACATGGCCAGCGCGCTGCTGCGCAGCGGGTAGAGCTTCGTCAGGTTGCGGACTTCGAGCAGCCTCGTCATGCGCCGCCGCCTGCCGGAAAGTGACACAGCGCCTCATGACCGGCGCCAATGGCAACGCGTGGTGGACGGCTCGACCGGCACAGATCCTGCGCAACGCTGCAGCGTGGCGCAAAGCGGCAGCCCGGCGTTGTCTCGCCGACGCTGAACGGCTCGCCCGGCAGGCCGACCGGAACGCGGCGCGGACCCGACACTGTTGGCAGCGCCGCGAGCAGAGCCCTCGTGTAGGGATGCTGCGGGCTGCAGAAGATCGTCTCGGTCGGGGCCATCTCGACGATCTCGCCGGCATACATCACCGCGACCCGCTCGCAGCTTTCGGCCACTGCGCCCATGTCATGCGAGATCAGGATCAGCGACAGGCCCATCTGGTGCTTCAGGGCGTCGAGTTCGCCGAGGATCTGGTCCTGGATCAGCACATCGAGAGCGGTTGTCGGCTCGTCGGCAATCACGAGTTTCGGCTCATGCAGCAGGCTGAGCGCGATCATCACCCGCTGCCGCATGCCGCCGGACAGCTCGTGCGGATAGGAGCCGAGCCGCTCGCGCGGCACGCCGATCAGGTCGAACACCGCGCCGGCGCGCGCCAGCGCCTCCTCATGGCTCGCATCCGGGCGGTGCAGCCTGTAGGCCTCGGTAAGCTGCGCGCCGACCGGGATCACCGGATTGAGCGCATTCATGGCGCTCTGGAAAATCATGGCCGCCATTGTCCAGCGCAGGTCCGCGATCATCTCGCGGTCATGGCTGACCACCCGTCGGCCATCGCGCAGGATCGGAACGCCGCTAAGGTCGACATCGCCAGCCACTGTTGTGGCGTTCGGTGCCATCACTTGCAGGATGGCCGCGCCCAGACTGGACTTGCCGCAGCCGCTTTCGCCGACGACGCCCAGGCTCTCGCCCTGCTGCAACCGGAACGAGACGCCATCGACCGCCATGATCGGGCCGCTGTCCAGCCGGTAGCTCATCCGCAGGTTCGATACGTCGAGAATGGGTCCCGGCGTCGCAGGCCGCGCCTCGCCCACCGGCATGGTGGGCTTCGGCGTGGCCCGCGCGACGAGCCTGCGGAGCTGCGGGTTCAGCGCCTCGTTGAGCCCGTCGCCAAGCAGGTTGAACGACGCCACCAGCAGCAGGAGCGCGATGCCGGGGAAAATCGACATCCACGGAGCGATCCGCAATTGCCGCTGCCCGTCGAAGATCATGCGGCCCCAGCTCACCGCGTTCTGGTCGCCGAGCCCGAGGAAGCTGAGGCCTGCCTCGGTCAGGACCGCCAGCCCCATCAGGATCGTCGCATCCGTGATGATGGGCGCGAGGCCGTTCGGGATGATGTGGCGCACCAGCGTGCGGCTGTGCGAGGCCCCGGCCGCGCGGGCCGCCTGCACATAGACGCGGGATTTCAGGCTGAGCACCTGCGCCCGCATGATCCGCGCCGAGCGCGGCCATGTGGTCAGTGCGATGGCCAGCATGGTGAACTCCAGCCGCGAGCCGAACAGCGCAACGATCAGCAGCACGAGAAAGAAGGAGGGGATCAGCAGGAACACGTCAATCGTGCGGCTGAGGAGCGCATCGACCGTTCCGCCGAAATAGCCGGAGATCGAGCCGAGAATGACGCCGATCATGCTGGCGATCGCGGACGAGACCAGCGCGACGATCAGCGCCAGCTGCGCGCCCCAGGCCAGCCTGGACAGCACGTCGCGGCCGTAATTGTCGGTGCCGAGCCAATGGCCCGGACCGGGCGGCTCGTAGGGCGCGGCTTCCATGCCGTTCGGGTCGGGCAGGGGCAGCCACGGCGCCGTGACCGCCACGATGACCGTGACGACGACGATCGCCGCGCTGATCAGGAACGCCGCGCGGCGGCTCAAGGCCAGAAGCGCCGGCACCATCCTAGAGCGTCACCCTCGGGTCGAGAAAGGCGTAGACCAGATCGGTGATCAGGGAGGCGAAAGCCACCGTGACGGACATGGCGATGAAGGCCCCCATGATAACCGGCGTGTCGCGCGCCAGAATGGCGTCATAGATCAGGCGGCCGAGGCCGGGCCAGGAGAACACGGTTTCGGTGAGCACCGCGCCGGTCAGCACCAGCCCGAGCTGCAGGCCAAGCACGGTCACAACCGGCAACAGCGCGTTGCGCAGGGCGTAGTGCATCATGATCGTGCGGTCGGGAAATCCGATCGCCCGCACCGTGGTGATGTAGCTCTCGCCCATCACCTCGGCCACGGCGCTGCGCGCCAGCCGGACATACTGGCCGACCGAAACGGTCATCAGCGCCAGCACCGGCAGGACCATGTGGTGCAGGATGTCGAGAATGCGCCCCGGCCCCTCGCGCGGGCCGTCGACGCTCGACATCCCCATGGCCGGGAACATCTGCAGCTGCACGGCGAAAAACAGCACCAGCATGAGGCCAAGCCAGAACACCGGCACGCTGAACAGCCCGACTGCGAGCGCGCTCACCACGCTGTCGGTTGTCGAGCCCGGCCGCCGGGCGATCCATGTGCCGATCACCGTGCCGATGATCACGGACAGGCCAAGGCTGGTCCCGACCAGGAGCAACGTCGCCGGCACGCGTGACATGATCTCGGCGAAGACCGGTTCGCGGGAGCGGAAGGACAGGCCCAGATCGCCGGAGCCGACTTGGACGAGGTAGCGCCAGAGCTGTTCGAGGAAGGGCCTGTCGAGACCGTAGCGTTCGCGGATGGCGGCCAGATAGGCCGGGTCAGCCGTGTCTCCGGCGAGGATGATCGACACATCCCCCGGCGCCAGATGCACCAGCAGGAAGTTGATGATGATCACGACCAGCGTGACGGGGACAAGCTGAAGCAGCCGCAGGACAACATAGCGGCGCAGGTTCATGCCAGGTCAACCGCCCCCGCTGTCGCACTGATCCCGGTCATCGTCCCGGCGGTGTCACGGTGTAGTAGCCGAACCAGGTGATGGCCTTGTCGAAGGCTTCCGGCTCGGTGTTGAAGCCTGACCAGCCCGTGCGGATGATCGTGGTCTTCTGCTCGTCGAACAGGTTGATGTAGGGCAGGTCGCGCACGATCAGGCTCTGGATCTGGTGATAGATCGTCGTGCGCTCGGCCTTGTTTTGCAAGGTCGCCGCGCGCGTCGCCAGCTGGTCGAGTTCGGCGCTGGAGTAGCTCATGTTGTTGCGGCCGCCGCCGGTCATGAAATGTTCGCGGAAGGCGTCCGGATCGGGTCCGTAGCGGGTGAAGTAACAGGAGATGTCGAAGTTCTTCTCGGCCTGCCGGCGGAACCAGGTGGCCTGATCGAACTGCTCGAGCTTGGCGTTGATGCCCACCTGACGCAGTTGCTGGACGAGGACTTCCATCATCGCCTTGCAGTCCGGGAAATTCGGATTGGTGACGGAAATGTCAAAGCGCCAGCCGCCGGCGCCGCGCGGCAGCCCGGCGGCATCCAGGAGCGCTTCCGCCTTTGCCCGGTCAAAGGCCGGGAAGCGGGCATCGCGATTGATCAGTTCGCCCTGGCTCTCAACGCTTGCATGCACCGCCGGCTTCCAGAAACCGCTGAAGGCCAGCCTGTTCATCGCCTCACGGTCAATCGCATGGGCGATCGCCTGCCGGACCTCTAGCTTGTCGAGGGGCTTGCGGGTCAGGTTGAGCTGGATGTCGCGGCTGAAATGCGACGGCGTGAACACGACCTTCAGCTTCGGATCGCGCCGCAGCGCCGCAACCTCGGCCAGCGGCGGCGCATATTCGTAGTTCAGGAATTGCAGCCGGCCACTGTCGAACTCGGCGCGCGCCACATTGACATCGGTGACCTGCCGGAAGACCAGACGGTCGATCTTCGGCGGCCCGCGGAAATAGTCCTTGTTGGCTTCGAGTTCGACCAGCCCGCCGCGCTCCCAGCGCACGAACCTGAACGGGCCCGAGCCGACCGGCGCGTTGACGAGTGGCCCCTTGTCGAATCCGTCCTGCCCTTCCCACAGGTGCTTGGGATAGATCTTGCCGGTCCAGGTCGAGACCTGCGCGAGCATCGGCACGAACCCGACCTCCGGTTCGATCAGATGCAGCACGACGGTGTTGTCATCGGGCGTCGTGATCTCGCGCACGTTCTTGAGCACCACAAAGGCCGGGTACTTGCGGGCGATCACGGTGTCGAAGGTGAACTTCACGTCATGCGAGGTGACGGGCTTGCCATCATGCCACTTTGCGGTCTTGTGCAGTTTGAACGTGACCGCCTTGCCGTCATCGCTGGTGCTCCAGCTTTCGGCCAGGTCGCCGTAGGCGCCTGTGCCCTTGTTCACACCCCAGTCGATGGCAACAAGATGGCTGTAGACATTCGACGTTGGTGCGAAGCCCAGCGAGTCGGAGGCGAAGTTGGGGCTCAGCGTCTTGGGCTCGCCAAGCTGCGGCACGACCAGCGTCGCCGGCTGCTGCGCCTGAGCGCGCGGCGGCGACGCGGCCACCGCCGCGAGCGCAAGGGCAGCGAGACAAAAGCGTGTCAGTCGGGTTGCCGAAAAAGCCATCTTGAATCCCCTGTTTCCGGTGACATCAAACGGATGTGGACCACGTGTCCAGTCAAGTGTTCCACCGGCCCGGACGTTTGTCCATGCCTATCGGGGGAGGATCGTCATCACGCTGTCGGTGGTTGATCCTGCGCGCAACAAGCGCGCCAGTCTTGGCCTTGCGCGTGATGCGCAGAGCGATGATCAGACGCGCGCGGACGGCGGTGTCGGCCAGGTCCAGCTAGGTCGGGCGGCGCGGAAGCCGGCGATCTCGGCGCTGTGGCGGCGCGTCAGATCAAGGTCATCCCAGCCGTTGAGAAGCTGGAGGCGGCGGACCGGATCGAGGCTGAAGGGCAGGGACAGCCCGGCCCCGATGATCGTCAGCGCCTCAAGATCAACCGTAAGCCCCGGCTGCGGCGAGCGGGCAAGCTCCGCCAGAAGCCTCTCGCAGTCCGCATCGCTGACGAGCGCCGGCAGAAGCCCGTTTTTGACCGCGTTGCTGGCGAAGATGTCGCCAAAGGACGGCGCGATCACGCAGCGGACGCCATAGTCCCACAGGGCATACACTGCCGCCTCGCGCGAGGAGCCGGTGCCGAAGGTGCGCCGCGCCACCAGAATCCGGGATGCGGCATAGCGCGGATCATCAAGCACGAAACTGGTCCGCGCCGCGCCATCCGGCTCAAAGCGCAGGTCATGCAGCAGAAACCCGCCATAGCCCTCCGCCCGCGAGCGCTTCATGAAACGCGCCGGGATCAGCTGGTCTGTATCGACATTGGAGAGGCCCAGCGGGCAGGCCGTCGCCGACAGCGTGGTGAAGCGCTCCATGGTCAACTCCCGAGCGCGGGCAAGGAGCGCACATCCGTCAGCCGCCCGGTGACGGCGGCCGCCGCGACCATGGCGGGCGACATCAGGTGCGTGCGCGCGCCAAGTCCCTGCCGGCCCCGGAAATTGCGGTTGGTGGTCGAGGCGCAGCGTTCACCGGACGCCACGAGATCGCCGTTCATGCCGACGCACATCGAGCAGCCGGATTCCGCCCAGCTCAGCCCGGCTTCGGTGAAAATGCGGTCGAGACCCTCGGCCTCCGCGGCGCGCTTCACAAGGCTGGAGCCCGGCGAGATCAGCCCGGGCACCACGGCCTTGCGTCCGCGCAGGACGGCAGCCGCTGCCCGCAGGTCCTCCAGCCGCGCATTTGTGCACGAGCCGATGAAGACGCGGTCGACCCTGACCGCGCTCAGCGCCATGCCGCCATCAAGTCCCATGTATTGGAGCGCGCCGGCGATGTAGCTCGCCCGGGCCGGGTCGTCGCTTTGGGCAAAGGGCGTCTTCGCGGTGATCGGCAGTGCATCCTCGGGGCTAACGCCCCAGGTCACGGTCGGCGCGACATCAGCCCCATCAAGCGTGATGTCGCGGTCGAAGGCCGAGTCCGGGTCAGTGGCAAGCCTGCGCCAGGCGGCAATGGCGTCGTCAAACGCCGCTCCGGCCGGCGCAAACGGCCTGCCGCGAGCCCAGGCGAAGGTCGTTTCGTCCGGTCCCACCATGGCGCAGCGCGCGCCGGCCTCGATCGACATGTTGCACAGCGTCAGACGGCCTTCCATCGACAGGGCTGTGATGGCCGGCCCGGCATATTCGAGCGCATGACCCTGCGCGCCATTGGTGCCGATGGTCGCGATCACGTGCAGGGCCAGATCCTTGGCGCTGACATGGGGCCCCCATCTCCCGTTGACCGTGATGCGCATGCGCTTTGGTTTGCGCTGCCAGATGGTCTGCGTCATCAGTACATGGGCGACCTCGGACGCGCCGATGCCGAAGGCATACGCCCCGAAGGCGCCATGGGTCGAGGTGTGGCTGTCGCCGCAGACGATCAAGAAGCCGGGCAGGGTCAGGCCCTGTTCCGGTCCGACCACATGCACGATGCCCTGCGCCGGGTCATCGAGGCCGAACAGCCTGAAGCGGTGCCTTGCTGCATTGGCCGACAGCCGCTCGACCATGCCGGCCACTTCGGGGTCGGCGATGTGCGGCCGTCCACGCGTCGGCACATAGTGATCGGCGATGCCAAAGGTGAGGGCTGGTTCCGCCACGGTGAGGCCTTTCGCATCCAGCTGCCGGAAGGCGTGGTGCGAACCCTCATGCACGAAGTGCCGGTCGACCCAGAGCAGCGCCTCGCCATCCTCGCGCAGGGCGATGACATGGCTGTCCCACAGCTTGTCGAACAGCGTCCGTGGCGCGCTCATGCGGCCTGGACCTCCGCCAGAATCTCGGCAATGGCCGCGACCCGTCCGACCGGGCGCAAGGCGTTGATTGCGGTGTCGTGAACCTGCGGCGAGAAGGCGGCGCAGCCATCCTCCAGCACGATGGTCTCGATATCCCGGACATGGGCATCGCGGACGGTCGAGGCCACGCCCCCATTGGTGACGATGCCACAGGCCAGAAGCCGCGTGATGCCGAGCTTGCGGATCACCCACTCAAGCCGCGTCATGTAAAACGCCGAGTAGGCCACCTTCTCGATCGCGATATCGACGGGCTGCAGCTCGTCGACCGTGGCGTTGCCCCAAGAGGCAGGGGCGAAATCGCCCTTGGCCAGAAACGGGCGGAGCTGCTTGAGGTGCGGCGAGATCAGCGGCTCTCCACCCCGACCCGGCACCAGCGTGAACTGGGTCGCGATCGACATCCCGCCCTTTGCTTTCAAGGCATGGAGCAATGGCCTGATCCGTGCCGGCAGCGCCGCAATCTCGGGCGCTGACTGACCGCCGCGGGCATAGGCGCCGTTGGGATGGATGAAGTCGTTCTGAAGGTCGCAGATGAGGAGGGCGGTGGTGGCTGGATCAAGCACAGAAGAGGTCAAGCGCGTCGCTCCACGATCAGGTTGCCGAAACCGTCCACCCGTGCCGCCAGCCCCGGATCGATCACGGTGGTGGCGTCCGGCTGCTCAAGGATGGCCGGACCGTTGACCACAGCGCCGACCGGCAGCGCCAGTCTGTCCCAGATGCTGGCCTGATGCCAGCCCCCGTCGAACCAGACGGGACGATCGCCGCGCTCGGCAGCCTTGATCGAACAATCGGCGGCAGGGGCCAGCGCCGTGAGATCGAAGGCGGGTCGCCGTCCGACGGCCGCCGTCCTCAGGTTGACGATGCGGGCCGGAATGCCGGGCAGCAGGCGCGAGAAGGCACGGGCATAGGCAGCTTCGAAGGCTGCCGTAACGATGGCCTCGCTGATGCCGGTTGCGCTGTCGCCAAGCGTGACGGGCAACGGCACCGAAACCGTGTGCGTCTGCCCCTGATAGTGCATGTCGAGTTCATAGATCACATCGATGCGCTCGACAGTGAGGCCGGAGGCTGCGACCACGGCATGCGCCTCACGCCCGGCCTCGACCATGCGCTGATCGAGCGCGGCGGCATCAAGCCCGGCGAGCATGACATTGATGGTCATCACCTGATCATGGCGGATATCGGCCATGATGCAGCCGAGCGCCGAGGTGATCCCCGGATAACGCGGCACCAGAGCCGATTTCAGCCCGACATCGCGGATCAGCGCGCCGACATGCAGCGCTCCGCCGCCGCCGAAGGGCAGTGCCGTGAAGCGGGCCGGATCATGCCCGCGTTCGACGGAAACAAGTCTGATCGCGCCGGCCATCTTCGCGTTGGCAATGCGGATGATGGCCTCCGCCGCCTGCTCTGGCCCCAGCCCCAATGGCACGCCAATATGGGCAAGGATCGCCGCGCGTGCTGCCGCGACATCAAGCCGCGCGAGTTTGCCACCGATCGGCTTGTCGGCATTGATGCGGCCCAGCACGATGTTGGCGTCCGTCAGCGTCGGGCGTGCGTTGCCCTGTGCGTAGGCAACCGGGCCTGGCCGCGAGCCGGCGCTTTCAGGGCCGACGGCAAGCATGCCACCCGCATCGACATGGGCGATTGAGCCGCCGCCCGCACCAATCGTGGTGATCTCGATCATCGGGGTTCTGATCACCATGCCGAAATCGATGGTTGTCTGGGCGCTCAGCGAAGCCTCGCCGCCCGCCACAAGCGAGACGTCGAAGGAGGTGCCGCCAAGATCGGCGGTGACGACATCCCCATAGCCCGCCGCGCGCGCAATCGCCGCCGCCGCGATCACCCCGGCCGCCGGGCCTGACAGGGCTGTTCGCACCGGGAACTTGCGGGCGGTGGCGGTCGACATCACCCCGCCATTCGACTGCACGATGTGGAACGAGCCCGGAAAGCTCTCGGTCTTGAGGCCTGCTTCGAGCTTGCTCAGATAGCTTGCCACCACCGGCTGCAGATAGGCGTTCAGCGCTGTTGTCGAGGTGCGCTCGAACTCGCGGATTTCGGGCAGGATCTGCGCCGAATGGGCGATGTGTGCATTGGGCCAGACGGCTTTCGCAGCCTCATGGGCCGCCCGCTCGTTGGCCGGGTTGGCGTAGGCGTTGATGAAGATGATCGCCAGCGCCTCGGCTCCGTCCGCCAGCAGGGCGCGACAGGCAGCTTCGACGGCGGCGACATCGACCGCCGTGCGGATCGTGCCGTCAGCCAGGGTGCGCTCGGGGACCTCGCGGCGCATGTCGCGCGGGCAGATCGGCTCGAAATCGCCCCACAGGCCCCAGGTGTTGGGCCGGTCGCGTCGGCGCATTTCGAGCGTGTCGCGAAAGCCCGGGGTTGTGATGATGCCGATCTTTGCACCCTTTCGCTCCAGGAGCGCGTTGGTGCCCACGGTCGTGCCATGGATGATCGCGCCGAGACCGGCGATGGGCCCAAGGCGCTGCAGCCCCTCGATGAAGCCCACCGCCTCATCGCCGCGATTCGATGGTGCCTTTGCCGTGCGGAATTCGCCGGTCTCCTCGTTGAAGAAGGCCAAATCGGTGAAGGTGCCGCCGACATCGACGCCGACGAGTGTGCGGGGGCATCTGGTCATGCGGCACCCGTCACGAAGCCGCGCTTGATGTCGCGCGCCAGGGCCTCAGGCGGACGCTGCGCCGGGTCACCCCAACCGCCGCCGCCGGGTGTCTCGAGTCTCAACCGCTGGCCTTGCCTCAGCTTCACGCCGGTGATCTTGGACGCCATCGGCGCGGTTTGCGGGCCATCATCGCTGTCCCATGTGAAGGCGTTGAGCGCGCCCGGCTTGCCGCCGGCCACCCCGAATGGCGCATAGCGCCCGCGTTCGCCCAGCAGTGACACATCGGCACCGCCCGGCGACAGGACCTCGATTTCATAGATCGCGCCAAAGCCGCCGCGATGGGTGCCCATTCCGGCGCTGTCAGGGCGCAAGGCCCACTGGGTGAACATCACCGGGTAGGATGCTTCCATGATCTCGGCGGGCGGGATCGTCGCCGTCGAGATCGGATTGTTGGCGTGGTTGAGGCCATCTGATTGCGGATTGCCGCCAAGGCCGCCACCGAAGAACGAGAACATCACCCAGCGCTCGCCATTGGCCCGATGGCCGGCGATGGAAAGCGCGTTGATCGTGCCGAAGGGCGCGGCCGTGGCGCGCGCCGGATCGGCCTTGGCCAGAGCTCCGAACACCACGCCGATCATGCGCAGGATGGTTTCGGTATAGCCCGCCACCGGGCGCGGCGCGGTGACGCCGAGAAAGCTGGTGGCCGGAATGTCGAAGCTGATCGGATTGAGGCAGCCCGCATTGGCCGGCACGGTGGTGAAGACATGCTTCAGTGCCACATAGCAGGCCGCCACTGCGGTCGAGCGCGCGATGTTGACCGGTCCCTTGCATGGCGGCGAGGAGCGGGAGAAATCGAGCGTCATCGTCTCGCCACTGATCGTGAGGTCAAGCGCGATGGTGAGGCGTTCGTCAACGATGCCATCATTGTCGAGATAGTCCTCGAAGCTGTAGGCTCCGTCCGGCAGGGCGGCGATGCTCGCCCGCATCAGCGCCTCGGCGCGGGCGGACGCCGCTTCAAGCGCCGCGCTCACCACCGCGTCGCCATACTCGTCGACCAGCGCCTGGAAACGGCGCTCGCCCAGATCGAGCGCGTTGAGTTGGCCATTGAGGTCGCCCCAATTGGAGCGCGGCAGCCGTGTATTGGCCTGCAGGATGTCGACGATGTCCTGCTGCAGCACGCCCTTGCTAAACAGCTTGACGGGCGGGATCAGCACGCCTTCCTGAAAGCTTTCGGTGGCCTGCGGGTTGTAGCCGCCTGGCACATTGCCGCCGATGTCGAGCCAATGCCCGACCGAGGCGAGCCAGGCGAAAACCTGTCCGCCACGCATCAGCGGGCGAACCAGACGAAAGTCGTTGAGGTGGGTCCCACCGGCGTATGGATCATTGAAGATGAAGGTGTCGCCTTCCTGAACAGCGCCCTGCTCCGCCACTTTATCGATCACGGCCTTGACCGCGAAGGCCATCGCACCGACGAAAATCGGCAGGCCCTTGGCACCCTGCACCATCGTGGCGCCCGTGGTGGCGTGATAGAGCCCGTGGCAGGCATCCCGCGCCTCGGCGATGATCGGATTGAAGGCCGAACGGTAGAGCGTCGCGTCCATCTCGTCGGCGATCTGCTCAAGCCGGCCGGTGAGAATGGCGAAGGTGACGGGGTCGAGCCTGCTCATGGCCGGTCACCGTCATAGGACTTGCCAAGCGCAATCATCTCGGGTGTACCGATCACGGCGTTGAGGGCCTCGAAATCGAACATCCGGTTGCGGAAGGCGTCCGAGGTGCCGTCGCGCAGCAAGGTGGCATAGAACTCCTGAGCGCTGCGGGCGATGGCGCGGACGATGCCGCCGGGAAAGATCACCAGCGAAAACCCCAGGGCCTCCAGTTCGGCAGCCGGCAGGATCGGCGTCCTGCCGCCCTCGACCATGTTGGCCATCAGCGGCAGGCTCGTGCCGAGTGCGCGCGCCACCTCGGCCAGCTCGCCACGCGAGGCGGGTGCTTCGACGAACAGCACATCGGCGCCTGCCGCCCGGTAGGCCTCGGCGCGCTCGATCGCCGCAGCGAAGCCCTCGACAGCCACCGCATCCGTCCGCGCGATGATCAGGGTGTCGGCCGAAGCGCGCGCGTCGACGGCGGCCCTGACCTTGCCGACCATCTCGGAGAGGCTCACCAGCCGCTTGTCGGCAAGATGGCCACAGCGCTTGGGGTAGCTCTGGTCCTCGATCTGCACGGCGTTCGCCCCGGCCCGTTCGAACATGCGCACGGTGCGCTGCATGTTGAGCGCGTTGCCATAGCCGTTGTCGGCATCGACGATCATGGGCGTGGCCACCCGATCACGGATGAGCGCGATCGTCTCGGCAATCTCGCTCATCGAGACGAGGCCGATATCGGGCCGTCCGAGGCGCGTATAGGCGATCGCGGCGCCCGACAGGTAGATGGCTTCCGCACCTGCATCCGTGGCGAGTGCCGCCGTCAGCGGATCATAGATGCCGGGAGCCAGCAGGATGGGTTTGCGGGCGAGGCGGGCCTTGAGCGTCATGTCGTCTCGCTGAGCTTGAGGAGGTCGGCCAGGGAAGGGGCCGCATCGAGGTTGAGGATGGCGGTCGACAGCGCGATCGCACGGTCCCGGCCGATCACCGGGGTGCTGACCTCCATGAACTTCTCGTGGACCTCGGCGGCGGTGTAGGGATCTTCGGTGTCGCCCTTGTTCGTCAGCGCCTCGGCGCGGAAGACGCGGCCATCGCTGAGTGTGACGACGACGCGCGCCGGTCGCAAGGCCGGCAGTTTGGCCGTCAACGCCGGTTCCTCGTTGATGCTGATCCGTTTCGCGAGCGCGCGTGTCACGGCCTGGTTGCGGGCCGGCGCCCGGAAGGCGTCGAGCGTTGCCGCGCCATTGACGATGGTGGTCGCCAGCGAAAAAGGCATCGAGAACTTCGCTGCCAGCATGTTCTCAGGGGCAGGGTGGTCGAGCTGGGCCGCCCAGACATAGGTGTCGACGGTGATCGAGGCGATCGTGGCCGGATCAAGCCTGCCGCCGGCCTCGGCCATGATGCTTCCGAGCGCGTCCAGCGCGCCGTGATTGTAGCGGCAGGCAGCGTGGCGCTTGAAGTAGTTGCGGGCGATTTCCCAACGCGTGCCGAGCTCCCGCACCATGTCCGTCGGCCGCCAGTCATCGGCGGCGATGCCGCCATAGACAGAGCCGACGCCATCGACTTCGCCAGTGAATCCGCCCGCCACCAGATCCCAGGCCATCAGGCCCAGCATGTTGGAAAAGCCGGCATAGGTGTTGCGGACCGTGGCGCCCTCCAGCATCGTGCGCCGGCTTGTGGTCAGCCCCAGTGATGATGCGACATTGACCACTTCGGTGATCTGGGCGGCGGACGCCCGGTTGAGCTTGGCCACGGCAAGGGCCGCGCCGATCACGCCCCAGGTGCCGTGCGGGTGCATGGTGACGCGCAGCTTCGAGGCGATGCCGATGCGCGCGCCGATCTCGTAGCCGAGCGCGGTGGCGAGAATGGCATCCTGACCGCTGACCTTGCGGGTTCTCGCGGCTGCCAGCACGGCGGGCACGACATGGATGCCGGGATGGCCCCGCGCGTACTGGTTGCCTTCGTCGATCTCCAGCATGGTTCCGGCCGTGCCATCCATGAAGGCCTGCAGCAGCGGCGAGCCCGCGCGCCGGGCCTTGGCTGTCTTCACCAGCCTGGCGCCGGCTGCGGCCACTTCGGGCTCGGCGCGCCCTGCGATGATCGCACCGATGGAATCGAGGATGACCAGCCTTGCGCGTTCAACCACCTCGTCCGGCAGGTCATCAAAGCGCGTCCTGCGGGCGAACCCGGCCCACTGTTTCAGCCAGGCCGGGCGCTTGCCGGTGACGAGAATCGAGGCGGGCACAACCCCGGGCGTGACGATGGCCATGCTCTCACATCCCCAGATAGGTTTTCATCAGGCGCGGATCGCGCTTGAGGTCGTCAGCGCTGCCAGCCATCACCACCGCGCCGTTCTCCAGCACATAGGCGCGGGCGGCCAGCTCCAGTGACTGCACCACGTTCTGCTCGACCAGCATCACCGCCAGCCCCTCGGCCGCGATGCGGGAGATCAGCGCAAACATCTCCTCGACCAGGAGCGGCGAGAGGCCGAGTGAAGGCTCATCCATGATGATGAGCCGGGGTTCGGCCATCAGCCCGCGTCCAATGGCCAGCATCTGCTGTTCACCGCCCGACAGCGTGCCGGCGAACTGCCCGGTGCGCTCCCTGAGACGCGGAAAGATGCCAAAGACGCGTTCGAGATTGGCGGCGCGGTTGACCCTGCCGCGGCGGTAGGAGCCAAGCTCGAGGTTTTCGCGCACGCTCATGTTCGGGAAGATCTTGCGGCCCTCGGGCACATGGATCAGCCCCGCCGCCACGATGTCCGGCGCCGAAAGGCCGCTGATCGGCGCGCCATCGAAACGGATCGCGCCGGATGTGGTGCGGATCAGGCCCGAGATGGCGCGGTTGAGGGTGGTCTTGCCGACCCCGTTGGCACCGAGCACAGCGACGATCTCGCCCGGTTGCACGTCGATCGACAGCCCGCGCAGGATCGGCACGCCGCCATAGCCCGCCACCAGATCGCGCACCTCAAGCATGCGCGTCTCCGGCAGCCTGCGCCTGCATGCGCGCCGCCGCACCATGGCCGAGATAGGCCTCGATCACCCTGGGATCGCGGGCCACCTCGCCGGGCGCTCCAGCGGCGATGATGCGGCCCTGGGCCAGCACGTAGACGCTGTCGCACAGGCTCATCACCGCCTGCATGACATGCTCGACAATCAAAATAGCAACGCCGCCCGCGCGGATGGCCTGCACCACCGGCATCATGTCGCGGATTTCGGAGGGGTTGAGGCCTGCAAGCACCTCGTCGAGCAGGAGCAGTTTCGGTTCTGTGGCCAGCGCGCGGGCGAGTTCAAGACGCTTGCGGCCCGCCACCGTGAGCTGGCTGGCGGACTGATCGAGCATCGCCCCAAGCCCGACCTGATGACCGATCGCATCCGCCTTCGCCAGCGCATTGGCCCGCGCAGGATGGCGCAGGAAGGCCCCCACCGCGATGTTCTCGCGCACGCTGAGGCCG
Source organism: Hyphomicrobiales bacterium (assembly GCA_026400535.1). GTDB lineage: Bacteria > Pseudomonadota > Alphaproteobacteria > Rhizobiales > Beijerinckiaceae > Allobosea. The sequence continues at coordinate 15,425 of JAPLOU010000056.1, forward strand.
GCAAAGGGCTGCACGATCTGGAAGGTGCGGGCGATGCCGGCGCTGGCGCGCTGATGCGTCGGCAGGGCGGTGATGTCCCGGCCCTCGAATGCAACCGAGCCGGAGGTGGCGGGCTCGAAGCCGGCGATCACCGTGAACAGGGTGGTCTTGCCCGCGCCGTTGGGGCCGATCAGGCCGGTGATCGATCCTTGCGCGACCTCGATCGAGGCGTTGTCGACGGCGACGAGGCCTCCGAAGCGCTTGGTGACGGCGTTGACGGCGAGAAGCGCGCTCATGCGGGAGCCTTCCGCCGGAACCAGCCCTGCACCAGCCCGAGCACGCCGCGCGGCGCGTAGGCGACGCAGATGATCAGCAGAATGCCGAACACGACAAGGTCCACGCCAGGAACCGAGCCGCCCATCAGGTTGGCGAACACGATCTTGGTGACCTCGCCGAGGCCGAGCAGCACGATCGCGCCGACAAGTGGGCCGAACACCGTTCCGACGCCGCCGATGATCGGAGCCAGCAGCGCCTCCACCGAAATCCACGGCCCATAGGCCAGCGAGGCATCGAGATAGAGGAATTTCTGGGTGTAGAGGCAGCCCGCTGCAGCCGTGATCGCGCCCGACAGGGTAATGGCCTTGAGCTTGACCGCCAGCGCGTCGACGCCGAGGGCCCGGGCGGCTTCCTCGTTCTCCCGCACCGCGACAAGCTGCGCGCCGAAGCGCGAACGGGTGATGGCAAGCGTGAGCGCCAGAACGGCCGCGACAAAGCCCAGCGCCAGCCAGAACCCGATGCGCTTGTCGGCGAACTGCATGTTGGCCGGATCAAGCCTGAGCGGAACCAGTACGCCGGCGGCACCTCCGGTGAAGCCCCAGGCATTGGCGCTGATGCGGAACACCTCGGCAAAGGCCAGCGTCACCAGCGCGAAGTAAGACCCGCGCAGCCGCGCCCGGAAGCTGAGATAGCCGATGGCGAAGCCGACAACGGCTCCCAGCCCCATCGCAAGCGGCAGGGCCAGCCACGGATTGACGCCGAAGCGGACCTGCAGCAGGGCCATGCCGTAGGCGCCCGTGCCGAAGAACACGGCATGGCCGAAGGAGAACTGTCCGCCATAACCGCCAAGGATGTTCCAGCCCTGCGCAGCCAGCGTGATAATCATGGCGAAGCTGAGGAAGTTCAGCACCGTGTTGGAGCTGAGCCCGAGCGGCAGCAGCGCCAGCCCGGCGACGACCACAAGGATCGGCAGGTAGGGTTGCTCCTTCATGCCTTGGCTCCGAACAGCCCGGTCGGCCTGAACAGCAGGACAAGGATGAAGATCAGGAAAATGCCGATCTGGCCCAGGCTCTCGCCGAAGTACAGGCCCGAAAGGCTCTCGACCACGCCGATGATCAGCCCGCCCACCAGCGCGCCGGCGATCGACCCCATCCCGCCGAGCACGACGATGGTGAAGGCAACCAGCACGAAGGCGTTGCCGATGCGCGGATTGACCAGAAAGGTCGGCATCAGGAGGCATGCCGCGATGGCGAGACATGCGGCGCCAAGGCCGAAAGTGACGGCGTAGATGTGGTCGACATTGATGCCCGACAGGGCTGCCCCGGTCTTCTCCCTGGCGACAGCCCGAATGGCCTTGCCGGTGTCGGTCCGCGCCAGGAGCAGCCAGAGCAGGCCCGCGACAACGAAGGAGGCGAAGAAGGCGACAACCTTCGGCGTCGACAGGAACAGGTTGCCGATCTCGATCACCGAGAAGCCATAGGGCACGTCGATCGAGCGCGTATCTGACCTGAAACCGGCCAGAAGCGCGTTCTCGATGATGATCGACAGCCCCAGCGTGACCAGAAGGATGTTGCTGTCATTGCCATGGCTCGCCGGGTTGATGACAAAGCGCTGCACCGCGTAGCCCAGCCCGAAGAACAACGGCGTGAGCATCACGATGGCGAGGTAAGGATCGATCTTGAACACGCTGTGGGCCACGAACACGGCAAACATCGCCGCCGTAAGCGTCGCGCCATGGGCGAAGTTGATGATGTGCAGCACGCCGTAGACCAGCGTCAGCCCAAGCGCAATCAAGGCATAGACGGCCCCGGTCATGAGGCCGTTTGCGAGCGCGGACAAGAAGATATCGAACTTCAGCATGGACAGGGTGTCATCCCCGGCGGCCCAACGGGCCGCTCAGGGGATCCAAGACGGGAGGGAGATCCAAGACGGGATTGCAACGGTGAAACCCGTCCCGGCGCCTTGCAGGCGCCGGGACGGGGATGACACCGCAAATAGCCTGATGATGTCATGGTCGGGTCTGATTCGCCCATGACATCGTCAATGCCTCAAACCGCCGGGAACACTGGCTTGGCGTCGGCGAACGCGTCGGGGAAGATCACCTTGATGTCGCCGTTCTGCACCTGGGTGTTGACCGGGGCCGCGCCCATGTTCTGGCCGTTCTCGAACTTCGTCGGGCCATAGGGCATGATGTGGTCGGCGAACGTCGATGCGGCCAGCGCCTCGGTGATCTTGCCGCGATCGGCCGAGCCCGCCTTCTCGATCGCGTCAGCCAGCAGGCGCACGCAGGAATAGTTGAGAGGCGTGTTGTAGAGCCAGAAGCGCCCGCCCTGTTCCGCCAGCGCCTTGACCTGCGCCGTCTTCGGCTTGCGCGGATCGGCCCAGTGATTGCAGTCCATCACGAGGTTGGCGGCATCCGGGAATTCCTTCACGAAGCGGAAATTCGACGCCGCGCCGTTCAGGATGGCGTAGACGCCCTTCGGCCGGATGCGCTGCTGCTGCATGGTGCGCGAGAGCAGCACGAATTCGGCATAGTAGCTCGACGGGATGACGAGGTCGGGGTTGAGCGCGCGAATGCGCAGCGCCACGTTCGACATGTCGCGAGAGGGCGTCGGATGGGCGATGGTTTCGAGGATTTCGAAGCCTGCCGGCGGCAGGCGTTCCTGCAGCAGCTTGGCCATGCCGGCTCCGAACAGGCCGTCCTCATGCACGATCACGACGGTCTTTGCCGGCTTGCCGGCGGCGTCGTTGAGCTTCGACAGGTTTTCCAGCGCGGTACGCGTCACGACGCCGAAACCAGGCCCGAAGCGGAAGGTGTTCTTGAGGCCGCGGCTGACGATCTGGTCCGAGACGCCGACATCGCAGATGTAAGGAATGTCGTAGCGCGATGCGGCCTGCGAGGAGGCGAGCACGATCGGCGAGGCGAAGCCGCCGACGATGGCCGCGACGCCTTCGGACTGCATGCGCTCGACCTCGGAGGTGCCGCCTTCCGGGTTGGAGCGGGCATCGCCGAACACCATCTGCAGGCGCGCGCCACCCATCGACTTGATGCCGCCGGCGGCATTGATTTCATTGAGCGCAATCTCGGCGCCGAGGCGGCCATACTCGCCGTCCTGCGCCAGCGCACCGGTGACGGGCTGCAGGATCCCGATCTTGATCGCGGGGGCCTGGGCGCGCACGAGGCCGGGCGCGGCGATGATGGCGCTGGCGGCGGCGGCGCCCTGCAGAACGGTGCGGCGATTCATGGTCATGGTCGTCTCCTCGCTTGTGTGGTGGTCCGCCGCCCGGTC
>JAPLOU010000007.1 GCA_026400535.1 Hyphomicrobiales bacterium
TGGTGAACGCATAAAAATAGGGCCGCTCGCCAGTACACGGATGGCCTGCGAAGAGACAGCGATGCAGACAGAGGCCCGGTTTCTGAAGATGCTGGAGGCGACGACTGAGTTCCAGCGCGAGCGGGTTAAGCTCACCTTCAAAGATGAACAGCGAACGGTTGTGGCCAGGTTTGCGCAAACGGACTGGGACTGACAGCGCCAATCACGTCAACCCGCAGCACTCAGCAGAAAACTCACCTGACGACTCATTTTCATGGAAAGATGCACCGCAGCGCTGGCCGCAGGGCGTCAACGCTGCGCGGCCTGACCGATGACGGGTTGGAGCGAACCCCGAGACTGTTTTGGTTCGTCCGACACCACCCAGCCGAGCAGGCCAGCCAGGAGGCCCTGCCGCTCCCGTTCATCGCCCCCTATCCCGAGCAGGCCAGCCAGGAGGCCCTGCCGCTCCCGTTCATCGCCCCCTATCCTCTGCATCGAAGTCCAGACCGGGAAATCCGTCAGCGCGATCAAAAGCTGAAAAACGGGGTTGGGCAACGCCTGATCCTTCACCGCTTCGCGCACGAGCGCCTCGACGCCCTGCTCCACAGCTCCCATGAATTCGTCCAGTTGGCGGACGAGATGCCGGTCCGCGGACGCGCGGGCCAGCCGAAGCGAGCTGCGCCGGTAAAAGCTGTCAAGTTCCTCAACAAGGCGCCGCAGTCGATCCTCCCGCTTGTCGATGCCCTCGAACATCGCCGCCGCCCGTGCGGGCACAGGCGGGTCCATCTCCTTCCAGACATGCGCGCCACAGGCCATGACCAACGAGTCCACAGTGGGAAAATGACGATAGACCGTCGCTGCGCCGATGCCCGCGCGCTTTGCGACATCCACGAACGATGTTGCCGCAACGCCCTGCTCGTCGTGCAACTGCATCGTCGCGTGGATGATGCGTTGCCGCGTGTCGTCCTGCGTCCTCGCTCGCCTTGTCATCCGATAGCTGCGGCGGTCCATGCGAATATCCCTATTGACGAGAATACATTTCCGTGGAAATATAATTCCGCTAATATGCCCGATGTTGAGGCCCCTGTCCATTGAGGATTTTCCATGAACGCGATCGCATCACCCGGACCAACGCCGACGTCCCGCGCAGAGGAACGCCGGTTTCTCGGTCTGCCGACCTGGATCAAGGCGGACCGCGCGTTGAGCGGCGGCCAGTTCAGCCTGATCGAGCAGGTCATACCTGCAGGCTTTGAGTCGCCCTGGCATACCCATCATTCCGAGGACGAGTCGTTTTATGTGATCGAGGGACGAATGTCGGTGATCGTCGATGGCAGCCGCAGGCTGCTTGAAGCGGGCGACGTTGCCTTCGCTCCCCGAGGCATTCCGCACGGATTTCGCATCGAAGGGGATCGTGCAGCCAGAATCCTGGCGATGACCACGGGCAGCGATTTTGCGGATTTCATTGCCGAGACGAGCGTACCGAGCACTGCACCGCCAGCGGCACCGGACATGGCCTTTCTGGTGGCGGCAGCTGAAAGACACAACATCACCATTCTTGGTCCGCTGCCGCAGTAACACCTCCGCTTTGGCGGCAGGCAAATCAGGAGGGCACTGTCACGTTGGCGGGCTCGTCCGGTTCGATGAGCACGCTCCGACAGGCCTGCTCTCGCGGTTACCGCTTTCCTGGCGAAGTCATCGCACAAGCGGTCTGGCTGTCCTTTTGCTGTCCGCCCAGCCTGCGCAGGGTCGAGGATCTGCTGGCCGCCCGCAGGATCATGGTCCGTCACGAGACCGTTCGGCGCTGGGCCATTTTGGCCGTGACGATCTTGGTGTGGAGTTCCTTCACAGCAATCGGGTCTTGGCGCTTCGGCCTTGCTGTCGCCGCCCAAGACTTCGGCTGCCCCTTCCGGAAGCTGCATGCGCCAGGACGCGATCTGACTGGCCTCGACGTCGACCTGCTCGGCCAGTTCGGCCAGCGTCTTCCCGCCCTTGATCGCGGCAAGCGCGACGTTCGCCGTGGCGGCAGGGCTGTGGCCCCGGCGCGGTCGTCGCGTCCTGGTCTCCCCTGTTCACGGCATCATACCGATCTCAGGCAGAAACTCCACTGATCCCCGCTGTGCAGATTCCCCGAGCCACCCCTGGCGGCTGTGATCGTCCGGCCTCCGGCAGCTGGAAAAGTGAAGCGAAGACCCGTATCGTCAATCATGCTGGGTGTGGCTCGGGAGCGGACGCGGTCCGGATCGGTATAAGCAGCAAAATCCTTCACGATATCATATCCTTACGCGATAAACGATGCACAAAGAAGAAAGGTTCGAGCATGACAGGTCCGGTGACAGCCGTTGAAGGCGCTGAACGACGATTCGACGTGCGCCCAACGTCCGACAGCCATTTTTCCTGGTTGCGGACACGCCTGGCGGTCGAGTCCACGCTCATGTCGTGGATGCGCACAGCGATTTCTCTGTTTGGATTCGGCTTCACAATCGTTCAGTTCTTCGATCGCGTTGAGGCGCTGCCGGGCGTTTCGGCCGCGCGCTTTCCCGGGGCGTCGCGCTATCTCGGCCTCACCTTGATCTTCTGCGGCGTCGCCGCGCTCGTCATCTCGATTGTTCAGTATCGTTGGTCCCTGAAGTATCTCTGGAGCAGCGATTTCAGATCAATTGCGGGCGTGACCCCGGATGGAAAGCTCACGGCGACCTACGCGTCGGCAATGACGTTGATCATTGTTGGAACGCTGACGTTCTTGTCACTGCTGTTCCGGCTCATTTGACAGGACACCTTCACCGGGTTTCGGGAAAGCCGCAACCAGAAGGGCGAAATCCATGACAACCCAAGACACGGTAACTTGCCGGGGTCTGATCACGCCTTGCCAACATCACTGACCGCCTCAGCCTGCTTGAGAACCGGAAGTTTGTGGTCTGCTGCGCGCCCGAACTTGTGCCATGTCATCATCCCGTCCGGCCTGCGGGGCTTCCTTGAATGGATGTCTCGCAAGGCCGTACAGTCCGGCAGACGCGGACAGCTCGGATCTTGACTGCGCCTGCCGTGAGGCTGGCCACTCAGGTGGACGCTACCGGCAATCACCACGACGAGGATCGCGACCAGACGACGGCTCAGCGGAAAGCGGACGGTGAGCCACACCGCCTGTGCGATGATCTCGGGCGGAACGCTTGCAACTCCCGGGACCGGTCATTCCAGACGCGAGAGGCCGTCATGCTGCATCCAGAGTTGACCTGACAAGACCCCGGCATCCGACAAATATACGGGGTTATCCATTGGAAAAGCGGATCAATTCTTCAGCGATACCGACGATGCGCGCTTCGTCAAACCGGCGGCCAATCAGTTGCATCGATGAAGGCAATCCCCCGTCAGCCGATGACCACGGAACCGCAATGGCTGGAAGTCCGGCAACATTCGCAAGCGTGGTCAGATCTGCCTGGCTGGGAGGTGCCGGGCTGCCATGGGCAAAAGCCGTCTGCGGTGCAGTCGGCATGAAAATCACATCAACCTCGTCAAGTGCACGCCACGCTCTTGCGCTGGCCCAGCCAAGCTCAGCCAATGCAGCAACCAGCCGCCCTGAAGTGGTTGCCCGGCCGAAGGCAAGCGCAGCGCGGTAACTGGCAGAAGCAGCATCGGGATCGTCGATCAAACCTGCATGCACGACACTTGCCTCGGCTTCCGCCAGAAGCAGTGCAGCCCGGCGCAGCGCTGTTGGCTCTGCGTCAGCAATGCTGATCTCGACCAGTCGC